>JACOEH010000071.1 GCA_024998685.1 Nitrospira sp.
TCAGCGATGTCTTGTCCGTTCGGCTGTCAACGATGTGTTGTCATGTGACCCCTAAGTTTCACCGTTACGCAGAGGTGCTAGAAAATCTTCCTTCGGGGAGTTCCCATAAGAAGGCTCCTGAGGCACACAACGTTTTGCGAACCGAAGAGCGAGAAACATTGAGAAAGTTACCGCGTCAAGACGAGTATGCTGTTGGCTGGAAGTACTAACGAAGCTGAAAAAGCGAATTCGTGCATGGGGTATGGATCAGCGATCACTTGCCCGCCGTTGCCGACCACGTTCGGATTTACCCAGTTCTCGTAGACGTCGCTGTTGAACCAGACATTTCTGTTCGGACATGGAGCGTTCGGGGCTTTTCGGAGAGAACTTTCCTTCCGCCGTTATTGAGCCGTCCAGATCCGGCCGTAGTTCGAGGGTATCGAGAGTGTCGTTTCCTGAAGCGGCACGATGTCAAGCAGATTGAGACTGCCACCGTGGAGCTCTTCCACGTAATCACCCCCAATCGGAAACCAAAATGGTACCAGCCGCTCTGTATCGCTGGTGTTCACCGCCACGAGTGTGTATTGCGCATTGAGATATCGCGCAAAGAGCAAGATGCCTTGTGAAATGTACCTGTCCCAATGGTTGAAGAAGAAATACGAGCCACGACGGAGCTGCAACCGTTGGCGCCGGATTTGGAGGAGCCTGCGGACGAGCGTGACCAGTGAGCGGCCTGCCGCATCGTAAAAATAGTCCCAGCGCAACGGTCTTAGCAGTCCGACACGTCCGGCCCCATAGTCCGGCAGGAAGTAGTTTTCTCCGAACTCTTCTCCCTGCCAGAGCATCGGGATGCCCTTGCTCATTAGGGTGGCGATGAGATAGGGCTGCAGCTCGTACCATCGGTTACGGTCGCCCTCCAGGAACAGTGGATTCCCCGCCTCATCCGGATTAATGAGACCAAAGTTACACGGAAATCGCTCGTGATCGTGATTTTCAATGTACTGGAGCGCCGTTTTTGGAATGATATTTCCGTTGGTACTTTCTTCTTCCGTATAACCAAAAAGACCGAGCGAGAGTCCGTAGTCCACCAGTCTCCCACGATCGCCACGGGCCACGGCCTTGGCTGCGTCGAACGTGCGGTTTTGCCAGGTACAGTTGGAATAGGTCGAGCGGAGGATCTCCTCCGGTCCTTCGAGCTGCTCAGCGCATTGAATCAATTTGATTGGTGTGCCGGCTCCGGAAGAAAAACGGTCCCAATAGGGCTGTTGGAGTGCAATCTTGTCCTTGGCGAGCTGATACGTGTCGAACACCAAGTTCGCGTAGCCGACACCCATCGGGCCATCCCAATAGTTCGGCACGCAGTCGTAGCGGATGCCGTCAACGTGATAGACCTCCAGCCAATGGTGATTGACGCTGAAGAAATAGTCCCGCGTGAATTGCCGGGTGAAGTCGGTGCTCTTGCCGAAGTTGCTGAAATAGTCCTTAGCAAAGGGTCCCATAAAGGGATTCTGCTGGTATCGGAGTCGGGTGTAGGCGTCGTAATAGGGAAAATCGACTCCGGTGTGTCCGTATACCATGTCGACAATGACGGCGATGCCATGTTGATGCGCTATGTCGACGAACTGCTGAAAATCGGAGCGTTTCCCGAATCGCTCATCCACCCCGAAGTACCCGATCGGCAGATAACCCCAGTCGACTGAGATCGCCACGTTGGACAAGGGCATCACCTGGATGGCGTTCACTCCCAGATCGGCCAGATAAGCTAGAAGATTGTCGGCCAGCTCGAGACTTCCACCGAATTCGGCGATGTTGATCTCGTACAGGACCATATCGGCTAATTCGGGCACTCGCCACGTACTTTCCGAGGCACTCCAACTATAAGGCTGATAACCGAGTGTGAACGCCGATAATTTCCCCAGGCCGAACTCACGAGCGCAGGGATCGATAATCCAATCCAAGCTACCCACCTGTGGATTATCAATTCGATAGCGATAGAGATATCGGCCATTCGTCCCCCATGCCGAACCATTTGTCGGAGGGGGCGACGTCGCAATCGGTACGGTGACGGACCAAAAATCACCGTAGGGAGGTCGAACGCTGTGCGTCATGGGGAATTCTCTGGGCGCAATCCATTGCTGAAATTGATCATGCTCGTGAATGATCTTAACGGTGACCGTATTTCCGTCGGCTGCCGAGACCCACGGTAGCCAGAGTCCGAACGTGACAGTTCCATTGTGTTCGATTGCTCCGAGATCGCTGAGCGGAAGCAGCATCGATGACATAGAACGTACCAGCCTTTTAGCGATTATTTTCGGGAAGTTAGTTCAATGTAGACGCAAAACAACCAGACCTTACAGCTCTCAATCCGAAATTATCAAGAGACAAGCGCCATCTTGTCACGATATTACTCCGTCCTCTGGAAGTTGAAGCTGATGCAGAATGCCGTCAGTGAAGACTCGGTAATGTATTTCATAATAGAGGCGGTACTGAGTCTTTCGCGCATCAGGTCGGGGCCGTACCGACCCCGGTGTCGCGGTCGAACCTTAATACACCTTACTCAAAAACTAGTAGGGAAATGGTGAGCCAATGCCGGTATAAGGCAGCGTCAGCGTCTCGCGATGTATCACTATGTCCTGGCTGTCGAAGATGTGAACGTCAATCCATGCGTTGGCACCGAACATGGTTTCCCTGACCCATGAGGTTACCTTCAGCATTGTCTGTAAGTCTGTTCCTTGACGCGGACCACCTCCTGTAGGCTTTGGGAAAACATTGATCTTAGTAGCGCTGTGTTCCAGCACATTCACCATTTCTGGGCTTGTGAGGGCGCCGCTTCGGTAACGGACTGGCTCTGTTGGGATGCGCGCCGGTATACCGCCAACCTCGAACCAGTAATTTTCACCAAACCGGCTGTCCCAGGCATCACAGCGCCCGCTAACTTCAGAAAAGTTATGAAACCAGACCTCCGCTTGGGTGGCGTCGTCTGGCACCGCCGCTTCAAATGGTGTCGGCTTATGCCCGATGATCATCCAAGGCGGATTCTCGCGATCGTGAACCGGTGCAACCACACTGCCGCTGACAACCTCGCCACGTGGATGGAAACGGACATACGCCGTGATCTCACCGAATTCAGCACCATGTCGTTTCGTGAAACAATGCGGCAGCCGTTGCAAGTCATATTCAATCTTGAGGCGCCCATTGCGCTCGATTGAACCGTTTTTCGCCTGCTGCCAATCGTTAAGGAACTGAATCGTTGCATTTGGATTTGTCATCGCTCTCGCCCTCTTCAAGGTACAAGGACTCTCCGTGCCCCTTTTCAGCTCATGGTGTAAAGCACAGCCACTAGTTTCTGAGGCAACGACATGTTCGCTACACCGTTACGTCGTTTTGATTCGAACATTCGCAAAGGCTACGTTACCAGTATGCGTCTGCAGACCGATAAAGCCTGAGTTGGGGTCGACACTAGGCGGATTACCCCGGCCCGTATCGGTCGCGCTGCGCCGGAATCGAGTCGCTTCCTGGTTGTTGAGGCGAACAATGTAGTCCTGATTATTGACCTCGATTTCGTAGTTGTGCCAACGCTCCCCTGCGAGGTTCTGAGTGTTCTTGTAATTCTGTTGTCCTGCACCGGTACCTTGTGATTTTATTTTATAAATGGCTCCGGTTCGGGCGAAGAATGAACCATCGGGCTCACCAAAACGCGTGTCACCGCGCGCTTCTTCGTCGATCTGGATTTCAAACCCTGTATGTACCGCGACAAAAGCGGTGTTATTGGGTGGGTCTACCGGATCGGGCGCTGGATCAGGCAGACGCGGGTCGCGGAAGCGAACGAAGACACCTGAGTTATCGTTGTTGTTGCCGCGCGGGTGCGGAAGCAAGAAATCGAGACGTAGAATGAAGTTCTCAAAACGCTGTGGTGTGTAGAACAGCAAGCCAATGCCTCTCCCGTCCTGTTGGGTGATCATGGTCCGGCCAATCCGTGAGAAGCTGCCACCGCCGGCCATCTGCCAGTTCGCAAACTGCGCGTCACTTCCGTCGAACAGATAGGTAAAGCCAGGTTCCGGCGTCGCCAGCGGCGGCTCCGGCATCAAGTGATCTCCGAGCCGACGCGCGAGCGCGATGCCGGTGAGCATCGGGTTCGGCGAGCCGATTGTGGGAAAGAGCGCCGGCCCAGCGACATACGCGTTGGTGACATGGTGAAATCGGCAGTTAGCGTCGGTTACCGATTTGTTGGGATCGTCGCCCATCCGCAACGTGCCTGCTTCGTGATGGGTCGTGCCGAGGCCGTCACGACGGCCTCGGCCGCTCGCGTCTGAGAATTTATATGGCAGAATCGTCGAAAGTTGGTTAGGGTCGACGTTTGTCGTAATCACCTGCCCGTTCTTGATCACGTCGATCTTTTCCCCGTTGGCGAAGACCTTCGCGAGATCGTCTGCAGCCTGGTCCATCACGTTCCACAACTCCGTGTCACGAGGGCTCGGCTGAAGATTCACAAACGCCCGGCGCGCCTGAAATTCATCATTCTCTTGCGGATTGAGATCAAGCGTGACCGAGTTGCCGAAGTCATTATCGTTCTTCGGTTCCATCTCGCCGATACCGCGAATGGTGATTACAACGTGCGAGTCTGTCGCGTTCTTGTGCGCGTCGAACGTGTCGATATCGGGAATTTTCTTGAACAGCTCAGCCTCGGAGTCCGTCCCGCTGACGCCCAGTCCCGAAGCGGTAATTTGAAAATGAAAGTGTCCGAAGCCGTCCGAGGATCCGTCCGGCTTCTTGAACAGGTGTTGACCTTTGACGAATAGCGACGAGGCTTCGAGCGATTTCGCCGTCGCCGTCAGCGCCGTGCGCGGCACGCGGATGTCCACGTTCGAGCGCAAGTGCGCTATCAGATTTCTGCCGATCTTTCCATCGCTGCCAAAGGAGAGTAGCGCTAGCCGCGCGCTTTCAACCGTGCCGAGCGCGATGATCACTTTGGTGTCCGGCGACACAGATAGCGGCCCGCGCTCCGTAATAATCTCGCTCACACGCTGGCCGCCGACGTCGGGGACGGTGTTCAGGCGGAGCACATGACAGCGCGCCACGATCATCAACCGCTTTTTCACATCATCAAACCCAGATTGATTGGCCGCCTCGCGCGCCGCTTTCATGAGCAGTGGGACGGTGCTGAATTTGTTAAAGGGGAAAAATCCGGCGTGTCCTGGCCGTCCTTGCACGGCCAGCGGCGCTTCGAGTTTCGCTTCGTCGCGCAAATCGTTCACGGGCGGTGGTGTGGCAGTGGGGGGGAGGCCGAGCAGTTGCAGCAGTGCGGGCGCAGTGAGCGGCGTGACGCCGAAACGCACGGAGGGATGATCGGGGAGCGCACTTAAACTTATCGCGTCGGTGACGGTTCCTAAGCCGGCGCGCAGTTGTGCGCGCAGCGCATTCTGAAGGTCGCCGAAAATAAAGTCGTTCGTTGCAGTGACCCCAATCTGATCGCTCGCTTGAGAAAAGTATCCTTTGCGACCGTCGGGTAGCGTGTTGGGATTCAAGTCGTTCAATACGGCCGCAGGCCACGTGGTGGTCTCGGAATCCAGCAGCCGCGGAGACCAGCCGCCCCAAAAGACAGAACGTCCGCCGACGCAGTAGGCCAGGCCGGGAAAGCCGACAGGGTCGCTTGAATTCCAGGCAAGCCCCCAGACCTCATTCTGCGGTAGATGATCCTTGCGTGGGCCGCCCGCATTGAGACCGAGCACTGGCAGATTCTGCACATGCTCCGACAATAGGAAGGGTCCGCCGTCCAGCACGAGGATGCGCTCGCTACGACCTTGGCTGCGAAACCAGAGGTGTTCGGCAAGGGCTGCGCCGAACGTACCACCGCCGATGATGATGAAGTCGAATGGCCGAAGGTCTCCACGTGTGGGCAGACCGGCCGCGGCACGGGCATTGGGATCGATAGTAACGAGCGCTTCGTCGAAGGTGTTGCATACGTAACGCCCCAGTACGTCGCGAGTAAATGTCGTAAATTCGGTAGTGATTGGCATGAGACTTGTCTCCTCTGTTCATTGGGAATTGAAATCTCCTTGGCTACTTCACACAGGGATCGTCGGGCAAAACAGTGACTTCAGCCCAAGCACAACAGTGGCGATCCACAGACGTCAATGGGCCGTAGGAGATCCATCTGTTCTTAAGCGCCACCGACAAACTGCAAGCCGTTGCGTGATTCTTGAATCCATTTCTTGCATTTTATGCAACGCAAGAATGCTGCCCAAATGGATCGACAGACGATTCGTTAGTTATCAGCGAGATGATGACTTCTGGGTATGCATAGCAACTCGGCATGTATCTGTTTAGATCCATGAAGGGATCCGTTCTGATACATCTCTCAAACAAAGAGACGCTGAGTGGACTCGGTACGAGCACGATTATTGAACTCGCCGATGACATACACCGCTCGAGCGTTCGGCGCCCAGGCGCGAAAGGTGGCACCGTCGGCAATCAGACTGGCGCCCATCGGAGTGTCGGAGTGAATATGGTCAAGAGAAGCCGACATGATCATCACCTCCCGACCTGACCAACGGTCAGATCATCCTTGGCATAGGAGCAACTCCGTAGAGCAAGAAAACTTCCTTTACCGTGATGCCTGTGGCATTAAAACTACTCCTTTTAGACGCTTGAATGGAATTAAGCCCCGACCCAGAAGTCGATTTCACGAAGGGCGGCGCTTCCAGGTTTTAAGTAGCCTTTCTGCCAGGTATCCGCATCGACGAGTCCCTTCCACCACTTGTTCTTTGGTTGGATCTGACGGCGAAAGCGCCACCGATACTGGTTGTAGATGGCGCCATCATATTTGCGGCGTACGCGGGGCAAATTCTTTGGTGAATCTTCGGAATACCCAAATGCAGATCTCTGAAGCGCAAGGTAGCTCAAGCGGCATCGCTGAGCGCTCCGGTCACAATGGTTCTCTCAAGAGTCAGGTGAAAGACTGCATGCACAGAACAACATGTGGACCACCTGCTTGATTCGGATCCGCATGACAGGTCCTAGCCATATAGGGCCATCAAACCGGCCTTTACATTGCTGGGAACATTCAGCTGGGCTCCAATGCTCTTCAGGAACGCAGGATCATCAGCAACCGTCAGTGGATCCAACGTAAGCGGCTCGACGACTTGCGAGAGGGGCACGGCCGCACGCTCCAACCCTCGGATGGCCCCTGTAAGTTCCCTCTCACCCCGTAGAGGCAATCGGGGGCGGAGATCAACGCCAGAGTCATCAAGTTCATCAAGAGCAAGTGTCCACTCCTGAGCAATCGGCATTCTATGAACGATGGCAGACAACCTGGGCCGGGGACGAGATGGAGGAGCTTCCAATTCGGCAGCTAATGCCGGCAGCTGTTGTAATGCCTCTTGAAGCATCTCGGTCGCAGCTTTCAACGTCAGAGCCGATACGACAGGATCAGCGGTCTCCTGCCCCAGGAAGAGCGTTCGTTCACGTCTCCCGACGCGAATGGTTTCACCAACGGCTCCCAACCGTTGCATGAGGCTGGGTAATCCATAGCGCGCCACGCCGTTGATCATCACCAGTCGAATCGACGTTTCCTTCGCCTTGAGCAGGCTCTCGTAAGGATCGCCCGACTCACCGGCAATCACGACAAGATCGGCGCGTTTGCCGGCTTCGAGCGATCCAAGAGCCTGATCCCATTGCAAGATCGACGCGGCTTGCCGAGTCGCCATCGAGACGATGTCTCGTGCAGTGAACACGTTCCTATTTGTTTGACTGATCAACCAAGCCGCCTTCAGTTCTCCCAGAAGATTCTTGCTGCCCGATGGCGACCAGTCTGAACCAATTCCTATCCGTACTCCTGCTTGCTTCGCCGCTTTGACATTCGCGGTCTGACCATATAAGAGCAGGTTGCTCAAGGGCGACCAGACCATCGCCCCCTGCTTCTGTCCGTAAATTGTGAAATCTTCCGCCAGCAATCCGGCACAATGGATTCCCGCCAGCTGTTTTCCGATCGCCCATTGCTCGTCCGATAGTTGCAGCGCAAGGAAATGCTTACGCGCACGCTCATCGACCCCTTCACTGAGGTGCAAGAGGAAACAAGTCGCTTTCTCGAGGCGTTTCAAGAATCGATTCGCATCTTTGGCATCGATGTCAGCCACCCGGGTCGCGGCTTCTGGTAAAGCATCTTCGTCCGTCTGCTCCACGTTCCGCACAATGCCACGGTAGTAGCGTCTGATCCCGGCGTTACTGAATAATTGAATCCCCTGGCTTGTCGTCACGCCGCCGAGCAAACTTTTGCATTCCACATACCGAACCAATGCCGGCACTAACTCCGGACTTTTTCCCAGAATCTGCATCGGTCCGCTGATCAGTTTTCGGTACTCAGGGATCCCAGACCATTGATTGCGGTTGCTGTATTGTTTGGGCACTTGCCAGAGTTGAAGCGCGTTGTACGCGAGATGATTGTGCAGCTCGATAAACCCCGGAAAGATCGTCCCACCGACATCTATGACTGGCACGGCCTCAAATCCAGCCGGACGAGGCGCCTGTGATTCAGCCACGGCAAGAATGTTGCCTTTATCGATATAGATTGTTCCCTGAGGAATCACACGAAAGGCGTCGTCCATCAGCGCCAATCGACCACTTAGCGCGAGCTTCGAGCCCGTCAACGGATCGATCGGGTCAGCACGAGCCATTCGTCCAGGACCGTCAGACGGGTGGATTCCCTTTTCTTTTGAATGACTCATATCTCCGGCACTATTCCTTTCGATACGGTCAGTGTGATGTTGCGTCGTTTGGCGTTCACGTTCGCACCCACACGTCTGGCCCAGTTGTCTTGTTCTCGCATCCATGAAGGGAGTCCGGGCGGAAAATCGATCTCTGGAATCGTGACTTTGTCTCCGGGCTGCCACGAATCACCATAAAGCTTCAATGGGTTTGAGCGGTCGGGATGCTCGATGGCCGAGTGAAGTGTTTGAAGGGCATCGCTCCATTTCTTGAGCATCGTCTTAGTCGCTGCACGCAGCTTGTCCTTATCTCCTTTCGACGAACTTTCCGGCTGTGTCGGATGGGTAATGGGTACATAGGCGACCGGTACAGCCTGCGCATCCGGCGTGGCAGCCCATGCTTGCCAGGCTCCGTCCGCCAATGTTCCGAGCGCAACCACTGCTTCAATCTTTTGTCCGACAAGGAGCGCCTTCAGCCAGCGATGCCGATATTCAATCAACGCCGGCGTCTTCTTGTTTTTCGCGCTCACGCTCCCATACACGCTATACAAGAACGTGTTGACCATGACATAGCTGCGATCAATTCCCAGCTTCGCTAGAAACCCTTGGATTCGCTGCCCAGCTTCGCCGACCAGGATCCGTCGAACAATCGTTTCGTTCTGCGCAGGATCCTGCCCAATCAGCAAGACACGGGCTGATCCATCCAATCTGCCCCGATGAAAGATCGGACCCCATTCCACACGAAAATCGTTGGGGGGATAGACTGTGGCATCCGGATAGTTCTCGCATAAACTTTTGAACGGCTCCTGAGCATAGCCAAGGTCAAACGGATGTCCCATTATTTTCCTCTCTTTGGAATTCGACGTGTCATAAATCATCGAGGCACCGACAGTATCACCTATCGTCGTCGCAATAGGGCGAACCCGCGACAGCGCGGGATGAAACTTTCCGGCTCCACGCGATGAAGACATCGTCGCCATTGTGATAGACGTTGACGTTCATTTGATCGTTTCTGCCGCTGCCGATCCATTGCCGAGACTCGCTTGAAAAGCCTCCGCCAGACCCTTTCTGATCGTCTTATACTTGGACCAGTCGAACCCACACAAGAATTCCGCGGCGGCTTTCGCGCCACGAGCAAATAGATCGACTTTGTCTTCGTGGCTCATCGTAAAATTCAGCCAGTGATGGCTGCCGGTATCGATCATCTTGACCAAATGCTTATAGTCAGGGTTGGCTTTGATGAAATCGTCATCCAGCGTGTGGCGGGCGGCATCGAAGACGGCACTGAGCAGTTGAGAAGGCTTCGTGATTTCGGCCGGCTCAGTCCCCTCAAGGCCGATTTTTGCGCCGAAGGTCGGGGCGGTTGGAACGCGATAGGGTTGGTGAAACACGTTGATCGGGAAATTGGACATGATACCGCCGTCCATAAACATGACGCGTTGCGGAAGCGTGCCTTCATAACCGGCCAGCTTACTCCAGAGTGCCCGATTTGGGGAGCACTCATTGACCGTGAAGGGATAGAAGAAGAATGGAACGGACATCGACGCGCGGGCGAAATAGGCGGGGTTGACCGGATCAGGATTGCACCAATACAGCCCGGCCATTCTGGGGAATTCGACCTTTGTCTGGGTGGTGATATCCGCGGCGATCATGACCAACGTTCCGACTTTGTCTTCATCCGCCAGCTGGGCATCTTTGCGGGATTGCCTCAGGCCCAATCCTGGAGAAACGGTGTGCAACTGCTTAAGAAGCTCCGCCGTCGTCTTGATTCCGACTCCTTGCAGCTCGGCGGTCAGCCAATTCAAAAAGGCGTTCCCTGGATTCAAGCCCAAATCGTCCTGCAGATTGTCGATGATCTGAGAGGCCTTCCAAATGAGTTTGACCATGCCGGCCTTGTCCAGGACCGCTTGTGAAAAATCTCTGGCGTCGCTATCGCCGTCGATAAAGGTCTCCATCGGCATTCGTGAAAGGACATCCAGTAAACGCTCGCTCTTGGATTGGCCCGGAGGACCCAAAGCGGCAATCATCAGAGCATTGATGGATCCCGCGGATGTCCCACCCACGCCCAGAAACCGGATGCCGGCCTGTTCGAGGACGTAGGTGTACCCTGTCAGCGCGATGCCGAGCACACCTCCGCCTTCCATGACCAGATCGACATACTGATGATCGCCCGCATCGATGATGTCGGAATATTCCTTGCCTCTGCACTCGCTCTTCACCGTTTGCAGTGCCTTCAGAACGTCTGGATGGTTGATGTAGTCTTGCGCTGGGGTCATGGAGCCCTCCATTAAACGACACGTTCGATACGTGAGGATCTACCTGTCGCGCTGATTCGGCGGTTCGCTGTTCTGCCTTGCAACAAATCTCGCGCGTCTGATCTTGGCAGAAAAGGCCGGAGTCGCTGCGACTAACTTCCGAGTGAGAACGCTGAGACTATTCCAGCGGAACGGCGCGCGCATGCTGCGCGAGGAACTGTACGAGCGATTCAGCCTGTGGTGAAGCGCTCATGCTGTCGAATGAACTCCTTGTTCGCCGGCCTCGCTCTTCCAGGACGATCTCGTAGACCAGCAGATCCCGTCCATGCGGATGTCTCCGCTCCCCCGCTTCCTGGATATTCGCTTGCCGGATGAGTAGGAGAAGCTGCTCGGCTTCATCTCGCGGCATGACGTCGGTATCGAGGTCACATCCGAGCACGAGACCCCCAAATCCTCCTGACTGACGGAACCTCACCTTCATGGGCCTAGAATCCCACGGCTTTCCATGCCATGGCAACAGCCTTGTATTCGAGACTGCCGCTCCCATACAGAGTCGTCGCTGATTCAGCGGTGGTCTCGACCATATCTGCAAATTGGCTGGTCGTCGTCAGCTTCAGCATCGTCTTGTACCAGATGCGTCCCGCCTTCTCCCATGCCTTCCCTCCCAGCTCCATCGCGACGAGGTAAAACGCATGATTGGGAATGCCGGAGTTGATGTGGACCCCTCCGTTGTCGGCTGTCCCGTTGTACTTGTGCTTGAGATGCTTCGGTTGAGGATCGGTGCCCAACAACGGATCATTCTCATAGGCCTTGTCTTCCGTAAAGGTCCGCAGGCTCTTGGCCAATGTTTCCGGCCCCATAATGTCCGCGCCGATGAGCCAATCCGCCTTCTTCGTCGTTTGCCGTCGGCGCCATTGCTTCACGAGCGAGCCAAAGACGTCCGCGAGATGTTCATTGAGCGCGCCGGATTCATTTTTGTACTCAAGATTGCACGTGTGCGACACGACGCCGTGCGTCAATTCATGCCCCACGACATCCAATGATTTCGTGAACCGGATGAAGATTCGTCCGTCGCCGTCGCCGTAACACATCTGTTCTCCCGTCCAAAACGCATTATTGAGGTTCTGTCCAAGATGGACACTCGAAATGAGCGTCATCCCCCGGTCATCAAGTGAGTTTCGTCCAAAGAGTCTCTTGTAAAAATTGTAGGTCGTTCCCGCATAGCCATAAGCTTCATTCACCGCCGGATCACTGCTCTTTGGGTCGCCTTCAGAGCGCACCAAGGTACCGGGAAGTTGGCTGAATCCACCTTGTTCGACATCGTAAATCAACCGATGAAGCTTGCCGCCGGGGGACGGCACGGCCGCAAATCCCGGCATCATGGTCATCGTAGCCCGCACGGCGCGCGCCGCCGCTGACTGCGCGATCGCTTCGATCGCGACCCGCCGAACCGAGGCCTCGTCGGATTGCGCCAGGTGGTCCAGAATATAGGGTGGAATAATGGAGCAGAAGGTATGATGGCTACTCATCGTTGGGCTGGCCTGTTTTTCCATAATGTGATCTCCCTTTCTATGAAGTCGGTTGCTATGAATCGACCGCAATGCCGTCCTTCAATATGTCATGCAAAGATTTGCCGTCGTCAGCGAAGCAACGCCTGCACGCACTCCGCTTTTTCTGCTTTTACTGTTTATAATCGCAGAGCGTACCTGGAATGGCTAAGGCATATTTTGCGCCACACGCGTTTCAACCGGAAAGCCGAGCATTCCAACAATCTGAGCGCGCTGTCTCGAAGTTGGACAGGGGCAACTGTATCTGAATGGATGACAGGTGGATCGGATTAGATACAAAAAGGGCTTACAGAATAGAGATGCCCACTCGCGCCGCATCTCTCGGTCGAACCACTGCTGAAAGCGGCGATGACTCGCTTAGTGAGATAATCCTGCAGCAGGCTCAGGACGACATCATGCTAAACGGAAGAGCCGCAGTGAATGTGGCGGCGCGAGTCCAACGGACGGTAGCCGACGGATAACTTTAAGTTTTCCTGTAGCAGCGTTCGATTGACATCGCGCTTGTAGCGTTCGATGACGGGGTCTGGAGGCAACGTCGGCGGTTGATCGCGAGCCATGAAACGAAGTGCAGCATTTGGGTCTCATCCATGTGTCAGTTTAGCTATTCTTTGGCCAATGCTCGTAATGCCCAATGCAGGTCTATAAAGCGTGAGAGGCCTCAAACGGGCATCGCTGGGGCACTTCGGCCACAATGGCCTCTCAAGAATCGGGTGAAAGATTGATATGCACAAGAGATGCGACCCCACCGGCTGAGGGACTTTGTCAACAGCTTGTTAGGTGGCTTTTACTGTCAGTGTGTGAGACTCGACCGCGTCGCGTTCCCACTGTCGCTTAAATGCGAAAGTGATGATGTGCTCTCCAGCTTTCAGTACTCGGAACCTGAAAACTTGGGTACCAGGATCACCAGGTCGAATGCCGCTTGCTGGATTTTCATAATCACTCCCCAAGAACTGTATGCTCTTGGGGAGTGCATGTATTACCCAAAGATATCCTGTTGATGGAGTTGATGTAAGACGCTCAGAAAATTCTCCACCGACAGCGACGACGATCGTTTTAGATGTCACGTAGCGGTCTCTATTCTGATCTATGAATACCACTTGTGATACATGGCAGAATCAGTGCCTTGGACGAAACAATCGAGACGACCTTGCGCCCACGAGCTGACACCGACTCCCGAACTTAAAATACCACCTAAGTCTTCTTCTCCGCTCCAATGCGAGCCGTCCCACCAACGGTGCCACATATGCGAATTTTGTCCAGGATAAAAAACGTCAATGCGATTCTGGCTCCATGATACGGCGCCCGGTTCACCAGACAAAATACCGCCCAAATCTTCCCAACCACTCCAAGCACGACCATCCCACCATTTGTGCCACAGATGCATGTCGTAACCACGGACAAACGCGTCCAGTCTATTGTCGCTCCACGATGCCACAGCCGGACCAGTGCTCAAACCGCCACCTAAGCTTTCCCATCCATGCCAACCAGCGCCATCCCACCAGAGATGCCACATCGCTTGATCCATGCCTCTCGCAAAAACATCAATGCGATTCGGCCCCCAAGACACTGCCGCCGGTTCCGATGATAAAACACCACCGAGGTCTTCCCAACCGCTCCATCCACCTTGAAACCACTTATGGAAAAGGTGGTGGTTGGTCCCAATTGCGAAAATATCGAGACGGCCATTGGCCCAAGAACAAATCGCTGGTGCGCCTTGGATTATACCGCCCAAAGATTCCCAGCCACGCCAAGCTGTTCCGTCCCACCAGCGATGCCATACCGCAGAATCCGTACCACGAGCAACGACATCAATGCGATCCGGTCCCCATGAAACGGCGCTAGGCTTTGAAGTGATAATTCCCCCTAAGCTTTCCCAACCTTTCCACCCATGCACCACGGGAAGAATGACGCCTTGGGCGGTCCAGAACGGGAATTCCGTATCAATGCCGGCCTCACCATAAGCGATCTTGAAGAATCCGCCGACACCCCAGCCTGCCCCCCAGGAATTCTTGCAGATCCAACATTGCTCCGCTTCCGAATAGCCGATGATCTCCACGCAATGCAAGCCCATGTCAGCACCGGTGATGTGGTGATAGACACCGCCGCCATATGAGAAGAAATCATTAAACACATGGAAAACGGCGCAGCATGGCCCAACAGAAGTGAGGTAATTCTTGCGTTCGGCGATATTGGCCAATGTGGAGGATTTTGTGACCTTCACTGCTCGCGCATCACGATTCGGACCGATGATGCACTTCGGGTTTGGTGGCGGTGCTTCGAAGGCCTTCGCATAAGGAAAACATGCTTCATCAGGGATGCCACGCGTCTTGACTTGCTCGATTGCTTGATCCGGCCACCATCCGCCGCAGCTTGCACCATGACTCGAACAGAAATGCAAATCTGCTTCGGATAGGTCCAGCAGTTGGCCTTTCTCAATAGAAGCCATAGATTCGACCGTGGCCGATGTGCAAAAAGACACACACGAGCCACAACCACCCTGATCTTTGACAGGTGTTACATGATTGCCGTTGCGGTTGCGCCAATCGACTGCTGGATCAAAGTTTGGTGCTGCCACGTCTCTTTCGGCTCGTGGCGCCATAGCTGAAGCAAGTGCAGCTTGGTCGACAACGACTCCGAGGAGTGCCTTCTTTGCCGTATCACTCAAGTTCGATTGAGGAGTTTGGCGTGGTTGCCATCGTGCTTTGGCTTGGGTAAGGTTCGCCGCTAACGTCTGAATGTCGAGAATAGGCATTAAGTTTCTCCTTCTGTACTAAAATTTACTGAACAAGCTGTGTCTCACTCACGTGAATTATGATATCAATCCTGCCTTCATCGTTATGGCTCACTGCTTCAGGTTGACCACCGGCAGTATTGTTCTTTCCTACGAAGTGTCCATTTCCACCTCCTCTTTCAGAAGTGTTCTGGTCGAAAGCGATTCAGAGATGAATCTCTTTCGATACAAGAAGACAGGACCCATAGGGATCAGAAGACAGTTCCAGCTGGACGGCCAGACCGTTTCAGAGTGAGGAACAGCGCTGATACCGGGCTATCCTGCTTTCGAAAAATCTTCACTCCAAAGAATCTCCGCGACATTCTGTTCATTCGCGATTCCATCGGTCATGAAAGCATTTTTTGCGCCACACGCGTTTCAACCGGAAAGCCAAGCATTCCAACAATCTGAGCGCGCTGTCTCGAAGTTGGACAGGGGCAACTGTATCTGAAATGGATGACAGGTGGATCGGATTAGATACAAAGGGCTTACAGGATAGAGCTGCTCACTCGCGCTGCAACTCTCGTCTGAACCGCTGCTGAAGCCGGCGACGGATTGGCTTAGTGAGATATTCCTCAGCAGGCTGAGTGTCACGTCATGCTAAGCGGAGGAAGCCGCAGCGGAATGTGGAGGCGCGAGTTCAACGGACGGTCGCCGCCGCGTCAGCACGCGCCAAGCGATGGGAGGTGAAAATGGCGATACCGGTGATGCCAGTAGATTCAGGACGGTCATGAATTGGCGACAGACGATTGGATCCTCCGCCGCCAGCCGCGCTCTTTGGCGTCGGCTGAATGGGCTGGTTAGCTGATGCATCACTGCAAGTCCCGACCCCACCTCCTGCCTTACTCTTTGGTCAAGTTCTGAACACTCAAATGCAGATCTATGAATTGCGAGGCAACTCAAACAGCCATCGCTGGGCACTCCGGCCGAGGTATAAACAACAGGTGTGGAAATAGGAAGAGGGCGGTGGCAACCTTTCGGGTGACCAAACCCGGTCGGGGGAATCCCGGCCATGAAAGGAGACACCGCCATGCAGAAGCAGATCACAGGAATTGAGGCTTCGTCAAGCCGTGAGTGGTGGGACCACCAGGAGACCTTTGTGCGCGACCACATTCAGCAGTTTGTCCAGCGGCTGTTGGTGGAAGAAGTGACGCGGCGGCTGGGCCGAGCGAAGTCGGTGCGCCGGGTCGCGGTGGATGCGGCAGCAGGGTCCCGCAATGGGTAGGGGAAACCACGAAGGCTGGCGTTGACCTGCGGGACGATCACGGTGCAACGCCCGCGCGTACGCGGGCTGGTGGAACAGTTCGTCGAGGGTGTAAGAATAACTGTGTAACTGGTTATCATGCTTCTTCTAGAGAGGA
>JACOEH010000072.1 GCA_024998685.1 Nitrospira sp.
CTTCCCCCTGTTCTAACGACCACCCTAAGGTGTCCGTGAAAGCCTGGGAAGTCCATACTTTCCTGATTTGCCGGGAAATCAGGAAGTGGGAGTAACTTTGGAGCACGTATCTTTCTTGCGGAGGTTATTTCGAGACTGTGAGGCCCAGCTGAAACGCGAGCTTAGGGAAGTGGGTTTTACAGGGTGATGTAAACGCCTCTTAGCAACCGTACAGCGAACGACACTTATCAATACCGGTATCTCCACGATAGCTATCGCTGTTGGCTTCCCGCTCTCGTCGGCGTTGCTCTTCTCGCAGAGCCTCAGGCAGAGGGCCGTTCTGGTACGTGTCGTAATTATGTTTGCGAAATGTTTCCAGCTGGTCTTTGCCGCTGTTCTGCGGAAGCTCTTGGTGGTAGTCGGGCTGCTTCCAGATCGAGGAGTGATCGGTATTCCCGCCCAGTGAACTATTGTTCGGCCAAGCGAGGGCTTTATTGCTAACCAGAGTGAGCAGATCCAGAAGAAGAATTAGGGCATGCATGATGTGGTCTCTTTATGAGTTAGTGTAAGCGCCGGTTTGAAGCGGTGCAATGGCAGCGTGCTTATAGCAAACAGTGGCCGGGTTGATGTTAAGCGGGGTACCCACAGGGGATGATGGGTGGATGTTTCTACGTATATAGGCTTTCAGATTTTTTGTTCAAATTATCGGGCAGCCAATGGGCAGCGAGGAGTTTTCATGCAAAGTGTAGTTTGGAGAAGTGAAAAGGAAAAGGCCTAAGGGATCTTGCCATTCAGGGCATAGGTCTTTAGAATAATGCCCTTCCTGAATACGGGTATCGAATCAACCAGTTCCAAATTTTTTTCATGGGATGGGTAATGGCAGTACATTTTCCAGTAAAGCTTACCTATGTGGACGTTTTTAACAAGTCGCATGCCACTTGGACATGCTACATGTTTGTTCCTGCTATCCGTTACTTTAATAATTGCAATGTAGAGAAGTTTGACGCAGCTGACTAACTGGTGAGTGCAGCTTGGTCGAATGGACAGTCTATAGCTGCTTCAATCAGGAAATTTCCGGCTTTCCAGAGATGTGTGGAAGGCATCGTTTGAGATTGAGATATGGGGCAATCGTCTATTATAGTCATTGATCGAACACGTGTGACGCGCTTTTGTTTACTTTCATTATCCATGGAGAAATCATGATCTCGTTACGAAGTGAGCTCGGCATCATGCTCGTGTGCATCATCCTTTCACTTTGTATGAACGGATGTTCAGCTTGGTCTCCCGGTAATCCCTCCACGCCGGAACGTTCCGCAGGGACGGCCCTGACTCCTAAACCGGCGGGCACAGACTCAGAAGGAAATATAATCCCCGCAAAACAGGTCGATCGGCATGATCCTTTACTAGAGCGACATTGACCCCGGTTGGATTGCTGACCACCTTGGTGTGTGCGCTGCTCAGTGCGCTTCTGCGAGCGGTAGCACAGACTGTGAAACTCTACCAGTGACTAAAGAGGCATTTCTTCGAGACTAAGTCACCCGGCTATACATTCCACTGAACTTTCGGTTACAGTTATTCGACACTGTTGGGCTAACTGCTTGATACTACAAAGGCCAGGTGGTGCAGGCACGTTCCCGGAGGACGACCACACTAGCAGGATGAAAAGTTCACCAGTTTTGTTCTCGCATCGTCTTTTTGAACGTCCTGCGAGCGATGCAGGCGGCGGACAGCACTTTTGAAGGAAAGACATTCTATGGCACGTGAACTCAACGTCATCAATGCTGGAAATGGAGATGGAGACGCCTGCACCTATCTGTGGGCTTGTGCCATCTGCGATGAAAACGAACGATGCCAAAAGGATAAAGAAGGACATAGCCGATGGTTGGTCGCCAAGCGGATGGAGCGCATCGAGCATACAGTCCTTATCATGAGCAATAAAGGCGGGGTGGGAAAAAGCACATGCACGACAAATATCGCGGTGAGCCTGGCGCTCAAAGGATGGCATGTCGGGATCTGTGACATGGATATTCACGGACCCAATATTCCCAAAATGGTCGGCGCGGAAGGTCAGAAGCTCAAGATCAGCACGTCCGGCGGGATTATTCCCTTCCAAGCCTACAATATGAAGATCGCCTCGATGTCGTTTCTGCTGCAGAACTCGGATGACCCGATTATCTGGCGTGATGCCTACAAGTACGAATTCATCAATCAGCTCCTCGGCGGTGTCGATTGGCAGGATTTGAATTTTCTCCTGATCGATCTCCCGCCGGGAACCGGGAATGAGTCGGTCACGACGATCGATTTGCTCGGCACGGTGAGCGGTGCCGTGATCATTACCACGCCGCAAGAAGTCGCGCTCCTTGATTCCAGAAAGTCGGTCACGTTTTGCAAGGATAGCGAGGTGCCGATCATCGGCATCGTGGAAAATATGAGCGGGCTCGAATGCCCGCATTGTCATACCCACATCGATGTATTTCGAAAGGGCGGGGGGGAAGCGTCCGCGATCGACATGGGAGTCCCCTTTTTGGGGCGGATTCCACTTGACCCGGACGTGGTCACACAGTCGGACGCGGGTGAACCCTTTGCGCTGTTCAACTCGGACACGCCGACGGCGGAAGCATACCACCGTATCGCCAATCAGGTGGAAACCTTCTGTAAAAAAAGCGCGTCGTTGCTGAAAGCGGGGCGGTCGACCGCGGTACCGCTGAAGGGAGTCAATCAGTGAAAGCTGCGGATGCCATGGCAGGATTGACCCAACTCTACGACGCGCAACGGATCGTCCTTGATGCTGCGCCGGTGTTGGGTCCTGAAAAAATCTCGATTCTGGACGCCGTGGGCCGTGTGCTGAGCGAAGACATCGTCGCGGAGCGCGATAATCCACCATGGGATAACTCAGCCATGGACGGGTTTGCCGTCAGATGGGAGGATATCAAACAGGAGCAAGCCATTCAAAAACCGGTCACCCTCTCGGTCATTGAGGATGTTCCGGCAGGGGTGATGCCGTCGAAAACGGTCGGTGTGGGACAGGCCATCCGGATCATGACGGGGGCTCCGATCCCTCAAGGGGCGGATACCGTTCTGAAGGTTGAAGATACGGAACATACACCTGATTCGGTTCGCGTGTTTAAGGCGGAACCCAAGGGAGCCAACATCAGACCTCAGGGCGAAGATGTCAAAAAAGGAGACCGCATCATTGCGAAGGGGACCAGAATCCGTCCCGGCGAGGTTGGGATGCTGGCGATCCTGGCGAAGTCGTTCGTGTGTGTCTATCAGCGGCCACGGGTGGCGATTCTTTCGACCGGTGACGAGTTGGCGGACTTGGACGAACGGTTCAGCGAGGAGAAGATCATCAATTCGAACAGCTATGGGATGGCCGCGGCTGTGCAAGAAGCGGGGGGCATTCCGTTGTTGCTCGGCATCGCGCGTGATACGCCGATGGCGCTCAAAGAAAAGATCGCGCAGGGGGTGAATGCCGACATACTGGTGTTGTCCGGCGGGGTCTCGATGGGTGACTATGATTTCACCAAAGCGGTGTTCCGCGAGCTCGGCGCCGAGATGAATTTTTGGAAACTGGCCATCCGGCCCGGTCAGCCGCTGGCCTTCGGGAAGATCCAGGGCAAACTCGCGTTCGGTCTCCCGGGCAATCCGGTCTCGTCGATGGTGACCTTCGAGCAATTGGTTCGACCGGCCTTACTCAAAATGAGCGGGTGTCGAAGCTATGGACGTCCTATGATTCAGGCCATATTTCAGGAACGATTTTCCAAGCGAGGCGATCGGCGGCATTTCCTGCGCGGCATTCTTACCAGAGAAGAAGGGGTTTTCAAGGTTCGAACGACCGGAGATCAGGGCTCCGGTATTCTGACGTCCATGGTCAAGGCGAATTGTCTCATCGATGTGCCGGTAGAAGTTGAGCGGCTCAATCCCGGTGATGAGGTGGTCGTCCAATTATTGAGTGGCGAGGCATGGCCCGCTAGTACGGAGCATGGGCATTCCGAGACCCATCGGCTCTCCTGCTGCTAGATCAAAACACGTAACGGTCACACATGTCTATTCCAATTGTTTCTTTTATCGGCCGGTCGAACAGCGGTAAAACAACCTTGATCGAACGCGTCATCCCCGAATTGGTCAAGGCGGGGTATCGCGTGGCGACGGTGAAACATGCGGGCCATGGATTCGATCTCGATACGGAAGGGAAGGATAGTTGGCGCCATAAACGCGCCGGTGCCGCTAGTGTTGTGGTGGTCTCGAAGGGGAGCCTCGCGTTGTTTGCCGATGTCTCCGAACAGCTGAAAGTTGAAGAAGTGCGTGATCGTTTCTTGGATGCCTCCTACGACCTCATCATCGCCGAAGGGTGGAAAAGCGAAGGGTATCCGAAGATCATCATCGTTCGTGATCAGCTCGGTGAAATCGCATACTCTTCCGACGGCCTTCTGGCGGTGGTCACCGATAAGCCGCTCGATCTTCCTGTGCCGGTGCTCCATCTCGATGATGTGGCCGGTGTTGCCGCCCTCTTGATCAAACAGTTCCCCCTTAGACGCCAGGAGCATGAGCGGGAAGTCTAAGGCTACGCTGTGGCTGACCCTCGTGATCGGAGCAATGGCTCTGGTTGGAGCTGCGATACCGCTTACCGATCATCCGACATTCTGCGCAGGGTGCCACACGATCGCACCTGCTTATGAAAGCTGGGCCAAGTCTTCCCATAAGGAAGTCACCTGTGTGGCGTGTCATGTGAGGCCCGGTGTTCAAGGCTGGTTATCCGACAAGGTCTTGGCGGGGGTCAGAGATGCGGTGATCTACGCACTTGGAACGCCGACCGACGCGCACGATCTCAAGGCAAAGGTGGATTCCGGAGTCTGCCTCAGTTGCCATCGCCATATCCTTCGCATGTCTGAAACGGCGCCGCGCGATCTTCCGTCGCCGGTAAAAGAAGTGGGGCTGGTCATGAGCCATCGCCGACACATGGAGGCGTTCAAGATCCGTGGAAAGGATGAAGGGTGTACGACTTGTCATTCCGGCGTCGTGCATGATGTGTCCATTAAGGGTTATCCTATTGTCATTCCACGCGGACATGTCTCGGCCGACAGCCGACCTTGGTATCCTCCGCATCCGGAAGGCTCCTACCTTCGCGCGAGGGCACTCAGTGATTGTTTCCGCTGCCACGATGGGAAGGCGCAGCATGGCGGGAAAACGTTAGACCGGAAATGCGAGACCTGCCATATTCCCGAGAAGATCAGCGGCGCTTTGTTATTCAATTAATCGAGCAGAATCCGTCGCGTGATGTCTACCTCAGTCCTGAAAGTGTCGGATCTGACCAAGCGGTTCGGCAACTTTACGGCGGTCAATGGGGTGTCTTTTGAGATCAGACCCGGAGAAATCCTGGGACTCTTGGGGCCGAATGGAGCCGGGAAGACGACCACCATTCAGATGCTCTTGGGACTCGTGACCCCTACAGCCGGTTCTATTCAGATGTTCGGTCTGGATCTCTCCACTCATCGTGAGGAGATTCTGCAGCAAGTCAACTTTTCGTCTACCTACATCTCCATGCCCCAGTCGCTCACGGTAGAAGAAAATCTTTGGGTCGTTGCGCGCCTCTATGGGGTTTCAGATATCGCTCGGCGCGTCCAGGACATCGTCAAAAAGCTGGAGATGGAGGAGTTCAGCGGCAAGATCACCCGCAAGTTATCGTCCGGCCAGATGACGAGACTCACATTGGCGAAGGCGTTTCTGACCGACCCGCGTATCCTCTTTCTTGACGAGCCGACGGCAAGTTTGGATCCCGATGTCGCCCACAAGATCAGATCCTTGCTAAAGGAAGAGCGGCGATCATCCGGCCTGAGTATCCTCTACACGTCGCATAACATGCGTGAAATGGAAGCAATGTCGGATCGCATCATTTTTCTTCAGCGCGGATGTATCGTGGCAGAGGGAACGGCGCAGGAAATTGTCGACCGATTCGGGAAAGCCGATCTGGAAGAGGTCTTCTTGAAGTTTGCGCGGGAACAGAGGCAATCATCATCGTGAGAGACGTCTTGATCGATGGCTGCGCCGGATTGCTTACGGGAGGGCTTGCGCTCAGTGCGGCCTGGGGACTCTTTTGGTCGGCGATCAGCCTGGTCGGCCTGAGCCGACGTACCTGTGAGCGGCGTATCGTATTCATGAGTTTGGTGGGAGGCGTTGTGCCGCTTGCCTTGGCGATCGTTTTGGTGTGGTGGATGGATCACCTTGAGCGTATGACGACTGCGTTCGCAGCCGGACTCATAGGGATGCCGGCGGTGTTGGTGGCCCTTTGGCTACGGCGGATGCCCGACGGACAGCGAGCAGGCGCTCACCTCGCCGCTGGAGTCCGGCATCTCATGGGGAACCTTCTCGGTACACATGAGGGATGCGGGGACTGTCATGATGGACATGATCATGGGACCTGCCGATGAAACTGCACCGCATCACCGCATTGATCGTCAGGCATTTGTATCTCTACCGCCGCAGTTTGCCCCGCATTATGGAAATCTTTTATTGGCCTTTCCTGGATCTCGTGATCTGGGGATTTATTACGCTCTATCTGGCCCGATACCAAAGCCAGGTCCCGGGATTCGTCACCTTTTTTTTAGGTGCGTTGATCCTCTGGGATATGCTGTTCCGATCGCAACAGGGGATCACGATTTCCTTTCTCGAAGAACTGTGGGCGCGTAACCTGATGAATCTGTTCGCCAGCCCGCTGAAACCCGGCGAGTTTCTGGCCGCCACGATGACCATGAGCGTGATGAAAGTGACGATCGTTTCGATCGTCCTGGCGAGCTGTGCCGTCCTTTTTTATTCGTATAACATCCTGGTCGTCGGGGTATGGCTGATGCCGTTCGTGCTGAATTTGGTCATTACCGGGTGGATTATCGGGGTGTTTACGACCTCGCTCATCATGAGGTTCGGACAAGAGGCCGAAGTGCTCGCCTGGAGCATGGTGTTTCTCTTCCAGCCGATCTCCTGTGTCTTCTATCCCATGGAAGTGTTGCCGAAATGGCTGCAGATGATTGCGATGGCGAATCCGGCGGCACACATCTTTGAGGGCATGCGGACCGTGTTGAGCACAGGCGCACCGCCCATTGGGAACCTCGCCTGGGCGATGTGCCTGAATGGGGCATTGCTTGTCGGCGCCATCGCATGGTTCTATCGAACGGTTGCTTATTGTAAGGATCAAGGTCTCCTGGTACGGGTCGGGGAGTGATGTTGTAATCCTGATGGCTCTGTGCTAGGGTAGCCCAGGCTCATGTCGCTCTGGGTCTCGGCGACACCGAGTGTCATCAGAGGAGACCCACAATGCCGATGTTGCCTTGTCCGGGAATCTTGTCGGAAGTCAGACCTAAGTCGCTGCATCGATCGCGTCTTCGGCCCGCTCCTTCCCCGTTCCTCGTGCTCAAGACAATGTCATTATTCTAAAGGAGGAACCCCGATGGGTTCGAAGATTTATGTCGGTGGGTTGCCCTATTCGGCGACCGAGCAGCAATTGAGTGACTTATTCGCGGCCCATGGCGCAGTGGCCTCGGCGCGGATCATTACGGATAAGTTCACCGGCCAATCCCGTGGATTCGGCTTTGTGGAAATGTCCTCGGATTCCGAAGCTCAAGCTGCGATTACGGCCCTCAATGGATCGGATATGGGAGGCCGGACTCTTACAGTCAATGAAGCACGTCCTCAAGAACCGCGCGCCGGCGGCGGTGGACGTGGTGGATTCGGTGGTGGCGGCGGTCGGAGCGGGGGCGGTGGAAAGCGCGATCGCTGGTAATTGATCGGCAAATGCGTCACACGAAGGGGTTGCCATTAAAAGTGGCGGCCCCTTCTTTTTTTGTCCAGCCGAGGAGAGGATAATGACTCGCAGCTGATGACGAGCGGTCATGACAAGGAAGGGAAATGGATACCGCACAATCGACGATAAGAGCTGCCGATTTACCGTCGTTCTCCTTCCGGAGGAGCCCGGTGCTGGTCGTGGAAGATTTTTGGTCTTCGGAAGAGCGACAATTCTTTCGAGAAAGAATGAACCAGGCGGCTTGGAAAAGTCTCTTGGATCTGCCTCATGTCAGGGAAGATTTTCCCAATTCCGGCAACTGGGCCAAAGCTGAAATCGGCCCGGAAGAAGGACAGCGATTGCTATCGCGACTACAGCTTGCCTGCATTCGTGACCATATCGAATCGTTTCCGAATATCATCGGGCGCCATGTGGGATTCAATTACTATTCGTACTCCGCCGGCGACTGTCTCTTGACTCATGACGATACGGATCAGGGTCGTCTCGTAGAAGGTCGTCGAGCGTTGCGCCGACGGATCGCGGTCGTCGCCTACTTTCATGAGGAATGGCAGCCCGATTGGGGTGGGGAATTGATCATCTACGAGCGGCGAACGGATCGTGACGCCGGGGCCGTCAATCTTGTGCCGACGCATTGTATCGAGCCACGCCCGGGGTCGCTGGTCATGTTCACCGTCCCCCGATTTCATCGAGTTTGTCGCGTGGACCACACAGCCGGTCAGCATCGGCGGTTATCGATCGCCGGATGGTTCATGACGGAGCATGCCCACCCTCAGCTTCAGCCTTGACCGTAGCCTGTCGTATCGGGTTCAACCGAACCAGTCGGTATCATTGGCCGCGCGTGGCCGGTTTTCTACTGCGAGGGTCGGCGCCGGCTGTGCGAGTACGGTGTGCACAAGGGTGATCAGGCGGTCACGCTCGAACGGCTTGGCCAAGAACGGGAGTGTTCCCCGTTTGATTCCATGGCCGGCAAGGTCCTTATCAGGATTCCCCGACATTAAAATTATGCGAAGTCCGCTCCGGATCATGGTTGCACGAACCGCCAGCTCATGGCCATTGACGTGCGGGAATTGGTTGGAGGTTGTAGCTAGTTGGAAACCTGGTGGGGGCAAGACAAGGTCGGTGAGGAGTAAATCGATCGGACCGTGATGCTGTGTGCAGATCTTGAGACCTTCGGAGCTACCGTCGGCCTCCAGCACGACAAACCCCGCTCCTTCAAGCAACGCTTTGCAGAGTCTGATAATCGGAAGCTCATCGTCGACGACGAGGATGGTGGGCGAAGCTCCTGTTGATCGGATATCTTGCTGACCGTACATGGAAGTTCTCCCGCCCAATCATAAGGCCGAATCCTGTACAGGGCGAGAAAAACTTCCATTTCCGCACGTAATTGAACCTCTACCACTGTGATAACTGACTTGAGCCAATCGCGCAGGTCTGTGCTGCAACGAGTGCTCTCTACGCGCCACTGGCCAGTCCAGGAGCGGACTTCACTGCCTCTCACAGGTGTCATGACTCTGAGTGATTACATGCACCACCTATGGTTTATAAATTTCAGCCGTATTGAGCACAACATAGGGGCTGCTGGGGACAGCGGTTATCCCACCGGTCAAGAGGACTGTACCATCTGCAAGCGCGGAGGCTGCGTGAAAGGCACGAGATGTGTCCATCGTAACTGTGATCGCCGTGAAGGTTTGAGCTGTAGGATCGTACAGTTCCATTGAGCGCAATGTGTTGGCGGTCGGTGGCGTTGTTGAGGATAGAAAGTCATACCCGCCGGTCAGGAGCACTTTGCCGGTTGAAAGCAAGGTTGCCGTGTGAGCCGCCCGAACCGAGGACATCGTAGCTGTAATGGCAGCAAAGGTTTGGGTTGCCGGATCATACAGTTCCGCATTGTTCAATATGACACCACCCTTGCTGCTCCTCTGTCCACCGGCTATGAGGACTTTTCCATCAGGGAGCAAGGTCGCGGCGGGGCTATCGCTACGACTGGATGTCATCTTGGCAGCAATGGCGGTGAAGGTTTGGGTTGCTGGATCGTACAGTTCCGCGGTGTTATGGGCGACGGGAAGATCATTGAACCCCATATTAAACCCTCCCGCCAAGAGAACCGTACCGTTAGGAAGTAAGACCGCTACATGTGACCCACGAGGGACGGTCATGCGATTCGAAATGACCGTGAAGGTCTGTGTGGTCGGGTCGTACAACTCCGCGCTGTCATTACCGTTTCCATCATTGCCAGTGATCTGCCCACCCGCCAGAAGGACCTTTCCATCAGGCAGAAGCGTAGCTGTATGACTCGTGCGTGTCGAGACCATCCTTCCAATGAGAGCAGTAAAGGTATTGGTGATAGGGTTGTACAACTCAGCGGTATTGAGCGCGGGACCTGGGTGGGTTGAGGAGCTGAACCCTCCCGTAATGAGGACCTGCCCATTGGTGAGACGTGCCGCTGCATGAGCGGCGCGGGGAGTCGTCATTGTCGGTAACGATGTGCCAAACGTCGCCGTGACTGTGGTGTTTGAATTCAGCATGACTAGGCAGGTGCCAGTACCGGTACAGCCTCCGCCGCTCCAGCCCGTGAATCCAGCACCAGTAGCGGTCAAGGTGACGGAAGTTCCCGTGACATAGGCTGCGGTACAAACAGCGCCGCAATTGATGCCGGCCGGATTGGATGTCACCACTGCTCCTCCGGCGCCGGTGCCGCTCAGTGAGACCGAGAGGGTTGCGAAACTCGCTTGGAGATGTGTATTCGCATCAGCCTCCGAGACGAGTGTGAGCCCAGGGAACGAGGTATCGAAGTTCGCGGCTGAGAAATCGAGCGACGCCGGAAAGTTTGCTGGAGCTGTCGCAGGCACGGTGATCGGATTTGATCCGGACGGAATCCCTCCCAGCGTGAGCAACAGTTGCGACAAATTGACGACACGAGTATCTGTTAAGCTTGTGGCTTTGAAAATTGAGAGTATGGTTACGATGGGGGCAGCCGGGACAGTGGTTCCAATGGTCCGACCATAGAGATCGAAGGTGACTGAATCTCCTGAATTGTACTTGAACTGCCCATTTACATCGGTGATACCAGACATGCCGGATGGAGTCGTGCTATACCCGAGTCCCTGGACCGGACTATCAAGAAAGACACCAGTGAGCGGCGTTGCCGCAGGAGGAGTCTCATTGCTCCCACTACCGCCATCGCCGCTACATGCGACTGTCACTATGGCCAGCATTCCGATAGCAAACAAACGCAATCGTTCGAGTCGCATGGTTCCTCCTGAGAATAGAGCAGTCTAATCAGTTGACAAAGGTCGCCTTAACGCGTTTCGAAACCATAAAGTAGGGAACCCAAATGGCAGCTTTGGGAACTTGAAGTGTCAGTTGTTCTAATATCCTTGGGCTACCGGTGGATCGCTGATCGTTATGGTTTTGTGAGGAAGAGAATAGCCGCGATTCGGCCTCTCACTCCGAGCTTGGCATACACACGTTGGAGATGTTTTTGGACCGTCCTGGAACTGATGCCGAATTGCCGGGCGATTACCTTGCTCGGTTCACCGGTCGCGACTGCTTCGAGCACTTCTCGCTCTCGGTTGGTGAGCCCGGATAGCTTCCTTACCGAAGCAGCAGGTTCTGGAACGGTTTGCACTGGCACAGTGATAGGCGCTCCCTCACTCTGCGCTGCCTCTTGGGCAGGACGGCAATAAAGGGAAGACCGACTGCAAAAAACCTTGTGTAAAATATACTGGCATAAACCAGCAAGAGCTGAGGGGGGGGATACTACTAGGTATGAAACGCTGTTGTCAAGCGTCGATGAGTGGACGCCCACGCGTGGCCGCAATGGAGCGTTGTCCCGGTGATCGGCCTAGGATCGTGCCTTTAATTGATCAAGCCGCCGGCGATCTAACGACACGAAGATCGACTTCTCCTGGGTGACGACAACCGCTCCTTGCGCCTGACCCTTCGCCTTCTTGACCCACTTGCGCCGCGTATAGATCACCTCGCCCTTGCCGCTTTTTTTGAGATCACTGTAGAGGAGCGCCAACATGGCAGCGTCACGGATGGTTTCCGGCGGGGAATCGGTTCCTTTGCCTAATCTCACGACGACATGCGAGCCAGGTGTCCCGCGAGCGTGCAGCCAGAGATCGTCGCTCTTGGCCAGGCCGAACGTCAGCTCGTCATTTTCTCGGGCATTGCGTCCGACAAAGATCGGCAGACCATCCGTCGAGGTGAATCGGCGGAATGGACCACGTCGTTGATCCCCGGTCGATCGGCTCTTGTCCGTGGCTGCTCGATCGATCGTCCGAGTATTCGCAGGAGAGGCCGGCATGGCCGGCGGAGTCCACGTTCCTTCCTCCATGTGCGTGATCTCCTGGCGCAGCCGCTCTATGCGGTGCTCCGCTTGCTCGATACGCGGCTTGAGTTCACGTTCGGCTGCAAGATATTTTCGATGCTTGCGAAAGTAGTCATCCATGTTGCTCTGGGCCGATTTCATAGGATCGAGCGGAATCGTGATAGCGGGAAGTCCATCATCGAAATAATCTGTCAGCTCCATATGATCGGCTCCCTTCATGATCGCGCTGAGATTGGCCTTGATCAATTCTCCATACCGGGCATAGCCGAGATAGGCGGAGGCTCTCGATAGGTCGTGCCGCCAGGCCTCAATCAATCGCTGCTCTTTTTTAAGCGTTTTTTTGAGGATGCGCAGACGATCTTCTTTTATACGGTCGATGGCACGTGCGGACTCCTGTTCGCGGTAATACGCATCGATTGTCTCTGAAACAGGGAGGCTGCCTCCAACAGCACCTGCGAAACGGCTGGGGGCCGTTTCGTGGACGATGTTGCGTTGAAATGGTGAGACATAGGCCTGTCCGGCGAGACGGTATTGGCGGCTGAGGTCCCGCAGCACTCGGCGTTCGGGATCGAGGACCAGGATATTGGCCTTGTTGCCGGTCAATTCACATACGATTGTGTGCGGTCCCTCTCTCCCCGTAATCTGCAATTCAACGATACGGTCATTCCCAATCTGACGAATACCGTCGATCCGCGCTCCCTGGAAATGGGCTCTGAGAAATCGGCAGAAGGGTGGGGGTGTTGGAGGATTGGCTAATGAGTGTGTGGTGACGTGCAAACGAGCGAGGCTCGGTCGGCAGCAGATCAGCAGCCGATGGGTCTGGCCCGGCACGCGTACATCCAACACCAACGTATGGTCTGCGGGTTGCTGGATCTTCTGAATCCAACCGCCGCGCAGGAGAGGAGAAATCTCCGTAAGAACCGCTGCCACATCCGACGCGGTCAACATAACGAGTCCATGCCGCTGTCTATTCGAAGGCTCGACCTGCGACTCAATGTGGTCTCATGAGGACAATCCGGTTACATGATCTGTGCGGTTCTTCTGCCGGCACTGTACGATCTGCTGTAAAAACCCGCAAGAGTGCCATGAAGGTTTTTGACATCATCATTGAGTACCTGCGTTACTCTATGAGTTGCTGGGTGATCATGTCTATGACAGAGCCGATCAGGCTTCCGGCTTGCGCCCATTCTCTTGCTACGCTAGAGTCTTCCCGGCATTTCACGCGTCATCGGTCCGCCATGCTCCTTCTCGATTCGCAGCGGCTTGCGCAATTACAGGATGAGTTTCGCTTCTCGATGCGGCGGTTGTTTGCCGACCTGTGCCGAGAGGTGCATGCCGACCATGCTGACCTGGCCGGAGAATTGAGGATTCCGACCGACTTTTTTGACAGCCTCCGCGCAATTCTCAAACTGGGGGCCTATTCCAATTGGAAAGTTGTCGGATGGATCGAGACGTTGAATGACCTCGTGTATCTCTTGGATGTGCTCCGGCAGCTCAAGAGTGAACAGGATCGACCAGAGTTTGCAAAACAATTGTTGGAAGAGTGTCAGGAGAAGTTTTTTGAGCATGGCTATCTGGATGATCTCTTTCCGGCGGGCCAACCTCATGCAAGGGGATTAGAGAGACGATTGTTCAGGCTGTGTCGGAAGTTGTCACAAGAATTGGTCCAGGAGTCCCTCTGGTTTGACTCGGCATTGCCGGTCAAATGGTGCCGCCAGCGGAAGATGGGACAGTGGGATGTGTCCGGGACCCTGACTGACAATTGTGAGCGCAGTGAACTCGCGGGAACGATCTCGGTTGATATAACCGGAGCGTGGTGCCAGGCGCCGAAAGATGTTCAACGAGGGTTGTCTCATGCATCAGGGCGCGTGATATTTCGAGTGGAACCAACCGGCATAACGGTGAAGGTCGGTAAGATAGCTTCCCCGATCTGGTCGGGTTGGGGACGAGCGGGACAATGGCAATGGACGTACTATCCACCAATCGTCGCTACCCACAGCGGTCAGGATCCCCTCACCGTCGGTCCGACGCTTGTCTACGGAAGGGATCGTCAGCCGAGAACCGTAAAACCCACAGATCAGCGACAGGTTGCACGGATTGCTCGCGCTCGGCAGACCATCCGGCTCGCATGGCCTGACGGTCATGATGTGCTGGCGTTGTTGACTTCTCGCATTATCCCGCTGCAGGCGAAGGGGGTGGTCAGCTTCAGTTACCGGCATCGCCCCGGACTGTCATTCATCAACTGTTTCGATCGCGACGACCTCGATCTGATCGACGACCTGATCCATGAAAATAGCCATCACCACTTGAATCTTCTGCTGCGAAAATATGTCATGTATCGCGGGGACCATAACCAACGGATCTTCTATTCACCGTGGCGGCGGAGTCTCCGGCCGTTGCGTGGCATTCTTCATGCGACCTTTACGTTCACCATGGGCGCGCTCTTGTTCCAGCGACTTTCGCTCTGGGCTTCAGGACGAGACGGGGCGGTGAGATGGAAGAAAGCCGGTCTTACTCAACGAGACTTGCAACGGGCGCGATTTCGTTGTGTGGAAGAAGTCGAATCCGTTCGCTATTCGCTACAAGACTTGCATTATGCCGATCACCATCTTGGGTGGCTCACCGGTTCAGGTCGGAGCTTGGTCGGATTGCTGGCAGACGCGATCGATCAGATCGAACGTCAGAGTAAGCAATTCAAACGAGAAGTGTATCGCGCCACCTTCGGTCCTGCGCTGCAGAAGCATATCAGAGAACTCCAACAAGCTCGCCGAACCTACGGACCGATTCGGTTGAGTAAAGCCTGACGGTAGAAGCCGTTCGATTGCTTGACGATCAGTCCAATCGGAGTAGACTCGATCGCAAGAGGTGAGATTATGTACGGCATGGAAGGGAGACGTCATGTGAAAATTACACGGGTTGCTCTGCGTGGGTGGTTGTGTTGTGTGATGCTGGTTTCCAGTGTGAGCGCCGCAGGAGCCGCAACGATTGAAAATCAAAAGGCAATCAAGGTCGAGAAACTGCTCACTCTTATCCGAGTCTCAGAACTCGAGTCGGAATATGACTCGCTTACTCAGAAATATGTCAGCGAATACGAGCAACAGATAAGAAAGTCCATAGCGAGCACCTACCCGAACCTGGCTGGTGAAAAGAAGAAGGACATCGAACGGCTTCTGGACGCATTCTTGAAGGACATCAGAAAATCGATAGGGCAAGTTGAGACTCTCCATGATCATCTCAAGCATGCGTATTCGAGGAGTTTTGGAGAAGATGAACTGGATCGCCTCATTGCGCACTATTCCTCTCCGCTCGGTGAAAAGGATGCAGGAATGAAGAAGAGTGCTGCCATCGAATACAACAAGATGTGGACGGCTCAATTCATGAATCAATACAAGGCCCGAGTCGAGAAGCTTTTTCAGGTGATTGCCGTGGTTGCGAGAGGCAAGGGGAAGCAGGGGGCATAGCGGCAATGACTTAGTACTGGGTTTTGATCTGTTAAACCCGCGACAAGGCGATTTTATCGATCTGGTTGGGGTGGGGAGGTGAGACAATGGCAGTGAGCGTCCCATCCATCAATTCTCGCAATCCAGAGTGTTAACGTTCCGGTGGCTGTGGGTTCGACCCTTGTCTGCGGAAATGATCGCTAACCGAGATCAGTCAAACCTACCGATTTTCGACAGGTTGAACGAGCAGGTAATGTAAGCGTAAGGCATATCGCCCCACAGTCGCCCGGCCTTGCAGAAGCCTATTGACGAACGACAGGCAAGCCTGCCAAACCTATGGGTGTGGTTGAGTGAGGTGTAGACTCTGGTATCGCCTGTTCCTGTAGACAGCAAGTTAACGTGTCCGGTTGTTGTCGCACATAATTTGTCCGGTATTGGTTCCCGCATAATTTCTGCTGTGCGTCGAAATTATTTCGCACACCGTTGCCCTGAGAACGGCGATCGTCTAAGTGTCTGACTCTGGGTCGGGCGGTAGCCGGGGGAATCCGCGTGGGCTCAGGGCTTGTCAAGTTTTCCGTGTAACTGATGGTGAATTACGCTCTTGTCGGCACT
>JACOEH010000073.1 GCA_024998685.1 Nitrospira sp.
GGAGGGCGGCAAGACGGTCGGCTCGGGCGTCGTCACGGAAATTCTGGCGTAGAAATAACGTGAATCGTTAATCGTGAATCGAAGAGATGAGGGCGAAGTTTGTTGGACGGTTCACGGATAACGAGTAACGAATAACGAGGATTGCAATGCGCGAAATCATCGACATGGCTTGTACGCTCTGCAAACAGCGGAATTACTCGTCCATGAAAAACAAGAAAAACGATCCGGATCGGTTGGAACGAAACAAATTCTGTAAGTTCTGCCGAAAGCACACGCCTCATAAGGAAGTGAAGTAGAAGTGCTGAGTCCTAAGTCCTGAGGCAAAAACGATCGACCTCAGCACTTAAAGTTCAACGCTCAACACTGAGTCAACGGAGGGGCATGGTGTTAATGGCAGCACATCGGTCTCCAAAACCGAGAGTCTGGGTTCAAATCCTAGTGCCCCTGCCACCCCAAGCGTGCTCGTACTTGCTGCCATAGTAAGGTTCTTGGCAGATGGAGGAGATATCTCTGGGGTCGTCATTAGGGGGTATGGCGGCTTGTGCGAGGTTCATAGTCGCTGAGAATTTCACGAGTCGGACCACTGAAGACGGAGTCACTGATGTTTAAGCGTATGACGGAATCGATTCGGCAGTTCGTGACGGACGTGCGGGCGGAGCTGAGAAAAGTTTCATTTCCGAGTCGTGCGGAAACCATCGGCTCCACGACGGTGGTGATCGTGTTCTGTATCTTGATGTCGCTGTATTTGTCCGTCATTGACTCGTTCCTTTCTTGGTTGGTCGGCAAATTCATCTAAGCCTGCCGGGCAGAGGTAAGAGGAATTCAGCGGTAATTCATCGAAGACCTGAGGGTGGTGCATGACAAAGAACTGGTACGTCATCCATACGTACGCGGGTTTTGAGGGGCGAGTGAAGACCAGTCTCATGGAGCGCGCAAATCAAATGGGGCTTGTCGAAAAGCTCGGACAGGTGCTCGTTCCGACGGAAGATGTGATCGAAATTAAAGACGGGAAGCGACGGACGTCTCGACGAAAGTTTTTCCCCGGCTACGTCCTTGTGGAGTTGGAGTCGCCCTTGGGGGATGAGACCTTGCAGATGATCAAGGAGACGCCGAAAGTAACGGGATTTGTCGGAGGAGGCACGGTTCCGACTCCGCTGACGAATGAGGAAGTGGAGTCCTTGCTCAAACAGGTCGATGCGGGTCAGGCCGAGCCACGGGAGCAGGTCAAATTCATTAAAAGCGACAACGTTCGTATCATCGATGGTCCCTTCCTTGGGTTCAACGGCGTCGTCGAAGAAGTCGATCAGGACCATAGCCGGTTGAAGGTGATGGTGAGCATCTTCGGCCGATCGACCCCCGTTGAATTAGGATTCTTGCAGGTTGAACGGATTTAAGCCGATCGGTCGACGTCGGTCTTCAGTCACGAGTGAAGACTGAAAATTTGGTCGGTCGCGAAGGAGAAAGAAAACCAAATGGCGAAAGAAATTTCGGCACAGATCAAGTTGCAAATTCCTGCCGGCAAGGCCAACCCGGCTCCTCCTGTCGGTCCCTCCTTGGGTCAGCATGGGGTCAATATTATGGAGTTTTGCAAGCAATTCAATGCCAAGACCCAAAAGGATGGGGACAGCATTATCCCCGTCATCATTACGGTCTATAAGGATCGTACCTTCAGCTTCATCATGAAGACGCCCCCGGCTTCGGATCTCCTGAAGAAGGCAGCGGGAATCATCAAGGGATCCGGTGTGCCGCAGAAGGATAAAGTGGGGAAAATCACCAGACAGCAGTTGAACGAAATTGCGCGGAAGAAGATGGCCGATTTGAACGCGGCGGATGTGGAAGGGGCGACCAAAATTATCGAGGGGACCGCACGTAGTATGGGGGTCGTCATTCAAGGCTGATAAGGCTAATTCGGGGATCGAAGGAGCATCTGGTTATGGGAAAGAAAATGAATGGGGCGATCAAGAATGTGGAGCCGCGCGTCTATGGATTGCGTGAGGCCGTTGAAACCGTGAAACGATCGGCCTATGCGAAGTTTGACGAATCGGTCGATCTCGCGCTCAGGCTGGGAATCGATCCGAAGCGCTCGGATCAGCTGGTTCGAGGGACGGCTTCGCTTCCCCATGGAACGGGGAAAAAGGTTCGTGTCTTGGTGTTTGCCAAGGGCGAAAAGGAGCAGGAGGCCAGGCAAGCGGGGGCCGACTACGTCGGGGCCGACGACTTGATGGAAAAAATCAAGGGCGGCTGGATGGATTTCGATTGCGCCATTTCCACGCCGGACCTTATGGCCTCCGTCGGGAAACTCGGTAAGGTGCTTGGGCCTCGCGGGCTGATGCCGAATCCAAAAACCGGCACCGTGACCTTCGAAGTCGGAAAAGCAGTTGCCGACATCCGAAAAGGACGTGTCGAGTTCAAGGTTGAGAAGGCCGGTATCGTGCATGTGCCGGTCGGAAAAGTATCCTTCGATCCCACGAAGCTGTACGACAATGCGTCGGCCATCATTGAATCCGTCATCAAGGCGAAGCCAGCCTCATGCAAGGGACGTTATCTGAAGAGCGCCACCATCGCGAGCACGATGGGGCCCGGAGTGAAATTGGATACCGTTGCGCTGACAAAGCAGTGGAGTTAAAGGCTGTTCAACGTGAATCGTGAATCGTCGAAACGGTTGACGTTTAACGAATAACGATTAACGACGAAAGAGGGAGCGATGAAGAAGGAAGAGAAGGTTACGGCGGTCGCCGAGTTGACCGAAAAATTCGGTCGCGCACGGTTGGCCATTCTGACGGAATGCGTCGGACTTCCGGTCAATCAGGTCACCGAGTTGCGCAAGCAACTCCGCGGAGCAAAGGCAGAATATCGAATCGTGAAGAATACGCTCGCCGCGCGTGCCGCGGAGGGGACGATATTGGCCGGACTCAAGGCGCATCTCAAGGGCCCGACCGGGGTGATCATCGGCTATGACGATCCGGTGCTGCCGACAAAGGTGCTGAAGGATTTCATCGGCGCGGAGAAGCGCGAAGAGAAGATTCGGATGACGGCCGGGGTGCTGGAAGGCAAGATTCTTCAGCCGGCTGAATTGGTCGCCGTTGCGAATCTGCCGAAGAAAGAAGTGCTCGTCGCCATGCTGCTGTCGGCCATGCAAGGGCCGATTCGTGGCGTCGTCTATACTTTGAGTGCGGTCTTGTCGAAGTTTGTACGAGTCATTGCAGCCATTCAAGATAAACGGAAAGGAGAAGGGGACATGCCAGCTACTGAAGGAAAATTGTCGCAAGAGGAATTGATTAAGACGATCGAAAGCATGAGCGTGCTCGATCTGGCCGAACTGGTGAAGGGGCTTGAGGCACGGTTTGGCGTCACGGCGGCGGCGCCGGTCGCAGCGGCTGCGGCTCCGGCGGCGGGCGGTGGAGCAGCAGCTCCTGCCGAAGAGAAAACGGCATTCGACGTCGTTCTCGCATCGGCACCGGCCGACAAGAAAATCCAGATCATTAAGGTGGTGCGTGAGCTCACGAGTCTCGGCCTGAAGGAAGCCAAGGACCTCGTGGAGGGCGCGCCGAAGCCGGTCAAGACCGGGGTGGCCAAGGAAGAAGCCGATACGATCAAGAAGAAGCTCGAAGAAAGCGGTGCGAAGGTCGAAATCAAGTAAAGCTGTCATCGGTCACTGGTGACTGATCATCGGTCAATCGTCTGAAGCGCGGTCGCGTCAGCCCCGTTGACTGATGGCCGACGACCAGTGACTTCCGTTCACCGCCAACCAGCGTGGAGGAGTAGGAATGTCCGAAACGACGCTACAAGAATTCGTCGAGCGGAAAGATTTTTCTCGCATTCGAACCAACATCGATATTCCAGATCTGATCGAAATTCAGAAGCGCTCATACGAAGAGTTTTTGCAGTTCGAGGTCGAATCGGAACGTCGGAAGGATCATGGATTGCAGGCGGCGTTGGCAAGCGTATTCCCAATCCCGGATTATAACAATACGGCCGTGCTTGAATTTTCGAGTTACACCTTAGGGACACCAAAGTACGACGAGCGCGAATGTCTTGAGCAAGGTATGACCTTCGCGGTTCCGTTGAAGCTGCGTGTCCGCTTGGTCGTGCTCGATAAGGAGGACAAGGGACCCCGCAAGAAAGTGCTCGATGTGCGCGAGCAGGAAGTCTATGTCGGTGAATTGCCGCTCATGACCGAGCGGGGAACCTTTATCGTCAACGGGACCGAGCGGGTCGTCGTCAGCCAGCTTCACCGTTCGCCGGGTGCGTCGTTTACGCATGATAAGGGCCGGACCCATGCAAGCGGCAAGGTCTTGTATTCTGCCCGGATTATTCCTTATCGGGGCTCATGGCTCGATTTCGAATTCGATGCGAGGGATATTCTCTATGTGCGGATCGATCGCCGCCGAAAAATGCCGGCCACCATTCTGCTGAAAGCATTCGGTTTCTCGAGCGACGACTTGCTGAAGATGTACTATCCTGTGGAAGAAATTCGCGTGTCGAACGGGAAAATGTTCCGCAAGCTGGATCCCGAGATCCATCACGGACTTCGGTGTTCCGCCGAGGTGACGGACAAAGGCGGCAAGGAACCGCTGGTGCGGGAAGGAGCCAGGTTGACGAAGGGCTTGATTGCCAAACTGAAGGCCTCGGGAGTGAAGGAGATTCCCTTGCTGCCCACGGAGTTGGTAGGGCGCGCCATTCTTACGGAATTGGTCGACTCGAAGAAGAACAAGTTGGCGGAGAAAAATCAACGATTGACGGCCGAGATGGTCGAACAGATCGCTGAAAGCGATGTGGAAGAATTCAAGGTCATTTATCTGGATATGGCCACCGCGACACCGGTGATTCTTGACACCTTGGAGATGGAAAAAATCGGGTCGAAGGAGGAAGCGATGGTCGAAATCTACCGTCGTCTCCGCCCCGGTGAGACGCCGTCCGTCGATACGGCAAGGGCCTTATTCGACAATCTATTCCTGAATTCCAAGCGTTATGATTTGTCTCCGGTCGGCCGGCTCAAGCTGAACAAAAAACTCGGTTTGGATTTGCCGCTCGAGCAGCGCACTCTGACCGCTCAAGACATCGTGGAGGTCATCCGCTACCTCGTCAATCTGAAGATCGGCAAAGGAGAAATCGACGATATCGATCATTTGGGTAATCGCCGTGTGCGGTCCGTCGGCGAACTCCTGGAAAATCAATTCCGTCTGGGTTTGGTGCGGATGGAGCGAAGCATCAAGGAGCGCATGAATCTTCTTGATATGGAAACGGTGCTGCCGCATGACTTGATTAATGCCAAACCGGTTGTCGCGGCCGTCAAGGAGTTTTTCAGCAGCAGTCAACTGTCTCAATTCATGGACCAAACAAACCCCCTGGCTGAAATTACGCATAAACGGCGCCTGTCGGCTCTTGGTCCGGGCGGACTCACGAGAGAGCGGGCCGGCTTCGAAGTTCGAGACGTGCATCCGTCCCACTACAGTCGTATTTGCCCGATCGAGACACCGGAAGGCCCCAATATCGGATTGATTACTTCGCTGGCGACCTACGCACGGATCAACCAGTTCGGATTCATTGAGGCACCCTATCGGAAAGTCGGCAAGGGGCGTGTGACGGATGAAATCGAGTTTCTCTCGGCGATCGAGGGCGATAAATACATCATCGCCCAAGCCAACTCAAAATTGGACGGAGCGGGCAGATTGGTATCGGAAACCGTCTCCTGCCGGCACGGTGGAGACTTTGTCCTGGCCACTCCGGATAAGATTGAGTACATGGACGTATCGCCGAAGCAAGTGGTGAGTGTCGCGACCGCGCTCGTTCCGTTCCTGGAACATGACGACGCCAACCGTGCGCTGATGGGCTCCAACATGCAGCGCCAAGCGGTTCCCCTCGTGACGTCCGAGGCCCCTCTGGTCGGGACCGGGATGGAAGCGGTGGTGGCGCGGGATTCCGGGTATGTCATCCAGGCGCGTCGAGCGGGGGTCGTGGAAAGCGTCGATGCCACCCGCATCGTGGTGCGGGCCGATTCAAAGGACGGCAAGAGGGGGAAGGACTCAGGGCTGGACGTCTATGACCTGATCAAATTCCAGAGATCGAATCAAAATACCTGCATTACTCAGACCCCCGTCGTTCGGATCGGCCAGCCGGTCAAAAAAGGACAGGTACTTGGAGATGGACCGGCGATTGATCATGGGGAGCTCGCGCTGGGCAAGAACGTTCTTGTGGCGTTCATGCCGTGGGGGGGGTACAACTTCGAGGACGCCATCCTGCTCAGTGAAAAATTGGTTCGCGAGGACGCCTTCACCTCGATCCACATCGAAGAGTTTGAGGTCGAAGCCAGGGATACCAAGCTGGGGAAAGAAGATGTGACGCGAGACATTCCCAATGTCGGAGAAGAGGCGTTGAGGAATTTGGACGAGAGCGGGATCATCCGCATCGGTGCGGAGGTCAAGCCGGGCGATATTTTGGTGGGAAAGGTGACGCCCAAAGGTGAAACCCAACTGACGCCGGAAGAGAAGCTGCTCCGCGCGATCTTCGGCGAGAAGGCGGGCGATGTGAAGGATACATCGTTGACCGTGCCTCCGGGAGTGGAAGGTATCGTGGTCGATGTCAAAATTTTCTCTCGCAAAGGACTCGACAAAGACGAGCGTTCCAAGAGCATTGAGACCGACGATCAGATGAAGTTGCAGCATGATCACCATGAAGAGCTGCGGATCATCGATGAAGAAAAGACGAAGAAGATTCGGAAGCTGTTGCTCGGCAAAGTGGTCGGCCGCGATCTGATGGATCCTGAGAGCGGCGATGTCATTTTGAAGAAGAAGGGTAAACTGACGGCGGAGGTTCTCAGGCGGTTGCCGGACGACACGGTGCGGCACATCATTCTGAGTGATTCTGATGAACAAAAAGAACTGGAAGATGTCGAACGACGGGCGAAAGAGCAGATTGAAATCCTCCAAACGCTGTATGACGAAAAGGTAGGGCGCTTAAAGCGAGGGGATGAACTGCCTCCCGGTGTCATCAAGCTCGTCAAGGTTTACATCGCCATGAAACGCAAGATTCAGGTCGGGGACAAGATGGCCGGCCGGCACGGTAATAAGGGTGTCGTGTCGAGGGTTTTACCCGAGGAAGATATGCCGTATCTCCCGGATGGGACTCCGGTGGAAATCGTGCTCAATCCTCTGGGTGTGCCGTCACGTATGAACGTCGGGCAAATCCTAGAGACTCACCTTGGATGGGCGGCTAAGGCTTTAGGTATTCAAGTGGCCAGTCCCGTCTTCGATGGCGCTGCAGAGAGGGAAATTAAGGATCTGCTGAAAAAAGCCAAATTGCCGGTGAGCGGCCAGTCGCAACTCATCGACGGTAAGACCGGCGAGCCGTTCGGAAGTCCGGTTACTGTCGGGTATATGTACGTGCTGAAGCTCCACCATCTGGTGGACGACAAGATCCATGCGCGGTCAATCGGTCCCTATTCTCTCGTGACCCAGCAGCCTCTGGGCGGCAAGGCTCAATTCGGAGGTCAGCGGTTGGGAGAAATGGAAGTCTGGGCGTTGCAGGCCTATGGGGCGGCATCGACTCTGCAGGAGTTCCTTACCGTCAAATCAGACGATGTGCCGGGTCGATCACGTATGTATGAAGCGATTGTCAAAGGTGAGCCGTTCCTCGAGCCCGGGTTGCCGGAGTCGTTCAATGTGTTGGTCAAAGAATTACAGAGCTTGGGACTCGACGTAGAGTTGGTCAAGACACAAGACTAACCGCTTGTGTGCCGGCTGAAACCCGGCATCAGAGGAGGTCACTACCTTGGAAGGCGTATATACACTATTTGAAAAGCAACGGGATTCGGTGTCGTTCGATTCGATGCGGATTCGTATCGCATCGCCCGAGAAAATTCGGTCGTGGTCATATGGTGAAGTCAAGAAACCGGAAACGATCAACTATCGGTCGTTCAAACCGGAAAAAGACGGGCTGTTTTGTGCCAAGATCTTCGGCCCTACCAAGGATTGGGAGTGCAATTGCGGGAAGTACAAGCGCATGAAGCACCGTGGGATCGTGTGCGACAAATGTGGTGTCGAGGTAATTCAATCCAAGGTTCGGCGCGAACGGATGGGGCATATTGAGCTGGCTGCGCCCGTCGCCCATATTTGGTTTCTAAAGGGTGTCCCGAGCCGGATCGGCACCTTGCTCGATATGAGCCTCAAGCAGCTTGAGAAAATTCTCTATTTTGAAAGTTATGTGTGTGTGGATCCGGGCTCAACTGATCTGACGGAAAAGGAATTGGTGCCGGAGGATAAGTTACGTACTCTTGTTTCTGAATTCGGTTCAAGCGGGTTTAAGATCGGAATCGGCGCGGAAGCCATCCGCGACTTACTGAGGAAGATCGACATCAATGCGCTGTGGGATGACCTACAAGTAAAGGCAAAAGCGTCGACCTCGGCGGCCATGAAGAAGAAGTACGCCAAGCGCTTGAAAGTGCTGGAGGCATTCCGCAAATCCGGGAATAAGCCGGAATGGATGATCATGGATGTTATTCCGGTGCTGCCGCCGGAGTTGCGTCCCCTGGTTCCGCTCGATGGGGGACGATTCGCTACGTCCGATCTGAACGACCTCTACCGTCGCGTAATCAACCGGAATAATCGGTTGAAACGATTGATGGAGCTGAAGGCACCCGGCGTCATCATCAGGAATGAGATGCGGATGTTGCAGGAGGCCGTGGATGCCCTTTTCGACAACGGTCGCCGCGGGCGCGCGATTCGTGGCCCCAACAAACGTCCGTTAAAATCGTTGAGCGACATGCTGAAGGGAAAGCAGGGACGGTTCCGGCAGAACCTGCTCGGGAAGCGCGTCGATTATTCCGGCCGTACCGTGATCGTCGTCGGGCCGGAGTTGCGCCTCCATCAGTGCGGGTTACCGAAGAAAATGGCGCTGGAATTGTTCAAGCCGTTCATCTTCCACAAGCTGGAAGCCAGAGGAGCGGCCACCACCATTAAGAGCGCCAAACGACTGGTCGAAAAAGAACGGCCTGAGGTCTGGGATGTTCTCGATGAAGTGATCCGGGAACATCCGGTATTGCTGAATCGAGCGCCGACGCTCCATCGATTGGGTATCCAGGCATTCGATCCTGTGTTGGTGGAAGGTAAGGCGATCCGATTGCACCCGCTCGTTTGCGCGGCGTTCAATGCGGACTTCGATGGGGATCAAATGGCGGTGCACGTTCCATTGTCCGTTGAAGCGCAGGTTGAAGCACGGGTCCTCATGATGTCGATTAATAACATTCTTTCCCCGGCCAACGGCAAGCCGATCGCGGTGCCGTCGCAAGATATGGTGCTGGGTTGTTATTGGTTGACGAAAGAGCGGCTAGGCACAAAGGGTGAGGGCAAGGTGTTTGGGTCTCCCGAGGAAGTGAGGATCGCCTTTGATGCGCGGGAAGTGGAAGAGCATGCGCGCATCAAGGTCCGCATTGCCGGTACATTGATGCAAACGACCGTCGGTCGCGTTCTGTTGTCCGAGATTCTTCCTCCAGGCTTGCCGTTCGCGAATGCGAACAAGCTCATGACCAAAAAGGAGATGACGAAACTCATTGACGCCGTGTATCGACAGACCGGTCATCGAGACACTGTCGAGTTTCTAGATAAGATCAAAGATATCGGGTTTACCTATGCGACGAGAGCCGGCTTGTCGATCTGCATCGACAATATGCATATCCCGAGTAAGAAGGAAGACTTCATCGGGAAGGCGCAGCGCGAAGTGAACGAGATCGAGAAGCAGTATTCAGAAGGCTTGATCACGAACGGCGAACGATACAACAAGGTGATCGATATTTGGGCGCATGTCACTGAGCAGGTTGCCAATGAGATGATGAAGGAACTCGGGGCCGGAGGTGATCCGGCGAAAGCCGAATCCTTCAACCCGATCTTCATGATGGCCGATTCAGGCGCTCGAGGCAGCTCTCAGCAGATTCGGCAATTGGGCGGCATGCGCGGGCTGATGGCCAAACCGTCCGGTGAGATCATCGAAACGCCGATCACCGCCAATTTCCGTGAGGGGTTGACGGTGTTGCAGTACTTCATCTCCACGCATGGTGCTCGTAAGGGTCTTGCCGACACGGCTCTGAAAACCGCCAATTCAGGTTATTTGACCCGTCGATTGGTCGATATCGCCCAGGACGTCATCATCAACGAGATCGATTGTGGAACACGCGACGGTATTATCGTCAGCGCCTTAGTGGAAGGCGGTGAAATTATCCAGCCGTTGGAGGAACGCATTCTCGGTCGTTTGGCGGCGGAAGATATTCGTGACCCCGTTACAGGGGAAATCATCGTGTCTTGGAATGAAGAAATCAATGAAGACTTGACGAAGTCGGTCGTTGAGGCCGGAGTCGACCGTGTCAAGATTCGATCCGTGCTGACCTGTCAATCACCGCGTGGAGTCTGTCGTGCCTGTTATGGCCGCGATCTGGCGCGAGGGCGGCTGGTGGAAAAAGGTGAGCCGGTCGGTGTCATTGCCGCGCAATCCATCGGCGAGCCGGGCACGCAGCTGACGATGCGGACCTTCCACATCGGCGGTACGGCCAGCAAGGTCGTCGAACAAACGGTGCTGGAGGCGAAGCATGCCGGGCGAATTAAGTTCATGAGTTTCGATGCCAAAAAGAACGCCGATATTCACAACGCCGGTATCGCGGTGCGGAATAAAGAAGGTGAATGGGTCGTGATGAATCGCAATACGAAGATTGCGATCGTCGATGACAGTGGGCGAGAACGTGAAAAGTACCCGGTGGTGTATGGGGCAAAGATCAAGATTAAAGACGGCGATCCTGTAGTCGTCGGCCAGAAATTAGTCGAGTGGGACCCGTATTCTCTGACTATTTTGACGGAGGTCGGTGGGAGGGTGGCGTATGGCGATATCGTCGAAGGTGTCACGATGAAGGACGAGTTCGACGAAGTGACCGGTTTATCGCGCAAGGTCATCATTGAACATACCGGTCAGACGCTCCGCCCTCGTGTGTCGATTAAAGATGAAAGCGGCAAGACGGCCAAGGTGACCGGCGGCTCCAATGCTGTGGCGAGGTACTTATTGCCGGTCGGTGCCCATATTTTCGTCGAGAAAGGCGCCACGGTGTATCCCGGTGATGTCTTGGCAAAGATCCCTCGCGAAACGACCAAAACCAAGGACATCACCGGAGGTCTTCCGCGCGTGGTGGAACTGTTCGAAGCGAGGAAGCCGAAAGAGCAGGCGGTCATCACCGAAATCGATGGAGAAGTCTCTTATGGCGGTTTCGTGAAAGGCCAACGCAAAGTTCTTGTCGACAATAAGATGGGCGATGTGAAGGAATACTTTATTCCCAAGGGCAAGCACGTCAATGTCCATGAAGGTGACTGGGTACGGGCAGGCGAGCCGTTGATGGACGGATCGGCGAATCCGCATGACATCCTTGATGTGCTGGGTCCGAATGAGTTGCAGAAATACCTTGTGGATGAGGTTCAAGACGTGTATCGATTGCAAGGAGTTTCGATCAACGACAAGCACATCGAGATCATCGTGCGGCAAATGTTGAGAAAGGTGCGGGTCGAAGATCCGGGAGACACCCAGTTCTTGCCGGGCAGTCAAGTCAGCAAGAGCGTCTTCGAAAAAGAAAACGAACGGGTACTCGCCAACGATGGGAAGCCGGCCTTAGGCAAGCCCGTCTTGCTTGGGATTACCAAGGCGGCTCTCACGACGGACAGTTTTATTTCTGCGGCATCGTTTCAGGAAACGACCCGCGTTCTCACCGAAGCAGCGATCAATGGACGCGAGGATAATTTGCTGGGCTTGAAAGAAAACGTCATTGTAGGCCGGTTGATTCCAGCCGGGTCAGGGTTTGAAGAGTACAGGGATACGTTCGTTATTAGTGAAAAACCGGATGCAGCACCCATAGGTGTTACACCTGCGGCACCTGCTGTGTCATCTGATGCAACTGCCTCGGTGGTTTCAGGAGAAGCTGCTCGGTCATAAGTAAGCAGTGGAATTCTTGCTGCTTGACAGTGATCGATTACGTCACTATAATCCTGCGGCTCTGCACTTGACGGTTAGTGCTCGTTCATTTTGAAAGGGTCTGAACGCGATGCCGACGATCAATCAGCTGGTTCGAAAAGGGCGGATCTTTGTAAAAGCAAAGACGAAGAGCCCTGCCCTCAAGTCGTGTCCGCAGAAGAGAGGGGTTTGCCTTCGCGTCTACACGACGACACCGAAGAAGCCGAATTCGGCATTGCGGAAAGTTGCGCGTGTGCGCCTCACGAACGGTATGGAAGTGACGACCTATATACCCGGCGTGGGGCACAATCTTCAGGAGCACTCGATCGTGCTTGTGCGCGGGGGGCGCGTTAAGGACCTACCTGGTGTTCGATACCATCTAGTGCGCGGTGCTTTAGATGCGGTGGGTGTGGCCGACCGAAAGCAGAGTCGTTCGAAGTATGGAGCAAAGCGGCCTAAGTAGGTTCTAGGGTCTGGAAAATCATTACATTGATTGGGATGGGTTGATATGCCACGCAGTAGGTTTTTGGGTCAGCGGGAAGTGCTTCCTGATGTGCGATACCGGGATAAACTGGTCGGGAAGTTCATCAACACGCTGATGAGTAGCGGGAAAAAGAGTACGACGGAACGGATATGCTACGGCGCATTTGATGTTATCCAGGAAAAGACCGGCAGCGACCCGCTGAAAGTGTTTAAGGCAGCTGTGGATAATGTGAAGCCGATCGTTGAAGTCAAGTCTCGTCGGGTGGGAGGTGCCTCCTATCAGGTTCCGGTCGAAATTAGACCGGCACGCCGAGTATCGTTGGCGCTCCGTTGGTTATCGCAGTTTGCCCGTACGCGCGGTGGGAAAAGTATGCGTGAAAAGCTTGCAGCCGAGCTGCTGGATGCATCGAACAATACGGGGGCTGCGGTTAAGAAACGGGAAGACGTGCATCGGATGGCGGAGGCCAATAAAGCGTTCGCTCATTATCGCTGGTAGCGTCATTCTGTGCTGCAGTTGAGCCGTGCTGCGATTCGCAGATCCGGGAGCTTCTACATCGCAGCGGTGTGATGCGGCTTAATCTGCAGCACAAGTGTTTTTAGAGGGGTTGAAGTGGCTCGTCAGACATCATTAGAGCGCACAAGGAACATCGGTATCATGGCTCACATTGATGCCGGCAAGACTACGACCACCGAGCGCATCCTCTACTATACGGGTATGACCCATAAGATAGGGGAGGTTCATGAGGGCGCCGCCACAATGGATTGGATGGAGCAGGAGCGAGAGCGGGGCATTACTATTACGGCCGCCGCGACAACCTGTTTCTGGCGCGACTACCGCATCAATATTATCGATACGCCGGGCCATGTGGATTTTACGATCGAAGTAGAGCGTTCACTGCGGGTGCTCGATGGTGCGGTAGCGGCGTTCGATTCAGTGCAAGGCGTTGAGCCTCAGTCTGAGACGGTTTGGCGACAAGCGGATAAATATCACGTCCCTCGTATTGCCTTTATGAATAAGATGGATCGGGTCGGGGCTGATTTTTATGGCAGCGTTCAATCCATTATCGATCGGCTCGGAGCTAAGCCGGTTCCTATCCAGATCCCCATCGGACGTGAAGCTGAGTTTCGGGGATCTGTCGATCTGGTCAGGATGAAGGGGTACTTTTACGACGATGAGACGTTGGGTGCGAAGTATAAGGTCGATGAAATTCCCGGTGATCTCCTCGCTCAAGCACAAGAGTACCGAGAGAAGATGCTCGATGCAGTCGCCGAATTCGATGATCAGGTGATGGAAAAATATTTGAACGGCCATCCGCTGACGGAAGAAGAGGTGGCGCGTGCGATCAGGGCCGGGACCATTTCGATGAAGATTACTCCCGTGCTTTGCGGATCAGCCTTCAAGAATAAAGGTGTGCAGCAGTTATTGGATGGTGTCGTCGATTATTTGCCGTCACCGCTCGATATTCCTCCCGTTCTGGGAGTGGATCCTCACAGCAACAAGGAAGTGGTGAGGAAGGCGGACGATAGTGAGCCGTTTGCGGCATTGGCATTCAAGATCATGTCAGATCCATTTGCCGGTCAATTGACATACTTTCGAGTCTATTCTGGGACGCTGAAAACCGGTACGCCGGTCTTGAACGTGACGAAGGGGACGAAGGATCGGATCGGACGTCTCTTGAAAATGCATGCCAATAAGAGAGAGGAAATCGATGAAGTGCATGCCGGAGACATCGTCGCGGCGGTAGGTCTCAAGGGGGCCACCACCGGAGATACCTTGGCAGATGAGAAGCAACCGGTATTGCTCGAAGTTATGAAATTTCCTGAGCCTGTTATTGCAATGGCGATTGAGCCGAAGACCAAGCCGGATCAGGAGAAAATGGGCTTTGCGCTTCAGAAGTTGGCGCAGGAAGACCCCTCCTTCCGTGTCCGGACGGATGAGGAAACGGCACAGACGATCATTGCCGGGATGGGAGAGTTGCATCTCGAGATTATCGTCGATCGAATGTTGCGCGAATTCAAAGTTGAAGCGAACGTCGGAAAACCAGAAGTGGCGTTCAGGGAAACGATCAGGCGGAAGGCTGAGGCGGAATCCAAATACATCAAGCAAACGGGCGGCCGAGGGCAGTACGGCCATGTCGTCATGACGGTCGAGCCGTCTGAGGCCGGTAAGGGATTGGAGTTTGTTAATAAGGTCGTGGGAGGCGCAATTCCCAAAGAATATATTCCTGCTATTGAAAAGGGTGTTCGGGAGCGGATGGAGACAGGAGTGGTCGCCGGCTATCCTCTGCGAGACGTGAAAGTGACCGTCATTGATGGGTCATACCATGACGTCGATTCGAATGAAATGGCATTTAAAATTGCGGCTTCAATGGGCTTTGCTGATGCCTGCAAAAAAGCGGATCCTGTCTTGCTCGAGCCCATTATGAAAGTTGAAGTCTTGGTTCCCCAAGAGTTCATGGGAGACGTTATCGGTAATTTGAATGGGCGAAGGGGGAAAGTGCAGGGTATGAAGGTTCGGGCTGGGGCTCAAGCGATCGATGCCGCAGTGCCGTTGATGGAGATGTTTGGTTATGCCACTGACCTTCGATCTCGGACGCAGGGGCGCGCAACCTACAGTATGGAATTTGACCGATACGATCAGGTGCCGAAGAATATTGCAGAAGCCATCATTAAAAAATAGGTAGCAGTTAGTGAATTAGGGGAGGCGGGTATGGCGAAGGCGAAATACGAGCGGAAGAAGCCGCACGTGAACATC
>JACOEH010000074.1 GCA_024998685.1 Nitrospira sp.
ATTACGTGCCGAAATACCGCCAGCCCCTCGACGGTCATTTTGTTACGCGCTCTTAATGCCCGCTTGTCTCCTCCTCGGATTTGGCCTGACCACGGGATGTATCGTCCTAGAGCAATCACGCAGCATTGACGAATTGATGCGGATTGGAAAATGTAAAGACAAGGATACGTGCCAAAGGCTGATTCAATCCGCCAAGAATACGATCGCGGCGTTTAAAACTCCTAACACCGCCATGCAATTTGCAGATCGGGCAGTCGCACATACAACACTGGATCATCGGAAAGAGGCCGCAAGCGATTTTGAAAAGGTTGTTGAACTGAACCTTAAAGACGACCCCGCGCCCTATGAAAAAGTGAAATACGCTTTCATGAGTGAACATTGGGTGGAAGAAAGGGCTTATGCGGAAGGGTGGGAGTATATTGCGAGAAAATCATATGCCAAAGCGGTTTCTACCTTTGGGTCCGTCAAGAAGTCAGCTCTTCATTTACCAGGGTTTGATGTAGGTTATGCGCTGGCTCTCTGCGAAAACGGGCAGTGTGCAAAAGGAGTAGAGGTTTTGGAAGAAGCCATTCGAAAATCTCCTGAGCATTATGCGACGCATCTGACACGAACAACGGAGATCCGTAGCAGGGCTGAATATAGGGATATCGTACACCAGCGGTCTGACAACAGTCGGATGGCTCAAAGCGGTCCGACAACCAAGCGCGACTATCTTGAGTTAGTAGGGCCCTGCGCAAATCTGACCAAATATCTAACGACACAGACTACCTTAAAGCAGTTACCAGGAGTTTACAAAAAAGAAGCTAGTACTGGAAATGCCCCTCCTGGCATAGGTACCTACGTGCAGATCAGCGCTTTGGCGGATGGTTACTTTCTGATTGTTGAGGGAACTGGATCTTCTCCTGACCAACGACCCGTAAACGAAAAACTTTCGTTTGCCGGTTTCGTCCAATTAGGTCCGCAGAGTAATGGCATCACTCCCTACTTGGGAATAGTGAAACATGGCGAACCATACTTTGGGTTAGATGCTGAGGTCCACCCCCTTGAATTTTACGCAAAGTATTACAAACATTGGAATCCACGTGAATACTACGCTGAGAAGCATGCCTGTCATTTTGCAGTCCTCCTTAAGGGAGATGGGTTTTTGGGGTATAGCGAACTCGGAGTGGCTAGTAGCCACCAGCAGAACTGGCAGAACTTGCAATCGTTCATTCCTGCCGGGACAGGTAAAGTGGAGCGAATTGAGAATGTCGTTCATCTAAAAGGTATATGGAATGACAGCCAAGCCCATGCCTATACGTGGCTATTTACAAACCAAGAGTTTCGCAAACTCCTCACATATTTAGAAGGACAACCGTTCTGGGCCGTAGGATTAGAAGAAGACCCGCTGAGCTCTGTCGTTACGCACTATGAGCGGGGGTTGGCGCATCTCAAAACCAAAGCCTTCAATAATGCCCTTACGGAATTTGAAAAAGGATTGCGCTTGATGCCAGGGTCTGCCCTCGGTCATCTCTTGCGAGGCCACGCGTATGTATCGCTAGGGCAACATGATCGAGGAGCAAGTGATTTCGCCACAGCATTAGCCTTGGATCGAGAAATATCGAAATCCAAATTGGCATTTTTAGCTAGGCAAGGCCTTCTTACTCGAGGGGTGACTCAGGAGCAAGCTGGGAAGGGGGATGACGCTTTTATATCGTACTGGGAGGCAACCAAATTTTTGCCAGATGATGGGATGGCGGAACTCGCATTGATACAATTGAGCGCCAGAACACATGCGGGAAGAGGAAATTCAAGAGTCCACATGGCCTGCGATCATTTAAAGGCCATGAAGGAGGAATATTCTTCATGTCATGATTTCATCGGTAAAGCATGGTTTCCAAATAGAGATTGGACCGAGCCAAGATCTCCGACGTCCGACATAATTGCAGCGATCGTTGCAACAGGGCTGGTGGCAGTCGGCATAGTGGCCATTTCTTCTTCGACGGGGAATGGAGGAGTAGGATCTGCCGAATTGCCGCTAGTGTCGAGTCCTTCAATGCCAAAAAAACATTGGCTAGACATTGCGAAGTGCCTGGATTCCTCGCCGGGAGCTCTTGCACCTAGATGCTTTTAAATTTAAGGCCTACAAAAGAGTGACCGACCACATGACAACACTGCGGTTAGACTGGGTCACATCTTGTTGTGTGCATTCCAGTGAATACCACTCGGAGCAACGCCTGGTACGACAGGTTCTTGGTGGTTGTCGCAATGGGCGATCAATGGCTTTGCAAATCATGAGGAAGCCAGGAACACAAGCAAGATAGACGGGGTCTGACCCGTGTCATCTCTTATCTGATCTGAAACGAGTGCAGTCGGGCGTGATCAGCATTTTTAGATTTCTTGCCGGTGCTTAAGGCGCAAGGTGACGTTTAAGATTCAGGTGACACTTGACCGGGTCGGCGGATCGGCAGATCGGCAGAGAATGCGCTGCTGGGGAATTATCAAGATCTCCGTTGAAAGTTTCTGAGCAACCCCATGGGAATGGTTACGCTGCCTTCTTCGTCGACGCCGGCTGTGGCTCGGTCTGCTCGGCCTCAATCCTTGCCATGACCGGTGCAATCGCGGCATAGCCTTTCACTCTTCTGAACCGCCCCTCGCAGGCGAGCAACCCCGTGCCGAGCCATCGCTGAAGCATGTGGCTCCCCCGTGTTCGTTTGATATTCCGCTCACTGTGGCGAACCAATGAGAACATACTTTCGCTCGGGTTTGGGGAGAGGAGCGTCTTGCGGAGCAACGGCGGTACGTGCACCCGATGCAGAGTCAACAACTCCTCGAAGGCTTCGACGAGCGACTCTGCAGCCGACTCGTTCTTCGTCCGCAGCCACGTCTCCAACTCCCGCCGCATGCGCCGAGCATCGGCATCGCTCGTTTGTTCTAACGCCGTCATGAGCCGCCGATGCGCCTCCAGGCGGTAGGGCTTGGCCAGGTGCCGCTGGAGATCCCGGCTCTTATGAATGGCACAGCGCTGATGCACCAGCTTCTTGCTGAACCGGGCCCGGAGGGCTTTGATCAACCCACTCCCGCCATCCGTCACAACGAGAATCCGTCGGGCAAGAGCCAAGCCGCGATGTTCGAGATCCCGAAACAACGCCTCGCAAATCTCGTGATTCTCCGAGGAGCCTTGCCAGAACCCGAGGGCCATCTTTTCCCCGGACACGTCCACACCCAAGGCCACGACAAACGCTTCGCCCCCTCGGTGGATCGTGTCCAGAAAGAGCGCAACCGGCGTGAAGTTCTTCAGGGACCGCTCTTGGAACGTCTTCAGCTTCGCGGCTGTCAGCTCCCCCAGCTTCTGCGAAATTGCGGTAGGAGCCACGCCCACGGCGTGGGCCGCATTGAGGACGGTGTCGGCATACTTCTGAGCCGAGACACCCCGAAGAATCTTCTCCAGTAATTCCTCTGAGAACGCCCCAGAGTTGCGCAAGCGGGCATAGGATTGGAGGGTGACCTCCCCTTGGTCCATGTGCCGCAGTCGAGGACGAGTCACGGGGACCTTCTGGTCGCCGAGATAGATCGAGCCAGCCTCATGCGCCCATTTCCGATACGCCGGATCGGTAGGATAATACTCAGGTCCGGCGATTTCCTCCCGTTCCATCAACATCACGCTCTCCGCGACCATCCGCCCCATTTCCAGCATCACCGCATCCAGCGCCTGTTTGCCGGAGTGGATCACACGAACCAGTGTGCCCAGCATCCAGTCAATCCCGGCGGTCGTCTTCAATCCTGCTAGCGTCTGCTTCCGTTGTCGGGTGTCTCGTCGTTTCATCGGTGGCTCCCTCCTCCTATGTGCCGGGGAGTATCCCACGGCGGAGCCACTCAGCAACATTCAACGAACTTCAGGATAACTCCGCTGCTGGAGGCGTTGTATGAAAAACGTTATTCGGAAAGAGTTTGGAGATGACTTGGATAGCGCCTGACTGCGTGTTGCAACCAACAATCACCAGCGGACTTCGCCTTTTGAAGCCGAACGCGGTCGCTAGCCAGCACAATCCGATCCCGGCAACTGAGCATGGGAGATGTTATGGCTGGATTGTTCGAACGTACTATTCGAACCAATGATCTCGAATATCGCGTCGTCGCTAACTTCGACGACGCAGCCATTATGGACAACCGACTCCGGTTGTTAGTTGTGGGATCAGTCAGAAAGCTCTCCAGCGGTGACTGGTACGAAGAAACTATCGAATTGGTAGGCAATTTCGAGCGTTCCGTCATTGAGCTACGCGTTCGGGGCATGCCAATCGCCATGGTTCCGCTGAATGTACCTCTGCCCGACATCAACGACTTTCTAGGCAACGGCAGTGATCTATCAGTCGATGACACGCATATCGACAGTGCACTCGGCACAACAGCCATAGAAACATTGATCCACCTCGTTCCGACAGATCCATTTCTCGGCTGCATAATCAAAGGAGCGGTTAGTACTGTTGTGGGGCAGACAATTCGATGTTGGCGGACAATGCCGACAGAAGGCCGTATCCAGCAACGAATTCGCTCTATTGGCAACTGTCTCCGCGAATATGGCATGAGAATGACTCTTACTTTTATGTATCGAGCGGGCCGATGCGCTGTAGTGGCAGAACTTCACTAGGTGCCTCCCATCGTACTGCTTAAGCAAGCAATGGCGGGGACAAATCTTGTGCTCGTCGATCCTGAATTGGCGAAAGTATTTCCCGATTCAGCTTCTGTAAACCAAGCCTTACGCATCCTATGTGATGCCGCAGGGAAGTCAACTCAGGCATCCAGACGTTCCATCAAGGGCTCAACCAACCGTAAACGATCGGCTGCATAGATCACCATTTGTCCACTGTCCACGATTCTTGACTCTTCTCGAGACGCCCATAACTTTCAGTAAATAGATGACATTGCGGCATAGGTCAGTCAGCAAGGCATGCAGACCCATACCGCGACCTTTTCATTTCCTCTTTTGAGTGATAGATAAAGATTGCTCTCGAGGATTGCTTGCAGGGCAGGAACTGTGACGGTGGCACGTGTCGGGCAATGAAATCTCATCCTTTGTCCTTACGGCGTGTGTGTGAAGGTCTTAGGGCGGTTACTCTTCTTCCACTGCTTCTACTTCTCGCCATTCTGAGCCTTGCCTCCTGTTCAGTGATCGACTGGACCTTCTCGACGATCAAGACGGGCTATCGTGTCATTAAAGGAACCGTGAAAGGGACCGTATGGGTCGTGCGAGGAGCGTATCAATTTACCAAAGGAACGACCAAACTCGTGTACCGCATCGGCAAGTTTACCTTTGAAGTCGTCCGTGCTCCATTGGAGTATCCCTTGGTAAAGGCCGACGTTCAGACCATCGATGGACTTCCGGTCAAGGAAGCGATTCGCCTTGGGCGTGTGAAAAACGCACCCTATACCGTCAAGGGCCGGTATTATGTGCCGATGAGCGTCTCCAATGCCCAAACCTATGAAGAGACGGGCCTGGCATCTTGGTATGGAGAAGAAGCAATACGCCAAAACAGAGGCTCCATGACGGCCAACGGTGAACTGTTTAATCCGCGAGCATTGACGGCAGCCCATAAGTACCTGCCGCTTCCGACCCATGTGCAGGTGACGAACTTGGAAAATGGGAGATCGATCATTGTGAGAGTGAATGACCGCGGCCCCTTCCCCAGTCAGCACAATCCTGATTCGGGGAAGAGGATCATCGACTTGAGCGAAGGAGCCGCCGAACAGCTTGGATTTGTCGACAAAGGACTCGCTCTGGTTCGTGTGGAGACGATTCAACTGGAAGAGTCCTAAGCGAAGCCGGGGAGAATACTCCACCGACCGAGCAGTGGGCGTTGGCTGTCGCTGGATACAAGGTATTGGTGGACGACTATGGGCCAGTCCGTACAATAGAGAATTACGGTCGGCTGATCCGCTGTCCGGCCGACGTAAAGATGGCTGTTATGCCTGAGTGGCCGACAGATGCTGTATCAGCCAATCGGCTATGACCTGAGTCATCCGTGTGAAGTCCGGTCCCTTCGTAAACTGATGGTCGGCGCCGGGCAACAGCTCAAGGTGTTTTTGGACTCGTAGCGCTTCGTAGAGCCGCCGGCTTTGGTGCAGCGGGACATGCTCATCACAGTCGCCCTGCACGATGATGGTCGGAGCCGTGATGGATCGTGCGGGATCATAAGCAATCTGCCGGAGAGCATCTTCATAAAAGGCATAGCGAAGCGTGATTCGGTCCGGGCCACCCATGATGTTTGGAATCGTGTCGGTGGCTTTCCATTGAGCCATTCCATCATCCCCGAATTCGAGCCGTAACTCCTCGGCGAAGTCGACGACGGGACATTTCAGGGCGAGACAGGCCAAGTCCGTCCGTTGCGAAGCAGTCAAAATCGAGACCAGACCGCCGAAACTCGATCCCATCAGGCCGATGTGCCGATACCCACGATCTCTCATGAGCTCGACCGCTCTCTGTGCCTGTTCAACCGCCAAGCTGATGGTGATTTGATCGAACGGGCCCTCGCTTTCCCCCTGGCCGAAGAAGTCGAAGCGAAAAGTGGCGATGTCTTGATCGATCAACATGCGGGTCAGTGCGTTGTTCGTCGAGCTGGTTTTCGATGAAAGAAACCCATGACAGAGGATGGAGATCTTGTCCGTTCCTCCGTTTGGGATGGTCAAGACGGCAGCTACCCGATGGCCGTGAGGGTCGAGAAATGAGAACCGTTCTTCCATGGAGGCGATTGTATCAGAGTCGGTACCTGGGGTGAGGATGAGAGTCGAACCGGTCGCAGGTTCAGGCCGTGAGCTTGAGCCCGTCGGTGGAGATCTGTCCTGTCCGAAGCTGGTCGGGTTTCTTGGCGATAATTGCGGTCAGCTTGACTGAAAAGATCATCAAGCCGGTCATGAGGAAACTAAGACTGGTCCAGCTTGCAACTCGGATGTAGATTGAGGTCAGCGGCACATTCCAACTCAGCGCCGCCAAGATGCCGAGTCCCATGGTTCCTAGGTTGAGTGTGGCGATTTGAGCGGTACGCCAGCGGTTCATCATGGTCGTGAGCCGGTCAAGATAGGCCCCCCGTTTCTTATGGCTCGAAACGCGACCGGTCGCGAGAATGATTGGAATCATGTAGGAGAATGCGCCCATGACGGCATTCATGATGAAACCGACGAATGTCATATGTGTATACGCGACCAAGTGCAGTTTGCCGTAAGGTAACGTCCGCGGGCTGGATAGATTGTTGGCTCCGACAAGCATGCCTAGAATGATGGTAAAGATGAGAAAGAAAACGCTGACGAAGAGATGGTCCGAGGCGGCGCTGCCGGTATGGGATGAGGAGAGCCACGTTCGAAACAGAGTGCCGGTCCAGAGCATCCCTCCCAGGAAAAGAACGGCGGCGGCGGCCAGTTCAATCGGGACCGATGAGTTCAAGAATCCACCGATTAAGACGGCCATGCCTATCGGTATCAAGATCGTTCCGATACGGGCAAGCTGAGGGGCCAATCGAGGACGGTTCCAGACCGTCGGCAGGAAATGATGCACCATCCCGATGACGATCAAGACCACAAAGCCGAGCACCACCAGGTGAATGTGCGCGAGACGCACGGAGCCATAGGATTCCGGAAGATACCCGAGCGCCACGATCTCTCCGCAGACCGATCCACCCACAAGGCATAAGAGGGAGAGCGCGTAATACCAAGACTCTTTGATTGAGAACTCCGAGACCCGGCTTGCACGTACCCAAACGGTATAGATGACGGAAAGAAACGCGGCAATGACTACGAAGCCGGCCACAGCCACGACCAAGTACTGATGCAGCCAGAATCCCATGAGCATTCCAATCAAACCGCCGTTCATCGCCAAAAATGTGAGAGGATGGGAGTCCGCTTCTTTCCGATCTGCCGAGCTAGGCGGAGGGACCAGCAAGATGAATCCGCCGAGAATGATCTGGGCGACACCCCCGACCAAAGTCGCATGGACATGGAGCGCTCTGACCCACGGCGGCAACGGGGTACCGTGAACCAGTCCGACCACAGTCGCCATACCGAGGATCGACGCCAGCGCCAACCAGCTGAAACCCGTGATGCAAAATGTAAGGGGGGAAACGGTGTGAGCGAACATCGGATGTGTTACCGCTCCAGGAAATAAAAATGGTCCGTCGGGCCTTGTCCGTGGCCGATCGCTAAGCCGTGTCGGATCGCTTCCGTGACATAGGACTTGGCGGCTTGCGCAGAATCTAGGACGGATCTGCCTCGTGCCAGATGAGCGGCCAATGCGGAGGCGAACGTACAGCCGGTGCCATGCGTATGGCGGGTCTCGATGAACTCTCCCTTCAAGACATTGAAAAACCGTCCGTCATAGAGCACATCGGTCGCTCGTTCATTGAGCAGATGTCCGCCTTTGATCAGGACATGCTTACATCCGAAGCCGTGAATCACTTTGGCCGCTCGCCGGGCATCGGCTAACGAGGTGATTTCAATCCCAGACAGTTGCTGCGCTTCATGGACGTTCGGTGTCACGACCGAGGCAAGTGGGAGCAACTTCGTCTTGACGGCTTCGACGGCGTCCGGCCGCAAGAGGGAATAACCGCTTTTGGAGATCATCACGGGATCTACGACCACGTGGGCGACATGTTGTGGCGCCAGCATGGTGACGACCACCTCGACGATGGCCGCCGAGGACAGCATTCCGGTTTTGACGGCGGCAACGTCGAAGTCGTCGAAGACCGCGTCGAGTTGCGACGCAATAATGGCCGACGGCAATTCAAGGACATCCGTCACTTCTTCGGTATTCTGAGCCGTGATCGCCGTGATGACGGACATAGCGAACACACCGTTGGCGGACATGGCTTTGATGTCCGCCTGGATACCTGCGCCTCCGCCGGAATCGGAGCCGGCAATGGTGAGCACCTGTTTCAACGTATTCGACATGAAATGATCCTTTATGATGTTGTCTGCGCAGGTTCCGACAGTGAGCCGACCTTCAGTCCATGAGGCTTCTCGCGCAGCCCGTCCGCCGACCGCTTGAGGCTCTCCTGATCGCTCACCCTGGCCCACGACGATGTCGGATGTGAGAAGGATGTCATGAAACCGACGAGCAGTACCAGAAGTCCGGTCATATGCGTGAACTGCATGTCATTATACTCAGCGAAGATCGGCTGTCTAGCCGGCGGTAAAAACCGGCGCGGCGAAGCAGGCGCCGGAGGTGGCGTGGGACTTATTGAGGTCGTTATTTATTTGGGTTACCCCCCTTGGGAATAAGCCATAGTGGGGTTTGACAAGGGCGCTTGCTGGTGGAGTACACTGCTCCCCCTATCCCCATTCACTCCTATTGTCCAAGGAGGACTCAATGCAGAACAGCTTCTGGTTGAAGATGCTCAGCGCAGCAAGTCTGTTTCTCTTGTGTGTCACGAGTTGGGTCGGTGCCGAAGAGCCGACGGGTGCCGTGAATGAGGCGCGCCTGGTCGCGCAATACAATTATTCCATTCACATCCTGGCCATGTTGGTGGTCGGCTTCGGATTTCTCATGGTCTTCGTCCGGCGGTATGGCTTCGGGGCGACGACCGGCACCTATCTTGTCGTTGCAACCGGATTGCCTCTCTACATATTTTTGCGCGCCAATGGGATGGTGGGCCATACGATACAGGCCCATTCGGTCGAGACGCTGATGCTGGCTGAATTTTCGGTGGCGACGGTATTGATTGCGATGGGAGCGGTGCTCGGGCGATTGCGCGTGTTTCAATACGCGTTACTCACGCTGTTGTTGGTGCCGCTCTATGCGCTGAACGAATATTTGGTGTTGGATAACGGCTCGGGGCTGACCAAAGGATTTCAGGATTCGGCAGGGTCGATCGTCATCCACGCGTTCGGCGCCTATTTCGGATTGGCCGCGTCGCTGGTTCTGACGACCGCGCAGCAGCGTAGTCAACCGATCGAATCCGATCCGACATCCGATCGGTTCGCGATGCTCGGTTCCATGGTCCTGTGGTTGTTTTGGCCCAGTTTTGCAACCGCGATTGTGCCGTTTGAGCAAATGCCTCAAACCATCGTCAATACGATCCTGGCTCTGAGCGGGGCCACGCTGGCCACCTATTTCCTCAGCACATATTTCCATCATGGAAAAACTTCGATGGTGGATATGGCCAATGCGGCATTGGCGGGCGGGGTCTCCATCGGCTCGACCTGCAATCTCGTGAGTCCCACCGGTGCGTTCGAGATCGGATTGCTCGCCGGTGTGCTCTCCGTGATAGGGTTCGTCTTTATTCAGCCCATGTTGGAATCGAAAATCAAATTGATCGATACCTGCGGCGTGCACAATCTGCATGGAATGCCGGGGCTCTTAGGCGGACTCTGCGCGATCGTCGTCGTTCCGAGTGTCGTGGGGGTCCAACTCGTGGGTATCGCAATGACGCTCGTCATCGCCGTAGTCGGAGGGGTGGTTGCCGGTATGGTGATCAGAGCCACAGGCACGACAGAACAGGCGTACGAAGACAGCCATGAGTTTTCCCATGTGCCGGGGCCGGAGAGCGAACGCAAGGTTGAGGAACTCGCATTAGGCGCAAAGGCCGATATCGAAGCCCTGCAAAAGGAACTGCTTGCCCGCACAGAGGTGCGCATTCCTCCTTCCGTGCGAGAGGAGCCGAGACCGATTGCGTAAGGCAAGGTCGCTGATCAGGATCGGCCGAACCGAGTTCTCCCCATCGGAAGCGGTGTTTGTCTGTGCGAAGGGAAGTATTCCGACGGTTGTGAAACTGTCGTGTTCGGTCGGAAAAAAATTCTCAGTTGGCTCATAAGGACAGCGCTGCAATACCGGCGCAGACAAGTAAACCTCACTTGTCTGTGCCGGAAGCTCCGGCTACCATGTCAGAGGGCTGCAGACTCATCGCTTCCGCCTTTGCTGTTCTGCCTTGAATCGACACTCATGGCGGCTCTTATGCGGCTGGTTCCGAAAACATTTCAAAAACCGGCGTAACATTCGTGGAATGTCCGGGTAGCTTGTGACCGGCTAGGGACATCCCTAGTCGGATTATCATGCAATGACTGCCATGATGACGGAAGATGTGTAGAGTTTTGGCGCACATTTGAATCTATAGAGTCCTTCATTAAATTGGAGCGAGCGATTGCGCGGAACCACCGGATGGTAAGCAGAATGGGGTCGGCCGTATGAGGGAGAGAGTCGGTTATGTATAGTGCAAGAATATTGCTCGCTGACGATCATCCGCTCGTTTTAGAGGGCGTCAAGCAATTGCTCGAGCCGGACTTTTTAGTCGTAGGGACCGTACAGACGGGGCAACAAGTACTGGAGCAAGCCCAAAAGTTGCAGCCGGATATCGTGCTGCTTGACGCCAACATGCCGGGGATGAACGGATTTGAAGCGGCTCGAAAACTAAAAACCCTCTTGCCCGCGGTCAAAATCATCTTTGTCACGATGCTGACCGAAGCGATTGCAGTCAGCGAGGGGTTCCGTGCAGGAGCGATGGGTTATGTCTTGAAGCAGGATGCCTCGGATGAACTCCATGCCGCGGTCAAGAGCGTCATGGCGAATCGACGATTCGTGTCTTCCAAACTCGATATGGAAGTTCGCGAAGCGATGGAATGTCAATGGTCGCGACCGGAAGGCTATACGACCAACTTGACCGAGCGACAGCGTCAAATCCTCGCGATGCTTGCCAACGGATCTTCCACCAAACATATCGCCAAAGAACTGAACATTTCGATGAAGACGGTTGAATTTCACAAAGCCAACATTACCCGCAAACTCGGTGTCCGTACCACCTCCGATTTGATCCGCGTGGCGCTGTCTTCAGGGATGACGGCTTTGTAAGCGGATATCGACCGATCAGTTCAGTCTATCGGGCTAGTGAATGGCGATGAGCCCGTTCGCGATCGCGTACTTCGTCAACTGAGCCGCCGAACGCATGCCGAGCTGCCTCATAATGCGCGTTTTGTGAAATTCGACGGTTTTGATCGACACATTCAAGACCGCCGCCACTTCTTTGATGGATTTTCCTTCAGCCACCAGCTGCAGGACCTCTCGCTGTCGCAAGCTGAGTGTGTGGGCAAATCCTTCCGGGGCTTCTTCAGTTTTCCCATCAACGTGGGAATGTACCCCCTGGTCGGCAACAATGGGGGAAACAAATGTATTGCCGTTCAAGACTTCTTTGAGAGCCTGCACCAATTCCGATCCTACCGACTGCTTCGACACATAGCCCGATACGCCTATGTGAAGCGCTTCCGTCACGAAACTCGGCTCCGAGTGCATCGTCAGGACGATGACTTTGATGGCCGGGTTATGTTTTAAAATTTGACGGGAGGCATCCAATCCATTGAGCAGCGGGAGAGAAATATCGACGATGACCACGTCCGGCGAACATTCCTCGACGGCTTTGAGCAAAGCGCGACCGTCCGGAACAATCCTCAACAATTCGAATTCCGGCTCCAACAGTTTTTGAATCCCTTGGGCGACAAGAACATGATCATCCGCCAGCAAGATGGTAGGTTGAGTATTCATGGTCGAACCTCCTCCTCTGCTTGTCACAGATCGAACGTACAGCTCGTCCTATATGTCTCTTTCCTCCTGTGCATCAGTCCGGGCTGTCGTCATGCCTTAAAAAAGTGACTGAGTATGAGCTGCTCTCAAGGGGACCTACTAGTCCGACGAACACAAAACCACTGCTATACTTCCCCCCTGATGATGGTTGATTGCCGGAGGATAATCAAGAGGCGATATCAACGGCCAGGTCCGGACCCCGATCCTGATCCTAGGCCTCCTGATCCCAACCCGTTTCCGCCTCCGCAACCTCCACTACCTGGTCCTCAGCCTCCTTCGCCTCCCGGTCGTCCACCGATTCCACAAGTTCTGCCGCCGCGGCATATTCTTCCAAGATGGATGGCAGGGCATCCTTGTATCATGAAGCGCCGCCCTTACATAGTTAGATAGAGGATATACATCATGCGGTACTTCATTCTCTGGCTATTGGGCGTGCCGGTGAGCCTACTTATCATATTGTATTTTTGGGGGATCCTATAACGAAGAGTACTGTGGGTCATAAGCTCGTGCACCGAACACAGATGGCAATGCTATCTCCTCCCTCTCCGCATCACTACTAGGTACACCTCTAGTTACGGAAGTACTTTTCCTCCTCCACTCATTTCCGAAAGAGATAGGTATTCGTATGAATTATGTCTGCATATACCCATTCATCATTCCATCGCGTATTCGTAGAGCACCTCGCGAGAGCGCCGTGTCATGGTCTTGTCGCGACGGCCTCATGGATCATGTTATAGAGTTGGTCGACCGCTGCTTCCTTCGTCAACAGGGCGGACGCGCCGGCTCGAATCATGGCCGCTTGATTCTCTTCACCGGCGTTCACAGACAACCCTAGAATAATAGTCTCAGGGTAGCGGGATTTGATGATTGCGGTGGCGTCGATACCGTTCATCCTCGGCATATTGAGATCCATGACGATGACTGAAGGCCGCACCTGTTCGACGGAGACGAGCGATGCCTTTCCGTCGTGGGCTTCGCCGACGACTTCGATGTCGGGATAGCCTTCCAGAACGCTCCGTAGGCCTTGCCGTACCATCGCATGATCGTCCACCAATAAGACGCGGATGCGTGGTTGCTCATGAAGTACCGAGTCCTGGACGTGAAGTCCTTGATGGCTGAGGGATGTTGCAGATTCGGAGCTGTGGGCGTGGTTCGACGGCTCGGCGATCTGCATGACGTGTTCAGTGCGTTCCGCGCTTGGTCTTACCGGCCGATAGAGCCGCATTGTTTGAGTGGTCGATAGGCTCCTTTCGGTACCATGTCCGGTCATGCCACTTTATCGATATCACCTATGCGCTCGGTACGGAACAGCTCCGACTCCAATTGAGCATTCCATCGCATGGAATTCATGAGCATAGAATTCTTAACGTGAGATTGCTTTCGGTGGTCCAGCCATCTCTCCAAGCATTCTAAGGTGTCGATGGCCGATTGGACGACTAAATCCTGGTGGCCCGACTCTTCCACCGCTTCAGCCATAACGATAAAGTCTTGCCGACACGTATCAAGGAATGGGCCATGAAATGCGCTTAAGCTGGAAAAGAATGATCCCCCCTGCGATGGACTGATACCTAGGTTGTTGCTTCCAAAATGTATGGTCGCGATTCGTTCACCCAGGGCGGCTCCGTCGATGACGTACAGCACGCCGGAAACCTGCGGAAGGGTAGGAATCACCGGCAGACGTCCACAAAGCGGCAGCGCTGCGATGTCGGCCTCGGTCATGCGGAGTGCCAGCAAATCCTGCTCCAGACGAGGGGCCTTGCGTCGTTGTTGTGAATAAGATGTAGGAAGGTTATGGTCCGCGAGGACGGCGAGCTTGCGCTCCAGCGGTTGATAAAACCCCCAAAAGCCTTGGAGCAGCCGCCGATAATTGTGGATATCGAAGTTCGGACGATAGATATCCACTTGGCGTTCAAGTCGCCGATGGGCCAAGCGGGTTGCCTGGTGTAATGTCTCGAACAGAAGGCTGTCTAGGAGCATGGTGTCCTCCGCCACGGAATGATGGCCGGTTTATGAAAGCAGTTCACTCTACGGATTACCGCCTTTGAATAAAGCTGGGCAGATCCCTAGCCGATTCGAAGTGGAGTGGGCTGGAAAATGATCGAGGGTGGCGGGAATGAGATACCGTCACTGTGTAGGCTTGCACCCATATACCATCATCTGATTCCTCAGTCTCCGCCGCTCGATACCAGAGGTTCTCTGAACGGCTCCAGGGCTTGTCTATCCGCTCATCGCATAGTAGAGAGGCACGGACAAGAAGGGTAGCAAACAATGTACACTGAATTTGTGAGTTTGACGATACACGGAAGGAGACATGATGGATGCAAACTGGCTGACATTCGGGGCAGTGATTCTTGGGTTGGTGGTCGCTGCTGCCTTCGTCTATAAGAAGAAGGGGCAGAAACCGTAGGCGTGTGTCTAATCCAGCGAGAGGTCCCCGCCTGTAAAGGCGGGGGTGTGAGCAGGGTCCCG
>JACOEH010000075.1 GCA_024998685.1 Nitrospira sp.
GACTCCCAAGATCTTGAAGGCGTCACATAATTGCCGACTCGGTTGTTCGACAGGCGTTGAACAACCGTTGGCCATTGAGGCATCGGTAGTCCCCGCCAACGGCAGGAGACAGGCGTAGGCATTGAAACTGAATGCCAACAGGAACACTGCGATACTCGCGGCGAGAAAAGATCGGGAGTGATGGGAACCTAATCGCATGGTGTTAGTCTATCCCTCGTCCACCTCAACCGTCAACGGCATTTCTAATACACAATCACTCGATCAGCGGCACCGCACAAATCTACTGTTCCTCTGGGAGAGGAGAAGAAATCTACCGGCATACCTATTCATGATCACCTTCCGTATCTGTCTGTCTCCTATGGTCATTCTTACAACAAGTTGACGCCTCTGAACCCATCTGACCGTCCATACAGTCCTTATAGGCCGCATAGGCCTTGAGAGCCCATTCCTCACCGGGGCAACCTTGCATCGTCATCGCGACTTCGAGGAATTCAATCAGTTCTTCTTGCGTGATTCCTTTGTCAACTGCCATCCGGACGTAGGCGCGAATACAAGGTTCACACCGGATCGCAATCGAGATGGCCATGGCGGTAAGTAATTTGTACTTGGCGGCCACAGTTGCATCTCGATAGGCCGCCTGTCGCATACGCAGAAGACCGCCCGTGACCTTGGGACTCAACTTTCTGAGTTCGGCGAATAGTCCTGTTTCAACATTGGTTGTTTGATCCATAACGGCTTTACTCCTTCCTCTCGCCTAAAGTGCCTCCGGTAAGTAGCGAAGAGCCGGGGGTGAACTGTTCGCTGTTAGCTGCCGGCTATGGCTGCACCAGCCGAGCCTTGTACGCCGACAGCGGGCTGCTGGCCCCTTCGATGGCCCTGACCAACGCCTCCGTACCCACTTTGTTCGCATCGAACGTCACCGACGCGCGCGCGTCTGAATAATCGGAAAAGAAGATCCACTTCTTTCCCACCCTGAACTCGACCGTGCTGACGCCCAGGACCTTGGCGAGCGCTGTCTTGACGTCCTTGACGCAAGCCCCGCACGTCATACCGTCGATCTGCAGGGTCATCGACTGAACCCCCTGGTTCTCAGCCGCAAGACCATAGAACTCAGTCAGCGGAAGCATCGCCACCCCAACAAGGAGACATGTCCGAATCACTTGCCACATGCCTGATCACCTCCCTTCAAGGGATAACTCAGAGCGAATAGTCGCGCCAGCCGCATCAGGCTGAACTCTCATTCATCACGCGTCACCCCACTCTCACAAGGCTAACCAATAAGGTAAGGCGCTAAGACCAACAGCAATGCCAGGGCCGCTATCAGCCACAGCCTCTTCCGGTTCAGCCCACTCGCTGATCGAGCCGCACATCCGGCCTCTGCCGCGCACGCGGATGAAGGTTTCCGGTACGCGTAATAGAAACTCATGCCAAGCAAAAGCAGCGTCAGGCCGATAAACCACGGCCGGTAGGGCAACAAGGCTTTCAGGAACCCGGCTGTACCGGCCAGCGTACCGGTGGCGCCGACTCCGACACCGAGCGCGGCGAACACCAGAGGACCGATACAGCACAACGACGCCAAGAACGCCGCGATGAGCCCACCGACCGAGGTGCCGACCATGGCTCTGCTTGCTGATCGTCCTACGTCATGGCGCTCCGCCACATCAGGTTCGGCATGAACCCGTGTGGCCAGCATTGGCTCGAAGATCGCCTTGCCGATGTAAAGTGCCTCGCCAAGGCTCACCACAGAACCGATAGCATTGGGTTGGCTTTGCAGCCACTGCTCAGCGTGTCCGACCGAACAGAAGAAATTGATGGCCGGGCACGCCGAGGCCGCCACTAGGCCTTCCTGGATCGTTCCTTCCCATACCACAGTGTCGGATGGGCTGTGCGCCACAATGCTTTGGTCGCGCACCGTGATGGCGATGGGCTTGGCGCAGGACGCACAGGAAGACCCGATGGACAGATCACGATGCAGCATGAACACCATACCCAAGGCATCAATCGCGCATGGTGCATAAACAGGTTTCGCCTCAGACCACTGGTCAAATTTCACCACATGCGGCGTCGGAACCGACGAGACGGATAGGCGAGACGGATCTTAGAGGACTCCGGCTCCAGGCCCAGCATGTCCCATGCATGCAGGCGCTGCAGAATGGATTTCGTGTCGTCCGGAGTCAGGCTAAGTGTCAGGCTGATGTCCAGTACCGTTGGCGCCCGCCCTTGAAGAGGATACTGGGCGAGGATGTACCGTCGAACCGCTTTTTCCTGAGCACTCAGGTCGTGCTTATCCCATCCCAGGATGGTCCCCGCCATCGAGGCCAGGGACTTGGCTCGGTCGGTCACAGTCGGCACAATCATGCCGGTCTGCTCGGCGCGGCCCGGGGTCTGCTTGACCTGACTTTGGTTCACGTCGGTTTCACAAGAGCATGCTCTTGTCATCGGACCTTCCCTCCTGGTCCCGCTCATCTCTCTGATGACCGCTTTGATGTTCGATGACCGTCGCGCTTTCGAGGCGTTATTTTGCCTTCAGTGTCCACACCCCATGATCGATTGCACAAGCAGCCACGCGTTGTCTGGATGCTGTCTGACCAGCCGCGACCAGATTCGGCGCAGGACACCCAGTGGACAAAAGCCCAACCATTCTTGATATGGACACAGGATCGCTACCTCCTCCTTGTGGCCTGAACCGTTCGGGCCTTTTCTTCCTCCAGGCCTTGCAAGATTGGACAATGATCGGTCGGCTGTCCGGCCCGGCAGGTGCGGATCAAGCGCCGTAGCGCCGCCTCAAGCGATTGCAGGTCCCGCACTTTGGCTTCCACGTGTTTCAACTTTGCCTCTGCCTTTCGTTGGATATCCCCGCACCGAGCCTTTGAGTTGATCCGGAGATCGAGGAGTTCCTCGATCTCATGGAGCGTGAAGCCCAACGCCTGCGCATTCTTGATGAAGCGCAGTCGCCTCAAAGCATCGCCAGAGTACACTCGGTATCCAGACGTTTTACGGTCTGTCGGCTGTAGCAGGTTGCGCCGCTCATAGTAGCGAACGGTCTGCACGTTCACGCTCGCCATCTTGGAAAGTTGTCCGATCGTCCATCCCAAGGCCATGGCGTAACCCTCTTGTCGAATGGTAAACCCTGTACCATGGTACCGAGTCAAGGGGACAGAGGAATTGGGATCTTGAGCCCGAGTGCCGAACGATAGAAGCGATGCTAGCGGAACGATGAGGAGTTTCGATGCTGAGGGCAACTCTCGATCGCGGTTCGTGAACTGCTTACAAATCAATTTTTCGCAGCCCAAGGGCATCCGAGAGGATGGGGGTTTCTATTTTCCCCTCATGTCCTGGGCGCATACATGATGACCGCCATACCCACGAGACAAAGAGTTCCTCCAATGATGTCGAATCGGTCCGGGCGAGTGCCATCTAGGGCCCATCCCCAGATGAGCGACAGGACGATAAACATGCCGCCATAGGCGGCATAGACCCGGCCAAAGTGAGCCGGTTGAAAGGTCGGAATGATGCCGTAGAGAATAAGAATAGCCGCTCCCACAATTCCGTAAGCAAGCGGTCGTCCCTCTCGGAACCAGAGCCACACAAGATAGCCGCCTCCAATCTCGCACAATCCGGCGAGCACAAACAGTCCCAATGAACTGAAGACAGACATCCTTACGTCCTTTCCGAGGGTACTCGGCTACCGCTGTGGAGCAACCTCTATTGCGAGTGGATTCGAACGTTTGAAGGCTGGCCCTCTTTAACGGCAACCAGTGCGATCGCACAAGCGGCACATATTGCCCCCACATAGAATGTGAACCGTGCGCCGAATTGTTCCCGGACGATGCCCGCAAGCGCACTAGCGATGAGCAAAGCCAGCCCGCAGGGCAGGTTGAAGAGCCGTATGCTGTTCCTCGGAGATCTGCCGGTGAGGCACCGGCTATCATGGCCGCCAGCAAGCCCTGCGTCATCCCCATATGGAGACCCAGGTAGTCGCTCAGCGTACCGGAAAATATTTTCACAACCAGAGCAAGGGATTCGGCCAATCCTTCGACAAGGCCGACGGCGATGGTACTTGCGCCGAGGGTCGTGACCATGAATAACGGCAGCACGCTATGAATCATTTCCGATGAGATGTCCATCAGCATGCTGACGAAGCCCAGCACCCAGATGCCGGACGGAATATGGCTGTGTGCATGAATCACATGTGACTCCATCGACATCGAAGAACAGGGTGAAGAAGTCGATCACGAGGTGTTGTCATGGCTGCCGCTCAATTCGGAATCTCTTTCTTTGGAATCGTCCCGTGCTCGAGCGATCTCCGTCACTTTGTTCCTCTATGCTAAGTTCACGGTGATCTTATGACTGCCGCTTTACTCAGCACTTATTTCCTCAACCTGACCCGACAACTCAGTATCGCCACAGAGGGGAACTGGCCGACTCTTTTTGCGGACCGGCTCTGGCCGCCTTGAGAGAGGCTAAGACACGGCTCTTCTCCAACCGACTCGTAACCCGTTCGCCACGGCCAAGAGCTCGCTCAGCTCATGGATGAGAACCACCAGAGCGACGCTGAGGAAACCGCTAACTGCCAGCGGAATAAGGACCGCAAGAAGCAGGAGAGAAAAGGCGATATTCTCCCAACTTATTCGCCTCGCTGTCCGTCCCAGTCGGAGCACCTCGGGCACCTTCGCCAAATCATCGGCCATCAGTGCCACATCTGCCGCCTCGATCGCCGCATCGCTTCCCGCTGTCCCCATGGCCACGCCGCAGGTTGCAGCTGCCAGTGCCGGCGCATCATTAATCCCATCGCCGACCATCAGTACCGGTCCGTGGCGACGTTCCAACTCCTTGACCGCGTCAACCTTGTCCTCCGGCTTGAGATCCGCCAGGCTGTCATCGAGGCCGAGGCTCTCAGCCACCGTTCGGGCCGTGCTCGCGTTATCTCCGGTCAGCATGACCGCGCGGAGCCCCAAGCGACGAAGGTCACCGATGACGTCCTTCACGCCGTCGCGGACACGGTCCTGCAAGATGAGGAAGCCGTACAGCTTGTGATTCGTCCCAACGAGGACGACCGTTTTCCCCTGGGCTTGCTGTGTCTGCACCTTCTCCCGAACGGTGTCCAATTGGATCCCAAGATCTTGGAACAGCGCCGGACTGCCGACATACCACCTCACGCCATCAGAAGACACAGCGGTAGCTCCCACGCCGGTCAGGGCCTCAAACTCCTGCATTGACCTCAGCGTAACCCCTTCAGCCCGTGCCTTCTCAAGGACAGCCCGCGCCAGCGGATGTTCGGAGCCATGCTCGATGCCGGCCGCGACCGCGAGCCATTCGCCTGGTGAGCCGTTGAGAGAGATAAGGTCCGTGACAACCGGCTTGCCGGCAGTGAGGGTGCCCGTCTTATCGAAAGCTGCCACGCGGATCCTCCCGAGATGCTCCAGATGCACGCCGCCCTTGATCAGAATGCCATGCTTGCCGGCCCAGCCAATCGCGGCAGCAGTCGCGACGGGTGTGGACATCACCAGCGCACATGGCGCAGCCGCGACTAAGAGCACCACCGCGCGCTCGCCCCAATCCTCCAGCGGCAAGCCGAGAAGCCATGGCACCACGAGGAATCCAACCGAGGCCAGCAGCACGGCGGGGCTATAACGGCGACCGAAGCGCTCGATCCATTGCTGAGCTTGCCCCTTGCGCTCCTGCGCCGCTTCCACCAGATGAATAATCTTGGCCAGGGTGTTGTCTTGAAACGACGCGGTCGCCTCGATCTCCAGGAGGCCTTGCTGGTTAAGGGTTCCGGCAAAGACTTTCATGCCGGGGACCTTATCGACCGGAATGGATTCACCAGTGACTGCCGCTTCGTCCAGACTGGAACTTCCGACTCGAATCACCCCGTCGGTCGGAATGGTTTCGCCAGGCCGGGCGAGGAACCGGTCTCCCACCCGCAGTGTTTCGGCGGGAATCGTGACTTCCTGGCCGTTACGAAGGACATGCGCCTCTTTGGGCGCCAGGTCTAGGAGTGCCCGAATAGCCGAGCGCGTGCGTGCGTAGGTATATTCTTCCAGGCCCTCGGCCGCGCCATAGAGAAACACCAGGAAGGCGGCTTCATCCCACAGCCCCAGGATGCCGGATCCGACGGTGGCCGCCAACATGAGGAAGTCGATCCCGATGACCCGTTCGTGGAGCAGCGCCTCCAGGGCTTCCCCGCCCCAGTGGTAGCCACCCAGCGGAATGGCCACAAAATAGAACAACGCCTCGGTCTGCTCTGAGACCACACCCAGATGAGCCAGCGCAAACCCCACGCCTGCCAGCATGCCGGCTATCAGCGCGTTACGCAGGACCGGGAATTGCCACCATGAGCCCGGAAAAGCGCCCTCGTGGTCTTTGTCCATTACCTTTGTCTCGGTATTCATCGGTCCTTACCTGCTACCGTGAGAGCAGTGCGCATGGAGCTCTCATTCAACGTCGGACCCTTTCGGTTTCTTAGAGGAGATCGTTGCGCTTCTCTTCGAATTCCTCTTTGCTGATCTCCCCACGGGCATAGCGCTTTTTCAGAATCTCCAAGGCAGATGCCGGTTCCCGTCACGCTGAGTCAGGTCGCCCTCGTTCTAACCATGACTTGACCCATAGTACGACTGCCACTATAACTACTGCCCACAATGCAACCATGAGCACATAACCAGCCAACCCCCAAAAACCCATCATTGGTTCGTGCATGCTGGTCTCCTTTAATTTTCACCAACTGCTCTTGTAAGCCTATTCTGGCGACCCCCTCCGGTGGGGTACGGCCGCACGATAGGATTTGTCCCGAGGCAGCCATGTTTTCTATAGATCTATTTTTCTCGTTCTATCCCTGGGTTGATATGTATAAGCGGCGAGCGATCGCTTTCGAGCTGGACCGTCGTGTGCTCGATGCCGAATCGTTCGCGGAGGAGCGCCTGGAGATCTTTCAAGATATGCTGGCCATCAGAGAGATCCTCCACCAGAACATGTGCGCTCATCGCCTCCTTCCCCGAGGTCAGTGTCCAGACATGGAGATCGTGGACATCGCGGACACCATGGGACGTACGCATGGCTGTCTCGATCTCTCGGACGTCCAGATGCGGTGGAACGCCCTCCATTAAAATCTGTACCGCCTGTTTAATCAGATTCCAGGTTCGAGGCAAGATGAATAGGCCGATCGCTCCACTGATCAACGGATCGGCAAGTGTCCATCCTGTGAATTGAATGATGAGCGCGGCTGCGATGACGCCGAGTGAGGCCATGGCGTCACCGAGCACTTCGAAATAGGCGCCGCGAAGGTTCAAGCTCTCATCAACGCCCCGATGGAGCAACCACATGTTCGCAAGGTTCACGCCCAACCCGACGATCGCGATCGTCAACATGGGGCCGGCTAAGATTTCCGAAGGCGACCAGGTGCGTAGATAGGCTTCGTACAGAATGAAGGCCGCCATGCTGAGCAGCAACACGCCGTTCGCAAGCGCCGCCAGGATTTCCAGTCGCACGTATCCATAGGTATTCGATGGGGAGGGGGGCTTTGACGCAAACCAGATGGCGACGAGGCTGAGACAGATGCCCGCTACATCCGTCAGCATATGACCGGCATCGGCCAGCAAGGCCAAACTGCTCGTCCAGATCGCTCCGATCACTTCCAGAATCAGGAACGCACCGGTCAGTCCGAGCGTCCAATACAATCGGATGCTGTGCTGCGTTCTCGACAGTGTCCCGAGATCCTCGGGCTGACCGTGGACATGCATCACGAATTTCCTTGGCGTGTTTCTCGCTGCGCCTTATCCGATATGACCTTCACTTAAGGGCTTCGATACTTCTCCCGCATTGTCTCGTCGACGCTTCCACGCCTCTCGGATACGCTCTTCCCAGACATATAGGGTGGGCAGGACGAGAAGCGTGAGCGCCGTCGAGGTCACCAGTCCGCCAATCACGACGGTGGCGAGCGGCCGTTGCACCTCCGCACCAGCGGACGTTGAGAGCGCCATGGGTACGAACCCCAAGCTGGCTACCAGCGCAGTCATCAAGACCGGCCGCATGCGAATGAGGGCGCCTTCATAGGCGGCATCTTCCGCTGAACGCCCTTGTTTGCGCAAATCCAAAATGTAGGACATCAACACGACGCCGTTGAGAACGGCCACGCCGAATAGGGCGATGAACCCGACTCCGGCGGAGATCGAAAAGGGCATGCCCCGAAGCGCCAGGGCCAGAATGCCACCAGTTGCCGCCAGCGGGACGTTGAGGTAGATGAGGAGTGCCGGCCTGAGGCTATTGAACGTCGTGTACAAGAGGACAAAGATCAGAAACAACGCGATCGGTACCACAATGGCGAGCCGAGCAGACGCCCGCTGCAGATTTTCAAACTCACCGCCCCATTCAATCCAGTACCCAGACGGCAGGGTCACTTGGCTTTCCACTGCCTTCTGCGCTGCGCCGACAAATCCGGCGAGGTCGCGACCGCGCACATTGGTTTCCACCGCCAGCCTCCGTTGGATGTTTTCCCGGCTGATTTGTGCCAGGCCGGTTTCGATACGAATATCGGCGAGTTGTCTGAGTGGAATGAGGCGACCCTGTGAATCGGCGATGCGAATATCCAAAATGCGTTCGAAATTCTTGCGGTCGTCAGGACTAAACCGCACTTGCATGAAGAACCGGCGGTTGCCCTGGACGACTTGACCGACAATGCGTCCCCCCAACGCGGTGACGGTATCTAAAATCTGCCCCGCATTGATGCCATAGCGAGCGATCTTCTCCCGGTCGATAGCCACCACCTGGTACGGCATACCGGCCACCTGCTCAGCCTTGGTGTCTGCGGCTCCGGGAACTTTGGAGACCGCCCGGACGACCTGATCGCCGAGGCGGCGGAGGGTCTCCATATCTTCACCAAAAATGGTAATGGCAATGTCGGACCGCACTCCCGCAATCAATTCCTGAACCCGCAGCTCAATCGGCTGGGAATAACTAAACATGTTGCCGGGAACGGCCTTGGTCAACGCCCGGTTGATCGCCTCAATCAAATCGTCCTTCGTCCTGGCGGTCGTCCAGTCCGAGTCAGGCTTCAAAATGAGATAGATGTCGCTGACCTCGACGCCCATTGGATCGGTGGCGATTTCGGCACGTCCGGTTCTCGACACGACCGTGACGACTTCGGGAAATTCCTTGAGGGCCTGCTCGATGCGGGTGGTGGTCCGAACCGACTCCTCCAGCGAGACGCTCGGCAAGCGCCACGCTTGCAGGGCGATCGTGCCTTCATCAAGTGTGGGAATGAATTCGGCGCCAAGAAAGGCAGTCACACCGAGGCTCATCGCAAACAGCGCGGCGGCGACGCTCCCAGCAATGGCCGGGTGCTGCATTGTCTTTGACAGGAGCGGGCGATACCCTCGTTTGGCTTGCCGAATAATCCAGGTCTCCTCCTCCTTCACACCGCGACGAAGGAACAGACTCGCGAGCACCGGCGTCACGGTCAGGGTCAGCACGAGAGACCCGACGAGCGCAAAGATCACGGTCACGGCCATCGGCCGGAACATCTTTCCTTCAATTCCTTGCAGGGTCAGGATCGGCAAGTAGACGATGATAATAATCCCAACGGCAAACACGATCGGGCGGAGCACTTCCCGGCCCGCTTCGATGACGACCCCCCGCATGTCTGCAGCCGATAGATGCGAGCTGCTTTGGGCGGCTCGCCGTCGTTCGGCAAGATGCCGGAGGGTGTTCTCAATCATGACGACGGACGCATCAACAATCAGCCCGAAGTCGATCGCGCCGAGACTCATGAGATTACCCGAGATATCGGCTGTCAACATGCCGGTGAATGCCACGAGCATGGAGAGTGGGATAGCTGCGGCGACGATCAGTCCGGCTCGGAGATTTCCCAGAATGAGAAACAGCACAGCGACCACGAGCAGCGCGCCCTCGGTCAAATTCGTTGCGACTGTCTTGATGGTGTTTCTGACCAGGTCTGTTCGATCGTAATAAGGCTCGATGGTCACGCCGGCCGGCAACGTCTTTTCGATTTGCTGCAGCTTCTTTTTCACCCGATCCACGACAACTCGTCCATTCTCGCCGATCAGCATCATGACGATGCCTGTGACGGCCTCCCCTCGGCCGTCGCGCGTGACTGCGCCTTGCCTGACCATTGGAGCGAATCGCGCCTTGCCCAAATTGCGAATATAAATCGGCGTTCCGTCGTGCCCTGTCGTAACAATGATGTTGTCAATGTCCTCCAATGTCTGCACAAGGCCTTCGCCCCGGATCAGATACTGTTCCTGCGCATGTTCGATATAGCCGCCACCCGAGTTAGCATTGTTCTGTTCGAGCGCCGCGAAGACTTGTTCGACTGGAATTTTGTAGGAGACCAGTTTGGCGGCATCGAGTTGCACTTCGTACGTCTTCAACTCTCCGCCATACGTGTTGATTTCCACTACCCCAGGAACGGAGCGGAGCTTGAACGCAATGTCCCACTCCAAAATCGTTCGTAGGTCCATGAGGGAGTAGCCGTCCCCTTTGACCTCGAACTGGAAAATCTCGCCCAGTCCCGTGGAAATCGGCCCCAATTCAGGGTTGCCGAAACGGGGTCCGATCGCTTCGCGGGCGCGTGGCAGGCGTTCCATCACCAGGCGCCGGCAGAAGTAGATGTCCATGCCCTCGTCAAAATAGATCGTCACCGCCGAGAGTCCGAACCGGGAGACAGATCGAATGAGGGTGATACCAGGCAAGCCGGACATCGCCGTCTCGACCGGGAACGTGATGAATTGTTCAACCTCCACCGGAGAGAGGCCCGGCGCATTCGTGAGGATCTGGACCTGGTTCGGTGTCACGTCTGGGACGGCATCGATCGGTAGCAGCTGCATGGCATAGACGCCGCTGACGATGATGAGACCGGAAAACACCAGGATCAGAAATCGGTTGGTGAGCGAAAACTCCAGCATTCGATTCAGCATGGTAGGTAGCCTCCGAGGGACATCAGTCGCTAGCCTCCACCGATCTGTTCTTTCAGTAACATCGACTTGAGATAGAACGACCCGGTCGTCACGACCGTCTCGCCCTCACGCAGGCCTGACTGGACCTCGGCATACGGCGGTGATCTCCGTCCCACGGTCACTTGCCTCACCTCATACGTGCCTAGCTTCTTTTCCACAAAGGCCACAGTCTGGTCGTTCACCTGCTGAAGAGCGTCTAACGGCGCAACCAGTACATCAGAGCCGCGCCCCGGCAAGATGACCGCAGCCCTGGCAAACATGCCTGGACGAAGACGACGCTGTGGATTGGGAATTTCGACCCGTGCATCAATGGTTCGGGTTGCGGGATTCAGAACATCACTGAGGTAGACGATGGTTCCCTTGAAGATTTCGCCGGGGAAGGCGTCCACTGTAATGTCGACATCAGATCCCTCTCGCACGGCGGCGAGATTTTGCTCGTAGACATCAAGGATGATCCACACCGTAGACAAGTCGGCTATCGTAAAGGCTTTGTCCTTCGGACTGATTAATTCTCCCAACGTGATGGTCCGTTCGATGACGGTCCCGTTCAAAGAGGAGACCAGGGGGAAGTAGGAGAGGGGTTGGCCTTTTTTATTCCAATCGATTTTCGTAATATTTTCATCAGAAAGGCCGATGAGTCGTAACGCTTCATGAGCGGCGCGGTAGGCGGCCAGGCTCTTCTCATAGCGTCCCTTGGCATCCAAGAATTCCTTTTCCGAGGTAATTTGTTCTTTGTACAGGCCTTCTTCGCGAACATAGTTCCGCTTATCGACCTCGTGGGTCGTCTTCGCTTGAAGGAAGTCGGATTTTTTTTGACCCAGTTCGATGCTGTCCAGGAAGGCCAAGACTTGTCCTGCCTTGACCTGTTGACCCAACTCCGCCTTGACCTCGATGACCCGGCCTTCGATGCGGGGGCTGAGATGCACCAGGCGATATTCATTGGGCTTGATCGTGGCCGTGGCCGTGACTTCATCACGAAAAGGGCGGCGTTCCACCCGGGCTATCTGAAACGCCTGCCCGGACAGCGCTTCGGCCGGGACTGATACCTCCTGCTGTATCGTTGATGGAGCCTGCTCTTGGCCTGATTTTTCCTCTTCTTTCCAATCGGCCGTGCGGCGCTCCGACGAGTTCTGTTTGCCGCTCTCTTCAACGCTGCTCTGCCGACAGCCGTCACCAAGGAGCCCCGCGACGATCAACAACAGGAGGACTCCATAATTGATCAGGCAAGAGCCGGAGCGGAGCACCGTCGCGTCGATTGTCCGGTCACAAGTGACGGATCGGCCCCTCGGAACGACACGAGCGGCAGTATGTGTATCAACGCTGGTCATGGGAGTTCTCCCGTCCACCGTTCGAGACGGGCCAATGATATTGAAAGGGCCGCGCGGGCCTGGGCGTATTCCAGCTGCATTTGCCGGTACACACGCTGAGAATCGATCAATTCCAGGAGACCCGCTGCACCTTGACGGAAACTGATGCGGGCAATCCGCAAGGCTTCCTCGGCTTCTTTCAGCAGGCCCTTCTCAAAGACCTCGATCTGTTCCTGATCCGTGCGCACCTCCTGGGCCAATTCGGTCACACTTTTGATCAATTCATTCTGAGTTCCTACGCGCTCCGCCTCCGCACGATCTTTCGCGCCCAAGGAAGCCTCGATTTCTCCTTGGCGTCGATACCAGAGCGGCAGGGGCATCCGCAGGCCTGCAGTGTAGGCTTCATCCCCCGCTTCTCGATGATACGTTCCCGTCACGGAGACATACGGAATACGCGACTCCCGTTCCAGCGTGATGCTGTGTTCCGCTCGTTCAATCTGCTTGGCGGTCCGGCGAAGGATCGGGTTTGATTCCAGGGCGGTGGTGATGAGCTGGCCCAGATTCAGGTCCTGCCGCAACAACGCGAAGTCACCATGCACGGAAAAGTCTTTGCCCAGCGCTCCCGCTGTCACGGCATTGAGCCCAGCCCGAGCTGCGGCGAGAGTATTTTGTGCACGGCTGAGGTCCTTAGTGGCTTTCTGCAACTCCACATTCGCCTTCACGGCTTCGAACGGTCTCGCTTGGCCCGCGTCCACACGCGCCTTGATCGTTTGAAAAATGTCTCGGACGGTGGAAAGGTTTTGCATTGTCAGATCCACGTCGCGTTGGGCGAACAGTAGCCGGTAAAAGGCAACTTTTGTATCGGCACGGACGTTCAAGCGCGCCTCGTCCACCCCCGCCAGGGCCCCCGAAACACCCGCCTCGGCAGCCTCTCGCCGTGCTTTTCGTTTAGCAGGTAGTTCCAGTGGTTGCTCTACCGTCAGTGTCCGTTCGACGATCGAGACACCCGTACTGGGATCGCGGATGGAGCCTCGTCCAGCCGATGCGTCGATCGATGGATTCAGAAACGCACTCGCTGCAATCCGTTCCCCTTGACTCTGTCGGACCCCGCCTTTCGCCGCACTCATAGCGGGATTCCGTTTCAATGCCAGCTCAAGCACGTCTTCGAGTTGCAAGATCGAAATCTCAGTGTTGGCGGATGCGAAATCCATGCATGCGATGCTTGCTAAGAACAAGGTAATCCCAATAATCCACATCTTTGTGGAGTGCATGACAGCCTCCTCATTGCCCGTATACTGGACAATGCTCACTGTGTTGCGTTGTGTGAATAGATCGTGTGACGCGTTAGACGCTGAGGGGAGGATGAAATAGGAACACGACAAAGGTCGGCACGTATAGCGTGGGACTTGAACTTACGTCGTCCCTGTACGGAGACAGGGTCTCAGGAACAGCCAGGGACACCGACTGGAATACGATATGACAAGGACACCCATCGTCCGTCACGCCGTCATCTGGGGACGAAGCTTGGTCTGCCATTGCGGCCACAGAGACAGGTTCGGTTTGCCACTCACCAAGACAGGTGAGACCAGTGAGTTGAACTCCAAGGAGGAGAATCAGCCCCATGATCAGCAGATTTCTGTGTCTCGTATCCAACATCACTGTTTCAGAATATAACATAGCGCTGAGTCAAAGCCGCACAATTTTTTGGCTACATTATACACATTGAGAACACGATATGCATAAGGATCTCGATAGTCCGTGCCGCGACGCTAGGATATCGAAATTTTGTATGCTCGCCCTAACCGCTTGAGACTGTGAGAGGCAGCCCGAAAAGATAGTCCGATTCAGATCATAGGTAACAATGGAAACAATTTCTGCTATCCATGAGGGACAAGACTTGTCCTGAGTTGACGTGTTGACCCAGATCCACTTTGGCCTCGATGGCCCGACCTTCAATGCGAGGGATCAGATGCACCAGGCGGTATTCGTTGGGCTTGATGTGGCCGTGGCCGTGATTGAATCACGGAAGACTCGGCATTCTCGGCATTCAATGACTGCAGTCTGGAACGCTTCACCTTCGTGCGCCTCTGGTGGAACTGCAAGTTGATGTGGCTCACCGGGCTCATGACCAGGCTGTATTCTTCCTTGCTCAGCCGGTGCCTGTTCGCGCCGGCTGTTCAACGCGACCGTCATTACAGCCCAGGGGCAAGAGAAAGCAAGTAGACTTTCAAAAAGAGTACGATCATTCTTGCTCATATGACACTTTTGGAATGACTACGGTCGCGCGGCCGTTCGCCTCGCACGAGACCAGATGAATACCTGTACGCAACAGCACGGTGGGCCAACTCATCGAAGCTCCCCCGTCCAGCGTTCCAACCGCGCCACTTCGACGGAGAAACTCGCCCGTGCCTGTGTATACTCTAACAACATTTGTCGATGCACTCGTTGGGCATCAATGAATTCGAGGAGGCTCGCCGCGCCCTGCTGAAAACTTATCCTCGCGATCCTCAACGTTTCTTCCG
>JACOEH010000004.1 GCA_024998685.1 Nitrospira sp.
CATGAACCAACTCTCCTTGCTCTCGCGCTCACCGCTCTCGCAGGCCAGCACGATCCTCTCTCCCGTGGTGAGCGCGCCCACGATCGTGAGGAGCGCGCTCTTGCGGTCCTCGATGCCCGCCTTCACATAGAGGCCGTCGGCCCACCAGTAGACAACCGCCAGATCCCGCTTCTTCCAGGCCTCATAGTCGAGTTCGAACCGTGCTTTGAGTCGCTGAATCGAGCTCGCCGACAGCGGCGCGCCCTCGCCCAGCAGGCCGCGCAGCGCCAGATCAAAGTCACCGGTGGACAGCCCGTGCAGATATAGCTCCGGAAGCAGCGTGCCGACTTCCTGGGTCCGCCGCGTGAACAGCGGGAGGACCTTGCTCTCAAAGCGTTCCGTCAGATCGCGGACTCTCGGACGCCTCACCGTTACCGTCCCACTCAACATCGAGAAGGCGCGGGGTTTGCCGTAGCCGTTTCGGCTCCCGGTGGGGGGATCGATCGGTGACACCGTTCCCCGGCGTTCGTGCCGGGCTCGGCCGAGGAAGGTGGTCACTTCTTCCTCCAGAAGGTGCTGCAGCTGGGCCTGAATCTTCCCTCGCGCCCACTGCTCCAGCGTGTCGTAACACACGGCGCTTGACTCGACGGCTTCGTTGCTGTTCTTCTCACGCATGGTGGCGTATCCTTTCCCCTCGGCGATAACCGAGGCGTTGGTTGAGTGCTCAACCGAAAGGGTACGCCGCCTTTATCCTATTTCCACACCTAAAGATGATACCTCTCTCGTTCCTTTCCGAAGTCCTCTCGCGTCATGGACAATGTTATTCCTACAAGGAGGACGACCATGAGTACAAAACTCTATGTTGGCGGCTTGCCATATTCGGCAACTGAATCTCAACTCTCCACGCTGTTCGCCGAGCATGGCACGGTCGAATCTGCCCGCGTCATTGCGGACAAATTCACCGGTCAATCTCGAGGATTTGGCTTTGTCGAAATGTCGACTGCCGATGAAGCCAAGGCGGCGATCACGGCCTTAAACGGTTCACAGATGGACGGACGATCGCTACCGTCAATGAGGCGAAACCGATGGAGCCACGTTTCGGCGGTAGTGGCGGTCGGTCAGGCGGCGGACACAACCGCGGCCGCTATTAACGGCCCACACGTTCTACGGGAACCCGAAGGGATGCGATTCCAGCATCCCTTCGGGTTCCTGTTCGATGCGATCAGTCTTCACGATATCCTCACAGGGATAGTGCTACTTCGTTCATCCCCATGTGCGATGAGCTTCACTCACCTGCTCGCCACCATCCGTGTTGGTAATCACCCATTTCACATTTTCTGGGATTGTGACGATTCTGAGGCTCGCGGCATGCCCATCGGCTGCCTCCCCAAGTTCCTCCACCACGCGAACGAGGTTCTCATCATCCCGTGGAATGAATTTCCCACATTGGTTCAGGCTCGGTTCCCGCGGCCCCGCAGCCACAGGCCAATAGATTCCAGGATCCTTTTCGTCCAGCGCTTCCCGTTGCCTCAATTCACGCAGCCGAACCAGTGCCCTGTGGCTTATGCAGAATTCGCCGTAGCTTCTGTTGATCACGATTCGCTTCATGGTCGCTCCCTTGTCGTAGCCGCCGTTTCTCACCACCGAATGACTATCGATCTACACCGCGGGGGTCTCTTCCTTATAGCCCATATAGTTCCCCGACCAGTGGCAGTAGCGCCGGTCAGCCCACGTCACCACGTGATCTTTGCGCAGCTCACCGTACCGTTTTTGAAGGACTGAGACGAACGTATCGAGGTTCCCTTGGATCTCAATGAGGTCCTCTTCGGTGATACCCGCCACCTTGGCCTTGAGAGGCGCCTTGAGCTGTTCCCAAAATTGTCCGAACTGTTCCTTGTTCATGAGGACTCCTTGGTGATATATGAGACCTACACTCCTCTCGCGCAAGACACGTCCGGCGTCGTGGCAGAGAGGCAATGGTGGTTTCGTTCGCCTTGCCTTGAACCAATCCATTTCCATTTCACGATGTGCGACCAACAACCACCTATTTATTTTTTCTGCAAATCTCGACTGTCGCTTCGACTTCGCCATCCTTTGGACTCACCATTAACAGCATCCCCTTATGTTCCTCTACTCTCTTAAACAGCGTGGCATAATTTCCATCGTATTGACGTTCCCTGATTGTCGTCTCGCCGCTTTTGCGATTGTATGCACTTTCGAGGACGAATGCGTCCACGGTTTGCGTGCCATTCGCTCGTGCTGCGCTCGTGACGCGCCAGAAACGATTCTCCGGCTCAGACATTCCTTTACCGGTATCCAGCACAGAATGGGAACATAGCTTCATGCCTTTCGAAACTTCCACATATTTACCCTTATCCACAAATTGAGCGAAGCCTGACAAGGAAAACCCAAGAACGATTGCAAGGACCAGTAGGGACATAGCCATGTGATCCTCCTTCGTCGAGATCGGGGAAACTATTTGCGCGCGCCGTACATCTCGCTACCGCTCGCTACCGCCCATACCTCCATTAAGGTGTTCGTTTTCCGCCTCATGCGCTGAATGAACTCCCGCATCCGCATGTGGTCTTTGCTGCGGGATTCTTCATGACAAAACCTGAGCCTTGCGGATGATCTACATAATCTACTTCCGTACCGATCAGCAATGGTGCACTCTGGGAATCCAGTATGACTTTGACGGCACCCTGTTCGATGACCGTGTCATCCTCCTGCATCGAAGACTCCAGCGACATCCCGTACTGATACCCATGACATCCTCCACCTTTGACATATACTCGAAGACCGGTGGCTTCCTTGTCCTCTTGCATCAGCTCGCGGATCCTTTCTTCAGCCTTCCTCGTGATGGTAATCATGTTAGATCCTCCTTGATATGCGGGTATTGACCAACCACTACTATGAAGGGCAATCTATCAGCAGCTATTTCTACATTCGGATGCCTGTCCCCCCCCTTCAACAGCGTGGACTACATCGTCCCTTTTACTCACTCGGATGGGCGCGCTTTCACGACACATGACCTTTCCCAGGCCGAGCAGCAGATGACCCGGGGGGACGTGCACGGTTATGAATAGGTTGGCTGTGTTTCACTTGATTGGCCTCGATCCCCGGGTCAGTCGTCGCACCACAGAGTAGGCAATGCCATCCAGATACCGGGGGCTGCCCCATGTCTCTCATGAGGACGGCGATCAAAAGGCCTTGGCAACGTAGACAGCGCATGACACTCTCCTATTGGGTTTCTCTTCCCCACATCGTTCTCAAATACCATCCTTAACGCTACGTTTCAGGTAAGGCATATAGGGAAGCAGAAGAAGGTTATAAAACCATCCCATCACGACTTAACGATGAGCGAATCTTTCTCTCAGCTCATGCGTAGTCTTCTCGAACTGAAGAAGGTTCCGTCGATCTCCCGCGTACACGACTTCACTATCGCCCTCGCGACGTGTTCACCGATCACCGAGTCATCTCAGTTGGTTCTGTCCTCTGCCATAGACGAACACTTCTCTGGGGTTCGTCCGACCTTGTCAGCTTGTCTACCCAACCGATTATGACCGTGTATCTTTCTCCTCTTCTGAGATCGATGCCCAAATCGTGACACCCCACAAAAGCGCCATAATCGTCAGTAGACCGTAAATCTGATACATTTGAATCACCTCATTGTTGACAAGTTTCCAATTTGATCGTTTGCTACCGTTCATCCACAGCATCCATCATGCGAGGACCTCATGGGATAACCGTTTCAAAATTTCCGTGCCGACCGGATCGCTTTCCTCGTCTCCTCTTCGCTGACACAGTTTTGTTCAGCCAACATGTGTTGCCCCACACTGGCAAACTCTGGAATTCTGGCCATGCATGCTTTTAACGTATCCTCGGCGGACCCCGGGGCCATTACAGCTGCTTCCCCTATTGGAACGACCAGCTCTTCTATCGGAGAGAAAATCATCGTTCCCTCCACGTGTGAATCTTCTGCTTGAGCGGATGGGATCGCGCATTTTGCGAGTGCCGCGAGCAGCACCGCCATCCAAACTACCGCTGCACCTTTTGTAGTGATCGCTGTCATCACGATTCCTCCTCATATCATTGTCGCAGCCGATTCATGCAGTTAGGCGCCGAAGACACCAATCCTCTGAGATTCGCTATTCCATCTTGCATCGCTGGACTCGATGACCGTTGTTCTCGAAGAAAGGCAGAGACTGAGGAATCAGACGCGCCGGAGTTGGGAAGGAATGCGCGAGAGATAGGACAGTCGACGCGGCTCAATACGTCATAAAACTACCCTGATCGCATTGGCCACAGGAGTCAAGCGTTATTATTTAATGGGTTGGAGCGGTATTGGTTTGTGATCTGAAGATCTCAGCGACCTGGAAAATGTTTATGCGTTATGTTCGCTTTTTAATGAGTCATTCTTCATGTCTTCCTTTTCATCTCCGGGATGTATATTCATGTACATTGACGCTGCAACAGTGACGCGGACCAACTCTATGCCGCTAAACCTTACAGACTGAGCTGGTTATCGCATGCTTCTGCCACGAAATAGGAGAGGACGGGAGATCGGTTGCCCGGATGAGGTCCAGCTAGAGAATTGGTATATAGACAACGTTTGTCATTGAGCGTACTGTCATAGTCGACAATTCCAACCCACATCTTGCCGACGGGTCAGGAAGGCCTACCGCCGACACTCTGTGAGAAAGGCGGTAATCTATGTCGGCGTCTTTCCGTTCATCCTATCCTCTCCGAAAGGAAATCCATGAATTCGTCCGTTCCTGCGAAATGCTTCTGTCCTCTCCGGTTTTCCTTGGCAATGCGCCATTGTCGCCTAATGAACGGAAAATCGTTCAATATTACTCAGAAGAACTGAAGGCATATCTCCTCGCGTCGGAGATATGCTAAGCGGCTCTGCGGTGGTTCAGTAGGCGTCTAGGGGAGATCAAGCTATATCCACGACTGACAAACGTGCGAGAGGTTGTTGCGAGTAGAGACCGACTGATCCAAAGCTTCCTTCCATGGGGTTGCCGAACCTGACGCCCGACGTGCGTTCATACCGCAGCTGTTGCTTCCAACGGATGGCATTGTTCATGCCTGATCGTAATCAGTCGATTGAAGAATCGGCAATCGCAGAGTAAACAGGAATCGGACTTTTTCGTTCTCCAAGCATCGGATCAACAGCTCGCCATATCCATGATTAGGTGAACTTTACCCTTCGGGGTATTCCTGGAATGCCTAGGGGCCGACCCAGTTCGATTTATCTGTAGCGCCTCCCTAGGGGTCAGGATCGATTGAAGGTTGTAGTAAGGTTGTCTTTATGGTGATTGTGGTGTTCGGTGTGAGCGGCACAGGCAAAACTCGGGTGGGAAGCGCTTTAGCGGAAGCGCTGGGATGGATGTTCATAGATGCGGATGATTTTCATGAGGAGGCGAACCGCGCCAAATTGAATCGCGGTATCCCATTGAACGATGAAGACCGTCGGCCGTGGCTCACTCGCCTCCGAGGAATTATTCAAGCGAGTCAGACGCAACGCCGGAATGCCGTGCTGGCCTGCTCAGCCCTCAAACGCGCGTACCGTCGCTATTTACACGTCGGTCCCGAAGTGGTATTCGTGTATTTACGGACTGAACCCCATGTGCTCGAAGAGCGTCTCAAACGACGTCGAAACCACTTCGCGAACCCGGTCCTGCTCCAAAGTCAGTTGGAAACATTGGAAGAGCCCAGCGACGACACTCTGACCGTCGATACGGCGTCCGGTCCAGTTGATAAGATAGTCGGCTTGATCCGAGATGCCCTCAAGCTCTAGCCTATCCACATCAGCGACTGCGGCTCACCAAGACAATGCTTCGCGTCGCGGACCTCGGGTTCTTACGAGTACCTGGCAGAATCCCGGATCACTAGTATGGGCTCGCCATGAGACCTGTGCGAGTTCTGGCTATGATTATGGCGGGAGGAAAAGGCGAGCGGCTCATGCCGCTCACGGCCGTGCGCAGCAAGCCGGCCGTGCCGTTCGGAGGAAAGTATCGCATCATCGATTTTGTCCTCAGCAACATGCTCAACTCCGGCATCACCGCCAACTATGTGTTGGTGCAATACCGTTCCCAGTCGTTGATCGAGCATGTGCGGGAATCCTGGAGCATTGCCGGGCGGCTCAAAGACCAATTCATTACGGTAGTGCCTCCTCAAATGCGGGCGCGAGGCGGTTGGTACGAGGGAACGGCGGACGCCGTCTACCACAACATCAATCTAATCGCCGACTTTCGCCCGGACGTCGTGGCCATATTCGGCGCGGATCATATCTTCCGAATGGACATCTCACAGATGATCCAGTTCCATCGGGAATGCGGATCCGACGTCACGGTGGCGGCACTGCCTGTACCGATCGAGCAATCATCCCAGTTCGGCATCCTCGAAGTCGATGCCGAAGATCGGTTGATCGGATTCGAGGAAAAGCCCGCCGGCGCGAAGGCCATGCCTGGACGTCCCACCATGGCGCTGTCCTCGATGGGAAACTATATTTTTGATACCTCCCTGTTATTGCGCACCCTGGAGCGGGATGCGGCCCGTCCGGGCACCCATGATTTCGGCCGCAACATCATTCCGGATCTCCTCGGCGGCAGGAAGGTTTATGCGTATGACTTTGTGCGCAACGAGGTGCCGGGGCTACGTCGGCATGAAGAGCGAGGATATTGGCGGGATGTGGGCACGCTGGATGCCTATTGGCGGAGTAATATGGATCTATTAGGAGAGGCGCCGCTGTTCGATCTCCGAAACGATGAATGGCCGATTGTCTCGGCAGGGTATGAGGGCCCCATGGCGTCGATCGTGCGGACGTACGTGGATCATTCCATGATCGGTCAGGGAAGCCATATCGTGGATGCGGAAATCCGACGTTCCGTGATCGGGCGCGGCGTCCAGATCGAACCCGGCGCGCGTCTGGAGGAGTGCGTCATCATGGACGGTGTGCGCATTGGAGCGCATGCGCGACTGCATCGCGTGATCGCCGACCGTTTCAGCAGTATTCCCGCTGAGAGCGAAATCGGTTTCCAGGAATCGTCTCTCCTTCCCGGCTGTCATCTCTCGCCCACAGGCTTGGTCATCATTCCGCGCGACACCAAAGTGCCGATGAATCTAATGCACTCCGTTTCCTGAGTGATGGAGTCGTGATGTCCGGCAAGCATGTGCTGGCGACGTATCGTCTTCAACTCAATCCCGATTTCGGATTCCGCCGTGCGCGTGAAGTCGCCGCATATCTGCACGACCTCGGCATCACGCATTGTTACAGTTCATCCATTCTCGCCGCGATGCCGGGCAGCACGCATGGCTACGATGTCATCGATCCCTCGCGTGTGAATCCGGAACTGGGTACGGAAGAGGAATTCCAGTCGTGGTGCCGCAGTTTGCATGACCGCGGCATGGGGCTGATTCTGGACGTCGTTCCCAACCACATGGGGATTGCCGATGCACTGAATCGGTGGTGGTACGACGTGCTGGAAAACGGATCGTCATCCCGTTATGCAGCCGCTTTCGATATCGACTGGCGTCCGCTCAAGCGGGAATTGCACAACAAGGTTTTGCTTCCGATCTTATCGGATCACTACGGTGTCGTGCTGGAGAATCAGGATATTGCCGTCGCTTACGAAGAGGACCGGTTTGTGGTCCGCTATGGAGCCTGCCGCCTACCGCTCGCCCCAAAATCGTGGAGCACCGTTTTGTCGTACGGACTCGATGCGTTGTTGTCTGAGGGCATGGCGCAGGCCGACAGTGAAGGGCTCACGGAACTGCAAAGCATTTTGACGGCCATTCGGCATCTTCCCGATCGTGAAGACAGCGCACCGGATGAGCGGGAGGAGGGCGAGAGGGAAAAAGAAGTCATCCGTAAACGGATCGCCATGCTCATGGCGCACCATCAACGAATCGCGGCATTTGTTCAGAACAACCTTCGCCTCTTTAACGGCACCGCCGGAGAACCATGCAGCTTTAATCTGCTGGACGAGTTGCTCAATCAACAGGCCTATCGGTTGGCATCGTGGAAAGTCGCCTCCGAGGAAATCAATTACCGACGATTTTTTGATATTAACGAGCTTGCCGCGATTCGTGTGGAAGAGGGTTCAGTGTTCGACGCGACCCATGAAGTCATTTTTAAACTCCTTCGGGACGGCACGGCGACGGGAGTGAGAATCGATCATGTCGACGGCCTGTACGATCCCGGTGGATACCTTCAACACCTGCAGAGCTGGGCAAGGCGTGAATTGATCGGCGGTTCGTCGGCAGAGCGGCCGCTGTTTGTTGTGGTGGAAAAAATACTCGGACTCGATGAACCGCTGCCCCAGTCCTGGCCTATCGAGGGGACCACGGGATATGAGTTTCTCAATACGGTCAACGGATTATTCGTAGACCATACGCGAGAGCGAGCCTTCAGTGATCTCTATCGGCGCATAACCAAGCGTTCCCAGCTCTATGCCGATATGGTCTACGAGGCAAAACAACTTATCATGCGGGCCTCCATGGCGAGCGAGATCAACGTGCTCGGCCATCAGCTCAATCTTCTGTCCGAGAAAGATCGACGATCGAGAGACTTCACGCTGAATAGTCTGACGAATGCCATTCGAGAAATCATCGCTTGTTTCCCCGTGTATCGGACGTATGTGACGGTGGGGACGGAGCCGGTCAGTGAGCGGGATAAATCGTTCATCCATCGGGCGGTGGCTCAAGCCAAACGGCGAAATCCCACCATCGGCGGTGAGGTCTTCGACTTTATACGGGGTCTTCTTTTGAAGGAATGCCGTCCTGAGTGTGATAAAGCCCATGAGTACGAACGTTTTGTCATGAAATTTCAGCAGACGACGAGTCCTGTGACGGCCAAGGGAATCGAAGATACCGTGTTTTACCGATATAACCGGCTCTTGTCCCTCAACGAAGTAGGAGGAGAACCGCAACGATTCGGCATCGCTCCGGAGGTCTTCCATCGTCGCATGGTCGACCGACAAGCCCGGTGGCCGAAAGGGCTTTCGGCCACTGCGACCCACGATACCAAGCGGGGGGAAGATGTGCGTGCCAGATTGAATGTGTTGTCCGAAATACCCGACGAATGGAAAACCCGTGTGACCAGATGGATGAAGCTGAACGCCAAACATCGCGTCAAGCAGGAAAGCGAGGAGATCCCGGAGGCCAACGATGAATACCTACTCTATCAAACGCTCTTGGGCGCATGGCCGTTAGCGGATTTGCGCCCCGATGAACGCAGTGACTTCTGCACCCGCATGCAGCAGTATATGGAGAAGGCCATCCATGAGGCCAAGGTTCATACAAGCTGGGTCAATCCGAATCGCGAGTATGACGATGGGGTGCGGCGCTTTGTTCAGGCGATCCTCGACGACGGCCGTGCCAACAAATTCCTCGACGACTTCTTGCCGTTCAAGGAGCGGATCGCCGGCGCCGGTGTGGTCAACTCACTTGCGCAGACGATCCTCAAGGTGACGGCTCCGGGGACTCCTGATTTCTATCAAGGATCGGAACTGTGGGATTGGAATCTCGTGGACCCGGACAACCGACGGCCCGTCGACTATGCGCGACGACAGACACTCGTCCGGGAACTCAAGGACGTGCTCGAGCGGCCCGACCGGTTCGATGCCGTTCAGGACCTTGTGCGCCATTCGGCGGACGGCCGCATCAAACTGTACCTCATTTTGGCCGGCCTTCACTGTCGCCGGATGCATGCGGACGTCTTTGAGCAGGGCCGATACGTGCCTCTGGAGGCAGAGGGACCTGAGGCGAAACATCTGCTCACCTTCGCGCGTCTCCATGGAACGCACACGGTGATGGTCGCTGTGCCGCGGCTTGTCGCCCTACGTTCCACGGAAGCGAAGGGCTCGATATGGGACGAGACATGGGTCATGATGCCTGCGGAATGGAAGGTGTCGCAGCTCCAGGACATTCTTACCGGACGTTCGATCGTTCCCGATTGCAAAGGAGAGCGTGATAGGGTGCGGGCCTCGGAACTCTTTGCCGCTTGTCCGGTGGGGGTTCTCGTCGGAAGCTGATGGCTTTCGCGATTGCAGTAGAAGCGTTCATAAAGAATGCAGGCTAGGGCATTACCGAGTAGTCGTTTCGAGTCGGCATGATACGATCAAAACGGCTGAACGTAGTCGGAGGCTGCCGTGAGAGCTGAAGAAGAAACGCACACGACGAGGAACGGAATCATCGGGCTTCTCGGTGGGTTGATCGGAGATGCCCGGACGTTGGTTCGCCAAGAGCTTCAACTGTTGCGGGATGAGGTTTTTTCGGAGATCGCCAAATTCCGCCAAGGAGTCGTCGCGATCGGAGTGGGAATAGGGTTCCTGGCCATGGGAGGGTTGTTTGCGCTGATCATGCTGGTGCACGCGCTCCATGAGTACGCGTCTCTTCCCTTATGGGCGTGCTACGGGCTGATCGGCGTCGTTCTTCTTCTCATCGGCGCCGCGCTGCTGATCAATGCCAAACATTCATTGCAAACTTTTAATTTGATGCCGCACCGGACGTTGCGCTCAATGAAGGAAGACGCCCAATGGATCAAAGAGCAAGTATCGTCGAGCAAGACATAAAAGATATCCTCGAAACCCGTCTCGAGATCGGCCGAAAGATACAGTTGCTCGACGAAAAGGCACGCTATGAGCTGGAGAACATGAAGACGACCCTGTCCGGTATGGCCGGCAATGTGGCGGAGACGGGGAAAGCATTCATCGACCAATCCGCACGGACGCTGAATCCGGTTCATCACATGAATGGACGTCCATGGGCGGCGCTCGCGGGGATGGTGTTGTTCGGTGTGGTGATCGGAATGTTCGAAAAGAGGTTTCGTCGAGCGAAAGTCTATCCCTATTATCCTCCCAAAGCACATGGAGTGCCGGTGATGCCTTCGGAAGGAGAAGAGAAGAGCGGAGAAATCGAGTCCGGTGTCTATCCGTATTTTCCGGAAGGGCACCGGGAGGCCAACAGAAGCCGTTCCTCTTTTTCATCGGCCCTGTGGAACGATGTGAAAGCTGATATTTCCGCTGAAATGCAGCGCTCGAAAGGCGCGCTGGGGTATGCCATTCGGGAATTTGCGCGGGATATGGCCAAAGAAGTCGTGCCGGTGATCCTGAGATCTATGGGGCCGGCTCTATCACGTAGGTCCCGCCGATAGCGTTCGGCTCGTACCCACAGTTCGTGAATGCCAAGGCGGTTCGTTCTCATATGCTCGATCAGACGAGGGTGCTTCACGATATTGGTCGAGACGTGATGAGATGGAGGCTCCAACGTCTCATCACAGCCGTCAGGCTGGCCGGTCAAATCAGCGCAGCCGAAAGTTGGAACAAGAGGACACGACATTTCTGGTGCCGAATTCTCTATTGGTTGCCGATACGATTACGCTGCTGAAAGCATCGACCGCTTGGGCCCGGTCGTTCCTCCTCAACGGTTTGATGTCACGCCCAACGTTCTGACATGGAGAAGAGATCTCCGATGCCGCGGGTTCTGTGGAAAGGAGCCATCAGTTTTGGACTTGTCCATATTCCTGTCGGACTCTACTCCGCTGAAAAGCGAAACAATTTCGATCTGACCATGTTGGATCGCCGTGATATGAAGCCCGTCGGCTTCAAGCGGTACAACAAAGAGACAGGGGAAGAAGTACCCACGGATCAGATCGTCAAGGGGTACGAGTATGAAAAGGAACGCTATGTCGTTCTCACCGACGAAGATTTCCGCCGCGCGAACGTCGAAGCGACGCAGACGATCGATATCTTACGCTTCGTGGAGGGCCACGAGATTACTCCGATGTATTTTGAGACGCCCTATTACCTGGCTCCCGACCGGCGAGGGGAAAAGGGCTATGCGCTGTTGCGGGAAACATTGAAACACACGCACAAAGTCGGCGTCGCCAATGTCGTGATTCGCACACGCCAGTATGTGGCGGCGCTGATCCCGGTGGACGATGTGATCGTTCTGAACACGCTACGGTATGCCGATGAGGTCAAGACCGCCGATGAGTTGGACGTTCCTCCGAAAAATGTAAAAGCCGCCGGCGTGACGGCGCGGGAGACCGATATGGCCGTGAAGCTCGTTGAGGAAATGACGGGCGACTGGAATCCCAAGGACTATCGCGATACCTATCATGAGGATCTGCTCACGTTGATCGATAAACGGATCAAGACCGGAGAGACCGAGATCACCAGCACCACGGACGCTTCAGAAGCGGATGATGAGGATCCAAACGGGGGGAACGTGGTCGATCTGATGGCATTGCTCAAGCGAAGCGTGCAGGATAAGGCGAAGGGACGACGGTTTTCCTCGACGCAGTCGAGAAACGCTCGTTCAGATCGAACTCGACGCAAGATTGCTTGAAGCTGCTTGTCCATCCTACCAGGCCTACTAGGAAACAGAAACTGCCGTGGGACTCTGCAGATATCTTCTCTCGATCGCACTTTGTCGTGGACGAGTTGGGCGATGCCGGACAGCCTGTCCTTTCATACCCAAGCATCCGCAGGCGTTCCGAGATACGAACCCACGCCTCGATTCTTACTAAGTAAGTATAATTTCTAGGAAAAAAGTAGTCCATTTGCGCAGAGCAATAACAGCGCTACAACTATGCGCATAAGGGCGCATAATTTGCAGTCCACCTTGCGTCCTGTGTGCCGCTGTCAAATTTTAATGGAGGTATCTTTATGAAGAAGTGGATGGGAGGGGTTCTCATACCTGGAGTGCTCGGTGTCCTGGCCGGGGCCACGATATCGTATGCGCAGACCATCGTTCCTGATCGAACGATCGATTCCGACACGGGGGTCACGGTCCAACGCGATGGAGTCGTGCGCGATGGGGTCGTGGTGGAAGAGCGAGTGCCGCGTGATCGAGTCGTAGTGGAGGAACGTGTCGTGGAGCAAAGACATGAGGGCGAGTTCTATGTGGCCGGCTTCGGCGGATTTACGCTGGGGCAGGGTTTCTCGAACGTCAATGGAATAGGAACGCTGGCGACGCAAAATATAGGCAGCTTTGATACGGCCAACTCGGTGATATACGGTATGAAAGCCGGCTACTTCCTCCCTGCGCGATTGAATTGGCTGGGTTTTGAAGTGGAAGGGTTCAATACCACGCCGCATTTGAAGCAGCAAGACGGCTTGATTGGATCGAACCTTCGTGTGACCACGTTGGCTTTCAATGTTATTGCGAGAAAAAGACTAGGCTGCCGTGACGACAAGCGTGAACACTACGATCGCATCCGCAACGCCACCTACGATAAGTATGGTCGGCATTACGAAAAGAACGGTCGGCATTATGATGGTTGGTCGCCGGAGGACGAGAACGACAGGTGTCCGCTACAAGTCTATGCCGGAGTCGGTCCGGCGATATTCTTTGCCCAGACGTCCAACGTCAACGGGCAGAGCAGTGATCTTGGTGAAGTCGGAGTGAATTTTCTGAGCGGTGCGAAATATTTCGTGCACCGGAACGTGTCAATCTTCGGCGAGTATAAGTTTAACCATGCCGGTTTCGACTTTGCACGGGCTTATGGGGCCCAGTCCGGCATCCAGGGCAACTACAGTGCGAGCCACTTCGTGGGGGGGCTGGCGGTCCATTTTTAGGGTTTGATCAGAAGGAAATGTGCGTGAGCCTTCAGTGAGACCTGACCTCGTTTGAAGCCGGAACCGACCTGTAACGGTCGGTTTCCGGCTGCCCGCCCCCGACTATCTTGTTTGGGAATTCAAAACAGTCCTTTGTAGACGGCGCAGGATCGGCAAGGATCCGGTGGGTCGGTGGAATCGAGGCGTCGTCGAAAATCCTCCGTTTCCGCGCCATGCCACACGTCGTTGACGCCGCGCTCATAGATATTCCCAAAGTGTGCGCGATCCGGCGCGGCGACGTTGCTCACCAAGGAAGCGGCGCTCGAAGAATTATATGGGGCAATTCAGGAGGCGGCGAGTTACGGGAAATCGCCGATTCCATCGTCGTTGGAATCTTGAAATGTCGCCCCATCGAGCCCGCAAGACGGCGTTCTTGTACCGGAAGATTCGGTCGCGTTCGTTCATGGCTTTCGATGGTTTTTTTATGTGGCTGGACGGCAAGTGTTCAGCCCGATTGCAAATCGGCCATGGCGAGTGCGATAGTCCTCCGGCGCAGGGCCATCGCCGATCGTAAAAAAGCTCCGCTTTCTTTCGAAAGCGGAGCTTTCCAGAACTTGCAATTTTTACATTGCTCTCATAACGTTTCCGCTATGTGTTCACAACGTTTCCACTGCAAGCTCTTATGTTCACCATACTCTGTACGATGACCGATTCATACAGGAAGCTCCCTAGGTGTGACTGGACAGTCGGCCACCGTCGAAATCTTTCGATGTCTCCTAGGGACGGCCCTAGTTCTGTTTTGTCGTTCATTTCACTACAACGCAGATGCTGAATGAGGGCGGGAACGGTTCGTAGCTATGTCTGAAAAACATGCAAAAACGAAGTCATCCGTGAATCACAGCCTCAGTGAAGAAACTCTGGACCCGAGAGTGTTGCTGCAAGTCTTGAAGTCGATTAGGCGGGGAGACTTAACCGTGCAGGTGCCTGTCGAGTGGACGGGAATCGGCGGCAAGATCGCCGACGAATTGAGCTCAATTATCGAGCAAAACGGCAAAATCATCGAGGAAATCAAGCAGGTCAGTCATGCCGTGGGCAAGAAGGGGCGCCTTTCCGAGCGGGTATCAATCCCGGATGCGTCAGGGGCCTGGAAATCGGAAATCGAAGCATTCAACGGACTCATCAACGATCTCGTTCGTCCCATGAACGACATGGCTCGTGTGATCGGCGGAGTGGCAAAGGGAGATCTGACGCAAACCGTCGCGCTCGAGACGGATGATCATCATCTTAAAGGTGAATTTCTCAAGACCGCCAGGACGGTCAATGAAATGGTCCGTCAGCTCGACGCCTTTGCCGCAGAAGTGACGCGTGTCGCGCGGGAAGTGGGCACGGAAGGGAAGTTGGGCGGGCAGGCGATCGTGCCGGGTGTCGCCGGCACCTGGAAAGATCTGACCGACAGCGTGAATTCCATGGCCAGCAACCTGACCGGCCAAGTGCGGAACATCGCCGACGTCACGATCGCGGTGGCGAACGGCGATCTCTCGAAGAAAATCACGGCCGACGTGCGCGGGGAGATTCTCCAACTCAAAGAAGCGATCAATACGATGGTGGACCAGCTGCGGAGCTTCGGGTCGGAAGTCACCCGGGTGGCCCGAGAAGTCGGCACGGAAGGCAAGTTGGGCGGGCAGGCGGTCGTGCCGGGTGTCGCCGGCACCTGGAAAGATCTGACCGACAGCGTGAATTCCATGGCCAGCAACCTGACCGGCCAAGTGCGGAACATCGCCGACGTCACGATCGCGGTGGCGAACGGCGATCTCTCGAAGAAAATCACGGCCGACGTGCGCGGGGAGATTCTTCAACTCAAGGACACGATCAACACGATGGTGGATCAATTGCGGAGTTTCGCTGCGGAGGTCACCCGCGTGGCCCGTGAAGTCGGGACGGAAGGCAAGTTGGGCGGGCAGGCGCAGGTTCGCGATGTGAGCGGTGTCTGGAAAGATCTCACGGACAGCGTCAATTCCATGGCCAGCAATTTGACCGGCCAAGTGCGGAACATCGCCGAAGTCACCACCGCCGTGGCCAGCGGCGATCTCTCGAAGAAAATCACGGCCGACGTGCGCGGGGAGATTCTCCAACTCAAAGAAGCGATCAATACGATGGTGGACCAGCTGCGGAGCTTCGGGTCGGAAGTCACCCGGGTGGCCCGAGAAGTCGGCACGGAAGGCAAGTTGGGCGGGCAGGCGGTCGTGCCGGGTGTCGCCGGCACCTGGAAAGATCTGACCGACAGCGTGAATTCCATGGCCAGCAACCTGACCGGCCAAGTGCGGAACATCGCCGAAGTCACCACCGCGGTGGCGAACGGCGATCTCTCGAAGAAGATTACCGCCGACGTGCGCGGGGAGATTCTTCAACTCAAGGACACGATCAACACGATGGTGGATCAATTGCGGAGCTTCGCTGCGGAGGTCACCCGCGTGGCCCGTGAAGTCGGGACGGAGGGCAAACTGGGCGGGCAGGCGGTCGTGCCGGATGTCGCCGGCACCTGGAAAGACCTGACCGATAATGTCAATTCCATGGCCAGTAATCTTACCAATCAGGTGCGGAACATCGCGGAAGTGACCACCGCGGTGGCGAACGGCGATCTCTCGAAGAAGATTACCGCCGACGTGCGCGGAGAAATTCTCCAGCTCAAAGAAGCGATCAATACGATGGTGGACCAGCTGCGGAGCTTCGGCGCGGAAGTGACGCGGGTCGCGAGGGAAGTCGGGACGGAGGGGAAGCTGGGCGGGCAGGCGCAGGTTCGCGACGTGAGCGGTGTCTGGAAGGATCTGACCGAAAGCGTCAATTTGATGGCCGGCAATTTGACCGGGCAGGTCAGAAATATCGCGGACGTGACGATTGCCGTGGCGAACGGCGACCTGTCGAAAAAAATTACGGTCGACGTCCACGGCGAAATTCTTCAATTGAAAGAAGCGATCAACACGATGGTGGATCAGCTCCGCAGTTTCGCCGCTGAAGTCACTCGGGTGGCGCGGGAAGTGGGGACGGAAGGCAAGTTGGGCGGGCAGGCGCAAGTCGGCGACGTCAGCGGTGTGTGGAAGGACCTGACCGACAGCGTCAATTCCATGGCCAGCAATTTGACCGGCCAGGTGCGGAACATCGCCGAGGTCACGACCGCCGTGGCGAACGGCGATCTCTCGAAGAAGATCACGGTGGATGTCCGTGGCGAGATATTACAATTGAAGGACACCATCAACACGATGGTGGATCAATTGAATGCTTTCGCGGCGGAAGTCACTCGGGTGGCGCGGGAAGTGGGGACGGAAGGCAAGTTGGGCGGCCAAGCGGCCGTTCCAGGTGTGGCCGGCACGTGGAAGGACTTGACCGACAGCGTGAATTCCATGGCCAGCAATTTGACCGGCCAAGTGCGGAATATTGCCGATGTCACCTTCGCCGTGGCCAGCGGTGATTTATCCAAAAAGATCACCGCGGATGTTCGCGGCGAGATACTACAGTTGAAAGAGGCCATCAACACGATGGTGGACCAGTTGCGAAGCTTCGGAGCGGAAGTGACGCGGGTTGCTCGTGAAGTCGGGACGGAAGGGAAGCTGGGCGGGCAGGCGGTCGTGCCGGGTGTCGCCGGTACCTGGAAGGATCTGACCGACAACGTCAATGCGATGGCCAGCAACCTGACCGTGCAACTGCGGGACATGTCTAAAGTCGCCACGGCGATCGCAAACGGCGATTTGACGCGCAAGGTCACGGTCGATGTGCGTGGAGAGATTTTACAGATTAAAGACGTCATCAATCTCATGGTCGATCAACTCGGCGGATTTGCCTCCGAAGTCACCCGCGTGGCGCGCGAAGTGGGAACGGAAGGCAAGCTGGGCGGACAGGCGGCCGTTCCCGGCGTGGCGGGGACCTGGAAAGACCTCACGGAAAGCGTCAATCTTCTCGCCGCCAATCTGACGACCCAGGTCCGCGCCATCGCCGAAGTGGCGACCGCCGTGACCCAGGGAGATTTGACCCGGTCCATCCAAGTGCAGGCACGCGGGGAAGTGGCCGAGTTGAAGGACAATATCAACGCGATGATTCGAACCCTTCGCGCCACCACCGATCAGAATACGGAGCAGGATTGGCTGAAAACCAACTTGGCCAAGTTCACCCGCATGATGCAAGGCCAACGGGACTTGGTCACCGTGGGACAGATGTTGCTGTCGGAGTTGACGCAGCTCGTGAACGCTCAGTACGGTGTCGTGTATCAAATGGAAACGATGAACGGGACGTCGGCGCTCAAACCCTTGGCGAGTTACGCGTCCGGTGAACCGTTGCACACAGTGCGCGATATTTCTCAGGGGGATGGACTGGTGGGCCAGTGCGCGCTGGAAAAACGCCGGTTGCTGTTGACGGACATTCCCTCAACCTACGTGACCATCCGATCCGGGTTGGGACAGGCCGCACCGAGAATGCTGGTCGTGTTGCCTGTGTTGTTCGAAGGACAGACCAAAGCGGTCATCGAGCTGGCCTCTCTGTCGGAATTTACGCCGGCGCAGCTGGCGCTGATCGGGCAATTGACGGAAACCATCGGGGTCGTCGTGAATACGATCGAAGCCACGATGAAAACCGAGGGATTGTTGCAACAATCCCAAAAATTGGCCGGCGAGCTGCAAACGCAACAGCGGGAGCTCCAGCAAACCAATGAAGAATTGGCCAGCAAAGCGCAACAGTTGGCGGAACAGAACGCCGAAGTCGAACGAAAGAATCGAGAGATCGAGCAAGCCAGGTTTGCCTTGGAAGAAAAAGCCGGTGAGCTGGCCCTCGCCTCCAAGTATAAGTCGGAGTTCCTCGCCAACATGTCGCATGAGTTGAGGACACCCCTCAACAGCATCCTCATTCTCGCGCAGCAGCTCGGCGACAACCCTGAACGCAATCTCACTTCGAAGCAGGTGGAATTTTCCAAGAATATCCATGCCGCCGGCGCGGATTTGCTCAATCTGATCAGCGATATTCTCGATCTCTCAAAGATCGAATCCGGCACCGTCACGGTGGAACCGGAACAGGTGCTGTTCGCGAGGGTTCGCGAAGCGGCGGAGCGCGGTTTTCGGCACGTGGCCGAGTCGCGGCATGTGGCGTTTCACGTGGAGATCGATGCGACGCTTCCCCGGAACATGGTCACCGATTTCAAGCGGCTGCAGCAGGTGTTGAAGAATTTGTTGTCCAATGCCTTCAAGTTCACGTCGCACGGCCACGTGACCTTCCGCATCAGGCGGGCGATCGCCGGGTGGAGTGTGGATCATCAGATTCTCACCGGCGTCCCCTCCGTGATTGCATTCGAGGTGCAAGACACCGGCATCGGCATCCCGCAAGAAAAACAAAAGATCATCTTCGAGGCGTTTCAACAAGCCGAGGCCGGCACCAGCCGGCGGTACGGAGGCACCGGTCTCGGCCTTGCCATCAGCCGGGAATTGGCCATGCTCCTGGGGGGGGAAATCCGGCTCAACAGCGTGCCGGGCGAAGGGAGCACGTTCACGCTGTATCTGCCTGAAACCTACATGGGAGACGCGGTCGGTTCCCTTCGCGAGGAGGCCCGCTTGAGCCGGCAGGCTTCGTCGCTGGTCCAACAAGTGCTGGTCCAACAGGCCGAGCGGTTCGACGACATCCCTGATGACCGTGAAACGTTGGTTCCCGGCGAACCGACCATTCTGATCGTGGAAGACGATCCCCACTTCGCGAGAGTGCTGCTGGGTTTGGCCCGCGAGAAAGGCTTCAAGGGGATCGTGACAGCACACGGGCGCTCGGCGCTGTCATTGGCCCGTCAATATAACCCTGTGGCCGTTACGCTCGATATCTTTCTTCCCGACATGTTGGGTTGGACGGTGTTGAGCCACCTGAAGCAGGATCCGGAGACGCGTCACATCCCGGTTCAGATCCTGACCGTCGAGGAAGAGCGGATACACGGCTTAGGCCACGGGGCTTACGCCTATATCTTGAAACCGTCGACGACGCAAGAGTTGGGAGAGGCCTTCGATCGATTGGCGGCATTTACACAACCGCGCCGCAAGCGGTTGTTGCTCGTGGAGGACAACGAGATCGAGCGCCAAAGTTTGTCGCTGCTCCTCGGACATGACGATGTGGACATCGTGGCGGCCGCGGACGGCGCCCAGGCTTGGCAGGCGCTGACGAGCCGTCCTTTTGACACGGTGGTGCTCGATTTGCGGCTGCCGGATATGTCGGGATTCGACCTTCTGGAGCGCATCCGCCAAGAACCCTCGCTGCGGGATGTGCCGGTCATCGTGTTCACCGGGAAGGAATTGACCGGCGAGGAGGAACTGCGGCTTCGGGACTTGTCCCAAAGCATCGTGCTCAAAGGCGTGCAGTCGCCGGAACGGTTGCTGGACGAAGCGACGCTCTTCCTCCATCTCCTCACGGCACAATTGGCGCCGGAGAAGAGGGCGATGCTTCAACGGGTACGGCAGAGCGACGACTCGCTCATCGCAAAGAAAATCTTGGTGGTGGACGACGATGTCCGTAACATCTTCGCGCTCACCAGCTTGCTCGAGCTCCACGGCATGGCCGTCACGAGTTGCGAAACGGGTCGGGAAGCGATCGAACTGGTCGAATCCGATCCTGACCTCGACATGGTTCTCATGGATATCATGATGCCGGAAATGGACGGGTATGAAACGATCCGCAGCATTCGCAGCAATCCGGCGCATCGGTTGCTCCCGATTTTGGCCTTGACGGCCAAGGCCATGAAGGGAGACCGGGAGCGCTGCTTGCAGGCGGGAGCATCCGATTACATCGCCAAACCCGTCAATACGGAAGAACTGCTCGCTCTCATGCGCATCTGGCTCTTCGGTAAGAAAAGAGTGAGGATCTGACGATCGTGTCTGAGGCGTCGACGAACTGGTCCAGGAAAATATTCGGGGCGGCCGGGGAGACCGCGGACAACTCCGCGCTGAACGAGATTCCCGCGTCTCTTCTGCTCGTCGACGACGATCCGGGCATTCTCCTCGCCATGGCGTCTCTCCTCGAAGGTCCCGGGCGCACGATCCTGACCGCGCAAACGGGCCAGGACGCGTTGCGGCATCTGTTACGTCATGATTGCGCGGTCATTGTTCTCGACGTCCGGATGCCGCAGATGGATGGTTTTGAATTGGCCGCATTGATTCGAAAGCGGGACCGTTTCCGATTCACGCCCATCATTTTCCTGTCGGGCGTCGACACGATGGATGCACACGTCGTGCGAGGGCTTTCGAGCGGGGCCGTGGATTATTTAGTCAAGCCGGTCCAGCCCGACATTCTCCGGCACAAAGTGGACGCGTTCGTCGAATTGTTTCGGCTTCGAGAATGGGCCCAGCAACAGGCCAGGCGGCAGAGCGAGGAGCGATTCCGACAGTTGGTCGAGGGGATTGAAGATTACGCGATTTTTTTGGTGGACGTAGACGGCAAGGTGGCCACCTGGAACATTGGCGCGGAGCGTCTGACCGGTTATCGCGGGGAAGAGATCCTCGACCAACCCTACACGCGCCTGTATGCTCCGGGCGATGTCGCATTACGCCGACCTGAGAACGACTTACAACAGGCGACTGAGGCGGCGGCGGGACTGGCGGCGAGCACCGATATCGATCGGCAGATGATGAAAAAAAGCGGCGCGCGGTTCATCGCGAATATCACGATCACCGCTCTCGGGGATGAGCAGGTAGGGGCTCACGCCGTCGTCATTCGCGATGTGACGGAACGAAAGCGAGCTGAAAAAGCCACGGCTCGGCTCGCCGCCATCGTCATGTCTTCCACCGATGCCATCATCAGCAAAACACTCGATGGGACCATTACAACATGGAATAGCGGCGCTGAACGGCTGTTCGGGTACCAGGCGAACGAAATCATCGGGCAACCGGTGACCCGCCTGCTGTTTCCCGATCGCGTGGAAGAGGAAGAGCAAATCCTGGATCGTATTCGATTGGGCGAGCGAGTCGAGCAACAGGAAACCGTGCGGCGGCACAAAAGCGGGCGCGCGATAGATGTGTCCTTGACGATCTCGCCGATTATGGATGCCACGGGGACGATTCTCGGCATCTCCTCCATCGCCCGTGATATCACGGAACGGAAACTGGCCGAGCGCGCCCTACGGGAGGCCAATAAGGAACTGGAGGCGTTCACCTATTCCGTCTCGCATGACCTGCGCGCGCCGTTGCGATCGATCAACGGATTCGCCAAGATCCTGACCGAGGATTTCGGCCCATCCTTGCCTCCGGAGGCCAAGCGACATCTGCGCGTCATTCAAAAGGGCGCAAGTCGCATGGGAGAACTGATCGACGACCTGCTGGAATTTTCACGACTGTCCCGCACGGCGCTCGATCGTCAAGTTGTGGATATCGAGCGTGTCGTTCGAGAAGTATGGAGCGAACTACGGCGGCAGGATGAGGTGCAATCAGCGGAATTGGTGGTGGGGGATTTACCGAGATGCCTGGCGGATCGGCGATTGATCAGGCAGGTTTGGGTGAATCTCCTCTCCAATGCGTTGAAGTATTCCCGCACTCGCTCAGAGCCACGGATCGAGATCGGATGGCGAGAGGACGAGCAGCAGCCGGGCAGCGTGGTGTATTGGATTCGAGACAACGGGGTGGGATTCGACCAACAATATGTGAACAAACTTTTCGGCGTGTTTCAGCGGCTGCATCGGCAAGAGGAATTCGAGGGGACCGGCGTGGGACTTGCGCTGGTACGCCGGATCGTTCAACGCCACGGCGGCCGGGTGTGGGCCGAAGGACGGTTGGACGAGGGCGCGACATTTTATTTCACGTTCGAGAGGATTCATCAACATGACGCCGCCGGACAAGATTTCGGTCTTGTTGGTCGAAGATAATGAGGACGACGCGGAACTGACGCTGCGGGTCTTCCGGCAGTATCACTTCGCCAACCATATTCATGTGGTGCGGGACGGGGCGGAGGCGTTGGACTGCCTGTTCAGCAAGGGCGTCTATGCGCAACGGAACGTGTGCGAGCAAACGAAATTGATTCTCTTGGACCTCAAACTGCCGAAAGTCGACGGACTGGAAGTCCTTCGACGCTGCAAGAGCGATGAGCGGACGAAAAGCATCCCCGTCGTCATGTTGACGTCGTCGCGCGAGGAGCAAGACGTGATCGAAAGCTACAAACTGGGCGTCAACAGCTATATCGTGAAGCCGGTGGATTTTCACCAATTCGTCGAGGCCGTGAAACAGTTGAATGTGTACTGGCTGATCCTGAATCAGGGGCCGGAGTGATGATATCAGAACCCGTTGAATATGCGGGTGTGGGAGATCGTATGGCTCAACCGCTGCGAGTGTTGCTGCTGGAAGATCTGGACACGGATGCTGAATTGATGGTGCACGAGTTGAAACGCGCCGGATTCGATCTTGTCTGGGACCGCATCGATACGGAGGAAGCCTTGCTGCAATGTCTCGATCAGCCGTATGACTTGATTCTCTCCGACAATTCGATGCCGTCCTTTAACGCAATGAGGGCCCTCACGTGTCTGCAACAGCGCCGGCTCGATATTCCCCTCGTCATCGTGTCCGGCTCCATCGGGGAAGAGCAAGCCGTGGCCTTGTTGCGCCATGGCGCGGCGGATTACATCATGAAGGATCGCCTCGAACGACTGGGATCCGCCGTGGCGCAAGCACTCGAGAAGAAGAGGTTGCGCGACGACAATCAGGCGGCCCATGCCGCTCTGCAGGCGAGGACCGGGGAACTCATGCGTTCTCAGGAACGGTTGCGCGCGCTCGCCAGTGACTTGACATTGACGGAGCAGCGGGAGCGGCGCAAGCTCGCCGGCGACCTCCATGACTATTTGGCTCAATTGCTCGTCGCGGGACGCATGAAGCTGCGGCAAGCCGTGGCCCGCATCGCCAAGGAGCCCGGAACGCCGCTGCTCGCCGAATTAGACCAGATTTTCGACGAATCCTTGCGGTATACACGCACCCTCATCGCCGATCTGGCTCCTCCTTCACTGCAAGAATTCGGGTTGTCTCATGCCTTTCAATGGTTGTCCGAACACATGCGTACCCATGGATTGACCGTGGACGTGCAGGTCGGGTCGGACCGAATCAATCTCCCGGACGATCAAGCGATTTTGGTTTTTCAGTCCGTTCGAGAATTGCTGCTCAACATCGTGAAGCATGCGGAGACGAATCGCGCGAGTGTGACGGTGGCCACTCGTCCTACTGAACTGTCCATTACCGTCACGGACGGCGGACAGGGATTCGATCATGCAGTTGTAGGTGCTCACGAACCTGGGGCATCCAGATTCGGGCTGTTCAGCATCGATGAGCGAATGCGGGCGATGGGGGGACGGTTTGAGATCAATTCCACGCCCGGTCGTGGAACACGGGCCTCCCTGATTCTGCCCTATTGGCCTGCCGCCGAGCCGGAACTGCGCGAATCATTCAAGGAAGAGCTCTCCGACCTCAAGGCCGCCGCCGGCCATTCTGATCGACGTTCCGGACTCACCACGCAGCCCTCGCCGGAACAATCAATGGTCCGCGTGCTTCTCGTCGACGATCATGTCATGGTCCGTCGTGGGATCAAGAGCCTCCTGGACGGGCACGACAGTTTGCGGGTAATCGGAGAGGCATCCGACGGCGAGCAGGCCGTCGAGTTGACGGCGCAGCTCCGGCCCGATGTCGTGCTCATGGACGTGAATCTTCCCGTGATGGACGGAGTGACGGCGACAAGCCGGATCCACCAAGACCATCCCGACATCGTCATCATCGGGTTGTCCGTCCATGACGATCACCAGATCGTCGATGCGATGACGAAGGCCGGCGCGGCGGCTTTCGTGTCGAAGGGATCCGTGACGGAAGAGCTGTACGAGGCGATCAGTCGCGCGTTGCTTTCCAAAGGCAAACGGTCCGGCTCTTCGCGAAGAGACAAGATACCTCTGTCCAACAAGGCATAGGCCGCCGCGCGAGATCCGCACGGCGGCCGGGTCGAGCCGATTCAGGCGGCGGCGGAAAGAATCTCCCGCTTCCGTTGCTGCATTTGCATGCCGAGCGTCTTGGTATCCATGTTGAGTTGAGCTTGGGGGAACAGCTCGTCTTCTTCCTGGGACACATGAGCCGCCACCGTCTCCTGCAATTCGATCATGCTCTGCCGGAACTCCGGACCTGACGCGGCGTTGTCTCTAAGCTCAGCGATCATGTCTCGAACGACACGGTGATCGTCGTACGCGACGGCGACCATATCCTCGGCGATTTCTTCCGAGGTGTCGTCGGGTTCATCCTGTTCTATATCCTCGTCCAGCTTCGATGCATCTATCGTCTCTTCTCTCTCGATCTCTTCCCCCTGTTCAAGCGAGCCGAGTTCTGCGGGATCGCCTTGGGTTTGCAGCGCCGGGTAAAAGAGCTCCTCTTCCAAGGTGCTGTGCACCTCCAGTTCATGAAAAATCTGTTGCGCGATTTCCTGCTCCTTTCCGTTTTCTTTTTCCAGGAATTGCTCGAAGAGCGCTTCGACTTTACGATGATCGTCTTTCAGCATGTGTATCGCGTCGGCGGATTTCCTTTTGGGCGACGCTTTGGTTTGGCCCGAATCACCCTTGGGCATGGGTGTCTCCTTTCAGATGATAGGGTTTACGATCGGCTAACCGTTCACGACGGTTCCTCCATTCGGATGCAAAACCTGTCCTGTCATGTATGAGGCGTCCTGCGATGCGAGAAACACATAACAAGGCGCGACTTCTTCCGGGTTGTCCGCTCGTTTCAATTTCGGTGATGGTGGCTCAATCATGATGACGGCATGCATGCACATGAGGCAGGTGAACTCGCGTCTCCTGCCTCATGTCAGTGCGAGGAGATCCAAACGGATACTGCTCGATTAGTATCCTCCACCTCCGCCGGATGATCCCGTACCGCCGGATGATCCCATGCTGCCTGATGATCCCATGTTCCCGGATGATCCCTTTGAGCCCTTGCTGCCGGGAACGCCCCCTGGTCCTGACTTAGTTGGTTCATCTCTCAGGTCCTGCTTGTGAGGGTCAGCTTTGCTCGAACTGGGTACTTCCCCTCTTCCTCCCAGAGTGGCGATACCGCCTGGGTCCTCTTCAGTGATGGGAGGGGAATTTTGTCCCATCTTGCCGGACGATTCATGACCTGACTTCATGGTTCCGCTCGATCCACCGCTGCTTCCTGATCCACTTCCCATTGTGCTACCCGATTGGGTTCCACTCTTTTGAGTTCCACTTTTTGACTGGTCCGCCTGGGATGTGCCGCCGGTGAACAAGAGCATTCCTCCGACCATCAACATGTACGCGCACGCCCGTCCAATACTCATAAAATGCCTCCTTCGATAAAAAGTGTATGGGTAGACCTCCTAGTCTCGGTGCAAGATGCAGTCCCTCTCTCCATGACTTCAATCATGCCCTGCCGTCTCAATCACGTTGGATTTGCGCCTGCGGCGGTCAATTAGTTTGGACCAGGTGACAAAACTACGATTACCGACAGACAAGCTGTCTTGAACTCGGACAACCCATCCTGTCGTTGGTAGAGGTCACGCATAAACCCTATCGACCGCCGGCTCCGCCGGATGATCCCATGCTGCTGGAGAGTCCCATACTGCTGGAACCGGTTCCGGAGCCTATCCCGCTTGGACCGCTTATCCCCGCTCCAGTTTGGCCTCGGATCGTGTCGGGCATTTGTCCGGATCCTCCCAACCGCGCCTCTCCACCTATTTGCGGTGGACCGCCTGTCCCGTATTGCCCCATCACTGATGATGATTCGTTACCCGGCCTCATCGTTTGGCTGGCACCCGCTAACCCCGCTCCCCCGGGGGGGGAAATTCCTGAGGGGCCTCCCCCGATTGTTGTGCCGCCAGTCGTGGTACCTGTGTGCGATCCTTCTAGTTGCGCCTGGGATGAGCCGCCCGTGAACAAGAGTATTCCACTCGCCATCAGCATAGACGCGCACATCTGTCGTAACCTCATAAAAGCCTCCTTGATAAGGTTTGTGGGCAGATATCCAAGTTGAGATGCAAGAGAGAGACCTTTCCTACGGCTTCAATCAGCCTGCCATCTCGATCACATTGGACTTCTTCGGGACTTCTTCGCTTGGAGGGAATCGACTTTGCTGGTTGAGCAATATGAGAAAGGCCGTCTAGGATGTTAACGCCATGGGATTTCATGAAACCCGATCGCGATGAAGCGATCCGCGTTCCATCTCATTTCGAGAGCGACAGCGGAAGACCTATCGATCGTGCGTCTTCCGCTCTCGACATGCGCGCACAACAAAGCGATAGTCCGTTTAAGCCGGGATGGAGTTGCTGGCGTGTGGAGCCGGCGCGACGCGCGGCATTCTTGATCGACGGTCACGCGTACTTTGCCGCCTTTCGCGAGGCGGCCCTTGCGTCTGAGCACTCCATCTATATGTTGGGATGGGATTTCGATTCGCATATCCGCATGATGATCGGTCGTGAATCCGACGGATATCCGGATCGCTTGGGTCCCTTTCTTGGCGCCCTTCTCGCGTGGCGGAAGAAGCTGCATATTTATGTTCTCGTGTGGGATTTCCATGTGATCTATTTCAAGGAGCGGCAGGGGTGGCTACCCCGACGGCTCCTGGCGCACCAGCGTCTCCATTTCTGCGAGCCGCGCGTCGATGCATCTACATCGAAACCCAATACTTTACCTCCAAAGTCCTGGCCGAGGTGTTGACGGACTTGTTGCGACGCGAGGATGGGCCCGATATCGTCATGATTCTGCATCCCAGCAGCGATGGATGGCTCGAGCAACATACGATGGATGTCTTGCGAGGGAGAGTGCTCAAACATCTTCGTACCGTTGATCGCCACCACCGGCTCGGGCTGTACTATCCCCGTGTACCCGATGCGAAGGAACGTTGCATCGGTGTGCACAGCAAGGTCTGCGTCATCGACGATGCCTGCGTGCGGATCGGCTCGGCGAATTTAAGCAATCGCAGCCTGGGGTTCGATACCGAATGTGATCTGGCCGTTCATGCCGCAGGCAATCCGGATGTGGAGGAGCGAATCGCAGCATTCCGCAATCGTCTGCTCGGCGAGCATTTGGATGTATCCCCGGAGGATGTGGCGCAGGCGTTGCGTCGCCATTCAAGGTTGATCGCTGCCGTGGAGGCACTTCGCGGAAGGGATCGGACGCTTCAAGTGTTCGATAAGCAGATCCCGGAGGAAGTGGACGGGATGGTCCCGGACGACGAGTTCATCGACCCGAGCCGACCCTATGAGACTCAACTCGTCCCCGTCGAACATCGGTCATCGGTGCGACGGCAGATGATCATGGGAGTGACGTTGTTGCTGGTAGTGGCAGGACTGGCGGAGGCCTGGCGATGGTCGCCGCTGGGGAGTGGATGGAACTGTCGCGGCTCGTGGCCTATGCGGACGAGTTCGCGCGCAGCCAGACGGCTCCGTTCATTGTCGTCGGATCGTTCGTGATCGGAGGACTCGTCGTTGCGCCGGTCACGGTGCTTGTCACGGCCATCGTGCTCACATTCGGTCCGCTGCATGGGTTCGTGTACGGCTTTATCGGTATGACGCTCAGTGCGCTGGTGACGTTCGGACTCGGACGCCTGATGGGACGGCAGCTGGTGGAGCATTGGTCTGCTCGTCTGTATCGCTTGAGCCGGAATTTGGCATCCAAAGGCGTGTTGGCTGTCGTGGCCGTGCGGGTGATTCCAGTCGCCCCCTTCACGGTGGTCAATATGATCGCCGGGGTCACGCATATTCGCACGAGAGATTACCTGTTGGGGACTGTCCTCGGCGAATTGCCCGGTCTATTGGCCATCGCCGTTTTCATGGATCAAGTGACGGCCACACTGAACGCTCCCGGTCTCGGAAGCTATCTCGTCTTGGCCGTCTCGGCCATCGCGATAGTGAGTGCCGTGTGGGGATTGCGACGGTGGCTTTCTCGGCGCGCGGATTTTTCGAACGAGCAGGCATGAACGTCGACCCGGTGCGTCGTTCTCGATCGTTCAACGGTGAGCCGGCTGCTCGGTCGGTTCTTTTGGAACTTGGCGCCGGATATCGGCCGGCTCCAGCATTCGAATGAGGGTTTCGACGTGGGAAGAAACAGCGCGCCGCAGCGCCCATATTGGTGTTCATTCGTAAGACCTGCACAGCCGGATATCGGTCTGCGATCTGCCAAGAGGTTCCATCGGAAGACGCATTATCCATGACGATGATCGTCGGATTTTCAGGAAGTCGTACAAGGTGACCGACCGTCCGCAGCACCTCTTGCACGCGATTATGCGTTAAGACGACGACGGTCACTCGACCGTCAAGTCGACTGCTGGATGAGTGAAGATCCTCACCTTCCATCACGACTGAATCATCCAATACCGTTCGGGAAGAAACACATCCTCATAACCAGGCCGTCCAGGAGTGGTGAGCGCCCGCAGCTGCGAGCCATAGCATTGAACCGCCGCCCGTTTGTGTTCGCTCGACAGAGGGCCGAGGTTGACCCGCCGCGCGCGGATGCCGCGCGTCCGGAGGTGCGCGAGACGTTCTGAGAGAAGATCCGGGATGTGCCGGTACAGAGCATCTTCATAGAAGTACCATGCGAATTCTGGATACCAGCTCCTCAGTCCAAGACAGGCCTCCGATGTCAATCGATGGTCGCTGTGAAAAAAGCCCATGGGGACGAATAGGCTATGCGGAGATATGGTCTCGACCACCACGGACAAGGCGCGTACCACGTCGGAACAGGACGCCGGTTTTCGATATTGACTGTCGTAAAACGACATCCAGAGGGCACGGGCGCCCAACAGTGACAAGGCCTGCGCATCTTCGTGGCGACTGACTGCCGTCGCATCGTCGCCGGTTCGAAAGCCGCTCGAGCGATCCCATTCCGTGAGAGACCCGTCCGGCGTGGGACCTTCGGCGCAGACCGTCACGACCGTGGAGCCCGGATACGTTTCAAGCAGGGATCCGCAGGCGAATACGGCATCGTCGCAGTGCGGCGAGATGATGAGCATTCGAAGCCGTGAAGGAACCATAGACGACATGATAGAAAGCATTCGCCTATTTCATAGCCTCTACGAACAGACTTTCTCGAGGCCGGTTGTCGAGTTGCACAATTTCCGGATAGATACTCTCGGTTTGACCGAATGCGCAGCGCCGCACATGGCGAAACCGTTCCCGCACAAGGAGTTCCGCGATACAGTCGAACGTGAACGGCGTCCGCACGGACCCATACCAGATGATTTGCGTGACGAGTTTCGTGCCGATCGCACGGGCATCACCGTCCGGCACATGGAAGTAGCCATGATCTTCCGCAATGTAAGCCCGAATCGCCTTCTCCAAATCAGGCAATCCAAGCCTCAGCACGCCTCGCGGCATGAGGACGCGTTTTAACTCCCGGAGGGCGACCGGGATATCCGGATAGCGCAAGTCCTGAAGCATATGCATGGCCACTATATAGTCGATGCTGTCCGTATCAAGATTGAGCCCTGTTCGGATGTCGCCCACCACATCAATCCCCGGGCCCCTGTGGATGTCTGCGTTGAGCCATCCGGGCATGCGATGAGGACCGCACCCCATGTTGAGCCGCCTAATCGTCTCGCTGATTTGCCGGCTCTCGACATGCATAGTCGTCTCTTCTGCTGAAACCGCCGAGCCGTCATCAGCGGCAATCGCCGTCATAGCTCTTTCGATCCGTCATCGTGCAAGCACGGTCGTTCGTCGGTCGCAATCAGATCGGTGAACGTGATGAGCCGGGCCGCTTCGAACATCTCGTCGGCAATGAAGTTTGGCCAACGCAAGGACGTGAGATTCCATTCAGTTTCATTGCCGTTCGTGAGTAATGGTGCGGCAGCCGGCCGCGCGGCCGGCTGCAACGTCGTGCAGGATATCGCCGATCATCCATGAATTCGTCAGGTCAACATGGAGTTCATCGGCGGCCTGGATCAGCAGACCGGGATTGGGTTTTCGACAAGAGCAGTCCACGTTGAATGAGGGAACGGTGCCCTCCGGATGATGGGGCCAACAGTAATAGCCCATAAGAGGGACCTGGAACTTTGCGAGCTCGGCTCGAAGACCGAGCTCCTCGCGCAGCAGGTCTTCCACCGCGAACCGTTCCGGCGCGACTCCTCCCTGATTGGACACCACGATCAGGGTATAGCCCGCGTGGTGCAATAAACGCAATCCTTCGATCGTCCCAGGGAGCCATTCGATGTGTTCGGGGCTGCGATTGAATGGATGGTTCTCGATCAATGTGCCGTCTTTATCCAAAAATACGGCTTTTCGGCTCATGGCCACGAGGTCTCCGGCATCGGAGTGACGGTCATCTCCGGAACCGCTGTGTCGGCGGGCAGTCTAAGGAGATATCGCACGGTCTCCGCCACGTTCTGCGGATCCTGGAGTGTCTTAGAACAAGGAGACCGATGAATGCGATGTGAGCCTGGGGAAACGCGGTTCGTAGCGATCGGAAGGCCGGCACGGCACACAATAAATCTCCTCATTGCAGCGCCCGCAGCACGACGATCGTATGCGGCGTCATGTGGAGCGACGTTTTAGGAATCATTCTTTTCCGTCGATCATGTTCGTGAGCGTTCTGCATCCCCCTCATATCAAGTACTCACTACTGCGCCGGACGAGTACTGGGTAAAGCCCCCGTTTCTATTCCGACCGGGGGAATTCCCAGGTTAAAAAAATGTCCGCCACGCTAAGGTGTAAGAGACATGTTGTCTCACACCTAAGACCGTAAGGAGGCTCGCATGAAATCAAATCATAAAATCATCGGCATCGTATGTAGTGTGCTGTTGTCCGTCGGGTTGTCCACTGTAGGCCGTGCTGAACATTCACCGAGTCCATCAGACGTGATGAAAATGGATTCCTTAACTGAAGGACAAAAGTATAACTTTCAATCTGATGACGATAAACAACAGAACGTGAAAACTAAGAAGTCTCAGGCAAGCGGTGAGAAGACGGTCAAGGGGGAATTGTTCCGCGTTGAGGACGCCAATTATTTTGTGAAGGCGATGGATGGATCAGAAATTCGTCTGCACACAGATAAGACTACCGATATGAAAGGAAAAATTAAAAAGGGTGATCGTATAGAAGCGACGGTCAACGGCCAGAACCATGCGCTGTCGATTCAGGCGATCAAATAGCGAAAGCTTCGCGATATGGTCATGGTTTCGACCCGCGAAGTCCAACGTTGACTCCGTGGGAACGAATCGAAGGAGATACAAGCGGAAGTATATGTGATTACGAATCATGAGGGATACTCCTAGTGCAACTCGGCTGGATGATTTGATAGGAACGGTCAATGCTTACTGTGGCCGGGCGCCCTCGTTCTGGAATTTTCGGGGAGTCCACCAATGACGAAGCATACAGGGTGCTCCCTGGTGAAGACCGCCTTGTGAAAGACATCATGACCAGTGAGGTCGCTCTCACCACGGCCTCCATCACCGTCAAAGACGCGATCGACATCATCAGAAACCGAAACGTCCCCATCTTGGTTGTATGCCTCAAGCATGAGCCGGTCTTGGCGCTCACAGAATATGACCTGGCTCTCCATGTCATCACTGAAAGTCACGGTGATTCGGTCACACTCTACGAGCTGATCAAGAAGCGTAGGGTCGTGCGGTGTCGCGATGATGCCATTCTCGCCGATGCAATGGACGCTATGCTGAACCATCGCATCCGTCATGTTCCTGTCGTGGATGCAAAAGGCGATCTGGTCGGCGCGCTTTCGATAGTGGATGCGGTCGGAGCCGTCACGCCGAATGCCGCAGCGCCCCGGCAATCAAAAATCAGACGATTGTGGACTGAGACACCCGAGTTCACATGACCGAGAAAGATAATCATCCGATAAGTAGAGACATGCCGCCGGAAGAATCGTTCGGCCGGCGCCCCACGATTTGTCCTCATCCTCTGGCCTTTCCTAGTTCATTTCCCCGTATGTCCCGATAACATCAAGCACATGGACTTGATTCGGGCGGATTTCAAACACGCCGGGCTGAAGGCGCGTTCGAGCGCATTCGGATTTCTGCTGGCCCTCATTCTGCTCGGCACCTTCATTCTCGATACGGGAATGCCTGATGGAGTTTCGGTGTGGGCTTCCTATTCGATCGCCATCGTCCTTGCTTTGTCGTGGGACGGTGCGCATGCCATCGCTTCCGTCACCGCCGCGGCATTGGCGCTCACGCTGATAGGATTATGGATCGGTCCGCTGGGAGATTTCCAGGCAGGCGTCATGAATCGAGCGATCGGAGTCGTCACGATCACAGGCGTCGGTTTGATATGCCTGCACGTGGATCGAAAGAGGCGCCGGCTTTTCCAATCGTGTGATGCGCTTGCCGCCAGCCGACAGCAGCTCCATTCGTTCGTCGATGAATTGCACAACACGGGTGTTGTGTTGTGTGATCTTCGGGGACGTGTGACCGAATGTAATCAGGGCGCTCAACTTCTCACCTGCCATACGGACGGCGACATGGAGGGTCGGCCGCTCTATCGTGTCTTTCCGGGACAGATGAATCCTGTTGCCCGTTGGGGAGAAATCTTTAATTGGGCACGGCATAAGGGCGAAGTGGCATGGGATGAAGCCGTTCGACGACAAGACGGCTCATGGTGCTTGATGCATATGATAGTCAAACCCTTGCAAAATCGGTTCAAGCGCCATCACGGATATTCAATCGTGATGCACGAACTCGCCACGTCGCTCTCAACGAGGAAAGGGCGCAGCTCGAAGGATCGACCTGTGATCTCAGTATTGAGGGATAACAAGGATATCGTGTTGTACCGGTGTCGCTTTGAGCCGCGTCGGACATTGGACTTCATCGACGTCAAAAGCCTCCGACTGCTCGAAGAATCATTCGGCGGAATCCCGGCGGCACAGGGTCAAGCGCTCGGTGACTGGGTCCATCCACTCGATCGTGAGCGGACGTGGAACACCATTGAGGAGGCGGTCCGGGCACAACGTCCTTATGTGTCGGTCTATCGGCTCGTCGGTGCGGCAGGCAACGACAAATGGATATGGGACGAGGGGGAAGCTTTCAGAACCGACGACGGACGTATCGGCGGTTTGGAAGGATTTATCGCCGGTATTTGACACGACGTTCCTCCGTGTCGTTTTTTCCTAGGTGTCTTCCTAGTACGAGTTCTCCTGCTGACCCTATAGTTAGTTAGTACACAAAATCACCAAACGTGCGCACATGGACGCGATAAAAGACACACGCATGGCCCGTACAATTCCGCTCGGAGCACAGGTTGTAGAAACAGGTGTGCAGTTTAGGCTCTGGGCTCCCAAAGCCCATCGCATCGAGGTTGTGTTCGGGAGCGGCAAGACCCAATCGCTCCGAAGAGACGATGAAACGGGCTACTTCACTGCAATCATCTCCGAGGCAAGCCCGGGCATGACGTATCGTTATCGCGTAGATGGGAAACATGATTTCCCGGATCCTTGTTCACGTTTTCAACCGGAAGGACCTCATGGCCCTTCGCAAATCGTCGATTCCTCCGCCTACCGCTGGCGAGATAGAGAGTGGCCGGGTGTCCGTATGACGGGACAAGTCATCTATGAACTCCATATCGGCGCCTTTACCGAAGAGGGTACGCTCGACGCCGCCGTTCGAGAGCTGGATGCGCTCAAATGCCTCGGAATCACACTGCTGGAAATCATGCCGATCGCCGAATTTCCCGGTCGGTGGAATTGGGGGTACGACGGGGTGTGTCTGTTCGCTCCGTCACATAGGTACGGGGACTATGATGCCCTCAAACGCTTCGTGGATGCGGCCCATGAAACGGGGCTGGGAGTCATTGTAGACGTGGTCTACAATCATTTTGGACCGGATGGAAACTATACATCAGTATTCAGCGACGATTATGTCACCGACCGATATCCGAATGAGTGGGGACAAGCTCTCAATTTCGATGGACCCGGGTCGGAGGGCATGCGGGAATTCGTCGTCCAAAATGCCTGTTATTGGATCGAAGAATTTCATCTTGACGGTTTGAGGATCGACGCGACGCATGCCGTTCATGATGCAAGCGATCACCATATCTTGGGAGAGCTGGCCGCTCAGGCGCGGCGGGCGGCAAGACGACGGACCATCGTGTTGATCGCTGAAAATGAGTCGCAGGACATCCGTGCGATTAGGCCTGTGGGAGAGGGAGGGTGGGGTCTTGATGCCGTGTGGTGCGACGACTTTCATCATGTCTGCCGAGTCGCTGCGACCGGCCGAAGCGAGGCATACTACACCGACTATCGCGGTACGCCGCAGGAATTTATCTCGTCTCTGAAACGGGGATTTTTGTACCAGGGACAGAGGTATCACTGGCAACGCAAGGCCAGAGGCACCGTCGTCGATCAGGAACCAGCCGGCAGCTTCGTGTTTTATATTCAGAATCACGATCAGATCGGGAATGCCCTTACAGGCAACCGCCTCCATACGTTGACCAGCCCTGGAAAATATCGCGTTCTTACGGCGATCAATTTGCTGGCGCCTGAGACGCCCATGTTGTTCATGGGTCAGGAGTATGGCGCGTCGAATCCGTTTCTCTACTTCGTCGACTTCGGAAGCCATGAGATCGGTCCCAAGGTCCGACAAGGACGGCAAGAATTCTTGAGCCAATTTCCAAGTTATGCCTCCGTTGAAGCACAGAAATCGATGTTCGATCCGAACGATCTCATGACGTTTGAACGATCCAAGCTGGACCGCGTGGAACGGAGCGTTCATGGACCGCTCTACCGACTCTGCCGAGACTTGTTGCGACTGCGTCGGGAGGACTTGGTGTTCTCCGCGCAATCACGGGAAAAAATTGACGGCGCTGTTCTTGGTCTCCACGCCTTTGTCGTCCGCTATTTTGAAGAAACGGGCTATGACCGTCTTGTCGTCGTCAATTTGGGAGCGGATCTCCACTTCGTTCCCGCTCCCGAGCCACTGCTGGCCCCACAGCCGGACGGGTATTGGGCGCTTCTATGGTCGAGCGACCATCCTCAATACGATGGGCCCGGGATCGTCAATCCGTTGACGGATGCGGGATGGCACATCCCGGCTGAATCGGCGACGGTGTTCCGGATGGAGCGCGATGTCGCCGCGACTCGTGAGCAGAACCATGAGTGAAAATCGCTCATCATCCAAGCCGGATATCACCCTATCGTGGACGCGAAGCGGGGATATCAACCGTCTGCTGTCGCGTGAATGGCTCGTGACGAATGGGTTGGGTGGATATTCGTCCACGACTGTTATGCAGGTCGCGACGCGCCGATACCACGGTCTATTCGTCCCGCATTTGCCGCGAGGTCGTACCATGGTGATTCCCCGCTTGGACGAGGAGTTGCGGATCGGAACCACCACAGTGCGGTTGAGCGGAGCCGAGTATGCAGACGGACGCCTGGATACCGACATGGTCCAACATCTCACCACCTTTTGCCGCGAGTGGCAAACCCCGATATGGCGGTTCTCATGCGAGGATCGAGAGGTCGTGAAGCGGATCATCATGCCCTATGGGCAGAATACCGTGTATGTGGAATATCGATTGGAAGCGGGGGAGGCGGTCACCCTCCGCCTGCGGCCTTTCGTGACGTTTCGCATGCCCGACGCGCCGTTGAGCGAGGCGCGTAAGCCGCCGTTTCAGCTAATCATGGTCCGAGACCGGTATGAAATGCCGCTGTGCGAAGGGGTGGCCTCCTTGAAGTTTTGTCTGAGGCCTCAAGCAGGCGCCTTCGTGGCCGACACGTGCATCAGTCGCGATGTATCCTATCGCGTAGATCGCGATCGCGGCTCTCCGCACGTCGAGGATTTGGAAAGTCCCGGATATTTCACCGTGCAGTTGGATCGGGAACATCCGGTGTCCTTTGTGGCCAGCATGGAGCACTGGGAAAATCTCCAGCATGATGCCGACGCCGTATTTGCCGCCGAGTGCGCGCGGCTGCAGAAACTCGTGTCTCAGGATGACCGGGTACTCGATGATCGTCTTGAAACGCTCCTGTCCTTGGCGGCGGATCAGTTCATTGTGTTTCCCGGCAGCCGTATGGAGGAGCACGCCTTTGCACAGGCCTCGGGAGACGATGCGCGGACCGTTATTGCCGGATACTATTGGTTTACCGACTGGGGGCGAGATACGATGATTAGTTTGGAAGGGCTCACGCTGTGCACCGGTCGGCATCGAGAAGCTCGCGCGATTCTTCGCACATTCGCCCATTACATCAAAGACGGACTTATTCCCAATCTATTCCCGGAGGGTGAACGCACGGGACTGTACAATACTGCGGATGCCACCTTGTGGTTCTTCCACGCACTTGATCGGTATTACGACGTCACGAAAGACCGGGACACATTGATGGTGCTGTATCCGGCGTTGAAAGAAGTGATGGAACATCATGTGAAGGGGACCAGGTTTGGAATCGGTGTCGACGAACAAGACGGCCTCTTAAAGGCCGGCGCACCGGACTACGCGTTGACGTGGATGGATGCCAAGGTAGAGGACTGGGTGGTGACCCCGAGGCGAGGCAAACCGGTGGAAATACAGGGGCTGTGGTACAACGCCGTTCGATTGATGGGGCGGTGGGCCAACGATTTGGGAGAACGATCTGATCGATGGGATGGATTGGCGAAGCACATCGGGGACTCTTTCAACGATCGTTTTTGGTACGCATCGGGCGGGTATCTTTACGATATCGTGGACGGCGACACGGGCGACGACCCGAGTCTTCGACCCAATCAAATTCTCACGATGTCTTTGCGATATCCCGTCTTGCAGAAGGACCGATGGACACCTGTCCTCACTGTGGTGCGGGACAAGTTGTTGACGCCGTTCGGACTGCGCAGTCTTGCGCCGGGCAACCGCGACTATAAGCCGATGTACTTCGGAGATCTTCGCGCGCGCGATGCCGCTTACCATCAAGGCACTGTGTGGGCCTGGCTGATCGGCCATTTCATCGACGCCTCGCTGAAAGCCGGCGTGGACCGATCGGAATGTCGACGCCTCTTGGATGCGTTCGATTCCCACTTGGCCGATGACGGGATCGGGACCGTCAGCGAAATATTCGATGCCGATCCTCCTTATGCACCACGCGGGTGCATTGCGCAGGCCTGGAGTGTCGCCGAAGTGCTGCGCGCATACCAGGCCACGAGGTGCACGGCTCAATGAAGAAAGAGCGCCACGGTTGTGCGCGTCGGCGAGATCCGCGCGGACGGGCGCTAGTCGATGAGCGCCCAGTGTCTTGGTAAGCCGGCAGTGTCTTATGTGAATGCCGCCCGTGGGCTTTTTCAGTATCCTGCCGAGGAACCGATGAGTATGGAACTGCGGATCGGGATCGCCATCATGCGATCCGGAGTTTCCCAGAGCAAGTTGTCCCTGATGAGACAGATTGTCCGCAACCGCATTGCTGAGCTCGGTCATGAGCCTGTCACAGCCGACTGTGCCGGCGACGTGCCTCAGGTTTTCTAAGGTTAAATCGTCCGCAATTGTTGAAGGCCGATGGGAAGGACAAGGCAAAGTTTGTGCAGTTCTGCATAGGTCGGAGTCAGCCATGGAAGAAGTGATGAGATACCGCTAGGAAAGGGGAGGAAGAAGCTATGGATTTCGTGACCAACATCGAAGAGATTCGAAAGCGAGCCCGCCGACATATTGAAGAAGGACCCGTCACAGAAGGGTATGCGCTGGATCGGAAGCAGGTGATCCGAGTGCTGAACGATGCGTTGGCCACCGAGTACATGTGCGTGCTTCGCTATCGATTTCACTATTTCATGGCGACAGGCATCCACTCGGCCTCGGTCGCCGAAGAATTTATGGAGCATGCTCGGGAGGAACAGGCGCATGCTGATCAGTTCGCGGAGCGAATCAAGCAGTTGGGAGGCAAGCCCGAACTTCATCCCTCCGTCATTGCAGAGCGTAGCCACAGCGAATATCGGGAAGGCACTTCTTTAGCCGATATGATCCGTGAAGATCTGATCGCCGAGCGTATTGCCATCGAGACCTATAGCGAAATGGTCCGGTACTTCGGCGATAAAGATACGACTTCCCGGGTCATGATGGAAGGTATCTTGGCGAAGGAGGAGGAGCACGCGGATGAGATGGCGGACTTATTATTTGCCGTGCAACCGGATACAAACCAGGGTTCGCGGCGACTGTACTTCAGCGATGAGACTCTAGGGCGCGCGGAAAATGAACCAGTCAGATCGTGAGCAACGTCGGTGGGCAGCGCGGGCATAACAGACAAGAAGGAGGCTCCAATGGCAAAGAAGCAACGGCAATCGAAAGACAACGAGGATTGGGATGAGAGGCAATCGGAGCAAGAGCCCGTCCATGCGCTGGAACTTTTGAAAGAAGATCATCGAAAAGTGGAACGGCTGTTTCAGTCGTTCGAAGAGGCGGACGGCCGGTCTCGGCAAGGGATTGCGGATGAGGCCATCAAAGCCCTGGAGATCCATACGAAAATCGAGGAGAGCCTCGTGTACCCTGCCATCCGTGAAGCGACCGGTGAAGAAGATCTGGTCGATGAAGCCAATGAAGAACATCACGTCGTTGCATTGCTGATCAAGGAGCTGAAAAAAATGAAAGCGTCGGCCGAGGGTTACAAGGCCAAATTTACCGTGATGAGCGAGCTCGTGAAGCATCACATAGAAGAGGAAGAGAAGGAAATGTTTCCCGAAGCGGAGAATGCGGATATCGATTGGGAAGAACTAGGACAGGAAGCTCTCGGTATCAAAGAACGAATGATGTCAAAATCCTCCCGAGGCCGCCGCCGGGCCGCATAAGAAGCGCCCCCGCGCGCAAGCCGTCTTTTCGTCTCTGCCAATCTGTTCGGCAGACACGGGCTTGTATGCCTTTCCCCGACACAATCATTCATTGCCCCCGCGTCTCCTTCCATGAAGATTCGGACGTGGCGCAGCATTTGCGAAGTGGTAATTCTGAAAAGGAGGTGACAATCGCATGACGAGCCGGAGATTCGCGCAATTTATCGGAGTGCTATTCCTGGCGGTAGGCCTCCTGGGGTTTATACCAGGAGCCGTATCGACTCCTCACCCGAACGCTGTGCCGGGTTTATTTGCAGATGAGGGATATGGTCTTCTCTTCGGCCTGTTTCCCGTGAACTGGGTCCACAATCTGGTTCATCTGGGAGTGGGCATTGCCAGCCTATCCTTCGCTCGGAGCGTCAGCAAGGCAAGAAGTTTTGCTCGTGGTCTGACATGGTTCTACGGCCTCCTGGCTGTAATGGGTACCATCCCACCGCTCAGCATGGCGTTCGGCCTCCTTCCTTTACATGGATGGGATGTATGGCTCCATGGCGGGACCGCCGTTCTTGCCGCTTACTATGGGTACGGCAAGCAAGCACATGCGGATGAAATAGCGGAAAGTTATCGCCGGGCCGCCTGATTTTCTCTCGCCTCGATGAGACAACGGCGCCGGCCCGGCGCCGTTGTCTTTTCGTATATGGGTATGTTGCTCCAATGGACCGAGATAGCGGCGTATATGCGTGTATGTCACATCCCAGAGGGCGGTGGCTTCATGGAGGACCACAGCGCCCAGCACCACGGCGATGATGAGAGCATTTGTTATTCATTTCAGGTGTAAACGAAGGGTCTGCCTCTTGCACAAGAACCTTAGAGACTCACATCATAATATTATGAGGAAAGCTGAGGGGGAGGAAGCCGATGGCTATGTCGGAAAAAGAGCGGTACCAGACAAATACGCAGGACTTGGGATGGAACGAGGAACGAGCGGAGTTCGATCATCGAGACAATATCGGCGACGTGCAGCGGGTATTATCCGTCATTGCAGGAATGGTCTTCCTAGCCTCCGGGTTGTCCCGCCGCAACTGGTCGAGCGCGGCGCTGGTTACGATAGGAGGGGGGCTTCTCTATCGAGCGATAAGCGGCTATTGCCCCGCGTTAGGAGCCATGGGAATCGATACGAGCGGCGGCAACCGGTTGGGCCGGCCGAGCAATACCAATCGATTGGGCCGTCGCAAAGTGCATACGGACCGCGCGACGAAAATTCAACGGGCGATCGAGATCAATCGCCCAGCGAATGAAATATATCGGTTTTGGCGGTCATTGGATAATTTGCCACGGATCATGAGCCATCTTGATTCGGTACAAGTCATCGATGATCGACTGTCCCACTGGGTAGTGAAGACGATCCCCGGTGCCCCCAAGGTGGAGTGGGATGCCGAAATCATCAACGATGTGGAGAATCAACGCCTCGGATGGAGATCGCTACAGGGCGCCGATGTTGACAATACCGGCTCTGTGGAGTTCAAGTCGGCAGGTGATGGACAGCGGACTTGGTTGACGGTGACGTTGCAGTATGAACCACCGGGCGGCGAGCTGGGAACCGTCGTCGCCAAGTGGTTGGGGGAAGATCCGAATACGAAGATTGCCGAGGATCTGCAGCGATTCAAAGAAGAGATGGAGACGGGAATCTTTTCCCAGGCCGGCGGCGAAGAGAAAGCGTAGGCGTTATGCCTAAGGAGGTCCGCAGCATATGCGATCGCTATGACCTCATTGTGTTGCCGGACGATCATGTGAGAGGGGGCGGAGCGGCGTCGGTGACCGTTATTATGTACTGCGATTTCGAATGTCCCGACTGCAGACAAGCCCAATCTCTCGTGAATAGATTGCATTCTCGATTCGCGGATCGTGTGCGCTTCGTGCACCGGCATTTTCCCCTCATGAAAAAACATCCGCACGCACAGCTCGCAGCGGAAGCCTCTGAAGCCGCCGCTTTGCAAGACCGCTTCTGGCCCATGCATGATTTACTGTTCCAAAACCAAGCACATCTCGATCTGGATGATCTCTATATCTATGCTGCGATGACCGGGTTGGATGTTCCACATTTTAAAGACGACCTCCACGCAGGAGCCGGAATATTGAAAATCCGGCGCGATGTGCAGTCCGGCCATCGATGTGGAGTACAAGGGACGCCCACCTTCTTTGTGAATCATGTGTTGGTGTCGGACAGCGAGGAACTTGAGCAAACGGTATCGAGCCGATCAAAAAACAATAATTGTGAATGAAAGTGCGGACGCTGGGATGGAAAGAAGGTCTGTCCGTGAGCGTGAGGGGACAGCTTGTCTCTTGAAACCCCATTCATCGCGTGAAGTGGCTCCGGTTGGTTGGACAGAATTTGGTCTTTCTTAAGTGGCGCCTCGCCGTATGCTGACTACGCGGCCGTGAGCCAGATCGTCAGGTTGGTGCAGTACACCTGATCGGGCGTCTGGCCGCCAAGCGCTCGATGAGGTCGCTGCTGGTTATAGAATGTCAGATAGCGCGCCACGCCCTCACGCGCGGCGCCCACGGTCTCGTAGGCGTGGAGAGAGACCTCTTCATATTTGAGGCTCCGCCACAACCGTTCGACGAACACGTTGTCCCGCCAGCGTCCGGTCCCATCCATACTGATCTGAATGCCGTGAGCTGTCAGGAGCCCGGTGAATTCCTGGCTCGTGAACTGGCACCCTTGCTCGGTGTTGAAGATCTCCGGGCAGCCATACCGGGTGACGGCCTCCCGCACCGCCTCCATGCAGAAGTCCGTCGTCAACGTATTGGACAGCCGCCACGCCAGCACTCGGCGACTGGCCCCGTCCATAATCGCACAGAGATGGACGAAGCCGCGCGGCATCGGGATATAGGTGATATCCGCCGCCCACACGTGGTTTGGACGCGTGATCGTGAGCTGGCGCAGCAGATGGGGATAGATCCGGTGGGCGGGATGCCGTTGGCTGGTGCGGGGGGTGTGGTAGACCGCCGTGATCCCCATGCGCCGCATCAGCGTCGCCACATGGCGCCGTCCGACTCCATGGCCCTCGCCCCGGAGGACATCCCGGAGCATCCGGGCGCCGGCAAACGGATACTGCAGATGCAGCTCATCAATCCGGCGCATCAGGGCCAGCGTCTCCGACGACACCGGCACGGCCTGGTAGTAGACCGTGGACCGGGCCAGCTTCAGCAGCTGGCATTGTCGCCCGACGGACAAGGGATGCGTACGGTCAATCATCGCTGTACGCTCAGCAAGCCCGCCTTGCTGAGCGCGCCGTCTAAAAAATCATTCTCCAACGCCAGTTGCCCGATCGTCGCATGAAGCGTCTTGAGATCCGGTGCCTCCGACGGGGGTTTTGTCCCGCCAAACACGTCCGCCGCCCGTCCTACCAGTTGCTGCTTCCATTCGGTGATCTGGGTGGGATGGACGCTGAATTGCTCGGCCAACTCGGCGAGCGTCTTATCACCTTTTACGGCGGCCAACGCCACCTGTGCCTTAAAGGTCGCTCCGTGATTCCGTCTCGTTCGTTTCATTGCCTCGCTCCTCTCGTCAGCCACCTCGCGGGGGCGGAGGTGAAGCCAGGCTACCACTTACCACATTGTCCGAATTTCCGGCGCCCCCTCTCTGTACTGGCCGTCACGGCATTGCGTCATTCACGACTATTCCTTATGGAGGCCTCCGGATCAAGAGGGCACATGACTTCGCAACATGAATTCCTTGGGGTACGGATCGAAGTACACCTGATCTTTTAAGTATGTGACGTGATAACTCTCGATGAAATGCTTCAACAACACGAGCGGCGCGACGAGCGGCACCAGCCTGTTGCGATAATCCTCGATCACGACCGCCAATTCGGTTCTTTCGGACGCAGTAAGGATTTCTTTCAGATGCCCGACGATATGTTGAAGGACGTCGGTGTGCTTGCGCACCGTCGCTTTCACCGTTAACGCCTCCACGAAATCAAGGCCGTAGCGAACCACAAGGCCGGTGGGTGTATAACGGGCGGCACTCGCTACCAGACGACCGAGACGTTCGTAATGCTTACGGCTATGCGAGAGAAGTAAATATTTGTGCCGAGTATGGAACTGAATCATGGCCGATGCGTCGGGCTCAGTAAGCATGAACTCGCGCCAACGTTGGTAGCCGAATACGCGGGCAATAAAATTTTCACGCAACGATAAGTCCAGCAAACGGCCTTCTTCCTCGACCGGGAGAAGAGGAAACGATTGACGAAAGGCTTGCGCAAACAAGCCAGTGCCGTTTCGATTCGGCATTCCATGTCGATTGTAAACTCGAACCCGTTCCAACCCGCAGCTCGGCGAATTCTTTTTGAAAACAAAGCCGCATAGGCCGACCGAATTTAGCTCCTGAAGCCGTCGCTTTGAAAAGGCTTCCATATGCTGAGTATGATCGTGTCCTGTGTTGATGGTGATCAGACGAGGAAAGGGAAGCGATCCCTCTAGACGCAGAGACTCGCGCGGCGTGCCGAGTCCGATCTCAACCTCCGGACAGACAGGCACCCATTCCACATGCCGTCCGAGCATATCAACGAGGAACGCATCGCGCTTATGACCTCCATCGAATCGAACAGGTTCACCTAGCAAGCATCGACTGATGCCGAGACGTATAGGCATGTTCATGAAGTCGTGTCCCGAACGGTCGTAGATTTCACCGATCTAAGTGAGAGGCTGCCATGGAAAAGCGTCGCAGCTGCTCTGCCAATGTCTTCGCGATAAGCTGCAGATCGAACGGCCAGGCATAGCGCAGTTCCACCCCAGGATGTTTTGACCGCAACTGATCCAAAATCTCCGGTATCTCTATTTGTGAGTGCGAGCCACCCGGCGTGAACATCGTGGTCAACACGGTAATGGAAGTCGCGCCTTGGCTAATCAAATCCTCCACCGCTTCTTCCAGTGTAGGCGCACAGAATTCATTGTAGGCAACTGTAAATAGGGCTTCGGCCAGGTAGGGCTTTAGCACAGCCGCTACTGCCTCCAGTCCAGATTGATAGGAGTCTGTCGCCTTGGTTCTCGCCCAGCGTCGGATTGTCGTGTCCAGCTGGATCTCTTCGTCCGAGGGCGGTTGCTTCGATGCGCACCGTTGCGACTCCAACCGTTTCAATCTACTGACCAGCTCTTGGGGGCAATCTTTCGGAATGCCGCCATGACCGACCAGAATCACTCCCTGTTTGAATGCCGCCATCGTTATGCTCCTCTGATAAATTAGACTAGACGGAACGCTGCTGCCGTCATCTCCTCACCTGTTGCTTGCCGAGATTCAAATATTCCTGACGGGCCTGCCGATGATCCACGACGGGTGTAGGGTAATCGACACCGATGTGACAAGCATACCGGTCTTGTTCTTCCGGGGACATCAGATGCGGCTCATGAATCCTGTTAACAGGTACACTGGCAAGCTCGGGGACATAGAGACGGATGTAGGTTCCGTCCGGATCGAACTTCTTGCTCTGGAGAGCCGGATTGAAAATCCGATAACCCCGCATGGCATCAGTACCGGTGGAGGCACACCACTGCCAATTACCATTGTTGGCGGCGACATCCGCATCGAGCAGTTGATGCATGAAATACCGCTCGCCGCTCTGCCAGTCGATCCGAAGATCCTTGATCAGAAATGAGGCCACGACCATGCGGACACGGTTGTGCATCCATCCCGTTTGATTGAGTTGCCTCATCCCCGCGTCCACGATCGGATACCCGGTGTGCCCGCTGCACCAGGCTTGAAAGAAGCGATACCGTTCCGGCCCAGGTCGACGTGAACGAGGTATCGCTGCGTTTCGAAAAGGCCCCTCAGCGACCTGCGGAAAGGCCGTCAGGACTTGCTGAAAGAATTCGCGCCAGATCAGTTCATCGACCCAGGCCAGGACATCAACACGAGACCCCCGACCATTTTCGGCTAATGTGCGTAAGGCGGCATGGATTGCCATGCGCGGCGACAGGGTTCCGAATCTGAAGTGTGGTGAGAGTCTTGAACTGCCGTCGCTTGCCGGAAGATTTCGTCCGTCGCTATATCGGTGTATGGGACCATTGAGAAAACTCCGCAATCGTTTGAGAGCCTGATGTTCTCCCGGTTCTATCCATGGCGTCAACACGTCATAGCCCAAGTCATTTGCCGAAGGAAGTGTAGACATGCATTGCGATGAAAGCGGTCTCGTGGGTTTGATCGGCTTCGGAACTGGTAGCGCGACCGGCTTAACGGTCTGCCACTTGACCCACCAACGAGTGCGATAGGCACTATAGCGCTGCAACGGTTCTCCGGTGACGCCGCGCACCTCCTCCGCTTCGAATACCACGTGATCCTTAAAGGTTCGTGCGGACATACCCATCCCAGCCATTTGCTGCTGAACTTGTCGATCGCGATGTTTCGCGCGCGGTTCATAGTCTCGATTCCAATAGATGAGGTCTGCCTTACAGTCGTGCGCTTCGCGAATCACTTCCTCTACCGGTTCTCCGCGTCGCCATTGAAGCAGAATTCCTATACCGGCTAACGATGATGCAAGGTGTTCTAAGGATCCGAGCATGAAATTTACGCAGGCCGAGCCAAAAATGCCGGATCGCAGAAGCGGTTCATCGAACACGAATAATCCGACCACCTCGTCGCACTCTTCGACGGCTGCCGACAGCGCGGGATTGTCATGGACTCGAAGATCGCGCCGAAACCATACCAACCCTCGCATTATCGTCCCTCCTCCGAAGCAGGTCCGATGGAGAAATCTTGAAAGGCAGTCTCACTGAACATATGGCACCGCCACAGCAGATACCCAAGGAAGAAGATGGTTGCGAGCATGAAGCCGCTTCGGAAGTGATGAAAGCCGAAGGCTACTTGATTCATGGCTTCGCCCACGAGTCCGAAGTCTCCATAAGCCACAGCGGCTGTTTGCCGGTTCTGCCAAGCAGACGGTCACGCACTATTTTTCGGGTCTTTCATGAGATTCCGCCGCCTGTTTCAACTTGTCGCCTGAAACTCGTGTGATGGACAGTTCACGAAGGCCGTTTTCACTCTTGGCTCCAACTCTCACGGTGGTTTCCGCTTCACCTCGAATCATACCGGCCACTTGCTCATAACTCTTTCCCCTCACGGGTGTGCCATCAACACTCATGACCTCATCACCATGGCGAAGGCTCTCATGGGCTCATAACCCGGCTCATGCTGCCTTTAATGCGTTTTCCGCACCGATCAGGATGGTTTGCAATGTGGGCGCGAGCTTTGAATATTGAAATGTATATCCCTCCGCCATTGCTTTTGCGGGAATCACCCGCTGACCGGTTGTCATGATGGTCCCTAACTCACCAAGCAGAATGTCCAGTGCAATGCCTGGAACGGGAACCCACGATGGCCGGTGAAGCACCCGCCCAAGCACTTCACAGAACGCGTTCATTGTCACAGGCTCTGGGGCCACGGAATTGAAGGGTCCTGAGACACCGTCGTTCACTAAAGCCCATTGAATGAGACCAATATGGTCACGGCGATGAATCCAGGAGACCCACTGAGTTCCCGGCATGATGGGACCACCTGCGAACAGCCTGAATGGCATTACCATTTTGGCCAATGCCCCACCGTCTGCCTCCAAAACCATGCCGGTTCTCGCGAGGACCACGCGAGTCCCAAACTCTGAGGCGCTCATCGCTTCCGACTCCCAGGCAAGACAGAGGTCGGCGAGAAACCCGGTGCCGCGAGCAGCGCCTTCATCCAATAGGCGATCATCGCTGGCACCGTAATAGCCGATGCCGGAGGCATTCACTAGTACGCAACGTTTCGTGGCATGGCTGCGTAACGCTTCCACGACTGCTTTTGTCGAGCTGATACGACTGTCCCAAATGAGCCGTGTACGCGACTCAGTCCAACGTCCTTCAGCAATCGGTGCTCCAGCCAGATTGATTACGGCATCAGCAGCTTCAAATACCGCTGACCATGTGCCGGCTGCGCGAGGATTCCAGTTGATGCAGGTCACCGGCGACGGCAGTAGCGCTCTCGCGCCGCCGGCGTTCCTAGAAAGGACCGTCACGCTGTGCCCGTTTTCCAGCAGATCATTGACCAAGGGTCGTCCGATAAATCCTGTCCCACCGGTTACGATGATTCGCATGGTCCTACTCCATTACATGTCATATTGTAAAAGGCCTCTATCCCGATCAGTCTTTTTCAGGGTCCTATTCATTTTCATCGCCAGACACATCGGATGTGTGCTCATGCGTCGAATGGATCGGCACGGCCCGTTGGCCGTACAGAAAGAGTCCTGCCGCTAAGGCATATGACAGTATTCCAGTCGCGATGAACAAGATAAAGCTCATATCCATGTCGTTTCTCCTTTCAACGGTTAAGAAGGTAAAGCCATGCTGACGTTACATGTCACCAAGGAGACAGGCCTCTCGCCAATGCCCTGTGAGAGACCTGCCTGCCTCAGCGGGCGACGCCGTGCGGAGGGTCAGCGTCACCATGACAAAACGAAGAACCGGCCTTGAAAATTTGTGTGGTTTTGGCGCCAATCCATTGCGGCACCATTACGATCTCCTAATCATTCGTGAGGCACGTTTTCGAGACTGCGGGCACAACGAAATCCCGTGCCATGGGTCTGTAGGGCGAATCCACCACGGCCACGCGCCGATGTTGTGATATCGGATGCCGGACTATGCCAGGACCCTCCACGAATGGAACGAACTACTCCCTTCGTGTCGGGACCGTGAGGATTTCGCTTAGGCGCGTCCTTGTAATACGCCGGGTCGTACCAGTCAGATACCCACTCTCTGACATTGCCAGCCATATCTTTGACTCCGTAAGGGGAATCACCGTCCGGAAGCGAACCGACCGCGTGCAATGTGTGCTCATCCTCCCATTCGCGATCAAAGTTCGAACGTTTCGCAGTCGGCTGCTCATTGCCCCAAGGATAGATGCGGCCGTCTGTTCCACGAGCGGCCTTCTCCCACTCCGCTTCCGTCGGGAGTCGCTTTTTAGCCCAAGCGCAATAGGCCTTGGCGTCGTACCAGGTTGTTTGTACGACAGGAAGTTGTTCGAGCCCCTTGACGGATAGAAGCGGACCCGTGCCATAGGGATTGGGTGGGTTTTGATGGCCGGTGGATTTCACAAAGGCCATATACCGTTCATTCGTCACTTCGACTTGATCGATCGCAAACTCCTCGAGGTATACAGATTGCTGCGGCCACTCGTCCGCCCGGCCTTTTCCCTCCGGAGAGCCCATCAAAAATTCACCGGCTGGGATCGTAATCATCGGAACGAGGTCTGTCTCCTTCGATGCGGGCAGCGCCTCCACGGCTAACCATTGTGTGAAGGCCAAGATCAAGACCACTGCCACGGTCGTTCGGGGCATTCGAATTGTATTGCGCCACAAAGCGGTCGTCATTTCTTCGGTTCCTTGCTGCTTTCAATCGCTTGGGTCGTATGCAATCTGACTTGTTCGATCATCTGCTCGACCTGGCGCTCGTCGCCATGCGCGGCAGCCTCCTGAGCCTGAGTAATCAGAGTTCGCGCCTCGTGCAAATGTTCCTCGATCTCCACCTGCACTCTCGGCGAGGCCACGGTGCCTCCAAGTGCCGCCCGGTGATAAACTTCCCAGGCGTGATCCACTTCGTGTTCGACTTCGTGCACGGCCCTCACGCTTTCCCGGTATGGGTGGTCGGAAGGTTCAAGAGGACCCGCTTGGAGGTCTGGCGCCATGAGGAGCATGCAGAAAGTAATTTCAAGCGATAAAACAGAACTGGTTGTCATGTGCGACTCCGTTACGAGTTATGGATATGACCCGTTCAAGGCTTTCTTCGCTTGTTCAATCAGCGATTGAAGCTCAAGGAAGTCGGCATTCTTCGGGGCAATGGCTAAGCCTCGGGCTACCGCCTCTTGAGCTTCGGCAAAATGTTCTCGTCCCATTTCTACCAGGGCGATGGTATACGCCTCTCTGATCTGCAGTTCGATCTCAGGTGGTGCAGTCCGGGCACAGCGAAATCCCAGACCGACGCCATAGCTGTTGTTGAGGGGACTGTTCCAGAACCGATGGGTCGTCCTTAATGTGGCTTCAGGGGCGATCCAAGAGCCGCCACGGATCACTCGCTTTTCTCCGACGGTCAGGCGATCCACATATGTACCGGTTCCTCCAAGCCAGACGGGATTCTCAGGGCCGGTAGGGTTTGCCGTCGCCTGCGACCGACGGTAGTAACGGGGGTCATACCAATCCGCGACCCATTCGAATACATTGCCGGCCATGTTATAGACGCCGTAGTGACTGACCCCCTCAGCATACGCATCGATCGGGGCTGTGGATTCACGTCGCTTGCCGAAATTCGCCTTTTGAGGGTCGAACTCATTTCCCCAGGGATACAGATTCGCATGCGGGCCCCGAGAGGCCTTCTCCCACTCGGCCTCCGTCGGTAATCGCTTTTCATGGAACTCGCAAAACGCCTTGGCGTCATACCAGTTGACTCCTACCACCGGCTGCTCAGGTCTGTTCAGACGAGCATCATCCCAATAGGCCGGAGCCGCGTGGCCGGTCGCTCTCATGAATGCTCCGTAGAAATGATTCGATACCTCGTACTTATCGATCAGGTATGCATCGAGAAGCACGGTATGGGCGGGGCCTTCGTCGTGAAAAGCTTCGGCCGACCAGGGAGCGGCCATTCGCTTATCGTAAGCACTCAGTTCTCGCATTGGTCTGGGTGATTCGATCTTCTCGATTCCCATTGTGAAGGACCCATGAGAGATATACACCATATCCTTGGGAATGCCCGTCTCAGCCCATGTTTGTCCTACGCTTGTCAGGATCACGCAGAGAGATAGGAACCTTCCAACCCATATCTTCGGCACTCCGTGTTGCAGACTCCTTTGAAGTAGGGAAGTACTCCGTGAGGATGTCTCTTTATTTGAGGTTGTACTGAACAAGGCCTTGAAGATCGTTGCCTTTACGAATCGACTCCGCATGGACGGCCTCCCTATTTTTTCTTCATGTTTTTCCTGATCAGTTCACGCATAGCTAGATACTCCTGGTTGCTCGGGTCAGCCGTTAAAGCTTTTTCGATCGAGACCATTGCGTCCCTATGTTTCTCCGCCCCCATCGCGACTAACGCATGAATAAAGGCATCACGGCTCTCTTGCATGGCTTCGTCAGTTATGGTCTGTGCTGATTTGGCGCAGCGAAATCCTAAGCCGACTCCATACGAGTTATTGTCGGGTTGATTCCAGAATCGATGGCTCGTGTGGAGAGAGGTTTCCGGAGCCAGCCAGGAGCCTCCCCGCAACACTTTTACCGGTCCTTGCTTGGCAAAGTTATAGCCTTGCTCGGCTCCCTTGGGATTCAGCGCGACGCTCTGTTTGTAGTACGAGGGCTCGTACCAATCCGCCACCCACTCAAACACGTTGCCGGCCATGTTATAGATGCCGAAGCCGTTCACGCCCTCGGGATAAGAATCGACTGGTGTCGTGCGACCGACATTCTGTCCATAATTCGCCTTTTGGGGATCAACTGTGTGGCCCCAAGGGAAGTGGTTATCCCCCGCGGGACCTTTAGCAGCTCGCTCCCATTCAGCTTCAGTGGGGAGCCTCTTGCTTTCCCATGTACAGAACGCGTCCGCGTCGGTCCAGCTGACTCCGACGACCGGCTGATTTGGCTTACTGAGACGCGGGTCATCCCAATAGGCAGGAGCCGGATGCTGTGTCGCCTTCATAAACGTCTTGTAACGCTCATTCGACACTTCATATTTATCGATAAAATATTGATCGAGAACGACCCGGTGCTGGGGCTCATCGGCATGCTCGCTGCTGCCCATCATGAATTCCCCGCGAGGAATAGACACCATATCCTTGACGGCATCCGCTGACGCCGCATAGACCGAGACTCCAGTCATCAATAAGACCAACATGCTTGCAGCGATAAATATTTTCGTCACCATCGCATTGTCCTCCCTCATTACATGACATGCCCGCTAAAGAATGCGGGGAGTCAGTCTACAAGTGCCATGGTTGGACGCCCCGCTCGGTCTCCACGTTGCTTGGGCAGCGCAACCGATTCTTCAAGATCACGGAATCAATGATTTCTCCACATTGAACACACCGTTCCGCTGCCACTTCAGACCAATGGAAACCCAGTTCTGGAAAGACTTCCGGCACCATCAGCCCGCCGCACCGTCGGCAATAGTCCAGGTGTAATGGAGCGGCTAGTGAGGTTGGGTTGACATGATCTACTGTTGCCATGGTGCCTGTTGCCATGGTGCGCCTCCTCTCCGTATGTCCAATGTTGTGTCCAATGTAACTCCTATATGTCCAACGTGTCAAGCATATATACCGCAAGTAATTTGACAAACAATGGACATGCATATATGCTGATCCTTACCCTATGAACACGCATAGAATACATAGAGTTGCAAAGCTGACTGGTCTCTCTAAAGACGTAATCAGGGTCTGGGAGCGCCGATATGGACTTGTCAAACCTTCGCGAAGTGCAAATCGCTACCGCATCTATACCGACGATGAGGTGGCGCTGCTGCGGTATGTGAAAGCACAGATGGATCAAGGGCAGACAATCGGGGATCTCGTTGCGATCGGTCGCGAACAACTCGTAGCGGAGGCGACTCGGACCGCTCGGACGGAGGCATCCGAAACGCAACCGTACGAGCGGCTCCTACACGAACTTATTGGATTACTCAATCCACTGAGACGCGAATCGTTTGAACGTCGCCTCAATGGAGCAGTTGCGGTGATTCCTTTTGAAGAAGCTATCTTTGGCATCCTGTTGCCTCTCCAAACTCGGGTGGGGCAGTTATGGCATGACGGGCATCTCAACGTGGCGGTCGAACATTACGTGACCAATCAGGTTCGCCAAAAGCTATTCGCAGCTATGAGCCATCTGCCGGTGCATGAAAAAGGACTCAGCGTAGTGGTGGCCTGTCCCGTAGGAGAATTTCATGAGGTAGGAGCTCAAGCGGCTGCTTATCTATGCGCCTCACGCGGCTGTCAGACCTATTATCTCGGAGCCAACATGCCTCTGGACCAGTTGGCAATATTCTGCAGGCAGATCGACCCGGATGTCCTGTTACTGTCCGTGACTGTGCCACCCCCGGCTCATGACTGGTCTTCCTGGATTGCGACGCTCCGAGATCTCACGGCTCCTCATCGAACTATACTGATTGGAGGCGCCGCTGCGCACTCCCTTGTCCTTCCTGTCGGGGCACGGCGCATCGAGATCCTGAATGAGCTTCCGACCCTTGAGCAGCGGCTGACTGTGCTTATGGCGAAACAAGCCGTGCGCGTGCGGTGACACGTACGGAGAGACGTGGACAGGATATCAATGAACGTTCGAGGTGGATCTCCCATACTGATCATCGGTGCTGGACTCGCAGGCCTATGCTGTGCTCGGCATTTGACTGATCATGGCGTCGAGTGTTTGATCCTAGAAGCGTCGGATGCGCACTGATCGAAGCGAAGGTTTTTTGTTCGATCGAGGATTTCAGGTTTTGCAGAGTGCCTATCCGGAGGCTCAGCGTATGCTCGATATGCCGGCGCTTGATCTTCGGCCGTTCTATTCTGGAGCATTGGTGCGTTATGGCGGCCGGTTCCATAAGGTCGCCGATCCGTGGCGACAACCGCTGGACGCCCTCGCCGGCCTCTTATCTCCCATTGGAACGTTACGCGACAAGGTCAAGATTGGACGCTTACGCTCACGTCTGCTCGAATCCACGCTGGAGGAAATCTTTCGTCAACCGAATATACCGCTACATGAGGTGCTGCATGAGGAGGGCTTTTCCCCTTCGATTATTGAACGCTTTTTAAGACCTTTCTTTTCAGGGGTATTCTTGGAGCGATCGTTGGAGACATCGCGCCGGCTATTCGCTTTTGTATTCCGGATGTTCGCACAAGGCATCACCGCTCTCCCTGCGAACGGTATGGAAACGATATCTGAGCAATTGGCTGCCGGCCTAAGGCCTCGAATTCAACCGAGTGCGATGGTCACGACTGTTGACGGCACAGAGGTGATTTTGTCGTCCGGAGAACGGGTGGTGGGGGATGCGCCAGCGGCCATACGATTGGTGCCCGAACTTCATTCCCCGCTATCCCGCAGTGTGGTCTGTCTGTACTTTGCCGCGCCTCAACTGCCGATCGAGGAACCCATATTGGTTCTGAACGGAGAAGGTCAAGGTCTGATCAATAACATGTGTGTGCCGAGCCAGATCGCACCGAACTATGCTCCTCCCGATACAGCTCTCGTCTCTGTGACGGTGTTGGGAGATCCCCCGGAAGACGATCGGGAGCTGGAACAATCGGTCCGTGCGCAACTCGCCGATTGGTTTGGAAAACAGGTGGGACAATGGCGGTTTCTGCGGTGTTATCGAATTCCCAATGCGTTGCCGTGCCAACAGCCTGAGATGATTGAAAAAATCCCTGAGACGGTTCGTCTACGCAGCGGTCTCTTTATCTGTGGCGATCATCGAGAAAATGCCACGATCAACGGCGCGATGGTCTCAGGACGAAAAGCGGCGGAAGCCGTCCTGCAAACCGAGAGCTTTAAAGCAGTCGATGCCGCGAAACGATTCAATAATCCAACCTAAACGAATCCCTCTTCTAAGCAGAGCTACATCCGTTTTGGAGTTTTAATACACGGTAGTACCTATTAAGAGTACGCCTAAGTTTCGTCCGCGAACTCTTCGCATATCTCATTTCTCGGGAATCTGCTAGTCGCCTGCCGATCTCATAGACGGTAAAAGACAAGGAGATCATGTTGTCATATAGGCAGCGCCCAAATGCTGCCGTGTCGACACGATGTAGAGGCCATGAACATCCGACTTAAACTCCTTCAGGAACAGGTTATCGTGGTCACCGGTGCTTCAAGCGGCATCGGACGCGGAGGTTCAAAAAGTTTGAATGGACATGTCTATGTTACGCGACCGCTGGGAAGTCGGATGAATCAAGATGTTTGGTGAACGGCCGGACAGCGGGCGAGTCGAAAAGAGAGAAATTAAAGAGAGCGGCATGATTACGCCGGACAGTATTGCACAATCATTTCTCTGTGTCGCCGTTCTCTTCGGCCTCCAGATCCTTACAGGTTGCCAAACGGCACAGAAGGAAACGGAAACCTACGGCGGCGGACACCGAAAAGCCGAGGCTCCGTCCGCCAAAGAAGTGAAACGGGCGATGGATACCACGAAGTCACGGGCGGATAAGGACATGGCTGCGGTGCTGGCAGAGTTTGAAGACTTAAAACCCAAACCGCTTATTTCGCTCTCTGCCGAGGAAGCACGGGCGCAACCTACCCATGCCGATGCCGTGGCGGCATTACTGCAGGAACGAAAGCAAAGTACGGCCCCGATGCCGATTGGAAAGACCAAGAATCAGACGATTCCCGGTCCGGGAGGTGCTATTCCGATCCGCGTCTATACTCCCGAAGGCAAGGGCCCATTTCCCGTGATCGTGTATTTTCACGGAGGAGGATGGGTGATTGCGACGATCGATACGTACGATTCGTCGGCGCGGGCGCTCGCGAAAGCCACGGATGCCATCGTGGTGTCCGTGGAATACCGCAAAGCTCCTGAGCACAAGTTTCCGGCGGCCCATGAGGATGCCTATGCAGCCTATCGGTGGGTGTTGCGCAATGCCGACAGCTTCGGGGGAGATCCTTCTATGGTCGCCGTGGCCGGTGAGAGTGCCGGAGGCAATTTGGCGGCTGCTGTGTGTCTGATGGCGAGGGAGCGGGGAGAACTGTTGCCCGTCCATCAAGCTCTCATTTATCCCGTAGCGGGCTATGATTTCAACACCTCATCCTATCGTGAAAATGCAAATGCCAAACCCCTGGACAAGCCGATGATGGCTTGGTTTTTTGAAAAGTATTTGAGAGGGCCGGAGGATGGGAAACACCCGTGGATCGATCTGGTGAATGCCCGCAACGTAATCGGGCTTCCGCCCGCCACGATCATTACGGCGGAAATCGATCCCTTGCGATCGGAGGGAAAACGCTACGCCGAACGTCTCCTCGAAGCCGGCGTTCCGGTATCATATCGAAATTTCAAGGGAGTCACGCACGAGTTTTTCGGAATGGGGGCCGTCGTGGGCGATGCAAAAAAAGCCGTGCGGTTGGTCGCCAACGGCATGAATTGGTCGTTCGACGATCCGGTCTTTTCCCGCCATGACGACCGACCGGAGCGCTCCGGCCCAAGTGTGCAAATAGAACCGCTGCAGGACTAAGTCACATGTACAGTACGAATGCAATACAAGAGGAGAATGTCATGCCGAGGTTCCTGTCATTAAGCTTGATGATGTGTGGTGCCGTAGGGCTTACTGCATCTGTCTTCGCGCAAACCGTCAAAACCGACGCTCAATCATTTCTTGAGCAGGCGGCAGAAGGACAGCAAATCGAAATATCGTTAGGGCAACTTGCCGTTCAGCGTGCGGTGAACGGACGGGTCAAGGACTTCGGGGAGCAAATGGTCGAAGACCATAAGAAGGGGAGCCAACAAATCGAGCAATTGGCCATGAAGGGCGGTGTGCAACTTTCTCCCGGAGTCAGCGAGGAGCGTAAGCAAAAAGTGAACAAAATCTCCCAACTGTCCGGCCATGCCTTCGACCGTGCCTACATCGACTATATTTTGGAAGACCATGAAGCCATCGTGGATGAGTTCCAGCGGCGTGTGGAAACCATACAGGATCAAGATATTAAGCAGTGGATCGCCTCGACCCTTCCGGCTTTGCAGGGCCATCGGGAAATGGCGCGCCAAGTGAAATACAAGCTCCAGACGAATCCTTAGCGGATGGCGGAGAACGGATCAGTTCTTGTCATGTGATGAGGTGATGAATGGACGAAAAGACGACCGATCAGTCGGTGCTCCAACGAATCAATGAACTTGTCGATCAGAAGCATCAGATGCTGGCTCGTGAAGTCAACAGCGAGGAGGACCAGCGTCGGTTGCGGGCCATGCAAGTCGAACTTGATCAATGCTGGGATCTCCTTCGTCAACGACGCGCGCTACGGACCGTCGGACAGGATGCCGACAAGGCGCAGGTCAGGCCGCCGGAGATCGTCGAAAAATATGAACAGGGAAGAACCGACATATGACTTGTGCCATGTCGGTGTCCATACACAACAGCAATCCAGCAAGGAGGAAACTATGTCGGTCATAGAAAAAACGATCGAGATCAATGTTCCGGTCAAGACCGCCTACAATCAGTGGACCCAATTCGAGGAGTTTCCCCGGTTCATGGAAGGCGTGGAACAAGTCCGGCAGGTCGACGACAAACATTTGCACTGGAAGGCCAGCATCGGGGGAAAACAAAAAGAATGGGATGCCGTCATCACCGAGCAGATTCCCGATCAACGAATCGCCTGGATGAGCCAGGGAGGTACCAAGAACGGTGGAATGGTCATCTTTTCCCGGGTTTCAGAGAACAAATCAAAACTCAACCTTCGGTTGGAATATGAGCCCGAGGGAGCGGTGGAGAAGACCGGCGACACGATAGGTGTGGTTTCCGGCCGAGTGGAAGGAGATCTGCAGCGATTCAAGGATTTCATCGAGTCCCGCGGTCAAGAGACCGGAGCTTGGCGAGGAAAGGTGGCCTGAGGGAGCGAGAATTGGAAAAGACTGGGGATTGAAAACCGTACGTGGCCGCGTTCTCAAGTCCGAGGAAACCGCCCTTACTATAGATAGAACGATGAATGATAAAGAGATCGTTCTTACGATTGATCCTCAGACGAAATTCAATGGCAACATAGAACGTATTGAAGAACAGGGAAGAAAGGAGTCACATGAAATATATGAAATTCCAATCCTGGTTTGCCGTTGCACTCCTCCTCTTCGTCGCGCCGGGCTGCACCGGTCGCTCCCCGGATCAACCGAAAGCCGATCTGACGGGCGAATATCGAATCGTCAGCGGAGAGCGCAACGGCGCGCCGATCGATCAGGGGGAGCTGACCGACACGTCGATCTATATCAACGACAAGACCATCATCGCCTACGATAAGGACCGAAAAGAAATGTTTGCGGTCACCTATACGCTTGAGACGAAGCAGGACCCATGGCACATCACGATGGTCAGCACCAAGGCGCCGGAAGTCGGCGCGATTTCGAAAGGGTTGGTCGAGGCCGACCAAAATAAGATCACATTGATCTATGCCCTGCCGAACGGCCAACCGCCGACGGACTTTAAAGCCGGTCAGCAACAGCAAATGTTCGTGATGGTGAAGGCAGGAACCGGGGGAGCGAAAGGATGAGCGAAAGAATGAAGAAGACGCCATGGCGAGACGATCCTTATCGCGCCCCGCGAGAAAAACGGCATAGGGGTTCGACATGTTCAATCGTAGTCAGGACGGCTGCATCAAAATCGTGATGATCCGACCAGGCCGGGCCGCACACTGCTCAAAAGAAGGAGGCGAAGATGACCAACAGGCACGCATGGGCCCTCAGTATCGTACTGGTATGCCTCTCGACAGGGAGTGCGCCCGCCGCTGATAACGTCAAAGCCGTCTTCAAGGATGGTAAGGGAAAACAGATCGGCACCGCCATATTGATCGCGACGCCGACGGGCCTGCTGATCAAGGCCGAGCTGACGGACTTGCCCCCTGGTGAGCATGCCTTTCACATCCATCAAACCGGACGGTGCGACGCCGCGGACGGATTCAAATCAGCGGGACCTCATTATTCGTCCGGCAAACGTGAACATGGCTATAAGGTCGAGGGGGGACCGCATACAGGCGACATGCCGAATCAGTTCGTCAACGCAGACGGTACGCTTCATACTCACCTGTTCAGTCCGAACGTAGTTCTCAACCAGGGAGACGGTGCGTTGTTCGGCAGCGATGGCTCGGCTTTGATTGTCCATGCAAAGGCGGACGACTACCAAAGCCAGCCGGCGGGAGATGCGGGTGATCGGATCGCCTGCGCCGTCATCGAACGAGGCGGTTGAGGATCGCGGGTCTTATTGAATCGAGGCGTGTGCGAGGAAGTGCCGCATCGGCTGCAGACACTCATCCAACAACTTTTCTACTAGGGGTCGATCTAGGTCTCAAAATCTTCTCTACGGAATAGCTTGGCATAAGTTGATTGTGCGGTATTGCGGACAAGAAGACGTTGTACGGCACAAACAAACAAAACAAGCAATGTCGGCTCAGTTTAGGCGGGTCCATAACCACCAACCCATCGAAGAGCCAAGAATCTCGACCGAACATCAAACGGCATGAGAAAAGCGATGCGGAGGAATATATGAAAAAACAGGTTGACCAGGAGATATGTCGTCCATCCTTCGTGCATAGAGCTTTGCGGGTTCTGCTGGCCGTCGGGATCACCGGCTGTGTCGCGGTTGCCGGCGCTCAGGACACCAAGTCGAACCGTCCGCCTCACGATGCGGTGGCCGAGGCGCAAGAGCCGCGCACAGTTGCTATCGAACGTCCGGAGCAGAAAAAGACGGAGCACGATCGTTCAGGCATCTTCGAGGCGCAGAAGGCAAAAGCCTCTTCCCCTGCGTTTCTGAATCAGCCGAGAGATGGGAAGATCTCGGGGTTCGACTTCTACCGCGATCCCTTGGGCGCGGAGAAGCCCATGCAAGAGCCGGAAGAGATCATGAAGAAGGATATGGCCGCGAAGCCAAAGGTCATGGAGACGCAACGCAAGTTGCTGGGTCGCTATCATCTCAAGCCGAAGTTGGATCCCGAAGCCAAGATGTCGCGGGGAAAGCCGCTGCCGGTAGGGCCGACCGCGCGGTTGCCTGAAAGCATGACATGGGAGCGGCTCGCCGGGCTCAGTCCGGAAGAGATCAAGAAGCAGGGAATCTTTCCCTATCCTTCGCTGCCGCACCCATTGCAATCACCCGGGGGCATGGTTTTCCCTCAGATGCAAATCGACATGTTTCCACGGCTTGGGCGGGTCGATGTCGACTACGACCTCCCGGAGGCATTCTTGCCGGAGTTTCCGCCGGCCATGTTTTTGAGCAATCGTCCCGAACTGGGCGACGTGTCCCGAGGGGAAGTCATCTCCATCAACAATTACTACCGCCTGTTTAAGGATATCCTCACGCCGGTCCAGCTCGATGGACTGAGGATGCTATTGACTCCGTTTCCGCAAGAAGAGTTCAACCCCACCGATGACCGCAAAAGTCTCCATCCGAGCCTGGGCGTGACCTGTTTCGACTGCCATGTGAACGGCCATACGACCGGACAGTTCCACTTAAATCCAGACACGAGGCCCGAGGAACGGCGCATGCGTCTCGATACGACGAGCCTCCGGGGAGTATTCAATCAGCAAATCCATAGTTCTAAACGGAGTCTGCGTTCGATCGAGGACTTCACGGAGTTCGAGCAACGGACTGCTTACTTCAACGGCGACGAAATCCATGCCATCAAAAAAGGGATGAATATTGTCGATCGTGTTCACGTGAGTCACATGGCGCAGATGCAGAACATGCTCGATTTCCCCCCGGCCCCTAAGCTCGATCCCATGACCGGTCGGCTGGACCCGAAGAAAGCCACAGAAAACGAGTTGCGCGGAGAAAAGATCTTCTTCGGCAAGGGCCAGTGCGCGGCTTGCCATACTCCGCCGTTCTATCTTGACCACCAAATGCATGACCTGCACCTCGAGCGTTTCCTCAAGGACGAGCCGGGTGACGGTCCCATCAAGACATTTACGCTCCGGGGCATCAAAGATTCGCCGCCGTACTTCCACGATGGTCGATTATTGACGCTTGAAGACACGGTGGAGTTCTTCAATCTCGTGATGGGGCTGCAACTGTCTCAAGAAGAAAAGAAGGATCTCACCGCGTTTCTGAGGGCGCTGTAGAAAGCATATGGGACATGATGAGCGGGACGGCCACATGAGGGCGGTGTGCCGAAGAGGAGCCGAGGATGCATGTCGCTGAAGGTGAAGCGGGATTCAAGGACCGCCACGGAAGAGATGAAGCGACGCGTAGGCGTAGGAATGCAGAGACACACAAAGGAGGTTGTATGCGAACTCAGAAGAAGACTGGGCGTTCAACCAGAGCGGGTCGCTCAGGCAGAACAGGCCGCTCCGGAAGTGGGTCGGCCGGCGGCGGCAGAACCGCCGGCAGGGGACGGGGCGCCGGTAGGAAAGGTGCCGGCAGCGGAAGAGCCGGCAGGAGAGGGGCCGGAAGAAGAAGCGGCGGCCGGTCGAGAGGTTCGGGGGCGAAGCATGTGAAGTACTCCAAGTGGATCGATTCGCCGGATGACCATGAGGACGGGAAGGGGCAATCATTGGCGACGCGCAATCATGATGTCATCCGCCGATGGGCCGAATCGCGAAAGGCTATGCCCTCCGTCGTCGGCGATACCGCAGGGCGAGACGGTGCCGGCGTCTTGCGCATCGACTTTCCCGGTTACAGGGGAAAGCGCTTGGAGAAGATCGATTGGGATGACTGGTTCGACACGTTCGACAAGCGGAAATTGGTGTTTCTGTACCAGGAGCACAAGCGGGACGGGTCGCCCAGCACGTTTTTCAAGCTGGCGGCGTAGCGATTCCGGTATCTCTCGCTCATATTATTCAGAAGCGCTTTTTTTGTGGCTGCCGATGCGCTGTTCAGAATGATACCGGCTGGAATCTGAGGAAGTCAGGAATTGCGCTTCTCCGGTACGGAGCAGGGTTGAGGACTCCGGGCCAACGTGCGCATGGTATCGATGAAGGCCCGCTCAATGTGTTCGATATCCATTGAATCCCGAAGGTTGGTTTGACTCGCCCTTCGTGTCTCCAACGCATGCCGGCGCAGCGCGTCGCGATCCTCGTCCCGTCCGGCTCGACGCGCGATGGTTCCGAGGGTCTCGAGCAACCGAATGGAGACGACGGGCGTCTCGCTTCCGAAGGAGTGAATCTGCTCAAAAGCCCTATGGGCTAAGTCGGGGAACCCCATTCGGCGGATCCACAGCCGCGGGTAGCCGTCGCGATCCCGCCTTACGGAAGGCGGAAAGTCCCGTTCGGCTAGACGGCTGAGCGCGGCGGCAAGCCGGTCAAGACAGAGCATCGCCGTGAATGTGTCGTTGCGCTCAGGCGATAACCCTCGAATCGCCACTTGGACGAGCTGATCGATGCCGAATTCGACGTCTTGTTCCAGCGAGCGTGCGGCTCCGAGCCGTATAGAGCCGCGAATGTCGATGCAGAGCGGTTCCTCCGCCCGAGGCTTTGCCCGGACGGTCGCGAGCGTATCTCCTTGTACCACGAACACGCCGGGACGGCAGTGGAGCCGGACCATCGCCTCGCGCGACGCGGCCGCTTTGAGCAACGCTTCTTCATCGATTCGTTGGATGTAGCCGGTGTCCATCGCTTCGACCAGGTATGCAGCCGTTCCAGTCGGTTCGGGAGGAAACTTCTCATCGGATGGTCCGACTTCGCCGCGCGTCTGTGTCGTCCGATCGATCACGCGATCAAGATCATGGGCGATCGAGGCGACGATATTCGGCGCGTCCATGCGTTCGGACAGGTGATACAGGAAATACGTCAGTATGAATAACGACACGACGGCGAGCATGATGGCGAAGGTGACTGAGATGCGGGGCAGAGAACCGGCGTGCGAAGCGCTGTGCACAGTGCGCAGGACCAGCAATGCGTACACGAACGTCGCAAGAAAGGACCCCATGACGAACTGTGTTTTGAGATCCTGCATGAAATTGCGCAAGACGCGAGAACCGTAATGCTGACCGATAAAGGTCAGCGCCGTCACGGTGATCGAGAACGCCATGGTGAGAATGGCCACCATGGCGGCGGCCAGGGCGGACAGGAGCTGCCGCGCGATCGTATGCCCGCCGCTGAACAAATACCACACCGGCTCCAGCCGGCCTTTGACGTGTTCGTCGAGCGCTTCCATTGCGAAGGATAAGCCGATGGCGAGCAACACCATGGCGGTCGGCACAATCCACTCGCGTGCCCGCAGGCGATCCATCATGCGGGCAAATCGTGCCGAACGGCGTTCGGAGTCGAACATCTTCTTCTCTTGCAATGCCGACACTCATATCTGATTACGAGCGCACGCGGGAAGTTCCTTCATGGGGCAGGGTGCATACCCTTATCAATGTCGGCATGGTGGTAGGCAATCGGCACCATTGCTTTGCCGCTTACACTTACATCAGTCTGGTGTTCGAAGAGGCGGCCGGAAGAAACGGCCAAGATCGCAATCTGTTTGCTCTTAGCCGTCTCTCCGTGGCCATGGTTCTCCGGCATCGATTGTTCCCTTGTCTGTTGTAACCGCTCACCAAAAAGAATCGAACCCCTTTCTTTGAAAGACAATCTGTCGGCGACACATCGCTTCCCGGCTCGGTGTCAGCGCATGTCTTTTAATGTTGTCGGCTCTTCTATTTCTTTTTTTACGTTCGGCGAACTCAACTCATCGGCCTTCGGCATTGCCTTCAACTTCTTGATCGCATCCGCATCGCCGGCCGACGTCATTTGTGCCGCGATCGGATCGCCGACTTTGACACGAGAATCTATCTTCGTCTCGGGAGTGATGCGCATATGAGTTTCGTTCCCATTGGGCAATTTGACCCAATAGTTTTCTTCGATTCTCACGATCTCTCCGATCACGTCGCGGCATGGCGATGAAGTCGAACATTTATCGGACTTTGGAAATTTAGGAGTCAACTGATGCGTCGTGGACGACGTAGAGTGCTCCTCCGCCGTTGACAGAGAGACACCCATACTACCGACAAGACCGACCCCTGCAATAAGAATTGTCGTTCCGATAAGGATTTTCATGCTGCCTCCTTTTGAAGAAAAAAATGGATATGGTGCCTTACCAAATGCAATCCATGTGCCCTTGGCCCGGACACCGGGTGCTTGCGACAAGCTGCAAAGCAGCAACTCACGTTCACTCGAGTGACAGCCAGAATGTTTTCGTCGGCTCTGACGCAACCCACGGCCTCTATGGACATGTTCGTGGCGAGGAGATGCATGGAGTGTGAGAAACGTAGCCTTATATGCGCAAGGCCGATACCGGATTTCTCCTTTGGACGACTTCCTGTGGACATCATGTCTGGACAGAGACATGATGGGCGATGAATCGTTGAGCCTTGGCCCAAATCCATCGGCTTGGAAGGAGGACTCGAATGGTCTTTCAATTGCATACATAATAATACTTCGGCCTTCTGCATACGGCAGTGAGGCAGATGTATTACCCGGAGGTATTCATGGAAATGGCACGAACAATGGAGCAGTGGTCATTCGGAGGAGTTCGGGTGCGATGGGGTGCAGTCATAGCGGGATGGGCGGTCGGCCTCGCAACGCAATTGGTTCTGACGCTGCTGGGACTGGCAATCGGAGCCTGGTCGATCGACCTCCAAGAGGCCGAGCCGGCGAGCGGCGTCCCGATCGGGACGGGAATCTGGACCGGCATTTCCATGTTCATCTCGGCGTTTGTCGGCGGGTATATCACTGCGCGCATGTCCGGCAGCCCGCTACGAAGCGACGGTCTCTATCACGGCGTGATCGTCTGGGGCGTCAATTGGTTGGTCTTTGCTTGGTTGACCACGACTGCCATGGTCACCATGTTGGGCGGCGTCTTTTCCGCCTTCGGCGCGACGCTACAGAGTCTCGGACAAGGCGCCACGACAGTCGTGTCGGCAGCCGCTTCGCAACTGAGCGGCGGCAATTTCTCCATCTCCATGGATGATTTGCGTCGTCAGGTGGAATCGACTCTGGCTGCGACAGGAAAAAAAGAACTCCAACCCGGTGAAATCCGAAAGGATGCGGAGCGCGTAGCACAGTCGTCGCAAGGCGGACAACCGCCGCAACAGACGGCAGAGTCGGCCCTTCAAGAATTGCAGCAAAAGCTCATGGCATTGGACCGGGACGCAGCCGTCAACGTCATGACCACCAAGATGGGCATGACTGAACCACAAGCAAGGCAGTTGGTCCAATCGACCATCGGTTTCATCGAACCTCTCAAAGACACGGCTCAGCAAGTCAAACAACAATCTGTCGAAGCCGGCAATCGCGCATTGGATCGGATGGGAACCATTGCGATGTGGTTGGCGGCGCTGGGCATCGTCACGTTAGGTGTATCGATCGCCGGCGGCATGACCGGCACACCGGGGACCCCCAGCGTAGAAGTGCAGGCGGAGGAATATCGCGAGCGAGCGGCATAAGACGACAGATAAGCTAACAGAAAGCTGTCTGAAATAGTCCGCCGATGGGAGGGACACGAACGCTCACTATCGGCACTGACGGTGCACATATTCAATTTATTTTAAACGCCAAAAGGAGAACGATATTATGGGCAACGGAAACTATTACGAGAGACAAACCGACACGACGGGATGGTCGACTTTTCTGGCCGGAGCCCTGATCGGGGCCGGCGTCGCGCTGCTGTTTGCTCCTCAGCGAGGATCGGAGCTGCGCGGTCTGTTGCAAAACTATGCCAATCGCGCGAAGGATGATCTGATGGATAAGGGACAAGAGGCATGGGATACCGCGGTGGAACGAGGCGAGGAATATTATAACAGGGGAGAAGAGGCGATCCGCGATGCGGGACGTTCGGCCAAGGAATTCGCCCGAGAGGGACAGGAGGCTATGAAGGATGCCGGACGGTCGGCTAAGGAATTCGCCAAACAGGGAAAGAACGCGGTGGAAGAAGCGGCCAATGAGGCGACAGGCAGCCGTCGATAGCATACAACTGGCCTGTTGGGTGCGGGAGAAGATGAAAGGCGCGGTGCGCTGTTCATGGGATCGAGCAAGGCAAAACTCTCAGCAAAAAGTCGCTTGATCTTTGAATCGTGAATCATGGAACGTAGGTTCTCCCATCTGTCGGCGACCTCACGTCCCTGCTTTTACTTCATCGCGGCGTTACTAACGGTCGCGCTCGGCGGAGAGGCTTTCGCCTTTGAAGGCGAAAGCCCTCCGCATGAGCAGATGATATCGATATGGGGAGTGACAGTATCGAGCCACGGACCGATCGGAACGGTCACCAACATAGCGCTCACGTTTCAGGAACGAACCGATCAAACCGGCTTGATGATCGGCTTTACGAGGGGACCCGGAAGATTGTCGCGGATGGCTCAGACCTCCGTTCAGCAAGCCATCTATCGGGTCGCACATACGGCCACGCTATCCACTGATTCATGGACTGTGACCATATCCGTTCCCAATCCCATCACTATCTATGGGGACAGCTTATCCGCCATGGTGGCGCTCACGGTGATCGCCCTCGCCAAGCAAGACTCTATCCTGGAGGATTGCATCGTCACGGGTGGGATTGCGCCGGACGGACACATCAGCAAAGCCGGCGGACTCTCGCTGAAGCTTGCGGCCGCCAGTAAGTCGCATATCCGTCGGGTGCTCGTGCCGGATGAATTTGATCCGTCTGAACCGGATTGGCAGACACCGTTTCTGATGCATGTGAGTCCCGTAGATTCCGTACAGCAGGCCTATCAAACGCTCACCGGAACCCAATTACTAAGATAACCGGACCTCCTATGCCGGATAAAAGAGATCGGCCCCGTTAACTACCGGGCAGACCGCTTACATCCTGGGTAGCATCTTTAGGTTGCGGCATCTCTCGGACCACTGAGTTGAAGTCACGACGGGTCCGCCGTATCAGCAATGGAAAGTCTCGGCAACCCTTTTGTACGACCGGTAAAGTTTTCGACGGCGGGCGATTCGGGGGGCGGGGGCACTGAAGTCTCGCGGCCGGCGATTCTTAGCGCTCTTTCTTTATGGACCTGTGCGCTTGGTCCATGAAAAGGCTCCGTCCTTTTTCAAGGACGGAGCCTTTGAACATGCAATTTTTACATTATGCTTGGATAATGTTTTCGCTACGCATGCGGATCAAAGCAATGTATAGAAACTCACGTCACCAGTCCGGCGATGGGTCATCCACCGCAAGTGACCTTTAACGACTCGATTTCATCGCTCATGTTCAATTTACTCAAGTCGTTGGCTCGTTTATTCGGTGTCAATTCCAGCTCGGTTCCTTTGAAATCTTTATCCGAATAGACCTTGATGTGCGCATTGGGACCGACGACGATGCTTTCAATCTCGTTGTTCCAGTTTCGGCCGCTGTAATCTTTCAGCGTCGCTATCTGCGTAGGGCCCTGGATTTTGACATGCGGGTCATTGACATCAAAGTCGGTATCCTCATAGATCTCAGCCCAACAAGCCTTGTCCACCGTCTTCAACTCTACGTCTGGGGCGGCATAGGCAGACATGACGCCCACACCCATTAATCCACCTAAAATTAGCGCTAGTCTCATCATTGTGACCTCCTATCAAGTGTTGACGCGCGCCTATCGCACGCCTTGCCTGGATAAAACTGCAAAGGCTATACCTTGGACCATTGAGCGGAAACAACGTCGCAACGCGAAGATAGAAGCGCTTTCAAGCGCTACTGCGGAATCACAGTTTTCAGAAATGCTTCATGTAAGGGCATAGTGTCTGCGCAACGGAAGAGATGTCCGTATTTTCACTCGGTGCACAGCGGGAAGTTGTGATGTGAAGAGCCGCGGGTACAGAAAGAACTCTGCCTTCACAAGGTCGCTTTATGGGGATCAGACTGGCCAGTTTGTTCTCACGGGACACTAACCGAGTTTTTCCGCAGTCTGCTAGGGAAATCGGCAGGTGCTAGGACGAATAGGCAATGCTACGGTCGTGGTAGTCGGGATGTCGCGGTAGTTGGGATTGGGAGGATCCTGATGGGCGGCACTGTCTCCACCAAAAAATCTATTGTGCCCCGTACCAAGTCTCGTCCACAGGTGACGCCGGTTCGTTATGCCGTGGTAGGGCTTGGTCACATTGCGCAGGTCGCGGTCATGCCGGCATTCGCCCATGCAACACGAAATTCCAAATTGACGGCGCTGGTATCCGATGATCCCCAAAAACTGAAGCAGTTGTCCCGCCGGTATGAGGTGCCCTACTGCTATTCGTATCGACAGTATGATCAATGCCTGCGTGAAGGCCATATCGACGCCGTGTATATCGCGTTGCCGAACAGCCTGCATTGCGACTATGCAGTCCGCGCGGCCGATGCCGGCATCCATGTTCTGTGTGAAAAACCGATGGCGGTGACCGAGCAAGAATGCCGACGCATGATCCAAGCCGCCGACCGTGCCGATACCAAATTGATGGTCGCCTACCGTCTGCATTTCGAGGAAGCGAACATGGATACGGTCGAGCTGGCTCGCTCCGGCAAGCTCGGCCATCTCCGATTGTTCAATTCGGTCTTTACGATGCAGGTGCGCGAAGGAAATATCCGGGTGGAGGCCGAATTAGGCGGCGGCTCGCTGTACGACATCGGCGTCTATTGCATTAATGCCGCCCGTTACGTCTTCCAAGCCAATCCGACGAAAGTCAGCGCTTGTACGGTCAGAGGGACCGACCGGCGTTTTCGAGAGGTCGATGAGATGGCGACGGCCTGGCTCGAATTCCCGGGTAACCGCCTCGCGACCTTCGTCTGTAGTTTTGGAGCAGCCGATGTCTCAGCTTACGAAGTGGTCGGCACCAAAGGGCATGTTCGGATGGACCCGGCTTATGAGTATGTCGGCGACCTCCGACAGAATAGGATGCTCAATGGGAAAAGCCGTTCTCACCGATACGAAGGGCGTGATCAGTTTGCGCCGGAGCTGCTGTATTTCTCGGATTGCGTGCTCAACGACCACGGTCCCGAACCGTCCGGGCTTGAAGGCCTCATCGATGTGACCATCATCGAAGCGCTGTATCGGTCGGCGAAAACCAGCCGGCCCGTTTCACTTTCACTTCCTGACAAGAAACAGTGGTCTTCACATGATCAAGTCATTAAACGGCCACCGGTTCAGAAGCCAACGCTCGTTCACGTGAAATCACCCTCACTATGATGGAGCTGTGATGAAACGGATAACATCATGTGTCCTCATTGTCGGATTGTCTGCGTTGTTGACGTCCTCGGATTGCGGGGCAGGACCGGCAGATTCTGAGGTCAATCAAACTGTTAAGCCGGACAGCATGCCCGAGACGATTCGTCCAGGAACGGCCGGTGAAGTATCAGGGCGCTTCGGGCTTGAAAATACGCCGGCTGGCGGCACGTTGCCGGGTGGGATGCTGCCGGGCGGCACGTTGCCGGGTGGAACTCTTCCGGGAGGGACAATTCCGGGCGGAACATTTCCCAATAAGACCTTACCAGGCGGAACGGTGCCTGGAGGCATGTTGCCGGGTGGGACCCTTCCGGGAGGCACCGTTCCAGGCGGCACAGTGGAGAGTAAAAAATTGCCCGGTGAATGATCTATAAATGATCTATATCGGTACGTCTTTACGGGTTTGATGGCTGAATGGAACCGTAGGCAAGAGATGCAGGAGCGGCGGCAGACGCCGAGCCGGCTCCCCCAACCATAATGCCTGAGGCCTCGCAAGAAAAACGACCGGAGTGCGGAGCGCTGTTTCAAGAGGACGGCCGCGTCCGATGGCGGGTATGGGCTCCGAAAGCGAAGCGCGTGGAATTGGTGTTGATTGAGGGTGAGAGCCGGGCCGTCCGCCCGATGGAACAGGAAGAGCAGGGCTACTTCAGCCTTACGAGCGATCGGGTTCTCACCGGGCAACGCTATGCCTATCGTTTAGATGGAGGCCCTGAGCGTCCGGATCCGGCATCGCGCTGGCAACCGGACGGCGTGAATCGACCTTCAGCAGTTCTGCGTTGGGATGAGATGTTCTGGTCGGATGCGGCTTGGAGCGGCATCCCGCGTGAAGATCTTGTCTTTTATGAGCTGCACGTCGGCACGTTTACGCCAGACGGCTCGTTCGATGCCGTCATTCCACGGCTGTCGGCGCTGCGCGAGCTGGGCGTGACGGCGATCGAAATGATGCCGGTGGCCCAATTTTCCGGCACCCGCAACTGGGGATACGACGGCGTACATCCTTATGCGCCGCAACACAGTTACGGCGGGCCGCACGGCTTGCAGCGTTTGGTCAATGCCTGTCACCGCAACGGCCTCGCTGTCTTTCTCGACGTCGTCTACAATCATATCGGTCCGGAAGGCGCGTATCTCGCCGAATTCGGACCTTACTTCACCGAGCGCTATCGGACACCCTGGGGAGCGGCGGTCAACTATGACGACGCCGGATCAGACCATGTGCGGCAGTTCGTATTGGACAATGTGCGCATGTGGATCCGCGACTACCATTTCGACGGGCTACGGTTGGATGCCATCCATGCGATCTATGATTTCGGGGCCCGCCATATTCTCCGCGATATCAAGGAGGCAGCGCGGGCCGCTTCGGAAGGACGGAACTATGGCGCGTACATCGTGGCGGAGAGCGATCTCAACGATGTGCGGGTCGTATTGCCCCCGGAACAAGGCGGCTACGGATTGGACGCGCAGTGGAGCGACGATTTTCATCACGCGGTGCATGCCTGCTTGACCGGTGAACGGCAAGGGTATTACATCGACTATGGGCAACCTGAGCAACTCACCAAAGCGCTGACCGACACATTCGTGTTCGACGGCTGCTACAGCCGTTCGCGCGATCGACGCCATGGGAGTTCCGACGCAGGGCTTCCCGGAGATCGGTTCGTCATCTGCACCCAAAACCATGATCAGATCGGCAATCGCGCCGCGGGTGATCGACTGAGCACGATGCTTTCTCCACCGGCGCTGCGCCTGGCGGCGAGCCTCATGCTGCTCGCGCCGTATCTGCCGCTCTTGTTTATGGGGGAAGAATACGGCGAGCCGCACCCGTTCCAGTTTTTTTGTTCCTTCAGCGATCCGACCTTGATCGAAAACATCCGCGCCGGACGGCGACGGGAATTCGAAGCTTTCCACAAGGACGGCACGGAGGCGCCGGACCCCCAAGCCGAGTCGACGTTCGCTGCTTCCCGACTGAGCTGGTCCTGGGAAGCGGACCCACATCGCGCGGGACTGCGGCGGCTGTATCAAGATCTGCTGCGGGCGCGTCGCGAATGGCCGGCCCTGCGTGATGCTATCAATCGTACCGCTCGCCTGCTACCGACCGCCGGTCCCGTGTTGGAGCTGATCCGCGGAAAGTCCGGGACCGATCCGCAAGACCGCATTCGTGCGCTCTTCAACTTGTCTGCGCAGGAGCAGCGGATGCCGGACGGGGACGCCGGCCGTTTTTATTGGAGCTCCGAGGCGGAACACTATCACGGCGCGCGACGCGCGCATCACTCCGATCGCAAGCTGTTGCCGTATGAATGTCTGGTCTTTAGCGAGCGTGAAGCGCCCATCATTCGTCAATAGTCATTAGTCATTGGTGAGATTCTAATGACCAGTGACCAATGACCATTGACGTGAACTTGCGAGATACGAACGACGTTTCACGAGATACGAGGACAGTCCGATGAGTCGCGACGCCTGGGGCATCGATCCCGTATACCAAGACGCGATGGGAAAGGAGCAAACGGTATCCCGGGAATCTATCGAAGCAATCCGGTCGGCGATCGGACGTCCCCCGAAGGAACCAGAATCCCTATTCGATGAACCGGTCAAAGTAGTCCGTCGCGGAGAATCGTTCGCCGTTCCAGGCCCTGCCGAGCTGCGGCTGGAAGACGGCACCGCTATGGAGGTGGGTGATCGGCTACCGAATGACGTGCCCCTCGGCTATCACGAACTCGCGCCGAAGGGTGGGTCTCCGTCCATGAAGCTCATTGTTACGCCTGGATGCTGCCATCTTCCCTCGGGATTAAGAACCTGGGGATGGAGCGCGCAGGTCTATGCCGCGCGAAGCCGTTCAAGCTGGGGCCTCGGGGACTTAGCCGACCTTCGCCGCCTTGGGGAATGGGCCAAGTCCATTGGAGCGGGGATGGTGCTCATCAACCCTTTGAATGCGACTCTTCCGATTCTGCCTCAGGAAGCCAGTCCCTATTCGCCTTCCAGCCGCCGCTATCGGAATCCGCTCTATCTCCATATCGAAGATGTGCCGGGGTTCGAGCGAATCGAAGGCGATCTTCGGCAGCTCGCCGCGGACGCTCGTGCATTGAACGACGAACGGAAGATCGATCGCGATCGGGTGTTTCAACTGAAACTGAATGCCTTGGACAAACTATGGGGCCTTTTCAGCGAAGACGCGGACTTCGATCGATTTCAGCGAGACCAAGGACCGTCGCTCGACCAATTCGCCGTCTTCAACGTGTTGGTGGAAGAGCATGGCGCCGACTGGCGGCGATGGCCGAGCGGATATCGGCGTCCCGACGCGGGCGACATGCAGCGGTTCACCCAAGAGCGCGCCGATCGCGTGCGCTTCCATAAATGGCTGCAGTGGCTGTTGGACCGCCAACTGGCGCGTGCGGCGGAACCGGCGGCATTGATGCAGGACTTGCCCGTGGGCTTTTCACCCAATGGAGCGGCCGCCTGGGCTTGGCAGGATCTCGTGGCACTCGATTGCTCGATCGGAGCTCCCCCCGACCTCTTCAACAAAGTGGGACAGAATTGGGGCTTGCCGCCGTTCATTCCACACAGACTACGGCAGGCGGCCTATGAACCGTTCATTCAGACGATCCGCGCCGCGATGCGCCATACCGGAGGGCTGCGTATCGACCATGTCATGGGCCTTTTTCGGCTGTGGTGGGTTCCTCATGGCTGCGCACCGAAGGATGGTGCTTATGTGCGGTATCGGGCTGATGACCTGCTGGGCATCATCGCGTTGGAAAGCCGGCGAGCCGGCGCGGTAGTGGTCGGTGAAGATCTCGGCACAGTCGAAGAGGGCGTTCGTGAGCAGATGGCGGCGTGCGATATGCTGTCTTACCGGTTACTCTGGTTCGAGGATACCACGCCGTCGGACTATCCGGAGAAGGCCTTGGCCGCCGTGACCACACACGATCTCCCTACACTGGCCGGCATCTGGACCGGGGCGGATTTAGATCTTCAGCGCCGGAGCGGGTTGGATCCGGACAAGGCCGCGGCCGAAAAGTTGCGGCAGAAGATGGCGCAGATCAGCGGAATCGATCAGCGCACTGATTTGGAAACGGCGGCCGTCCGCACGTTCGAGCAATTGGCGGTCGCGCCCTCGGTTATCGTCATGGCCACGATGGAGGCGGCCTGCCTTGCCTCGGAGCGACCCAATATGCCGGGAGCGGAGGGCACATATCCCAACTGGTCCCTGGCATTGCCGCTCTCGCTTGAAGAAATCGAAACGGCTCAGTTTCCACACCGTCTAGGGAAAGTTTTGAGTCGCCGCAATCGCGCCCACGTGCGCTGAATCGCCGCCTCCCCTGTGCAGATGTGCGCAGGCTTGACGTCCGATGACGCGCCTCGGGGAGTGACTATGATGCCCGCGAAATCCAACTGGTCCGAATCTGTTTTATGTTCGGATGGTCAAAGGGTATCGACCGGAGGTGAGTGAATATGTAGGGCCGCTTAGGATCAGCGCGTCTTATGCAACCGCAGCACCGCGATTGAGCGGGCTTTCAGGTCAAACGTTTCTCCGCCGCGGAACTGTTTGTGATCGTCCGGCTTCTCGGGATCGCTCGTATCGATCAGCATTTCCCATCGAACGCCCCGCTGATGCGCGGGCAGGATGAAGGGAAGCGGCTCATGATGGGCGTTAAACAGCAATAACAATGTGTCCCCACGGATGGTCCGTCCTTTGTAGTCCTTCTCTTCGATGGCGTCGCCGGCCAGCCGCACCCCCAGAGAGCGGGCATGCTCGTTCTGCCAATCTTGATCGGTCATTTCATGGCCGTCGGGACGAAACCACGCGATATCCTTGATTTCGGACCCGCGAATGCGACGTCCCTGGAAGAATTGACGCCTGCCCAGCACCGGCTGCTCACGCCGTAATTGAATGAGGCGCCGCACGAAAGCCAACAGTTGACGATCGCGGTCTTTCAAGTCCCAATTAAACCAGCTGATTTCATTGTCCTGACAGTAGGCGTTATTGTTGCCTCCCTGGGTGCGGCCCAATTCATCGCCCCCGCACAGCATGGGGACTCCTTGGGAGAGAAGGAGGGTCGCAAGGAAATTACGTTTTTGTTGCTCTCGCAGGGCGACGATCGCCGGATCATTCGTCGGGCCTTCCACGCCGCAATTCCAGCTTTGGTTGTTGTCGTTGCCGTCCCGATTCTCTTCTCCGTTCGCTTCATTGTGTTTCTCGTTGTACGACACCAGGTCGTTGAGCGTGAAACCGTCATGGGCGGTGACGAAGTTGATGCTGGCGTACGGGCGTTTCCCGCTGCGTTCGTACAGATCGCTGCTGCCTGATAAGCGATAGCCGAACTCGGATACTTGCCCTCCGTCTCCCTTGACATAGCGGCGGATGGTGTCGCGATACTTATCGTTCCATTCGGCCCAGCCTAAGGGAAAGTTTCCGACTTGGTAGCCTCCGGAAGCCAAGTCCCAGGGTTCGGCGATCAACTTGACTCGGGAGAGGATCGGGTCCTGGTAGATGATGTCGAAGAATGCGCCGAGGCGGTTCACGTCGTGCAGCTCCCGCGCCAGGGCGGAGGCGAGATCGAAACGGAACCCGTCGATGTGCATCTCTTCGACCCAATAGCGCAGGCTGTCCATGATGAGCTGCAACACGCGCGGATGGTTCATGTTCAGCGTATTGCCGCACCCCGTGTAATCCATGTAGTAGCGTTTGTTGTCGTCCACCAGGCGATAGTATGCGGCGTTATCGATGCCGCGGAAACAGAGAGTCGGTCCGAGTTGATTCCCTTCCGCCGTATGGTTGTAGACGACGTCGAGAATGACTTCGATGCCTTCGCTGTGCAACGTTTTCACCATCGCCTTGAACTCGCGCACCTGCTCACCGCGTTTCTGCGAATGGGCATACTGAATATCGGGGGCGAAAAAACCGATGGAATTATAGCCCCAATAGTTCGTGAGCCCGCGATCCTGAAGATGTTTCTCGCGGACGAAATGATGGACGGGCAACAATTCGACGGCTGTGACGCCGAGGGTTTTCAGATGATCCAGAATAGCCGGCGAAGTCATCCCTAGGTAGGTCCCTCGCAAATCCTCCGGCACGTCAGGGTGGCGGGCCGTCAATCCTTTCACGTGCACTTCATAGATCACCGTCTCGTCCCAAGGAGTGCGGAGGAGTTTATCGGCGCCCCAGGTGAACGCGGAATCGACCACCACGCTTTTGGGAACGTAGGCGGCGTTATCCCGGTCGTCCATCGAGAGGTCGGCTTGTGGATCACCGAGTCGATAGCCGAACATGAGCCCGTCGGACCACTGCACGTTGCCCGCCACCGCTTTCGCGTACGGGTCGATGAGAAGTTTGGCGGGATTGAATCGATGGCCCTGCGCCGGATCATAAGGGCCGTGGACGCGATACCCATAGTGCTGTCCGGGAAAGAGCTCCGGCAAGTACACATGCCAGACTTGATTGGTCCGTTCTTCGAGCGGAATGCAAACGGATGGGCGTGGATCGTCGGCACGATCGAACAGGCACAATTCCACTTTCGTCGCATTTTCCGAGAACAAGGCAAAGTTGACGCCCTGTCCGTCCCAATCGGCTCCCAGCGGGAATGGACTGCCTGACCACCTGCGCATGTTCACACCTTTCAACAAGATAAATGTTTGCCGGCACGTGATGATACCATACCGGAGTCTCAGTAAACATCCCGTTACGGAGGGCGTGGATGAAAGACAATTTGTCTCGTATGGGACACCTGTCTGAAAGGTCTGTGTGGTACCGCAGGCATATGGATGATGACGGAAGCGTCGCGCCGGGCGACGTATTGGCCGCTTGTTGCACAATGCCAGATAAACCTTGCCGTCACAGAACCGAGCCAGTGCTCGATCGGAGTATGCTCACGGAGACCGGGACATCTCCTAGTTCATATGGGTTCCTCCCTACTCTATGGTAGAGCCCTGCATTGATGGAGCCTTTACAACAATGAGGAGGCGGAGGTGATCTGAGGTGATCTATGGTCATGACGATCCTGCGTGATCGAATCCAGACAGCACTGGAACAATTGGGTACAGAGTGCCCACTGGAAGAGGTCATGGACCTTTGTCCGGGCATCACGTGGAATCAGATATTCCTGGCCATTGATCACCTGAGCCGGACAGGGCACGTTCGTATACGGTTGGATGCCGACAGGACGTACTGGGTTCAGTCCTATCACCATCGGGCGGTCAAATGCACACACGACTCGCCCGTTGACTCTCGAGCATTCGAGCACGAACTGAGCGTTTCCTAGGCCTGCCTTAGCGAACGCTGGGTGCGGCATTTTTTCGTCTTACAGCTCACCGATAACAGACCAGAGTCGATGGCCCGAGGCGCGGTCTTGGGCATTTCCTAGTGGTGCGCTTCCACACGCACGTAGTGAAATCAAATAAATCACGGACGCGAACCTATTCAGCAAAGGCAACACGCGAGCAAAATATGATCGATGAGATCGGTCAAGCGATAGCAGATGAGGATACAGAGTTCGGCACCACAGCCAGGCAAAGCGTATGCCGTAGACCAAGTATTTATGAAATGTTGGTTCAAGGAGGGTTTATGCAAATTTTAAAATCTGCGATTCCATGCAGCCGATCGGCTGCATTGGCAAGCGCGACCATGATGACCCTTTTGATTCTTCCTCTGATATTCGTCACTGAGCCATCATTGGGGCCGCAACTCCCATCCCTTCCTAAAATGGTTCCCACTCTGATGTCAGGCAGCTCCGCACAGGAGAATGCGGACAGAAATCCTCCGGTTGAGGACGGAGCCATCGTGTTCTTGGAATATACGATTACGATTCCGGAATCTGATCTGAGTATTCCAAATAATCTCGGTCTCTTTGAACAAGGTCATCATGATTTGTTGCCCATCGTTGAACAAGCGCTCTCAGGCATGAAAAAAGGCGAAGACAAACGCATTGATCTCAGCTCGGAAGAGGCGTTTGGTCCTTATGATGAATCGAAAAGAGGGGAGATTAACAGGGATCGCTTGCCGGAAGACGTTCAACCGGGAATGATTTTCATGACGGATGAGGGCATTCCATTCGTCGTTGTCGATCTTGTGGGACCCACGGCCAAGATCGATTTTAATCATCCTTTGGCAGGAAGACATGTGGTGATCGATGTCAGGATTTTAAACGTCGAAATTCCCTCGCATAATGATCAAAATCTTCAGCCTGACGACGGCGATGTCGCCGACGGGCCGAGGACGGACTTTGATTTCCTTTCCACGCAGAGGAGATCCCAAGACATCTGAGGCTCTATAGCACCGCCGCCGAGTTGCGCGGACCCAGAGAACCGAAACGTAGTCGTGCAGTACGTCGAGGGTTCGAGGGGGGCGAGTCCGCCGGCTGAGGCTCGTCTGAACAGGCGGATCGGCGATTGCAGCAGAGGTGTTCATGAGTAAGGCGGGCTAGGGGATTTACTGGTGTTGAGGCTATAGGAATCAGGATACAACCTACGTCTCCCGAGAGAGGAGGTATTGTCCCTCATGGAACATTACATTACGAATATCGAAGAATCGACTATCAAAAACGACATGTTTCGCAAGGTCTTGTTCACGGCAGAGCACAGCCAATTAGTCTTGATGAGCCTCAAGCCGGGAGAAGATATCGGGACAGAAACTCATCGGTTGGATCAATTCATCAGAGTGGAAGCAGGGCGCGGTACCGCATATCTGAACGGGGCGGAGTATCCGCTTGAAGACGGTACAGCGGTGGTCATACCGTCGGGAACCGAGCACAATATCCTGAATTCAGGACAAGAGGCCTTGAAGCTCTACACGATCTATAGTCCACCGGAGCACAAAGACGGCATTGTGCATGTGACGAAACGGGATGCGCTCAACGATCGAGAGGACCACTTCGACGGCAAGACCACCACCATGCTTTAGAATTTGTCCGCGGCAGGTCTCGTTGCAACGGCGAAGGTCATATGAACATATGAAATTGGGGGGCGGTATTGGGGAGCGACTTTGGGCCTCATCACGGCCGGTTCGACTATGCAGATGCAGGGTCTCAATAATGGGCAAGTGAAGGATCATGAAGCGTCCGACCTGAGTTCTCAGTGAGCGCCGGGACGATTCAATATCGGCCGAACATGAATCCTGATCTCTTCGTTCGGAGGATCACTGAACAGCGATGTTTTTTGTGCAATTCAAGCGACGATCGGCACATGACCTATCCATGACCCATCAATAGAAGGAGACCACTGCCATGAATTGGGAAGGGCCTTCGTTTACGGAAGTAAAAATGGACTCTGAAATCAACTCGTATCAAGATGATTTTCGAGACGGCCCCGACGTGAACGAACCATCGAAGGCAACGCCCATCATCGCCACTCGTCAAGACCAGTAATGGGCGGATGTGATGCTTCTTCGGGTTCTAGGGTCGGCTGCCGGAGGTGGATTCCCACAGTGGAACTGCGCCTGTGTGAATTGCGGAGGCATGCGGAAAGGGCTGATCGCCGCGAGCCCTCGGACAGAGGAGTCCATCGGACTCAGCGCGGGCGATGGTAACTGGTTTCTCATCAACGCCTCTCCGGACATTCGCGCTCAGATCGAAAGCTTCGGCGCCCTCCATCCTTCTCAATCACGTTCTACGCCGATCCAAGCCATCTTTTTGACCAATGGAGATCTGGACCACTGTTTGGGACTTCTCTCGCTCAGGGAAAATCACCGGCTCGTCCTGTATGCGACCGATTCCGTGCATCGCGGATTCACCGAAGGGAATGTCTTGTATCGGACGCTCCAGCGTTTCGACGAACAGGTCACATGGCGGACGTTGAAACTCGATGTTGAAGAACCGGTGTTGCACGCGGACGGAAGACCGTCGGGGCTGACGGTGACAGCCGTGGCCGTTCCGGGCAAGCCTCCGATCCATTTGGAAGGACTCGTTTCAGCCGGTCAGGCGGACCTGAATGTCGGACTTCGGTTTCGCCACTCGACCAACGGGGGAGTGCTGGCCTATTTTCCTGCTGTCGGCCGGATCACGCCCTCGGTTCTCAATGCGCTCGAAGGAGCCGATTGCGTCATGTTCGACGGGACGTTTTGGTCGAGCGATGAACTGTCCGCGCCGGGCTTCCTTGAGAAATCGGCGGAAGATCTCGCACATTGCCCTGTCGGTGGACCGAGGGGAAGCCTTTCGATGCTTGCCAAGATTGCCGCTCCTCATCGGGTGTTCATCCACATCAACAACACCAATCCGATGTTACGAGAGGATTCTCACGAGCGACAAGTCGTTGAGACGGCAGGATGGGAGGTCGCATGGGACGGAATGGAGATCCGATTGTGATGATGAAGGAGGAGGATCCCTATCGTGATCGGCTCTCAAAGGATGCCTTTCTTGAATGGCTCAAGCGGGAAGGTTCTCGTCGCTACCATGACCGGCACCCGTTCCATGAGCTGATGCACAATGGCAAATTGACGAAGACTCAGCTCCGACAGTGGGTACTGAACCGCTATTACTATCAAACGCGCATTCCCATCAAGGATGCCTTCATTGTTGCGAAATCCGAGGACCCGACTTTTCGGCGGATGTGGCTCCGTCGCATCCGGGACCATGACGGCGAACAGGAAGGAGAAGGGGGACTCGCACTATGGGTGGAGTTGGCACGAGGCGTAGGTCTCGACGCCGACGAAGTGAGGAGTTTCCGATCCGTACTTCCGGGAGTCAGACTCGCGTGCGATGAATATGTCCGGTTCGTTCGGAAGGCCCCGCTTCTCGAGGCCGTAGCCTCCTCGCTTACAGAATTGTTTGCGCCTTCCCTCATGGCACGGCGCCTCGACGCGTGGAAACGACATTATCCCTGGGTACGTCCGGAGTCCCTGGAGTATTTTCAGCTGCGTATCTCTCGCGCAACGCTCGATTCGAACCAGGCCGTCGAATTCGTGGTTCAGCAGGCGGCCACCTATGCTCTTCAAGAAAGCTGTGTGAGGGCTTTGGTCAAGAAGGCCGATATTTTATGGGCCATGCTCGATCACCTCTCTTTGGCATATGTCCAAACGGGAACAGAACACAAGCGAACAACCCATGGCTCTCACCACAGTCAGGCCTCGGCTTAGTCCGAAAGCTCGTCTTCGGTTCGATCGGCGTACCGGCCGCCACTTGCTCTTGTACCCCGAAACAGGACTCGAGCTGAATCATACCGCTACGGCTATTGCGCGTCTTTGCACGGGTGAATGGACGGTCGATGACATGGTGGAACAACTGGCCCAAGCCTATGATGACGTGTCGCCTGACGAGGTCAGGCGGGAGGTGTGCGGATTTCTGGATGTCCTTTCCGACCGCGGTCTGCTTCAAGGTATGGCATGAACAATGAGTTTCGCCCTTATACATTGATCGCCGAACTCACCTATCGGTGCCCGCTTCGCTGTCCTTACTGTTCGAATCCGTTGGATTTTGCAGAACATGGGAATGAGATCGACACCGACACATGGCTTCGGGTCTTTCATGAAGCCGAAGAACTCGGCGTGGTTCAGCTCAACCTCACAGGAGGTGAGCCGTTGTTGAGAAATGATCTGGAACTGCTTGTCGAAGAGGCCCGTAAGCTCGACCTGTATACGAACCTCATCACGAGCGGAATCACTCTCACGTTCGATCGGCTCTCCCGACTTCGCGCGGTGGGACTGGATAGTGTCCAAATATCCATTCAAAGCACGAGACCGTCCGTATCGAACCGAATCGCCGGAGCGCCGTCGTTCCACCGCAAGCTCGACGCCATGCGCTGGATCACATCACTCGACCTTGCATTGACCATGAACGTCGTGCTTCATCGGGAGAATATCTCTGAAATCAACGAATTCATCGCCCTGGCTGAACGCATGTCCGCCGATCGGCTCGAGTTGGCGAATGCGCAGTATCTTGGATGGGCATTGCAGAATCGCGCCGCGCTTCTACCCACTCGGGAGCAAATCGAGCGGGCGCGAACCGTTGCGGCTGAGGCCAAAGCACGCCTTCGTGGAAGCATGGAGGTGCTCTTTGTCACGCCCGACTATTACACCGAATACCCCAAATCCTGTATGGAGGGATGGGGGCGCCGGTTCATCGTGGTCAATCCGGAAGGGCTCGCGTTGCCCTGCCATCTGGCGCATACGATCCCAGGATTGCGTTTCGAGCATGTCACGCAGCGCCGGCTCGGGGACATCTGGCATCATTCAGCGGGATTCAACCGATTCCGCGGCGAGGATTGGCTGCCCGATCCTTGCAGGACCTGTGAGCGCCGCGCCGGAGACTTCGGAGGCTGTCGCTGCCAAGCGTTTCATGTCATCGGAGATGCCGGCATGACCGACCCCGCCTGTTCTCTCGCTCCCGGTCATGACTTCATTGAGTCGGCAAGAGCTCACGCCGATCGCACGACCGGCTTCCCTGTCCTGTTCGAGTATCGGACCGGCCGAGGGCGTTCTGCACGATGACCCGACGTATGAACGGCAGTCTGATCATGTTGCTTGTGCTGTTCGTGTCTATCGGTGTGTTCGCGTTTGCAAGAGATCGCTCGTTGCCGCTGCAGGGACTGTATGCGAGCGGCCGGCTATTCGAGAGCGTCTGGGTCGAATTGCTGTTGGGCTTCCTTATTGCCGGGTTTGTCGATGTGCTGATCTCTCCGGCTCAGATCACCGCGTGGCTGGGAACCGAGACCTCGACACGTGGGATTTTTGTGGGATGGATGGCCGGCTTAGTGATTCCCGGAGGGCCCTATCTCTTGTTTCCCCTGGCAGCGAGTCTCTGGAAAACCGGAGTGTCTCCCGGCGCGTTGATCGCTCTGATTACCGCCAAAACCTTGGTCAGCCCCATCAGAATCCTGACCTATGAAGCCCCGCTGTTGGGATGGCATTTGACCATTGCTCGCTGTGTGCCTGCTCTCTTGGTTCCGCCGATTATGGGGCTACTGGGACAGTGGATCTTTAACCTATTCATGAGGAAGTCATCATGAGCGCCGACCATGTCGTGATGAGTCGTGTTGTCGGAATGATCTGTGTTTCGCTGATGCTGTTTCACGTTGGGAACCGAATCGAAGCCGGCGCTCTGCCTCTTGAAACGATCAAACTTCCTCCTGGTTTTACCATCGCCGTTTATGCGGACAATGTTCCGAATGCGAGGGGTATGGCGCTCGGGCAAGACGGCACCCTCTTTGTCGGTACAAGGGATAAAGGCGAGGTCTATGCCGTGCTGGACAAGAACGGCGATCAGCGCGCCGACGAAGTGCTGACGATCGCTCGTGGATTGCATATGCCGGCAGGCGTGGCCTATCGAAAGGGCTCGCTGTACGTGTCCGCCGTCGATCGACTCTTGCGGTTCGACGATATCGACACACAATTGAAACATGTGCCGCCGCCGACGGTCATCGCGGACCACTTCCCCAAAGAGACCAGTCACGGGTGGAAGTTTATCGCCTTCGGTCCAGATGAAAAACTCTATGTGCCGGTGGGAGCGCCCTGCAATATCTGCGAACCGGATCCCGATCGCTATGCTCTTATCGGCAGGCTGAATCCGGATGGGAGCGGATACGAGATCGTCGCGCGCGGGGTCAGGAACTCAGTCGGCTTCGATTGGGACCCGACCACTCACGACTTATGGTTCACCGAAAATGGCCGGGATCATCTCGGCGACACTCAACCGCCCGACGAACTCAACCATGCGACGAAGGCCGGGCTGCACTTCGGCTATCCCTATTGTCATGGGAAAGCGATCACGGATCCTCAGTACGGACGCAAACAGGCGTGCCGAGAATTCACGGAGCCCGCCGCCGAACTGGGTCCGCACGTCGCCGCCCTGGGCATGCGCTTTTACACCGGTACCATGTTCCCGAAGGAATACCGGAATCAGATTTTTATCGCCGAACATGGGTCTTGGAATCGGAGCGAGAAAATCGGCTATCGGATCACGCTTGTGTCACGAGATGAGCAAGGGCGAACGCGATACTCGGTTTTTGCGGAGGGGTGGATTCAAGGCCAACGGGCATGGGGGCGTCCGGCCGATGTCCTCGTCATGCCCGATGGTGCCCTGCTGGTCTCAGACGATTCGGCCGGTATGATCTATCGTATTACCTATAGTGAACCCTAATCGACGATCGCATTATGCTCGAAACCAAAACGGCGGTGCTGGCGGCTATTGCCGGAAATCTCAGTATCGCGGCGATCAAATTCCTTGTCGGTGCCATGACGGGAAGTTCCGCGATGCTGGCGGAGGGAATCCATTCGCTTGTCGATACCGGCAACGGCGCTCTCCTCTTGCTCGGTCTACGAATGAGCAGGAAGCCGGCAGACGAAGAACATCCCTTCGGGCATGGAAAGGAGTTGTACTTCTGGACCTTGATCGTCGCCATTTTGATTTTTGCCGTCGGGGGCGGGATGTCTTTCTACGAGGGTATTCTTCATGTCCTCCATCCGAGCCCGATTCAGAACGAAGCATGGAACTACGCGGTCTTGGCCATCGCGTTTATCTTTGAAGCCGTTTCGTGGTCGGTCGCATGGAAGGTATTCCGGAGTCAGCGAAACGGGCAGGGACTGTTCCATGCGATCGGGTCCAGTAAGGATCCGACGACGTATACCGTCCTGTTGGAAGATTCTGTCGCTCTCCTCGGCATCGTGATCGCCTTTCTAGGAATTGGGCTCGCAAGCCGGTTACAAAATCCCTACTTCGACGGAGGCGCCTCAATGGCCATCGGAGTATTGTTGGCTTGTGTGGCGGTGTTTCTGGCGTCGCAAAGTAAAGGACTCTTGATCGGTGAGGGAGTGGACCGAAAGATACTCGATGGAATTCAGGTGATTGCGAAAGCCGATCCGGCGGTAGAGCTGACGAAGCCTCCTTTGACGATGTACTTCGGCCCCCACGAAATCCTCCTGGCTCTAGACGTACAGTTTCATGCAGGTCTTTCGGCCGCAGAGGTCACCGAGGCGGTTGATCGGATTGAAAAACAGATCAGGCGACAATATCCGGACATTACACAGATTTATATTGAAGCGGAGTCTTTAACGACACGATATTTGAAGTCGAAAGTCGCGTGAGGTGTGCCCGAGTCGGCGAACGGCCGCGCTCGGTCGGCAACGTCAGATTGCTGTCGGGAGCAGTAACAAAATAATCGTGTCGGTATCGAGTAGGAATATCAGAAAACCGATCGGTCGGGTCGCAGTTCTGTGACGTGGCGCGGATCGGCTTTAATCGGCGTTTTTCTGCCCTTGACAATGCAAGCTATTCCGCGCAAGAGTACGTACGGTGAGGATATAACCGATCTCCGATCTCCGATCTCCGATCTCCGATCTCCGATCTCCGATCTCCGATCTCCGATCTTTTTTGGCTGCCATGACGCACTCGCCCCAATCAATCGAGATAAGACGATTGCTGGAGCAAACCGCGGTCATTCAGAGCGCCTGCGATCTGGATCTGTTGGTCTTTCTGCGCCGCCATCCGCGCACCTTGTTGACCAGCGAACAACTGGCCGGATTCGTGGGTTATCCTTTGAAAAATATTGCCCAAGCGCTCGATACGTTTATCGAAGCCGGGCTTCTTGGGCGAACGGCTCAGCAGTCAGCGCATGCCGCACGCATGTTTCTGCTCCTGCTCGATGGTCCGCAAGGGGGAGGAGTGGAAGCGCTCCTGGAATTGGCATCCACGCGCCAGGGACGGCGAGCCATCTTAGAGGCGCTGAACGGGAGCGACTCAGGCCCCAAGCAGCAACTTGGCACGCCTCCTGCTCTGAAGCTAGTCAAATGTGGGTAACAACTGTGAGGACATATGTCCGAATCTGATCTCGTGCAAACCGGCATTGCGGGGTTCGATGACATACTATCCGGCGGCATTCCGCGAGGAAATGTGATCCTCGTGGAAGGGGCGATCGGTTGCGGCAAGACGACGATGGGCGTGGAGTTCATCTACCGTGGAGCCAAGCAGTTCGATGAACCTGGCATCATCGTCTTGTTCGAGGTGTCACCGGACAAGATCGTTCGGGATGCGCGGCGGTTCGGTTGGAACCTGCGCGAACTGGAACAAGCGGGGCGGCTGAGAATCGTGTTCACGACTCGCGAGGTGTTGCGGCAAGAACTGCAACAAGCGGACAGTGTCCTGCTCGAAGAAGCGGCCAAGATCGGCGCGCGGCGCATTTTCATCGACGGCATTGCCAGACTGATCGGCAGCAACGGCACGCCCGAGACACGCTCGGGATTTCATGTGTTCACCGAAGGGTTGCAGCGCGAGAATCTTACCGCCATGCTGGCGATTGAAGCGTCCGCTTACTCGGCGGGCCAGAATGGGTCCTTGCCGGAGGAGTCGATTGCCGATACGGTCATCCGGCTCAGGATGGAGGAAAACCAGCGCGCGATCAGCCGGTCGCTGGAAGTCGTGAAATCACGCGGCCAGTACTACCAGTTGGGACGCCACACGTTTCGGATCATCGACGGACGGGGAATACAAGTCTACCGCCGCGTCCAGGCGCCACGGGGAGGGGGACGAGACCGCGCCGCGGCCTACGACCCGAACACGCGCATTTCTACGGGAATCCCCGGCCTCGACGCGCTCACCAACGGGGGATACTTCGTGGGCAGCACGACCGTGGTGGCTGGCATTTCCGGCGTCGGCAAGAGCGTGATGGGGCTTCAGTATATCGCGGAAGGCGCGCGGCGCGGCGAACGCAGCCTGATGCTCAGCTTGGATGAGCAGGTGGAACAAATCCTCCGTAACGCCACCAGTATCGGCATCGATATGCGCTCGGAGATGAACCGTGACCTCATTCGGATCGAGTACGAGCCGCCGCAAGAAATTGAAGTCGATGTGCATTTCCATCACATCGAACAATTGGTGCAGGAGTTCAAGCCCAAGCGGGTAGTGATCGACAGTCTGTCGACCTATGGATCGACGCTCGGCACCGGTGGAAGAATCTTTCGGGATTTTTTTCACGCTCTGGTGGCTCTCATGAAGGAGCATCAGATTGCGGCGGTCTACAACCACGAAAACCCGGAAATGCTGGGGATGGCGTCGATGATGGGCAACTTTGCCATGAGTTCCTTGGTGGACAACATCATCCTCCTGAACTGGGCCGAGCTGGGCGACACGTTTCGCCTGGGCCTGACGATCGCCAAAATGCGGGCCAATCGAGTCAACCGGACGACGCACGAAGTGGCAATTCTCAGCGACCAGGGCATGACCGTGCTGGAGCGCGAGCTGCGCGTGCCGCCGGAGCGGCATCCATTTTCCTCTTACGCCGGGCTCGTGTCGCGAGCGCCCGAGCGTCGCCACATTCAACGGCAGACCGAAAACGAGGACTCTGCTCGTGATCAGTCCCGCCCATGACCTGCTATTTACGCCTACGCTGTGGGATGCCGCGCTGGAGAAGTATGCCTCCGTCACCCAGTTGACTATTCACTTGTTCGACGTTGAGGCCCGCCTGGTCCTTGGCCCCATCCACCCGACGCCCTTATTCCAACTATTCGAGGAGAGAAAATACGACCCAGGCATTTTTGCGCAATGCGCTCGCCGCTGCCTCGAGCAGACCGATACCAGGTCTACTGTGATTGTGTCTCAGGTTTACGGGTTGACCACAGTGGGCACATCGTTGATGCTCGACGGCAAGATCGTCGGGGCGGCGGTGAGCGGTTATGTCTTCACGGATTTCGCTCAGGCATCGGATGTTCAGAGCGTAGCGCGTCAAGCAGGCATTGCCTTTGCCAAGCTTTGGAAAGTCGTTCGCCAACAGTCGCCGGTCCCCCACCGGCGGTTACTGATGTATGGCGAGCTGCTGCAAGTCCTCGGCGACGCTCTGCTCCGGGAACATCACCGAGCGCGTCAGTACGAGCAGGCTGCGGCCATCATCAACAGCTCCGACGACGCCATCTTCAGCAAAAACCTCGACGGCATCATCACCAGTTGGAATCACGGCGCGGAGCGATTGTTCGGCTACAGCGCCGGAGAAATGGTCGGCCGACCGGTCACGATGTTCATGCCTCCAGAGCGGGTGAATGAAGAGCCGGATATTCTGTCGCGCGTTCAACTGGGAGAGTCGATAGACCATTATGAAACCGTCCGCTGCCGGAAAGACGGGACTTTGCTGGACATCTCGCTCAGCGTGTCTCCTCTTCCCGATGCGCGGGGTCGGATTGTGGGTACGTCTCAAGTCGCGCGCGACATCACGGACCGCGTGCGGACGGAAGAGGCCATGCGCCGTTGGAACGAGGAGTTGGAAGCGCGTGTCGGCGAACGAACGGCGGAATTGGTCGCGTCACAAGATCGCTTGCGGGATTTGGCGACTGACCTGAATCTGGCCGAACAACATGAACGTAAACGTCTGGCTGTGGAGCTGCACGATCATCTTCAACAAATTCTGGTGCTGGCAGGCTGAAACTCGGGATGGGGAAGCGGGCGAAATCTCTTTCGGTCTGTGCCGAGGTCATCAAGGAAACCGATGAAGTATTGTCGGATGCGTTGAAGTACACGCGTACGTTAGTAGCGGAATTGAGTCCGTCGGTCTTGCGCGATCACGGCTTGGCGGCGGGACTGAAATGGGTCGGCGAGTATATGAAAAGGTACAATCTCACCGTAACGGTTACGGTGCCGGAGGAAGAGCCGAAGCTGCCGGAGGATCTGACGGTCCTGTTGTTTCAGTCGGTTCGAGAGTTGTTGATCAACTCGTCGAAGTATGCCGGTACCGGACAGGCGGCAGTCACACTGGAGCAGCGAGATGATCAGGTGCTCATCGAAGTGAGCGATCAAGGCGTAGGCTTTGATCTTGCTGCTGTCGAGGGGGCGTCTCGTGAATCGTCTTCCAAGTTCGGGTTATTCAGCATCCGGGAACGCATGAAATCGTTGGGTGGATCGTTTGATTTTGAATCGGCTCAGGGGCAGGGGACCAAGGCAATCCTGTCGGTGCCGCTGGTCGATCACGGCATAGGCCGAGCGCGCGATGAAGCTTCTCTCCCGTCTTGGCTTGAAAAAAGGCGAAGTTCGGAAGTGACAACCGGAAGGGACATGCCGAAGCCCGATGTGGTGCAGGTGCTTCTGGTGGATGATCATACGATGCTCGAGAGGTATGAGGATGTTGAAATCGTCGGCGAGGCTGGGGATGGCCAAGAAGCGGTGCAGGCCGTCGATCAGCTCCGGCCCCGCGTCGTCGTGATGGACATCAACATGCCGACGATGAACGGCACCGAGGCCACGGCGCAGATCAAGGCCCGTCATCCTGAGACCATCGTCATCGGTCTGTCCGTGAACGCCGACGGCAAAAATCAGGAAGCGATGATGAAGGTCGGCGCTAACTTAGTACTGTCCAAAGAAGCGGCCATCGATCAACTGCATGAGACGATCCGAGCCGCTGCCCGCGATTACTCCCCCTCCATACCGCGTTCTGCTTGATCAGATTCGATAGCGCAGGAAGAGATGCCGAGCACAGTGCGATTCCTCGTCTGTTTGTCTTCGATAAATCTTACGTCGGCGTTATCTCAGCGATACAGATCGCCGGGCGGTTGAGCTTCAATCTTAGTCTTTAGTCCAATTTTCCAGGGGGAGGCCCGGTATTCTTCGAAAATGACGGGTATTGTTGGTTACAAGGATGGAGCCGGTCGCAATCGCGATAGAAGCAATGAAAAGATCGGAATCATTGATCATGTTCCGGTCTCGTTTTAAGTCCGCTTTCAGTTTTCCGAAGAAAATGGCCCCTTTCCTATCGAGGGTAAAGATCTGAGCCATTTTGCTGAATTGGTCGACGACTCGAAGATTCTCCTCGACCCTGGCGGAATAGAAGGCTCCAAAGTAGAGTTCGGCCAAACTGATCATCGTTGTCGCGATCTGACTAGGATCTACCGCTGCGATCCTTTCCGCGACGGCGCGATTTCCCCTCAACAGGAAAATGATCGTGTCGGTATCGAGAAGGAACATCAGAAAAGCGACCGATCAGATCGACGATTCCGTTTGCGGCTCTTATAGATTTCGGCGACAAGGTCCTTGGCTGGACGGTCATCTTTCCATGCCCCTATAAGAGCTCCCCATCCGTCCTGTTCAAGAGATGGTGTTTCCAGTGATGACTTCAGAAGGCTTCCAATGACTCGTGATCGACTTCGGCCCGTGCGCTTTGCCACGCGATCCAGCTTTCTGACGATTGTGTTGTTGAGATAAATCGATACTTGCATGCGCAGCCTCCTTGCCTCCCATTATCATTATGATGCTGACGCGTCTATTCAAACATAATATGTTTGCCTTCGCAACCGATGACTGCGATGCGACTGGATGGGGTCGCCGGAAAGGAGGATCAGCAGTCCTTCGGCGGAGGCCAACCCTCATACGGCGTTCTGCCTGCGATTAGAGCCGATAGCGCAGGAAGAGATGGCCGCTCTTGGCGGCCCGTTTCACGGACAGCAATGTGCTCCACATTGCCTGCTCAGGGGCCAACCCGAGCGGACCGGAAAAGGCCGGTCGCTCTTCCGTCCCGCCCCGTCCGACGATTTGAGGAGCCACGGTGAGAAATAATTCGTCAAGCAGTGATTGTTTTAGGAAAGACGAAAACAACGTCGGTCCTCCTTCATGAAGGAGGATCTTCACTCCATAGTCGGCATGAAGCAATGCAGCCATATCGGATGGATTGAGTACTGTGTCGCCGGGAAGTACGTGAACAGTGGCCGGTAAGGAGGTCCCGTATCGTTCATGCAGACGTGCGGCGCCTTGTTCGGTCGTCAGCACAGGACTGCGGATCTCTTCGCGCTTAAACAATGGCTGATCGAGGTCGGCATGACCCCTGCCGCTGACCACGACGTTGACAGGGTAGAGAGACCCCTTACCGATATGCTTCCGAAATGCCTGAAACTCCTGGTCGAATGCCGGACACACGAAGTCGGCGGTCCAGGCATGCCCGGGCGCGTTCCGAAAGGTGTCTTCTCCGAACATGACCGCGTCGGCATAGGCGCGCAACAGCCCCATGATAAACGCATCCTCTTCATTTCTCCCGCTGATCTCCGCGCCTCCCGATTTGCCGGGAATCCTCAGTGAGACAATGCCGTCCAATGTCTGAACAAAATTGCCGACGATCAGCGGCCTATTCGATGCATCGCTGAAGCACAATTCGCCGTCATACGCTTCGTGCAGGACCTTCGTCAGACACGGAGAGGGTGGAGCTCCGGTTCCATCGTATATCGTTCTATCGTATATGGTTCTGATATCCAACATCTCTTTGGATGAGATCAGGCACTCTTCACCCGAGTCCCAGAAAGACCGTGGCAAGCACCTCGCCTGTTGAGTCTTTACTGTATGGCTTGAAGCGATAAAGAAGTTCGCCAGGCCGAGACCCCAGGCTTTCGGTTCCACCGGAAGCCTGGGGTGGGTCTGTTACGGTTCCGTCTTCTTGATGAGTCTGCCGCTATAGGCGTCGATCCAGACCGTTCGGCTGTTGTTCTGATTGTCGGCCAATTGCACTTCGTACACGGTCCGATCGCCTTCTTTTTCCACATGACTTTCCTTCGCCCGTGATCCGGGAATAGATGCTTCGGCCGTGCGAACGGCATCCGACATGGAAATATTGGCGGATCGCGCCATTTTATCCTGACTGCTACAGGCGCCCAAGGCGCAAAACACCAATGCGAACGGCAAGACAAGGTAACGCATAATGATCCCTCCGGCTTGAAGTAACGGATAATGTTTATCAATGGTATAGCCTACGACGCAAACTTCAGACCAGTGCTACACAGTCGGCGTGCGGTGGAGTTAATGGCGAAAGCTTTGAGACAACAATAAGATGGCCTTGCCCATGATCCAGAATCGGAACAAGTCCGTAACGAAGGGGGTCTTCCAATCTGTCCACCCCAAAGACATTTCGTCCCAATGAGTCTCCGTGCGTCTGTTGCTCGGAAAATCACTAGTGGTGATCCGCACGGCAATATGAAACGTTTGGAGCAATGAATACGAGTAACGAGTTACTAGGTGTCCGGACCGGCAAACCTGAATCTATGAAGTCCCGCCCGGTTAAAAAGATCGTCTCTTAGGCGCCCGTCGATTCAGCATAGCGGGCGTATACTATGTCGATGTCCAGCATCCGGACATCTCTCGACGGTGGCCGAGAAACGGTTTGCGTACTACCATCCGGACGGCAGGGCTGTGCGGGAGAGGGACAAATGGTGTCACCGAAGAACACTAGGGGTTACACACCCCATATCTACATGAATTATCCAGATAATACTCGGGGATGTCCCAGTATCATCGTTATTCGGTTTGCGATATAACACAGCTTAAATTAAGTGGTTTCTGTTTCTATTGTTAATCGAGTATCCGCTTTGGTTCAGCATGGCAGACGCACCGACAATCGTTCGGCGGTGGATACCTTCATTCTTCTTCATAGTCCTGGGTACCGGGTTGAACTGGTGTTTGACGTCCTCAATGTCGTTCGCTGGTGTGCCCCTTCAAGAAAGCTATCCGGCGGTTTCTCCTCCAGCCATCGATAGTGTGTGGGCAGCCGAGACGAAGAGCGATAAGCGCATTGCATACAATTCGATGTCTGTCGGAGGAAGGGATGCCTGTTTTCCCATTGAGGGTGATTCAATAGAGGACCGATTGGGTCGACGGCCATTCTCCGGCAAACGCGCCTTGCTCTTGCCGTTGACGACGATGTGCGTCGGTTTATTCCCCGCCGCCGATGAAATCGGCTGGGCGGGGTATGAAGCACAAGGAGACCATGCGAGATCAGTGGGGAACTGGTCGGAGGCTGAACAAGCATACGCGATGGCTGTCGGGTTGCTGGATCGAACCGTCGACAAGGACGTCAATCTCGATCTGGCGGCTCTCCTCAATAAGTTGGGCGCCACTCGGTTCAAGCAAAACGACTTCGCCGGGGCGGAAACGGTTTTTCGCCGGGCACTGACCATCTACACGTCGGCTAAGGGCGCCGAGGATCTTCATGTCGCCGATACCTTGGATCTGGTCGCGAGCGCATTATTCGAACAACAGCAAGGCCGAGCCTTAGCCGGTCCATTGTTCTTTCGCGCATGGGTCATTCGCGATGGGATGTTGAGGCCGGACCATCCTGCCATTGCGGATAGTCTTCATCACTTGGCCATGAGTTTATACTCCGACAACTTGTCGATGGCGATCCCTTTGTTTCTCCGTTCGAGGGACATCAGAGAAAAGGTCTTTGGTCACGACCATCCGTTGGTTGTGAACTCGCTCAACGCGATGGCGCAGCTCTATGAGAAGCATAACCGCCCGGATCTTGCCATCCCGCTCTATCAAGCTGCGTTGACCATACAGGAAAAGGTATTCGGACCAAACGCCTCCGAGACGCAGCAGATCCGTTCCAGTTTGAATACGGCTCACGGATGGAAGGACCATCCGCAGGAAGGTCCGAACGGCCGGTAAACCTTTCTTACATTGCCGCTGCCATAGCGACATCAGACTTCAACTCCACCTTGATCCATCCCGGTCGGCGGCCGTCACATGTTCGATGGGCATCCATGGCCGCACTCAACGTTCCACTTGCGTCAAGACTTTGGACGTGACGCGCACAATCGAGTCGGTCGGTGCTTGAAGTTGAGGCTCCGGCACATCATCGACCCGAATATCACCGACACCGTGAAAGCCGACAGCTTTCATACTTGCCCTCCTCTCTATCCGATTCCACAGCAGATATTGGAATGTTCTTCGACTGAGGAATTGCAGCAGAATATGTGCCATTAGCAGGGAGCATTCTCTACTATATTAAGGGAGGCCAAACGCTCATGACAAGACTAGGGAACCAATCGTCTCTGGAGGGACAGATGGTCCTCATGTTCTCTCATCGGAACAGGGGTTTTCCCAGGATGGGCGGAACACTCTGGGCGACTAGAGTTATGCATGATGCGAATATGTTGGCTATTGCTCGTGGTGGTTCATTTGTCCGCGAACGGCTGCACCTCCACGCTGCCACCGCCCAAATCCACGTACACTTTCGATCGAGGGTGTACTCCACAGGAGGCCACCTTCAAGAATATGCCGTTCTCAGATGCTGAAACAGCCCCTTCCTCTTCCGAGGCCACCAAAGACGGCGAAGCCAAAAAGTACTACAGCCCCATCGCAATACATATCGCCGATGTCATGCAGGTGCTTCCATTACTCAATCGACTGGCGCGTCTCGAACGTGCTCACGAGGACGCCGATGAAGTGGAGCGTGTCAGACAGAAGCTGCTCAACATGGTCCAGCTTGCGACGCTCGAGGTGTCGAGCCTCGTCGCCGAATTGGAGTGTGAGGTCCATCGCGCCGATGAAGTGCAAGATCGGCTCAAAGACATTCAATTCACTCGTAGTATGTCCCAAACCCTCTTGGCGATCGTGATCGGCGGCTTTATTGACGCCGTTACAGGGGGATTCAACATCGCGACAGGCGCCATCAATGTCATTTCCGTCACGGGAGGAACGTTGGAGGTCCTATTTGGAGCATCAGCGAACTTTACAAAGGTGAGGCAAGAATTCAGGCACCCGCACAACCATCTTGAACGAATATGGATCGGTGATGTGAGCCGAGAATACTATCCTCCTCGGGTCTGGCGGTTCTTGACATGGCCGAATAGCCGCGATCAAGAGGGGCGAAGTTTACGCGATGTGCTGATCGCGACTTGGCAAGAAGAAGGCCGCCTTGGTGAACCCGGCTCGCGACGCGAGCAAGAACGGAAATCGCTCTTGTTCGGCTCGGGCGGGATCTATGATGCGGACGATCTTCATATTCGAGAAGCCATGTTGCAGCAATTGGAGTCAATCATTCAATTGATGCATCAGGATCTGGAGACGTTGGTGCGTGAATTGTTGATTCATCAAGCGATGGAAGAAGGCGACGGAACGTAGCGCTCTCTCACTTCCTTATCGGACTGGGGCCTCATTGCCGAAGGAGGCGTGAGGAGACGGGGCAGCGACGGAATTACAAGTGATGTGCCTAGTACGAATACCATAGGTAATAGCTATAGGTAAGCGGTTCAGTGATTGAGGGAAAAGAGCGACGCATGGGGAGCAAAGGGTGAAGAAATACGCTGCTACTACCCGCTCACCACTTTCCACTGTCCTCCGCAAGACCTGGCCTCTGCTCCATTTCGCCGTTATCTTGACCTTGCTGCTCTCGGGATGTAGCCGATTGCTTCCGCCGACTGATCATGAAAAGACTGTCAGTTTTGAATCCCGCTGTAAGCCGCCGTCCATTTATCGAGGCGTGTCCGTAACCATGTTGGACGGCCCCATAGGGGAGAGTGTGTGGAGATATCTCACGCGCCAGGGTAGGGGCAAGCTGAACGGACATACGTACCGAACCGAATTAATTAAGAGTTGGCAACAGGAAGGACGACTAGGCGAGTCGGGCTCGGACATTGAACACAAAGGGTCGCGCTGCTTTTCAGCGACGGAGGGGTCTATGAACTGCAAGATCTCCGAGCCAGGGCCGAGATGCTGAAGCTGCTCGCCGGCCTGGTCAAACTCATGCATCAAGATTTGGAAATGCTGGTTCGGCAGGTGCTGATTCAAGAGGTCTTGGCGAGATAGACGGTAAGGCGCGTCTGGCGGACTGCGTTGACCCACAATAATTGATTCCGGGCGTCGCCGGTACCATTCCACTTGAACGTTTTATCGGGGAATGGGATGGCCCACGGAGTGCCGAGTTCGTTTTTAGACGAGATACTTCGGGAACGAGGTCCCCAGAGACTGTGGCCGTTGCGATAACTGCCGTACCGGTGCGACGCACCGGATAATCGATGTGCGGCGACACCGAAATTAGACACGAGTACCTACCGAAGAAACATCGTCGGCCCCTCTGTGGCGCGATCACTCGCCCTGGATGGATTGCGCAGAATCCAAATGGCTGTACAACTCCGGCCTCGCCTCGCGCAGATGCTTCTTGAGGCTGAAGTTGTCGACCTCGTCGGCCGCATTTTTTACCAGGTCGACCGCCTGTTCGTGCATCTTGACCTGATACTCAATGTACGCCTTATCGAAGTCCGAGCCTGATTTGTCTCGGAGTTCCTCCATCATGCCCTGGTGAGTGTCGTTCAACGTAAAGGCCAACGCCGGCTTTTGCGGCTGTACATCCATGCGTTGGACCAACTCGTTCATGTCCTCCATCATCCGCTGATGTTCACTGACCATGCGAGAGGCAAATAAGCGAACCTCCGGGGCAGTGGTCTTCTCCCTCGCAAGGTTACCGGCATCGATCTCGCTGTGATTAATGGTATCGAGCACGCCAAAAATTTCGGAATTCGACATGGTGCCGGGCATCATTTTCTGGGTTAACACGCAGCCTGACAGCACGATCCCGGCGGTGAATGTCAAACCGATAGTCAATGCTGATTTCATCGAAATCTCCTCCTGGGTCATTGGTGTCCTCAATTTGGACGAACTGTCTGCTGCCGGCTCAAGGCTGAAAGTTCCGTTTCCCGGTAAGCAAGTACCCTAACATCAACAGGCCTCCCAGCATGATCCAAGGATGGGATGCAATGTACTGTTCGAATTGCGGCCGCCGTTGATCCAAGGAGTCCTTCACACGGCCGATTGTGCGGTCTACTGTTTGATTGACGGCTTCCACTGCCTCGCTTCGCAGCTCATGGACGGCATCTTTTGTGCTGTCTATGGCGGTATTCATCGCAGTCTCGACCGTATTGAGGCTCTCATCAGCCACTGTTTGAGCCGCTCCTGCGAACTTGTTTGAGGTTCTGTTGTCCATCTTCGCCTCCGTATGTCTGAAAGGTTATCATGTCCTATCTCAAAAAGTTCGCAAGAGACGTGCCGTATATTTTGATGAATCGGACCTGGTGAGATTTGGTGGCGTGGTCAAAGAAGAATCTCTGCAATATCTCGCACCGGACCGGTTCAGGCCTCAAATGGAACGGATGCAACCCGACCTCGGCACGGTTGAAATGAGGTCAATGTGTTGTGCGGCTTATCGAAAAAGAATATGGATGGTTCCTTGCGGCGGCGCAGCGTACCTCGCCTGCCGGACACTCCTCGACGAAGGATGGGAATGCTTACTGAATACGAGGGAAATCACCAGTAGGTTTGCGACAGACTTGAGGAGACAATCAACATAGCGGTGAGAGCCCGTTCGTGGGAGTGACTGCGGTGTGGAAGGAAAACCCGCTCCGCATGAGACATCAAGTCGGAGTTTAATGAGCCGATGATTTACCAGGAAGATCTTGAAGGATGTTCAAATAAAGTCACTCAGGGAGCACCGAAGAGGCATCGTTATCAACCGGGAGGTATTATGATGACTTCAAAAGTAATGCGAGTATTAGCAGGCGGAATTCTATTGTTTCTGTTCAGTATGCCACAGGGCGGCGATGTCGCGTCCGCAGCAGACCAGCTAAAGGAAACCCCATGTGAAGTCGCAGAGGGAACAAATGCTATGCAGGCCGAACAAGCTGCGTCGAAGGGAAGCCATATGGTTTCCGGTGAAGTCATACGCGTAGACGGCACGACGTACGTTGTAAAGGATAAGAGCGGCAAAGAAGTGAGTTTGCAGATCGACGAGAAGACAGAGAAAGCTTCGATCAGTAAAGGAGATCACATTTCGGCGAATGTAGATAAGCAAAATCGAGCCCTGTGGATTCGATCCAACGAAAATACTGATCGCCGAAGTGATCACGTCTCGGCGGACTGCAATCCGAAGTAAAGCTGAAGGGAAGACTTTCGCCTCAGTATCGAAAATTGGTGTGAGAAAAACTCTGCTGCGCAAAGGTCGGGATGCGGCAGCATAGCCGATTGATGTTGCACGACCATGGGAAACTCTCTGTGCGACCGCCAAGCACGCGATCAGCATGGAGTTCTTCAAAAATGGATTTATCCCAACCATACCTGAGAAAACAAGACCACGGAAGTGAGCGCGCATGAATCGAACTTCGGCCGAGTCATCGCTCACCAGCCAATCGCCCGCGTACAATCCCTGGAAGCTCGGAGGACTCTCCTTCTATCAACTGGGGCGGCGGCTGTGGCATGAGAGCTTGCAGGACGAAGTCCTGGGACGTGCCGCGCAGCTGTCGTACTACATCCTGCTCGCGCTGTTTCCAATGTTATTGGTCCTTACGGCGCTTATGGGTGTCTTCTCAGTGGAAAATTACATGCCCGAACTGATGGGCTACTTGCGCCAGGTCTTGCCGAACGACGCCCTTTCCATGGTCGAGCGGTTCTTGACGCAAGTGGCCGAGGGCAGCGGCGCCAATATACTGTCGCTCGGTGGGTTGGGCGCCCTCTGGGCTTCGTCGAGCGGCATGACGGCGATCATGGACGCGTTGAATGTGGTGTATGGAGTCAAGACGGATAGCCGCCCGTTTTGGCGGGTGCGCCTCACCGCGATCGTGCTCACTATCGGATTAGCGGGGTTCGTCATTCTGTCCTTGACCCTGGTGCTGTACGGACCCAGCCTCGGCGCGTGGATCGCCGATTTCGTCGGGTTGGGACGGGCGTTCATTGTGGCGTGGAATCTTCTGCAATGGCCGGTCGTCGTCGGCATCATGCTGCTGGTCGTCGGCGTGATTTATTACGTGTGCCCGGACATCCACCAAGATTGGCGGTGGGTGTCGCCTGGATCGGCCTTTGCTGTGGCGATGTGGATCGTTGTTTCTCTCGGGTTCAAACTGTATGTCGATAATTACGGCGATTACAACAAGGTCTATGGTTCCATCGCCGGCGTCATCGTCCTGATGCTGTGGCTCTATTGGAGCGGGATGGTGCTTCTGGTCGGCGGTGAGGTCAACGCGGAGATCGAGAAAGCAGCCACGGCACGAGCTCACCAGGATCGTGAGCATGAGGAAGCCGCCTGATGAGGTGTAGGCATACGAAAACATCGTTCATACGAAGTTCATATCTGAGGGAAGGCGGTCGGGAAACGGCCTGGCATCTCCTCCCGCCATCCCGCTCGTATGTTTCACATGCCGAATCAAACCGTAAGGCCATCATGTGCCCATATGCCGAGTCAATATCGCTCCGGCGCAGGATCATGCCGATCGACCTGTTTATGGGGAATTATTCCCCCTCCAGAATCTGTGCCTGCCGGCCTGGGGGTTAGGTCCGTCCCCTTGGAGGTCTCCGGTATCGAGGGATGACCGGGAGCCCAAGCTGAGCATCCGTGAATGCAAAGCGAAAGGATCAGACTCGCGAACATAATGCCGTACTCGGTTCGTAACGAGATCATAATTCCTCCATGGATGAAACGGAATTACACGAAAGCGCGTGATTGTTGCCGGCTACCGCGCTCATCAACGTTGAATCCTCTAGCGCCATCTTCAGACCCAGGGCGTCGATGGCCCTTATCTCATTGCCGGTTCACGGCTCAGTTCCTGGACGAGCGGATCGCCATGCGTGCTCAGAACTCCTCCATAATATTGAGAGTACGTCTTTTATCATGGCTCTATTAAATTCTTCAGGCTGTTCGAACGGAGGGTGGTGGGCGGAGCGTTCGAACCAGATCAATCGCTTATACGGAGCTTCGATGGTATGGAAGTAGGAAGCGGCAAGTATCGCGGGCACTTGCCAATCGTAACGCCCGATCAAGAAAAATATGGGCATTGCGAATGTTGTGTACGCCGTCAGATCCAATTGTGAGAACTCCGGCCAGAGGTGCTCCAGTGAGAAGCGATTACCTCGTCCGAACAGAATCAGATCGATGAGATTCGCTTCGTCGGTGTTCAGTGCCGCCCAAATCAGTTTGCCGGTCGAAAGATCCGCATGAAAGGAACCGCCGAACCGCTCCACCCAGCGGCGTGAGATCAACATTTCATCGACTGTGTGCGGAGGAGGTCCGACGGCATTCAGTTCCTTGGCCGCTTTCTCATTGTTTGCCGCCGTCGCCTGTCTCAGCGCGTAGTCGTACGAGAGTCGCTCACCTTGCGGCATGTCGGCCACTTGTCCGATTCCGACATAGGCCGCAACTTTTTCCGGATATTGAAAGGAGTAAATCGTGCCGAGGGCGGTCCCCCAGGATTCACCGAGCAGGACGACATTGTTTTTATGGAATCGTTTCCGGAGCAATTCGACGACTTCATCCAGGTCCAGGAGAAACTGTGCGATCGTCATGGATCCCGAAGGAATATCGTCATGAAAGGATCGTCCCGTGCCGCGTTGCTCCCAATTCACCACCAAGAAGTGCTGCTCCAGTTCTGAATTGAAATGACGATAGAGGGCCGCTTCACTGGCCCCCGGGCCCCCGTGCAAGATCAGTAAGGTAGGATTGTGTGTATCGATGCCTCGAAACCAAAGATGTTGTGGGATCCCGCCGATGGAAATGGTCTCCATGACCGCGATACTCCCAGGGACGACCCGTCCTTGGCTATCCCGAAAGGGAGCGGTGTGGGTACAACCATGCAGATAAAGCAAGAGAACAACCATCAGTGAAAAGAGTACGCACGCCGGCATTGAATCAAGTCGGTTCACGGTGTTCCTCGCCGAAGAGTGCCTATCGTCCATGTTTGAGCGTTCAAGTCAACGATTCGCTGCACCTTCATTTTTCGGCGGGCATCGCCGGCCTCTCTACGGCTTATGGCCTGGTGAGTAATTCAAGCAGATGGCCGCTCGGGTCGCGGAAGTAAATACCTCGGCCACCGTTCCAATCATTCAGCTTCCGGTTTTCCGCATCCCACGGATGGCTGCCGTAGGCCAATCCGGCCGTCTGCACTCTCTTAAAAATGGCTTCGAATTCGTCATCACTCACATGAAAGGCATAGTGATGCGGGGCGAACGAATCATCCTGGTCGAAATCGAGCGTGAGTCTGTCATTCACCCTTACCGGAGCAAAATGTCCGGACGAACCTTCATACTGAAGCCCGAAGATGTCGGCAAAAAAGCGCGCCGACTTTTCCTTGTCGTTCGCGGGCACAATCGTATGGTTGAGTTCGATGGTCATGAATGGTCCCCATGTGTATCCAAGGTTCCATGTTCTATGAACGTCGCCAATTGCCGCATACTCTGCTCAAAGCGTGGTCTCCAATCTGCCTGTGATGCAAAATGTGCGGGATTCACCACGGACTGCCGATAAAGTTGGAGCGTCGATTGCGCCCATTCATTGGCGGCATCCGCGCCGTCTCGGGCGCAAAGCGTTGTCAACCGCGTCCATTCGCTCATGTTGCCGCCGTAGCAATCTTGTAACATTCCAGATCTACCGGAGATGCCAACTAGGTGTATCCCTCAGAAGGCTCGTAGTTCGGCGACGGATGGCTGGCTCGTTCGATTCATTCGGACCAGTGATTTTCCGGGACGGCCCTATGCTCAGAGAAATGAACCATAAATGGCCGGATGCCTTGTCCCCTTCCAGACAATTTGTCCTCATAGTTTCCCTGTTTCCCTCTCAATACGGCAAATCTGGACATGCTACACGAGAGACGCCGTTTCTCTGTCCCTGGCCTTTCATGCAGCATCAGGCGTCGGTCCACTTGCACCACGCACTTAGGTCTATATCTTGCGTGATTAGCTCGTTCAGTTTGGGATGCGCTCCATGCGAAATCGAGCCGGTCGGCCGACCGTGTGCCTGTCCTCATTGAAGAGGATAAACCACGCGTAGGCTGCACAATTCAAATTTCAGCAAAGGAGAGACCATGCATCAGATGAGACTCACATCAACCGTCGCCGTCATCCTATCCACGGCGCTGCTTGGCAGCGCCTGTGCGCAGAATAGGAATCCGACCGATCGGCGGGTTACCAAAGCATCTGCGCCTCACAATCAGCAGCACCAGGCGCAGGCAACGAAAGTAGCCCAGAAGGATGACCAACAACTCTTGCAGGGGAACCAAACGGTATTCGGCAGGGTCGAAGCGGTCACGTCGGATCAGATTAAGGTCAACATCGGCGAAGTGCAGCCGCGATTTCTTCCATTGAAACCGGCTCAGGAAAAGAATTTCCCCGAGATCAAGCCGGGTGATGACTTGGTCATCACCGTCAACGAGCAGAATCTGATCGTCGATTATCATCCGGTGGGGTATACGTCCACCGACCACAAGATCGTCCAGGGCGCCATTGCAGACACGATGCCGGTAGGCCACGAGCGGGTCGTCATCAGGAGCAAAGACGGAAAGGAACAAGCGTTTGAGGTGCGGTCTCAGGTGCGAAGCAAACTGGGCTCCATCCCGGTTGGGACACCGATGCTCTTCCTGATCGATGAAACGAACAAAATAACCGACACGACGTTTGCCGGCCTCGATGCGGCGAAAGACGCGCAGAAGCGTCCGGAAGACAGGTCGTCGATCAAGGGAGCCAACCGGCAAGTTGACGGGACGGTCATCGAGCCGTTGAATGGTGATCGTATCACCATTAAGACCGGCGATGGAGAACGGCCGTTCGAAGTTCGTGAAATCATGCAGGAGCGGCTCTCTAGTCTCCGCAAGGGAGAATCAGTCATTCTTCTCGTGGACAATGAGAACAAGGTGGTGGACATTGCCGTCCCACCGGCATCAGCACGGTAAATGGATGGAGGCCGGCGGCTTCTCCGTATGCGAGGCCGAAACAGCGCTTCGCTGAGAATAGCTTTATTGGAAACACTCCGTCAAAGACCGGGCTTTCAGCCGACACTGCTATCGTTTTGGACTCTACCCGGAACTCGCGCGCGACATCATCTTCGGACGTCAGATCGACCGGTACAAAATGCACGTTTGGATGGGCCTCCGACGGCGGTGTCCGGTCGAATCCGACGACGTTATAAGAATCGGCAAGACATGCGACCACCGCGGCGCCTATGAGTCCACTGCTTCCGGTCCTTATCCCGGTCTGGTTTGCCGTTGCGGAGGACGCTAGATTTGACTCAGGAATGTTTCCTTGCCCTTATCTCTTCTCTCCTTCACTGTTGCCACCGCGGGAATATCTTCCCCTTGGCGGCGGTGTTCATCAATACCTACATACCTATTCGGTTCTACCGACCGGGCATGCCGCTGCTTCCCGGACTCTCCGTACGACCGGCGCCGGGTTGGGATGGGCTGACAGATTCCGTTCCAGCGCTGGGCATGCCGGTGCTCCCCGGGCTTTCCGTACGACCGGGGCCGCGTGAGGATGGGCTGATCGATTCCTCCCTAGGGCTGGGAATGCCGGTGTTCCCCGGACTTTCCGTGCGACCGGGGCCGGGTCTGGATGGGCTGATCGTATCCCTTCTGCCGCCGCCGAGGCTTCCCGAACCACCGGGACTTCCCGGTGAACCCATACCGGAACCGCTCGCTTGTGCAACCAGGGAATTCGGCATCGTTTGAGGAAACTGATCGCGGACGATGGCGGATCCACGCCAATCGAACCCTTCAGCTGATCGTGCATTGTCATTCGATCCTCTGTCCGCGTCTGATAGTAGGGATGCGATCATCATTAATTCCAACATGGTTATCCTCCGTTCAATACAGACGATTTAATAGTTTAGTAATTTAGCTCTCGGGCAAAACATGGGCCGGTGACGTGAACGAGTGAAGGCACTCCTGAGCTGCTGTCGGCTTATATTTTATTTCAGGAATTCGTTCAGTCACTACCACTCGCCCAACAGTGATTTCATCGCATCCTCCTCTTTTGATGAACGTGTAACGAATGGATCAGATGTCCCATCATACTCGGATCGAACGATATTACGGCACTGGGACGGTCCTGAGTCTCTCTTTACACGCGCATAGTTGGTCTCTAGGGTGAACCCTAGTTTTTAGCCAACCGGTCAGGAGCATGCTATGGACTGATTGTTTCACGTTGATCACCATAAAAAAGCTCCGTCCTTTTTCAAGGGCGGAGCTTCCGAAGAGGCAACTTTTACATTATGCTCGGATAACGTTTCCGCTATGCATTCACAATGTTTCCATTGCCTGCTCTGATCGTACTGTATCGCGTTCAGATGTCGTCCGGTACTAGGACAGGTCCTAAGATGCGCGCAGCAGGTCAATCCGCATCGACTCTCCGTTGCTTTTGACTGAGCGCCTTCCGTTCACCGGCGTGTACAACACCGGCTTCGATATAGATATGCTTGTGGGTCAGCGCTCTCGCCAATCAGTAATCCGTTGCTCTCATATACCAGCAATACCGCGACTGTCGTCAGAATGACGCCGATCATAATCGACGCGGCGCCGTCCAAATAGGGATTGTTGAAATAATGCGCCAGGAAAATTCCCACAAAGGTGACGATCAAGCCAAGCAACGCAGCGGCATCTTCGAACGGCACGGTAAAGATTGGGGGGCCTTTGCTGGTCTTCACCGATCGCGGCATAAATGGCCGCTCTTGACCCTGATGCCATAGGAATTCATCTGAGAGATGACGCTATACTCCGATGGTCAACGCTGTGCGCGATGAAAGCGGCTAAGCACACCAGAACACCTGACATGGTCATCCCCTCTGCCCCCGTGATGAAGCAGCGGGTCAAAAACGATTTGGATGAAATCCTGTAGGACTACCGACGAGTTCCTCTTACGCAGCTTGTCCAACGTATTGCTCAGGATTGGCATCGAAAGTCGTGGGCTGTGTTTCCAAGAAACAAGCGGGACATTTGTCGCGGACAGAATGGCCGCACAAGAACGTGGCGGACATCATGGATGTCTGTTCGCCGGACAAGACCGTGCAAGTCGACAGCGAAGGCCCGCCATCTTGACTTTGCCGGTTTATCAAGCCGTTCCTTGGTTCGTTTCCGTGCGATCCGAGGACCTCCCATTCGGTCGTACAACGGACGGAGCAGCGGGCGAGAGCCGAATCTCTTGATCTTCATGATTCAACGCCAGCCCGCTGCCGGCTCTCAACGTATAGCGAGTGACATCTTGGCGGACATCGATCTCGAGACTCTGTCCTTGAAATGCAAGCTTGAATCGGAGACAGTCCAACTGTTCCGGCAAGGCCGGCCGGAAGCTCAATCTACCGCTGTAGCCGCGCAGTCCAGCAAACCCATAAACGAACACCATCCACACTCCCCCCATGGCGGCAATATGGCAGCCGTCTTTGACATTGCCCGCGACATCGCCCAAATCCATCAGCGTCGCCACTCTCGCGTACGCCAGGGCCTTCGCCATGTCGCCGACCTCGGCGGCCATGATGCTTTGGATGCAGGGTGAGAGTGACGAGTCTCCGGTCGTGATGGGATCATAAAATTCGAAGTTTCGTCGCTTCAGCTCCGGAGAGAATTCATGGCCGAGCAGCAGCATGGCCAGCACGAGATCGGCCTGTTTGATGATCTGATATCGATAGATGGTGAGCGGATGATAGTAGAGCAGCAGCGGATACTTCTCCGACGGCACGTGTTTGAAGTCCCATGGTTCTTCTTCCAAAAACTCATCGTCTTGCGGAGTGATCTTCAGACTTTTATCGTAAGGCACATACATGAGGTCGGCGGCCCGCTTCCAATCCTCCACCTCGGAGGCCTCCAGCCGGGTCTTGTGCTCCAGCGCGGTGAATAAATCCGGCCGTCGTTCTCGCACCTTTTCGACCGTCTCGGCGGCGTATCGGAGATTCTCGCGGGCCATCAGATTGGTATAGACATTGTTATTGACCATCGTACTGTATTCATCGGGGCCGGTCACACAATGAATGCAGAATTTACCTTCTTGGCGCAGCGAATAGAAACCGAGCGACAGCCATAACCTGGCGGTTTCGACCAACATCTCCACCCCTTCATCGAAAAGAAACTCCTCATCGCCGGTCGCCTGCACGTATTTTTTCAGCGCATACATAATGTCGGCATTGATGTGATACTGGGCGGTCCCTGCGGCATAATATGCCGACGCCTCCTCTCCGTTGATCGTCCTCCACGGATACATGGCCCCTCGTTGATTCAACTGCCGCGCCCGCTCGCGTGCCTTGTCCAACATGCCGTGACGGAACCGCAGCAGATTTTTGGCGATCCGCGGCGCGGTATAGATCAAAAACGGCAATACATAGATTTCGCCGTCCCAGAAGTAGTGCCCTTCATAGGCGGTCCCCGTCAGCCCTTTCGCCGGCACCCCCATGTTCCCTACGCGCGCGGACGCTTGCAGGACATGGAACAGATTGAATCGGATGGCCTGTTGGACGGAAGTCGTGGAGGCATTGGCTCGCGCCGGATTCGTTGTGACGGTGACGTCGCTTCGTTGCCAGAAATCTTCCATGTACCGCTCTTGGCCGACAAGCAGAGCAGGAAACCCGTCGGCGACCGCCCGGTCCAATGTACGTTCCACACGCGCGCACATCTCCTCCGGAGGCGCCGTGTGGCTCGTATGATAAGCCATGTACTTCACCAGGGTGATCGGCTGGCCGGGCTTTGCATCGATGGTCGCGACTACCTGACCTGCATCTTCCGTGTAATGAGTCGTCCACGTCGTCTGGCAGGAAGTATCTATGACATGATCGATCGCGCAGGAAAGTATCATTCCGCTCTTGTTCGTGGCGTGACAGAGGACGATCCGCCGGTCTTTCGCATAGCTGATCCGGTGATGCAGGACTTTCCCGACAAACACCTTCGATTGTCGAGGGTCATGGCTGTTTCGTCTCGGCGCGGGCTCGTTCGCGATCATTTCGGCGGAGAGTACGATCGGAGCGGCCGCGTCCAACATCGTCACCTGATAGAAAATGGCCGCCAGATGGCGGTGCTCGAAGGACACCAGCCGGCGCGATGTGATCGAGACGCGCTTTCCCGCCGGCGTTTCCCAAAGAATGTCGCGGTCCAGTGTCCCGGACTGCATATTCAATCGTCGATTGAAACTCCTGACATTGGCATGAGGAAGCCAAAACGGTTCATCGTCCACATACAGCTTGATGATCTTGGTGTCGGTCGCATTGACGATCGTTTGCCCGGCCGTCGCCAGGCCATAGGCCCCTTCGGGATATACGATGGGCCAGCTCTCGTAAAAACCGTTGATAAAGGTACCGTTCTGACCGATCGGTCCTCCTTCCTCGAAGCAGCCTCGCATCCCGAGATAGCCGTTTCCAAGCGCAAACATGGTCTCGCCTTGCTCGAGTAAGTCGGGCATGAACCGTTTCTCGATGAGACTCCACTCATCCGGAGGATAGATATGAGGCGGCGGGCGGAATTGAGGTCGATGGAGCATAGGGTTATCGGGAGCGCCGTTCAGTTCTTTGCCGCGGCGCGGGAAAGGGTTCGGTTTCCGATTCGGACGGCAGCATCTCGGCCAAATCGGCCACGACGATATCCGCCCCCTGTTGCCGCAATGCGTCGGCCTGATTCTGCCGATTCACGCCGATCACAAGACCGAACCCACCGGCCCGTCCGGCCAGGACACCCGCCAGGGCATCTTCGATCACGATCGCCTTTGCCGGCAAAACACCCAAACGCCTGGCCGCTTCGAGAAACATATCCGGAGCCGGTTTTCCGTGAAGATGAAGACGATCGATCTCGTGTCCGTCGATGCGTGTTTCAAACAGCGGCGCCAAGCCGGCACTCTGGATGATTTCACGGCAATGATGGCTGGACGACACCACGGCTGTTTTCAAACCCGCGGCCCTTGCCGCGTGAAGATACCGCACTGTGCCGGGGTACACGACCACACCGGTCTCGCGAAAGCACCGGTCAAAGTATTCATCTTTCTTGTTTCCCAACCCATAGATCGTTTCCCGATCAGGACCATCGTCCGGCGAGCCGGGTGGAAGGGTTAAGCTGCGCGACTTCAGAAAGTCCTTTACTCCGTCGTATCGCGATTTGCCGTCTACATACACTCGATAGTCTCTTGCGAGATCGAACGGCTCATACCCGGATTGTGTGCGCGCGGCGAGTGTTTTCAAATACTCATCAAACAATCGCTTCCATGCGGCGGCGTGCAAGGCGGCCGTCTCAGTGATGACGCCGTCCATGTCGAACAAGACGGCATCGAAATTCGTCAATCTGTGCCGGTCAATCTGATTCATGGGATGCAAGGAGATAGTCTCGTATAAGGCGGATGACGTTCGAGAGGCGCGACACAGGGCTTCTGCAACGCTATGGGGTCATAGTCATTCTTCCTGCCACGCTTCGACAGTTTGTTTGATGTCTATAACCAAGGTATTGATCGCGGCAACCGCCAGCAACTCCAGTTTTTTTACCACAACAGATCGCTCCTGTTCCATAGACTAGGTAATTCTCCAGCAGGCTGTGGAAACATCCTCCATTCATTCTTCAAGAACTCCTCAGGACCAACGGAGCGGTCTTTCCACGTCGACTTGAGTCCGATTTCCAGGGATAGCACCAGTTACGTCATCATGACGGCGATGGCTAGGATGGAAGACGTCGCCACGAGACCGAGACTTTTTGGCGCGCGACAACGATGGAAGCGTGGGGGTGGGGTATGGTAAGAGACGAAGCGGTATGAGGCAATGCTGACTCATCATGCGCATGCTGCTCGCCATCGACGAATCTGAAAATGCTCAGCGGGCAGCCCGATATGTCGGGTCGCTTCTTCGAGAGAGTCGAGATGTTGTGGTCACGCTCTTTCATGTACTCAAGCCGATGCCTCGTGCGCTGTTGGAGCATGGAGGATCGGAAAATCCGGATACCGAAGCGCAACTCAGCATGCAGTTGCACGAGGAGCAAGAAACATGGCTGAAGCAAGAACGAGAGGCGGAGTGTCCGGTCTTGAAGCAAGCGTGTGAGGCGCTTGCGCGATCGGGCTTCGATGTGAGCCGCGTGAACATGAAATTCGGGCATGAGGATGATGTGGCGGGGACTATTTTGGAAGAAGCTCGGCTGGGACAACATGACACCATCGTCGTCGGACGCAGCGGAACCTCTCGGATGAGGCGCCTATTCGGTGGCGGTGTAACGGACCACCTCTTACATGATGCAAAGGGTCTGGCAATCTGGATCATTGAATAATGCCGAAGCATCTCTATTCTCGACCCTCTCTGAAGCCGTGGAGGCATTGCGACGGCCTGTCTTTGACGTGATGGAATGTAAAGAACGCTTCGGCTTCGAAACGGCCATTGCAAATGTGCGGCCCAGGCCCAGTGGAACTACTCAGGATCGTCGCTATGCGGTGTATTGACGAGAAAGGCCCGAAGGCGTTTCGTCTCAATGCTCGCCTTCCGCCCGGCTCTGTTGGAAGTACATTTGCGCCGCCTGAATCTCGGCCAGCTGTGGATCGGCGTGCTGCCATTGGTCGATGAACTTCGAATACAGTGTAAGCGCCTGGCGGGAGTCTCCGTTCTGCGTTGCCGCAGCCGCCGCTCCCAGCAAAGAACGAGCTCGATTAGGGTAACGACCAAGCGCCTGGTCAAAGTGCTTCACAGCGGCGTCGGGCCGGCCGGCCCGCAACAAAATTTCACCGAATAATTCGTGGACCGGCTTGATCAACGGCGGCGGCCCTGACGGCGGCGGCGCCGCATCGATGATCGCCGTCGCCTGTTCCATCTTTCTGATCGCGGCATCGTGCTTCCCTTGCGCAGTGTCGAGCGTGGCGGCGATTTTTATGGCCTGAAGTTCAGCGGAACGACGCAGTTCGTTCATGAACGGCATGGAAGCTGGACTGCGCTCTCTGCTGATCGCCCGCAACGCCGTGATGCTTTCTTGAGCTTGTAGCGCCGACTTGTCCATCGCCGCGGCAAGCCCGCGGGCAAATATGATAGGGGTCTGAGCGAGAGTCGTAAACGCGTCGGAAGACTTGTCGGCTTCCGGCGATTCGCCGGTGCTCTGCGGAAGCGCCGGGCCGAGGATTGTTTCAGCCTTGTCCCACTGTTGCGTTTCGACCAGATAGGATGCCGCCATCCTGGCCAAGATGTAGCCGCCATCGAACAGACTGCGCGGCTGGTCCTTCGGGAATTCAGCCCAATTCTTTCTCATGGTGTCCAATAGGCTCGCGGCTTTTTCGTATCGACCCAATTGCAGGTAGGCGTACTGCAGCCACTGCAGGCTGTGGTAATCCCGTTTGCTCGGGGAGTGCCCGTTCTGCGTGACCCATGCGTCCGACGCTTCCCAAGCCGCCGCGTTCGACGCGACTGCTTCCGGCCACATGCCCAGTTGGACAAAGATATGGGCGGGCATATGCAGCGCATGCGGCGCGGCGGGGGCGATGTCGGCGTAGAGGAGTGCGGCGTCGAGGGCGCGATGAGCATCCTTGGGATTGTCATACGCGTGAATGACATAGTGAGCCGCGCCGGGATGATGAGGTTTCTGCCCGAACACGGTCGACGCAATCATGCCGGCGAGCAGGCGTTTCTGCATTCCCTGCAGCCCGTCTCCGGCGTTTCCCAGGAGGGCCAGAGCGTAGAACAATGCGGCTTCGATATCGTCGGGATAGTCGCGATACACCTTCTGCATTGCCCTGGCATAGGCCTGATCGCGAGAAGATTTGCTCCCTTCACCATAGAGAACGGTGACTGCTTCGATGTACGCCCGTTCACGGGAGGTGAGTTCCGGTGTCATGGTGATCCGTGCAAGAGCCCGGCGCGCCGCTTCGGTCTCCTGTGGGTCTCCCCAAAGCGGATGATTATGGGCCATCGCCTCCCCCCAGTAGCCCATGGCAAAGTCGGGATCGATCTTGGTGGCCGCATTAAATTCCTCAAGCGCGACCGGATACCAGAATGAATGCAATGCGGCGACACCGCGTAGGAAATGTGCTTGGGCTTCCCTCGATCGAGTGGAGGTCGGGAAATCAACTGTTCCTAAGTCGCCCTGTTTGGCCGGGTCGGATGGGGACAGGGCGGGCTGGTGAGCGGTGGTGGGGGCCACCGGCATCGTGATCAGACATGCGACCAGCAAAATGTATAGATGAAGAGGGCCTGGTAATGTCATGTCTTAGCTCGTTTCCTGGGACGCGTTTTGTCGGATTTCGGCGCTCGCATGGCAATCATCCCATTTGCGCGGCTTCAATCGCGGCGATGTCGATCTTTGTCATCTTCATCATCGCATCGAACGCGCACTTGGCATTGTACCAGAGACAAACCCTGTTCTTCGCTGGTCGTTTCGTCATGTCGTTCTCCATCGTGATCGGCGATTAAGGCGGGTGATCAGGGGTCTTTCATCGCGACGCGAGTCAGTGCAAGAGGGAGGATTCACGGAGAAAGCCGTCAGGTCCTTTCGTCAAACAAACAAACAAACTATCCCTAGCGATGTAACTAGGAGATTCTCTAGCGGCTTGGCGCACTGAAATAAAAATGTTCCTGACCCTTATGATCCGCCGATCGTATGGTTCAGGCTGACGGCCATAGTCTTGCTCCTTTCTATTGGAGGTCGGATATGACCTTGTCCCTCTGTCGGTCTCGACCATGCGTGTGCATCGGCGGCGGCTCATGCGGCCTTTTCGCCACATTGATCGTGGAGTTGCCGCTTCTGAAAGCGATCAGCTCGTCAACTTCACGGCTGGACATTGACCCGTTCGACTCTCGATCTCCGGTCCCGTTTACGTGGCTTGTCCGGCATACTGGCTAGGGTGTATGTCGAACTTCTGTTTGCAGCTTTGCGAACAGAAGTAATAGGTTGTTCTTTTGTATTCGGATGTTCCGGCGGAGTTCTCTTGGTCCACCTGCATTCCGCAGACCGGATCGGTTTGTGTCTCCATATTATTCACTCCTTTTCATCCGCTCAATTCGGCTTTAGTGCCAGCTTGCCCAAGTCATGCTCATTAAGCGCCCGGTGCGCATCGGCCGCCTGGTCAAGGGAAAATGTGCGGGTCCCTGAGCCGTCTTCGGATCCAAAACTCATGCAGTACCGTGGCGGTCAGATCTGTGACGACGAATCGGAAGGAATAGCCGTCGGTTTCATGGAGTGCTCGGGACAAACCTCTGCTGCGGACAGCTTGTCCAAGGCGCGGACAGCTTGTCTTCTCCTAAATAGCCCGGGCAGCCACGTGTCGGATCGATTCTCCAATGACGTAGGAGCCGTGATTGTGAAAAGCCGGAATGCGTGCGATAGACCGTGAGTTAAGAAAACACGTTGCGACCTACGATGATGCCCGCGATCAACAACACAATAAAAATCCCAAGAAACAAGTAGAACAAGATCTTTGCAATGCTCGCCGCCCCGGCGGCGATACCGGTAAAGCCGAACGCGGCGGCAACCAATGCAACGACAAAAAAGATGAAGGCCCATTTCAACAACATAATGTCCTCCCTCTTCCAGTATCCCTGGCGCAATATCGATGCCTGTCTCGTCTCGCATGCGCAGTGTCGAAACAGTCGATATTCTGAACGTTCCCAGCCCGCAAGTGTGAGAGTCTTGTTGCGTGAACGTGAACAATGGGGGAGCTCACCATATCCCTTCACGCTACAGCATGATGAAGAGGTCTGTTCCTTGCATTTTTGTGGTGCGGGAAACGGCTACCATGAAGATCAATCGGCGCTCGCTGCTTCGTCTCTCCCTCGTCTGGCCGACGACCGTACCACTCTGGTCCGGCACGTTGTTGCAGGCGGCAGAAACCAAGGATGATCGACGAAAAGAGACGCTCACGAAGACACGCCCGACTACGGTGGACAGCCTCGCCGATGCGATCGTCGTCAAGAATGAGAATGTCTTTTTCGTGGCGCGGCCGGACGGAAACGTGCCCCTGAGCGGCTCTCACGGCATGGGCCTCTACTATCACGACTGTCGCTATGTGAACGGCTATGAAATCGAGCTGGCGGGAAAGAAGCCGGCTCATCTGTCCGCTTCGTCGGTCCAGGGATCGATCGGCGTTTTTACGTTGACGAACCCCAGAATCGAGTTGGCGGGCGGCGCTGTTCTCAATGAGGAGAAACTCGGCATGACGTGGCGTCGGCTGATCGACGACGAAGCCCCCGCGCTGCGCGAGCGGCTGCACATCCGGAATTTCACGCTTCAGACGCTCGAGTTCCCCCTCACGCTGACGATTCAATCGGCCTTCGAGGATGTGTTTGCCGTTCGGGGGCTGCTGCCGAAGCAGTTCGGTACGCTTCACCGGCCGACCTGGGAAGCCGGCACGTTGCGGTGGACCTACGACGGCAAAGACGGTCTCGTCCGCACCTTGACGGTCCTCTTCGATCCGCCGCCCGACAAGCGCCATGGCACCACGGCGGAGTTCGCCGTGCGCATAAGCCCACGTGGTCGATACCGAATCGATGTGGCGCTCCTGATCGGCGAATCCAAGGACCGGACGGCCGCTCGCCCTGTGACTCCCCAGCCGGAGGACTTCAGCCGATTGGATAGTGAGCTCGAACGAGAAACACAGACCTGGATGGGGTATGTGACCAAGGTCGTGACCAACGGCTCAGCTCTCGACCAGCTCATGGAGCGCTCTTTCCGCGGACTCCGTGTCTTGCGCACACACTTTGGGAATGAAACGTTTTTTGCGGCCGGCGTGCCGTGGTTCGTCGCGTTGTTCGGTCGCGACAGTCTGATCACCGCCTGGCAAATGTTGGCCTACCATCCGCGGATCGCCGAACAAACCTTGCGCCTATTGGCAAAATATCAAGGCACGAAAGAGGACCGGTGGCGGGACGAACAGCCGGGCAAAATTCTCCATGAGCTACGGGTCGGCGAAATGGCCAACCTGGACGCCGTTCCCCATACTCCGTTCTATGGAACGATCGATGCGACTCCGTTGTTCTTGATGCTGGTCGCGGAGCATGCGGCGTGGACCGGTTCTCTGAACCTCTTCAATGAATTGCGGACCTCCATCGAACGGGCGCTGTCCTGGATGGATACCTACGGCGACCGGAATGGAGAAGGCTATCTCACCTATACCAGCCGGCCGAAGGACAAGCTGATCAATCAGGGGTGGAAAGATTCGGGAGACGCCATTGTCACCGCAGAGGGCGAGGTCGCTGTGCCGCCGCTCGCGATGGTTGAAGTACAGGGCTACGGGTATGCCGCCAAACTCGGGATCGCGGAATTGTTCAAGCGGGCCGGCGATCGAGACCGCGCGGATCGTTTGATTCGCGAGGCCACGCTGCTGCGCGAGCGGTTCAACCGGGATTTTTGGATGGAACATGAAGGCTGTTACGCGCTCGCTCTGCAAGAAGACGGGCGGCAGGCCGCCGTCGTTTCCTCGAATCCGGGCCAGGCGCTGTGGACCGGCATTGCAGACCAGGACAAAGCCCAGCGAACGATCAAGCGGCTCATGGCTGACGATATGTTCAGCGGATGGGGTGTTCGCACCCTATCGTCCAGGGAACGCGCCTATAATCCCATCGGCTATCACCTCGGCACGGTTTGGCCGCACGACAATTCGATCATCGCCGCGGGGTTCCGGCGCTATGGACGAGATCGGGAGACGCTGCGGATCTTCCATGGGCTGGTCGATGCCGCCTACCATTTCCATGCGCATCAGCTTCCGGAACTCTTTTGCGGCTTCGATCGGGAGGCGTATGAAGTCCCGATCAACTATCCTGTCGCCTGCCATCCGCAGGCCTGGGCTTCCGGTTCGCTGCCGTTTCTCTTGACGACCTTGCTCGGCTTGCTTCCGGAGGCGTTCGAGAAGCGGCTCCGTATCAGGCGGCCGCTGTTGCCCGATTTTCTCGACCGATTGGAACTGCGCAGGTTGCACGTGGGGGGAGCCTTGGTCGATCTTGCTTTTCAACGCGGGACGCAGGGTGTCCACGTCGAGGTGGTGAAGCAGGAGGGCGACTTGGACGTCCAGGTGGATGAGGGAAGCTAACGGCGGTCCGTTGGTTTGTTTGGTTGATGTGGTTTATTTTGTTGAGTGCTTTGTTGAGAGCAAACAACCAGACCAACCAAATAATCGAAACAAACCAGAGAGACGGGGCTCATGGATTTTACCACCGCATTGGGACTGCTGGCGGGAACACTGACGACGATCGCCTTCTTGCCGCAAGTGATCCGCACCTGGAAGAGCAAATCGACCAAGGACCTGTCGTTGGCCATGTTGGGCACGTTTACGACCGGGGTCTTCTGCTGGCTGATCTATGGCCTGATGATCGACTCGCTCCCCATTATCCTGGCCAACGCTGTCACATTCCTGCTCGCCGGCGCGAATGTGGCGCTCAAATTGCGTTATGGATAGTATGAGTGGCCACGAACCATGCTTCTCCCACCGGCGGCATGACCCTCTCCTGGTCAGGTCGATCTAATCTTTCATTTTCTCCTTCAGCGCCTTTACTTCTCCTTTCCCCTTCTCGACGGCACCTTTGATATTGCCCTTCGCCCGTTCTCCCGTCGCCTTCATATCATTACCCTTCGCTTCTTCCTTCAAGGCTTTGATCTCGCCCTTGGCTTCTTCCATCTCGCCTTTCATTTGTCCTTTCGTCTTTTCCATCTCGGCTTTCATATCACCGGCATTGCCGTTGCCGACAAAGCTCAAGAAAGAAACCAGCGCAATTGTCAATCCCAGCAGTTTCATCGAAGCCTCCTATCATTTGTCATATATGCCTGTTATGACTCTGCACCATATCCGGAATACACCACACACTAGGATTATCCGAAGGCGGCCGCCATCTAGGAAGAACCCTAGTTATAGGTAGGAGGTTGTACCGTGCCGGGGCGACAGCGTAAAATATCCTCACTCTCGTACACTTGAACTACCTCGGATCTGTTTGCCGGCTCCAAAGCGGAACGGCCCGCAAGGGTCGCACTCAACAGGAGCCTGTTTATGGACAACCTTCCCGCACGCGGGTCGAATACGTCTTCAATCAAACATTCGAGCAAGCCCACGAGCCGTCTATTGGACATCCTCACCGGTTGCGGCGCGTGGGAATGGGATGGGAATGGGACATCGTCAGTGGGGCGGTCCAATGGTTCGGCATGCATGAGCGGTCGGCCGGCTCATGGCATGGGCGGAACCACGACCACATCCGACCCTTGACGGACATGCTGCATCCGGATGACCGCGCGCGGGTATGGCAGAAGCTGAACCGTAGTATGGCACGGTGCGACATACCCTATGCCGATGAATATCGAGTCATGCATCCCGACGGCAGCGTGCGATGGATCAGCGGCACAGGGCGGTTCTACTATGATGACGCCGGACAACCCGTCCGTATGACCGGCGTCGTGCAAGACATTACCGAGCGCAAGCAGACACAGGAGGCGCTGCGAGTCAGTGAGGAACGGTTCGCGAAAGCCTTTCGCACGAGCCCTCATCCGATCGGCATCACGGAAGCGGCGACGGGCCGTTGTCTGGAAGTGAACGACGTCTGCTTGCAACTCTTCGGTTTTCGACGAGAGGAAGTGATTGGAAACACCACGTTGATGCTGGGTATCTGGCCGAATGAAGAGGATCGGGCACGGCTCGTCGAACAGTTGCAAGCCGGTCGGCCGGTTCACAATCTTGAATTGAGCTTCAAGACCAAGATGGGCGACGTCCGCCATATTCTCGTGTCTTCCGATGTGGCGGAGCTCAACGGAACGCTCTGCCTGGTCACTGTCGGCAACGACATCACGGAACGCAAGGTGGCTGAAGAAAAACTGCATGAGAGCGAAGAACGGCTGCGGTTGGCGCAATCCGCCGCGAACATCGGGACATTTGATTGGGACATTGCGGCTCACACCGTCGTGTGGTCGCCGGAGACCGAACGAATCTGGGGTCTTTCCGTCGGACAGTTCGGAGGAACCTACGAACATTGGCGGCGGCAGGTTCATCCCGATGATGCGGCTGAGGTGGAGCGAATCGTTCGTCTTTCGTTGGAGAATCCGGACATTCCCTACGCGTACGAGCACCGCATCATTCGACCCGACGGAACCGTTCGCTGGATTCATGCGAATACGACGACGCGACGCGACACAGCCGGTCGGCCGATCCGCATGGTCGGCGTGAATTTCGACATCACCGCACGTAAGCAGGCGGAAGCGAAGCTACGCGACAGCGAGGCCAGGTTCCGCAATGTGTTCGAGCATGCGGGGATCGGAATCGCCATCGCCAACCTTTACGGCGGCTCTGTACAGTGTAATCCGGCCTACTGCGCGATGCTGGGTTATTCGGAAGACGAGCTTCGAAATCTCGATTTCTCCCAGGTGGTGCATCCTGAGGATCGTGACGTCAATCAAACGGAGATCAAACGGCTTCTGACCGAGGAACTGCCGTATTTCGAAATCGAGAACCGGTATGTGCATAAGAATGGGGAGCCGGTCTGGGTCCATAAGTTTGTTTCGCTTCTCAGAGACCATGAGAGGCACCCGAAATGTTTGGTCGCCTTGGTCACGGACATCACCGAACGGCGCAAAGCCGAGGAAGCGTTGCATCAGGCAAAGGAGCATCTGCAGCGTTGGACCACGGAATTGGAAGAAGCCGTAAACGAGAAGACTGCGGAACTCGTGCAATCGCAGGAACGCCTGCGGGCGCTCGCCAGCGAGTTGAGCCTGGCCGAGCAGCGCGAGCGCAAACGTCTCGCGACCGCACTGCACGACCATCTGCAACAAATGCTCGTATGCGGCAAGATGGCGATCGGAGAGGTACAGCGAGTCGCCGCAGGCGATCCTGCTTGTGGACCTCTGCTGGAACGTGTGGACGACATGTTGTCCGACGCGTTGACCTATAGCCGCACCCTCGTGGCAGAACTCAGTCCTCCCGTGTTGCAAGACCATGGGTTGGGCGCCGGCCTGATATGGCTCGGCGAGTATATTATGAGGAGACATGGCCAGACCGTGACCGTTCTTGTCCCTGAAAACCATGAACTCAAACTACCGGAAGCACACCGCGTCTTGCTCTTTCAATCCGTCCGGGAACTTCTCATCAATGCCTCCAAGCATGCCGGGACTGGAAAGGCCGCCGTCCGACTGGAAAGGCGCGATGGGAATCTGTACGTGACGGTGAGTGATGAAGGCAAAGGATTCGATCTGACTGCCGGTAGGCTTGCGACTGCGGGAATTCCTAGTGGCGGGATTCCTCGAAATTTGAATTATATAGCATACATGAGCGAATGCGGGCATTGGGTGGATCATTTGTCATCCAATCAGCCCCGGGCCGTGGAACCACTGCCACGTTGATCTTGCCCGTAGCAAGCCATATCGTCGAGGAGCAGCGCGATGCTCAACAAAAAGGACGGTCCATGGTGCAAGTGTTGCTGGTAGATGATCACGCAATGGTTCGACAGGGACTTCGTTCCGTGTTGGATGCCTACGACGATCTCCATGTCGTCGCCGAAGCTCGGGATGGCGCGGAGGCGGTACAGCTGGTCGGGCAGTACCATCCGCGCGTGGTGGTGATGGACATCAATATGCCGAGAATGAACGGGATCGATGCCACGACACACATCAAGCATCGATGGCCGGAGACGACCGTCATCGGGATCTCGGTCAATGCCGGTGACGATAACAGCGATGCGATGAAGCGGGCCGGTGCCGCCACGGTCCTTCCTAAAGATACGGCGGTCGATCAGCTGCATGATGCGATCGTCCAGGAGGTCGGCCTATCCGACGACGAATTCGCCCCGCCCCACTAACGGCCCCATCGATGTGTGCGCTTGCCGTATGTTGACCCTCGGATCCTGTCCTCCATAGAGATGTTCCTTCCCGCTATACCAAAACGTCAGCAGCACGCATAGGCAAGCCTTGTCCTGCCTGTACATTTGCCTGGCCCGGCCCTATTCCGGTGTCTCCTACATCAGCTATCACCTAGGAAGAACCCAGTTCTTTAGCGGACGATTGTATTGCCCGGTGGCGAAACCGTAAAATGCCCTTCTTTATATTTCGTACACCGAAGTATGATCCATCGCCGGCGATCCGATAGAAGAAACACACCCCATTCAAATCGCATACAGGATCCGGCCATGGAAGACTTTCCTCGCAACACCACCGATGACGCTTCGGCCCAGCCGCCGTTCACGGACTTCGGTGCATGGGATTGGGACATCATCAGTGGAGATGTGCAGTGGTTCGGCGCCCATGAGCGGTTGATCGGCATGCGGACGAAAAGCCTCAGCGGCAAAGTCGAAGCGTTTTCCCATGTACTCCATCCGGATGACCGAGCGCGTGTCTGGAAAAAAGTGCTCGGCGCGATGGCTCGGCGGGAGACGCAGTATTCAGACCAATTTAGGTTTCTGTACTCGAACGGCACGGTGCGATGGGTGAGCGGCACCGGGCGGTTCTACTATGACGACGGCGGCCGACCGGTGCGCATGGCCGGCGTCGTGCAGGACGTCACCGTCGTCAAGCGCCGGGAGCAAGCCTTGCGCGACAGCGAAGAACGTTTCGCCAGCGCATTCCGCTCAAGCCCTCATCCGATCGGTATCACGGAGGCGGCGACGGGTCGTTGTCTAGAAGTGAACGATGCCTGTCTGCAGTTGTTCGGGTTTGATCGCGAAGAAGTGATCGGAAACACCACCTTGATGCTGGGCATCTGGCCGAAACAGGAGGATCGATCACGGCTCGTTGAACGGTTGAAAGCCGGTGAGCCGGTCCGCAATCTTGAATTAAGCTTCAGGACCAAGTCGGGCGACGTCCGCCATATTCTTGTGTCTTCCGATTTGGTCGAGCTCAATGGCACGCTGTGTCTGATCACGGTCGGCAACGACATCACTGAACGCAAGCATGCGGAGCAAGCGTTGCGCGAGAACGAGGCTTGGCAGAGCGGCCAGAAGGAAGCGTTCCAAGCCGTCATGAACGGCGCATCACTGGAAGACTCGCTCCGCCCTCTGGTCCGCACTGCCGTCCGGTATTTCGGGGGGGACGCACGGGCGGCCTTTTACCGTGTCCGTGATGACGGCGTGACACTCGGCCATGTCGTCGGCATGTCCGAGGCCTATGCGCGAAGCGTGGAGGGTTTCAAGATCGGGAAGGACTCATTGTCCTGTGGGTTAGCGATGTACCAGGTCGCGGCAGTCATCACGCCGGACGTTACACAGGATCCGCGATGGCGGCCCTGGTTGTGGCTGGCGCAGGAGCATCGGTTCCGAGCCAGTTGGTCATTCCCCGTGCGCGCCACCGATGGGCCGGCTCTGGGCACCTTGGCGTTGTATTTCAATGAGCCTCGTCAGCCGACAGTGCGCGATCTCGAACTGGTTGATGTGCTCACCCACGCCGCCACGATCATTATCTCCCGTCATCAGGAGTCCTCCGAGCGGGCTCGAGTAGAGCACATCTTACGCGAAAGTGAAGCACGGTTCCGCACGATGGCGGAGGCGGTGCCGAGTTTCCTCTTTGAAACCGACGCGGCCGGCTGGACCACCTGGACCAGCCAGGATTGGTGCCGGTTTACCGGACAGACACCGGAGCAAGTGGCGGGGCACGGCTGGGCCGAGGCATTACATCCTGAAGACCGGGCGCCCAATCTCGACCGGTGGCTCCATTGTGTGGAGAAGGGCATGCCTTTCGAGTCTCAGCAACGGGTGCGCCGAACGGACGGCACCTATGCTTGGGTCATCGCGAAGGCCCTGCCCGTGCGCGACGATCCAGGTACGATTCGCCGCTGGGTCGGATCGGTGACGGATGTGGATGCTTTTGTGCGGGCCGAGGAGCAATTGCGGGAAAACCATCGGTTCATCAGCGAAATGGCGTCCGTGCTTCCCGGTGTGCTGTACATCTTCGATCTCCAAGAACAGCGGAATGTCTACGTGAATCGACACGCCGGGGTCGTATTGGGCTACAGCCCGGAGGAAGTCCATGCCTTGGGGGCGGACTTCATTCCGACCGTCGTACATCCCGACGACGCCATACGATTGCTCCGGCATTTCGAAGGCTTTCAGGAATTGGAGGAGGGGGTCTCCGCTCAGGTGGAGTATCGCTTCCGACATCGCGACGGATCGTATCGATGGTTTCTCAGTCGGGATATCGTGTGGCAACGGAACGCCGAAGGGCAGGTGCGGCAAATACTGGGGATCGCGACGGATATCACCGAGCGGAAGCAGGTGGAAAATCAGCTCCGCGAGAGTGAAGAGCGACTGCGATTGGCCTTGGACGGTGCGGACCTCGGCTCTTGGGACGTCGATTGGCTCACGGGGACGACGGTGTGGGACCGGCGACATGCCGCCATGCAGGGCTACAAGCCGCAAACCGGACCGGTGTCGCTGGAGCGTTGGCGCGAGCGGATGCATCCGGATGATCGCGGCCGTCACACGGCCGCGATCGAATGGGCGAAGCGCGAGCGGGGGTTATTTGCGCAAGAACATCGCATCTGCCGAGCCGATACCGGTGAATTGCGATGGCTCTCGCTCCACGGACGGTTCTCGTATAACGATGCCGGAGAGCCTGTTCGGTTCAGCGGCGTGTCGCTCGATGTCACCGAGCGCAAACTGCACGAGCAGCGACAGGAATTTATCTTGAAATTGGGGGATGCCTTGCGCCCGCTGTCCGATCCATTGGAGATTCAACGGGCGGCGATGCGCATCGTCGGCGAGACGTTGCAAGCCGACCGCGTGTTGTATGCCGATATGACGCCGGACGGCGAAACGTGGATTGTACGGGATAATTACACGAGCGGACGGGTGCCGAAACTCGTCGGCAGTTTTCCCACCGCGAATTTCGACGCGATGGTCGAAACATTAAAGCGCGGAGAAGTGGTCGTCATCCCCGATGTGAATGCGGCCACGGAGTTACGAGAAGCGGATAAACGGGGGTTCGCCGGCCTACATGCCCGGTCCGCCATCGTCATTCCCCTCGTCAAAGGCGGCCGCTGGCTATCCAATCTCGGCGTTCACCACGCCGAACCACGTCAGTGGAACATGGAAGAAATCACGCTCTTACAGGAAACGGCGGAAAGAACCTGGGCGGCGGTCGAACGCACCCGCGCCGAGGAAGCGTTGCGCGAAGCCCATCAGCGCCTTCAGCGTTGGAACGTCGAGCTGGAACAGACAGTCAACATGAAAACCGCCGAGTTGATGCAATCACAAACGCGCTTGCGGGCACTCGCCGGCGAGTTGAGTCTGGCCGAGCAACGTGAACGCAAACGTCTCGCCACCGAACTGCACGATCACCTGCAGCAGATGCTGGTCTATGGGAAGATGACGATCGGGCAGGGGAAACGCCGGATTGCCGACGTGCCGGCTGCGGCGGAGATGATGACGAAGGTGGATGAGGTCCTCTCGGAGGCGTTGACCTATAGCCGTACGCTCGTCGCGGAACTCAGTCCACCCGTATTGCATGATTACGGGTTGGCCGCCGGCTTCAAATGGTTGGGAGAGCATCTCAGGAAATACAATCTGACCGTCACGGTTCTTGTCCCCGAACATTGCGAACCTGACTTACCGGAGGCTCACCGCGTCTTGCTCTTTCAATCCGTCCGCGAACTCCTTATCAATGCCTCCAAACATGCCGGGACGGACAAGGCCACCGTCCTCATGCAACAGCGCGATGACAGTCTGCGCGTGACAGTGAGTGATGAAGGCAAAGGCTTCGATCTTGCTGCTGCTGAAGGAACTCCTGGCGGCGAGATCTCTTCGAAGTTCGGACTGTTCAGCATTCGGGAGCGCATGCGGGCATTGGGCGGTTCTTTCGACATCCAGTCGGCGCCCGGACGGGGAACGACAGCGATGCTTGTCTTGCCCTTGGCAAGGAGCGCTGAGCCGAAGGTGGTGAGCCCTGCGTTAGGCGGAACGGAGCAGTCTATTCACCCGGCATCCGGCCCCCCACAATCGGCGCCTCCGAAGAACGCCGTGACTCGCGTTCTGCTCGTCGATGACCATACCATGGTACGGCAAGGCCTCCGTTCCGTATTGGATGCCTATGATGATATTCAGGTGGTCGGAGAGGCCCGGGATGGGGAGGAAGCCGTGCAACTGGTGAAGGAACTCCGACCGCGCGTGGTGGTGATGGACATCAATATGCCGAGAATGAACGGAGTTGAGGCTACGAGGCACATCAAGTCTCATTGGCCCGAGACCCTCGTGATTGGAATTTCAGTCAATGCGGGAGATGACAATGGCATCGCGATGAAGCGAGTCGGCGCGGCGGTGTTGCTGACCAAGGAGGCCGCCGTCGATGACCTGTACCGGACAATTCAAGACACGCTGAATGCGGAAGCAAACGTGTGAGGAGAGGGACAACGGTTGCGGTGCATTACCGTGTGTTGATCGTCGGATCCTGTCCTTCATAGGGACGTTCCCTCCCCCCATACCAGAACGTCAGCATCAGCAGCATCAATAAGAGCAACAAGGCAAAGCGAAACAGCCAGAAGTACGGGAGGCCGATGTACGGGGATTTGAAAGCCCCGAAGAAGTACAGTGCCACGATGATGATCCCAGCAACAAGCCGCCGGCGATCAGTGTCACCATAACGTCCTGAAGTCATCGTTTCAATGTAGGGGTCTCGATGGTCAATCAATTGAAACGTGACACTTGAAACGTGACACTATCCATAGTCTTTTGCCATAGTCTTTTGCCATAGTCTTTCGACTATACTTCAAATAGAACCATATTACGCACTGGGACTACTCCGAGTACATAATGCTGCGCAACGTCTCCTTTCATCCGGCATGCGTCCCTTCACGCGAGATTTTGAATGATCTCACGTCATTCGAGTGAAGAGATCTTCATCGAGGGTTCACCTTCGCTTCACACGCATTCATTATGATGCTCCTGGTGCGACCCCACGTTCTAGAGTTGTACCGCACGAAGCAAAAGTAGAAGATTCCAACGTTTCTGCATACGAAACAGCCCCCTGATCTGTTTGCCGGTCCATAGCGGCATCGGGGCAAAGAGCCTCTGGAGCCTGTTATGGATCATGTCCTCGCACGCGGGTCGAATCCATCTTCAATCAAACACACGAGCCGTCTATTAGAAATCCTCACCGGTTACGGTGCATGGGAATGGGACATCGTCAGTGGGGAGGTCCAATGGTTCGGCATGCATGAGCGGTCGGCCGGCTCAGGGGATGGGCGGGACAACGACCACATCCAATCCTTCACGGACATGCTGCATCCGGATGACCGCGTGCGCGTGTGGCAGAAGTTGAACCGTAGTATGGCACGGCGCGACATACCCTATGTCGATGAATATCGAGTCATGCATCCCGACGGCAGCGTGCGATGGATCAGCGGGACAGGGCGGTTCTACTATGATGACACCGGACAACCCGTCCGTATGACCGGCGTCGTGCAAGACATTACCGAGCGCAAGCAGGCCGAAGCAAAACTGCAGGAGGATGAGGAGCGGTTGAGTCTGGCATTGTCTGCTGCGAATATCGGGTCCTTCGATTGGGACATTCCGGCCCAAGTAATGGTTTGGTCGCCGGAGACGAAACGAATCTGGGGTCTTTCGGCCGGTGGTTTCGGTGGAACCTATGAGCACTGGCGGCGACAGATTCATCCGGACGATGTAGCTGAGGTCGACCGAATCGTTCGCTTTTCGTTGGAGAATCGCGACATTGCCTGCAAGTACGAGCACCGCATTATTCGACCCGATGGAATGGTTCGCTGGATTCATGTGAATGCGACGATGCAGCGCGACACAGCGGGCCGATCGATTCGCATGGTCGGAGTGAATTTCGACATCACCGCCCGTAAGCAGGCGGAAGCGAAGCTGCGCGAAAGCGAAGCCAGGTTTCGTAATGTGTTCGAGTATGCAGGAACGGGGATCGCCATCGGGAACCTCGATGGAAACATCGTGCAATGCAATCCGGCTTTTTGCGGGATGTTGGGCTATACCGAAGACGAACTCCGGCATGTTCACTTTTCGGAGTTGGTCCATGTGGAGAATCGCGACGCCGATCTCGCGGAGATCGAACGGCTCCGCACGGAGGAACTGCCCTATTTCGAAATCGAGAACCGCTACATGCACAAGAACGGCGAGCCGGTCTGGGTCCGCAAGTTTGTCTCGCTCCTGCGCGATGATGAAGGGCGACCGAAGTTCTTTGTCGCCTTGGTCACGGACATCACCGAACGTAAAAAGGCGGACAGAGCCCTGCGTGAGAGTGAACTGAGATTTCGAACGATGGCGGAGACCGTGCCGAGTATGTTGTTTGAAACCGACGCGGCCGGCTTGAATACCTGGACGAGCGAAGACTGGTGCCGGTTCACCGGCCAGACGCCGGAACAGGTGGCCGGGCATGGTTGGGCCGAAGCCCTGCATCCCGACGACCGGGAGGTCAATCTCAGTCAATGGCGCTGCTGCCTGGAGACCGGCCGGACCTTCGAGTCGAAGCAGCGTCTGCGCCGTACCGACGGAAGTTACACCTGGGTCATTGCGCAGGCGCTGCCTGTGCGGGACGAGGAAGGGACTGTCCGCCGTTGGGTCGGGTCGGTGACGAACATTGATGCCATCATGCGGGCGGAGGAAGAACAGGCCAGACTCGCGGCGATTGTCGAAAATACCAGCGACGCCATTATCGGCAAAGATTTGCACGGCACCATCACGAGTTGGAACAGAGCCGCAGAAACTCTGCTCGGCTACAGAGCAGCCGAAGTCATCGGTCGACCGGTGACCCTGTTCTTTCCGCCCGATCGGTTGGAGGAAGAGTCCGCGATCCTCGACCGCCTACGGAAGTGTGAGTCGATTCGGCAATATGAGACCGTGCGGCGTTGCAAGGACGGCCGTGATATTTCGGTGTCGTTGACCATCTCGCTGGTCCGAGATAAGCAGGGCCGTATCATAGGCGCGTCCAAAATCATGCGCGATATCACCGAGAGCAAACAGGCGGAAGCGAAGCTGCGTGAGAGCGAGGCGCGGTTCCGGAATGTGTTTGAGCATGCGGGGACGGGGATCGTCATCGTCGATCTCGCTGGAAACTTCGTGCAATGCAATCCGGCCTACTGCGCCATGTTGGGCTATATCGAAGACGAACTCTTGCAGGTTCACTTTTCGGCATTGGTCCACGTGGAGGATCGCGACGCCAATCTTGAGGAGACCAAGCGGCTCCTCACGGGGGAATTACCCTATTTCGAAATTGAAAATCGGTACGTGCATAAGAACGGCGAGCCGGTTTGGGTCCGCAAGTTTATCTCGCTCCTGTGCGATGATGAGGGGAGACCGATGTATGGGCTTGCCCTGGTCACGGACATTACCGAACGGCGTAAGGCCGAGCAAGCGTTGCTTCAGGCTAAAGAGCATCTGCAACGCTGGGCCGTGGAACTGGAAAAGGCGGTGAATGAGAAGACGTCCGAATTGGTCCAATCGCAAACGCGCCTGCGATCTCTCGCCGGCGAGTTGAGTCTGGCCGAGCAGCGCGAGCGCAAACGTCTCGCCGGCGAACTGCACGATCATCTGCAACAACTGCTGGTGCTCGGCAAGCTGACTGTCGGGCAAGGCAAGCGGTCCTCCGGGGGGGCCGGATGTGAAATCGCGCTCAACCGGGTGGATGACATCTTATCGGAAGCGTTGACCTATAGCCGTACACTCGTCACTGAACTCAGCCCGCCGGTGTTGCGCGACCATGGCCTTGCCGCCGGGCTCACATGGCTCGGGGCGTACATGAAGAAGCATGAACAAACCGTGACGGTGAAGGTCCCGGAAGGGAAGGAAGTGCAATTGACGGAGGACCAAGTCATCTTGCTGTTTCAATCCGTGCGCGAGCTCTTGATCAACTCCTCGAAATATGCAGGCACCGGCCATGCGACGGTCACCATGGAGCTGGTTGATGGGGATCTGCGCATCATTGTGAGTGATGACGGGGCAGGATTCGATCGTGCCTCTCTTGCATCTGTGGCTGCCGGACCTCACTCTAGCGGCGGCATTTCCTCGAAGTTCGGACTGTTCAGCATCGAGGAACGCATGCTGTCGCTGGGAGGAAGGTTCGATCTCTATTCCACCCCAGGGCATGGGACGACGGCCACGCTCATACTACCGCTGAATAGTCAGTTATAAGTGGTGAGTATTTCATACCGACTTTCTGGCCGCACAATAAAGAGAAGATAACGCTCCTACAGTCAGTCCTAGCGCCAACCAACCGCGGTGGCGATTGACCCAGGCTTGGACACTGTAATCGGTGGAACGGCCGTCGAACTTTCCTCTTGCGCCATAGTCACCGGGCAAGGGATCGTAGAGATTGTTCGGACGATTAGGCTCCACCGACTCCTGTGTTTGTTGAGCGCCGTATCCCATGTACGCTAAATAGTGATCCAAAATCCCGGGAATGAATTTATCGCCGATAATCGCCTGCACGGCGGACATGCCTATCGTGAACTCGCGTCGTGGATGATGGGCGACCCAGTACACGGACCTGGCAATGACTTCCGGTTGAAAGATCGGCGGCACCGGCTGGGGGTGATTCGGCATCCGGGTCTTGATCCAGGAAAATTGCGGCGTATTGACCGCCGGCAATTGGACGATCGACAGATGGACTCGACTATTGTCATGAATGAGCTCGGAACGAAGCGATTCCGTGAACCCCTGAATCGCGTGTTTGGCGCCGCAATAGGCGGATTGTAGGGGAATGGCTCGGTAGGCCAGGGCGGACCCGATTTGCACGACGATGCCGCGATCTCGCGGGACCATGCGGCGCAAAGCCGCCAAGGTCCCGTAGACATATCCGAGATATGTGACCTCCGTCACTCGGCGGTAGTCTGCCGCCGTCATCCGGAGCGCCGGCGATAACACTGAAACCATGGCATTGTTGATCCAGATATCGATCGGGCCGAACTCTCGTTCTGCTCGATCCGCCGCCGCTTCAACCTGCATGTCGTCGGAGACATCCGTCAGGATCGGCAAGGCCCGACCTCCCAGGCGTTCGACATCCTGCCCGGCTCCTTCCAGGCCGTCTCGGCTGCGGGCCAACAGGACGACGCAAGCGCCGTGCGCGGCAAACTCTCTGGCGATCGCTCTGCCGACCCCGGCTGAGGCGCCGGTCACGACAACGACTTCGCGTTTTCCTTTTCCATTGTGACTCGGGTTCATCTGGTCATCCATAATTTATCTCCAGGTTCTTTCTATACTCGACACTCACGGTACCCGTACAGTCAGATCATATCCCTCATACTGATGGCCTAAGACGACGAATCCCACCGTGAGAATGAGTAGGATCAAGACGAGATAAAAGGCAAACCGAAAAGCATCCAAATAGGGCGTGCAGAACCAGCCGGCGACAAACGGGACCACGACGCTCAGTGCGACCAACAGAATACCGGCAAGGAGCATGTTCATGGCCCAGTCACCTATCCGGCCTTCTCCCATTGTTGTTCCTGTTTCAGAGATCGGATGTATGCAACGGAGTCTTCCATACGCGCCGCCAGCCGCCTCCCGTTTGCTCTTGTCCCGTTCTCTTGGCGAGGAGAGACAACAAGAGAATCGCACCGCCGATCAGAGCGCTGCGTGCGCCGATGTGTAGAGGCTCGTACCCCATCAGCACCGGAGCCAGCATCAGCCAAAGGCCGAGAGCGACGTTGACCCATCGAGCGAAACCGGTCACTTCAGCTATGGCGATGATCGCCATGCTTACCACGAGAGGGCCGGTGATATGATCGACGATCCGCTCCGGTCCTTCATATTGCATCACATCCGGTGCAGCCATAAGCCAGACACCAAGCGCTATGACAAACAAGTGATTCCACGTTCCTCTCAATGTATGACCATCCTTGCCGTTTGTAATGGTCGGCTCGACGGAATCTTCCGCTCTTGTCCTATCCGTATGCTGTTCTCGCGGGGAATCAGATTTCATGGAGAAGGCATCGTGATCTTCCAAGACTCCACCATGCCAGAACGTATTCCATACGGATCGGTTCCGCTCATGTGAACGTCGAAGAACCTGGAGGCTCGCCAATACCTCGTCCATCGCCGGTCCGATCATGATCAATGAGATGAGCGCTGAAAAAAGGCACAGCGTACACCAGGCCTGCAACAAGACAGGCTGAGAGGTAACCAGGAAGATGCTCACAAGGCCTAACGGACCGACGGCGAGTCCGAACAAAATGACCATCCAAGGCATGGTCCGCCATCGCGTCTGTCCACCGATCACCCCGGTCATGGCATCCAGCGCATAGGCCGCGGCTCCAAGCGCTGCGTCGGGGATGGGAAGAAGGTGAGAAAGGAACGAATTTAATACGGTTTGGCTTCCCGAGCCGAACCAGGGTTCCCATACCTGTTTCACCACGCCTACCTGGTACAAGGCCAAATAACCGGAAACAGCCAGCCCGATTCCGGCTACTCCCACGATCCACAAGCGCTCCGACCAGGTAGATGGGTTGTATGACCAACCGAGTGGGGTGTCAGATGGTGAAGTGTCAGATGATAGCGCCATGAAGATCCTCTATGTAGATTCGGCAGCAGGCAGGATACGGAGGGCACGATGTACCTGATCGGACAGGTTGTCCATTTCACAACGCAGATCTGCCGTACTTCCTCGAGAGAATACCTGCACGCGCCGATCAGCCCTGCAATTACCAGCAACCATCATGGCGATCAGCGGGATGATCGTGAAGATGTGAAAGCTGCAAACATCTCCTCCTCACGATTCTCCTTGTACCGATACTTCTGAGAGGAGACGCAACATCGATGCCGCGCTTCGAACACGCCCTATCTGTGATTGAGACAAAAGCGTCGTCCACAAGCATGTTATTCCGATGTATGGAGATTTATGGAGACAGGGTGTCCGCTACCATTTTTAAGCAACGTCATTCCCGTATCTCGATTTGCCCTGCGGAACGTCAGGGAATGAGTCGATGGCCATGCCAAAGAGTCGTCACATCGTCTTGGTATGGCCCTTGCGAAATTTAGCGATTACGTATGAGCACAACTGCAATTTGCCGGTGCGGCGATAGTTATTTTTATCTTCAACAAAGTGAAAGGAACATATCATGACTACGTTATTGCTTCGTGTAGCGTTACCGCTCGCGAGCCTCGGATTCATGACCGTCTGCTATACCGCTGATGCTTGGTCACAGCAATCCGATGTGGGACCTGCCGGACAATTCCGCGATGTGGAACTTCGGGCCGGTGATTGGATATCCGCGCGTGGACCGGTCGCTCGGGTCAATGACCGTCCTGTGATATTTGCTTGCGAAATCAATGTCGATGGAGACTCTATACGCATAGATCGTCGGATACCGTCGCAACACGCGCGGCAATCGACACAAACGGTGAGTGGGAAAGTAGCGATTTTGAAAGAGCTGAAAATCAGGGGAAGCGATCAGACTCATCAAGTCGTCAGGATTGTGACGAAAGAGGGAAAACAGATTATCGCCGATCTTGGCGAGAAAGCGTCTCTTCAAGACGTGAACCTCTCATATGGGCAAGAGATCTCCATACAGGGTCGATGGCTCGGTTGAGCGGCAAGCCGTTCGTCCTTGCCAAATGTATGAAGAAGCAGAAGAGAGCGGGATCTTTAATTTTTAGTCGTTTCTCGACATGATGTAATGAGGAGTCGGTTGTCATGAAAAAGTGGATTATCTTTATGTCCTGCATAGCAGGAATTTTTAGCTCCATCGCAATTGCATTCGTGCTTCCCTACTGAGGTATGACAGCACCCTGGATGGTCGGTCAGATATTGGCAAATGAAAGGGCCGTGCCACGAAACCGTGGGACGGCCGAATTCAAAGGGAGTCTCCTTGCTTACGCCGCTTTGGTCTTAGAAGTCTGTCCTTGTGTCGAAGGTTGTTGTGATTGACCAGGGGGCTGCGACCGCAGATGCTCCTTAGTTGAGCGAATGGATATCACATGGATGAGGGCGGCGAGCGGAAGATTCATCTGAAGCCGGCAAACCACTCTGATCGAATTATTCATTGGGCCGGTTATCCGTCCTGGCGCCAGTTCAGCTGGCTCTATCTCATGGCCGCGCTCGTGACCTGGCGAGCGTGGCTGTTTGGGAGATTTGGATTGTCGGGATGGATGGGGTGGGCTGTCGGCGCGCTCCTTCTGCTCGGCACCGCGGCGATCATACGGTATTGGGCCCACTATGAAATCGGCCCCGCTCACTTGGTCGTCAGGAACGGCTATACAGGTCATGAGATCGGTAGGGTGAAACTGATTGAGGTCGATCGAGTGGAAATCCGGCAAGGTCCTATCGTGGCACTGTTGGGTATTGGGACGGTGCTTGCTCTATCGGATGGACAACCTGTCCTTCGATTTCGCGGTGTACGCGATCCGGAAGGAATGAAGCGGCGCATCGAGATAGCAATAAAGATGGCCGAACATGAAGCTCATGTCACGGTAGGGTAGCTCAAGGATTCCTGGTGGACGAGCTGTCCGCTCGAGGACATTTTCCCCCGGTTTCTGAAACCACCCCTTCATTGTGCGGATCAAGAATCCTTCTGAATCCTGCTCGTGACGGTCGTTTCAACGCTCTCGTATCGCATTTCTCCATTGAATGAACGGGTAACGATCGGCGTGTTGACATCAGTGTTAGCTTGCCGGTTATCGCCGTCGCGGCCGGTGGCAAGGGATCTTGCCAGTAGAATGGATCAAAACGATTTGTAATATAGTTTTTGGACACTGCAACCAGGAAGGAAACGTATGAAGCAATTTCGGCGTGTTCGAGACATCGCCGCGTTGACACTGTCCGCCATCGACGGCCGGATGGGATCGATATCGGAATTGTACTTCGACGATCAAAACTGGACCGTCAGATATCTGATCGTAAATACGGGAGGGTGGCTTTCCGCACGAAATGTCCTCATTGCGCCTATTGCCGTGGCCGGCATCGATGATGCCGATGCATCCATGCGGATCAATTTGCGAAAAGAGCAAATCGAGCAGGCACCCCCCATCGAGAAGGCGAAGCCGATCTCACGCCAGTACGAAGAAGCCTATTATGAGCATTTCCGGTGGGCGCCGTACTGGCAAGCAGGCACCACCGTTTTGGGAACCCCGATTCCCTATCCCGATCCGCCTCCAATGAATGTGGACGAGCCGGTCTTCTTCGAATCGCCGGAGAAGTCCCATCTCCGCAGCAGCGCGGAGGTGACCGGTTATGGCGTTCACGCTCAGGATGGAGAAATCGGCCATATCGAAGACTTGGTGATCGACGACGAGGATTGGAACGTGGGATATGTTGAGGTGGACACGAGAAATTGGCTCCCCGGGAAAAAGGTGTTGGTGCAAACCGGCCGCATCAAGCAGATCGATTGGTATAGTCGATCGGTCACCATGTCGCTGACCCGGCACGCCATTCAATCGGCGCCGGCTTATGAGCCCTCGATGCTTATTACGCCGGATTATGAAATACAGCTCTTCAAGCACTATGGAAAAGCGGCAGCGTAACTCAGCGGGTCACATCGGTGCTGAGCGGAACCGTGACCATTCCCCTCTTTTCAGGATTTACCCCCATGGCTTCGCACTGAGAGCCGTCATGATTCACCGATGTCGGTCTGATGGAAACAGTCCGGTATCGTCTGCATAGACGGTCTTTCCTCTCCCCTTTCTGAATTCATTGTACAACCGCTGCATTCATGCCCTTCATACCTTATAATGAGCACGTCGTATGGGGAGCAGCCTAGGCGACCATAGTATGTCCTTCAAGTAAACGCCTCGTTTTTCAGACATGTTTGAAACGTCCGTCGGTCACTCGCACGTACCTCTTGCATTCTGTTGTTTTATTTCAATCCTCTTGATTGATCCGGTCGGAGCCCAGGACCAGCCGACTCCATTGGCGGGACAAGAATTCCACACGGAAGTGCTCGGTGAAGAGGTCGACGTGGCCCCCCGCGACCGCAAGACCGTGACCGCCGCAAGCTTCGGCGTGCAATATCTTCACGACGGGCCGAGTTTCTATCAAGTGTTGCCTTTCGGCGCCTTCTATGTGTGGCGCCATTCGGGGGATTACTCGGAACGGTTCAGGGGGACATTTGCCGTCGCCGTCAATGACCTCGCCTACAATGTGGGCATTCACTCCTTGCCTGGATGGGAATTGCGATTCACGTTCAACAACATGATCATTCCTCTCGGTCGGGCGGAATATGTCGAGGGACAGATCATTCGCGGCGTCGAGGTGGAATGGAATTACATCTTCGCGGGCTTTGGAGTTGCCTATCGGAAACTGTTGTTACCCGGTCATCAAGACAACGCACTCGAGCTGTCCTTGACCTATGAACCCGGCTTTCGTTGGTTCAGAGGCAGTAAAGATGCCTCGCCGAACTTCATTGTGCCCAACGATACGTACGAAGGACGGGTGCATCTGCGTCTGCGCAACGATGCCTTGGAACGTAACCTCATGGAACTTCCGCATCGAGGGTACGCCTTCGGCGGCGATTTCTTCTACGGCCATCGCGCCACGTGGAAGCAATGGGGAGGCGTGGCCTTCGATAAGCCGAATGCGGAGCGAGAACGAGACTACATCATGGGCAGTTTCTATGGGCTGGCCGCCGCCGGCATTCCTTGGATCCAGAGCGAACGACATCGGCTCATCGTTTCGTTCTATGGCGGGATCGGCCAGAATCTCGACCGATTCTCCGCCTTTCGCCTCCCAGGTCGACCGACCGGCTACGAGTGGGAAGCGCTCGCGTTGCCGATTTTACCGAGCGTTGCCTTCAACGAACTGTTTCCCTCCCGCTATGCCATCGTGCACGCGACCTATCGGTACGAGGCCGTCTTTTTTCTCTATCCGTATATTCGCGGTTCCTATGGGTTGGTGGAGCAAGCGCGCTTTCAACCGGACGGAAGCATCCGTAAACAAATGGACCCCATGCCCGCAGTCAGCGCGGGTGTGGTGAGCGCCGGTCCCTGGCGTTCGCAGATCGAAATCAACTACAGCTATAACTTCGGCATCTATAGCGACCACGGCGGTGGCCCACCCATCGCGGGGAGGCACGGGTTTTTTGTCTTCTGGTCCAAGGAGTTTCGGTAGGTCACGAGTAAGCCCATCGCCATGTCCACGTGCTCCTGAACAACTGAAACATCTCTCCAACATTGTGCGGATTCTTTGATGCGCCGAGAATAATTTCGGCCGTAGACAATTCGAATGCATAAGGCGAAAGGCTCTGGGGACGAATTGTCCATCGAGGGACATTCTCCCTCTCTCCGAGTTTGGATCGTACTCCGATTTCTTTCCATGGGAAGCGAGCGATATGACGCGCCGTATCTTGCGAGTGATGTGTCGATTAAGCGACACCTCCGAGCGAAAAGGAACAGAATCGATGAGAACAACAGATTCAAGACTAGGAAAAAAATCCCTCTCCTGACAAGGAGTCGTTACATGACCCCGCCTCGGTCCGAATGTCCGGCGCGCGGCTCATCCTATGAGGCTCAGCCTCAATAGTCGGCAAGTCTTCGACGTGTCGCTGCGATCCTGTTGTATTCGCGGACAACTGAACCGACTGCCACTTCATCCGTCCCAAGAAAAAAAAGAGATACAGCAGCAGGTCGTACGTCTGTCTGTCGAGATTTGTGTCTTAGTGTCCTTATGGGGAATCTTCGTAAAGACTAGGTGAAAGATTTACAACCATGCCATGATGGCGCGGCGCGCATTTTGCAGCCTGTATAAAATCATATCATCATCAATGGGGATGTCATCTCACGTCGGTCTAGGCACATCGCTCTCAAAGCAGAGGTGGAGAGAAATAGAGGTCGCGTCGAATGGAATGAAAGCTGTTGTAGATCAGCGCTGATCCGCACTTGCGAGCACGAGATACATCGAGAGGCTTTCCATGGCAGAGATTCTTGTCTCATGGATATTAGGTTTGATTGTGATCACCATCGCATGGGGAGGCATAGATACCATCGCCGCTCCTCTCAAAGTGCTTGCTCAATCGTTGCAAACTCCAGAACGAAGCAAACATTTGCAAATTATCGTCGCGAGTCTCATGGCGTTAGCCGTGCTCTCAATCATGGTGACCGCAGCGGATAATACTATGGAAGAAGGAGTTGGATTGCCGGCGCTCTTGATATGGGCCGGTGGCCTTTGGCTGATTCCGTTTCAGTTCGACATGGTGGGCCATTACTGGCTCTCTTCTCTGGCCATAGCCGTTATACTTGTCCCGTTCTGGGTGGGAAGAACTTCTTCTCATGTTTCAATACGAACGGATGTCCAGGCGGATGTCTCGACTCAGCAGGGACAGGACAAATTTGCGAGCGCGACCGGTCTTGGGGTTCTCTTCTGGATTTTCTTGATCGGCCTCACGGTTGCGGCCATTGCCCGATACACGTCTGCGTGGAATACTACTGTTCTCAATTCATGAACGACGCGACCTCCTTGTAGGCTCCCTCCTCCCTGACCGTAACAAACCGTAACAAATTCGACCTACCTCCAAATCGACTTTGCCAAGGCGCAGCTATCGCCGCTGTACAAGCCTTTCGCAATCACGTTAGAATCAAGACGATCATCTCAAGCCACACGACACAACCAGTGTGTTACCTAGTGGAATGTTGCCGGGTGAATAGCCACCATGGCACCGGTCACGTCGGGAGCAGGCATGAAGCAATTTAGGCGTGTACAGGACATCACTGAATTAACCCTCGTAGTATTGATGGTCAGGTGGGAATGATACGAGGGCTCTATTTCGACGATCAAAACTGGGCGGTTCGGTATCTGGTGGTGAGGACCGGAAGATGGCTCATGGGTCGTCATGTGCTGATTGCGCCGCTTGTAATCGGAACTATCGATGATGCCGACGCTTCCATACGAATCAATCTGCACAAAGAGCAGATCGAGCACGCTCCTTCGATCGAGAGTGCCGAATCGATTCCACGCCGTTACGAGCAAACCTATTATGAGCGTTTTCAGTGGACTCCGTACTGGCAGCCGGACACCACGATGTGGGGAAGCCCGATTCCTTTCCCTGATGCTTCAACAACGGGATTGAAGGAGTCTCTTTTGGGGGAGACTCCCGAACAATCCCATCTACGCAGCAGCGCCGCCGTGACAGGCTGTGGAATCCGTGCGCAAGACGGCGAAATCGGTCACATGGAGGATCTCGTCATCGACGATGAAGATTGGGTCATCCGGTATGTTGAGGTGGATACGAGGAACTGGCTGCTTGGCAAGAAGATCCTGGTGCAGACCGGACGAATCGGACCATTCGACTGGTACGGTCGATCGGTTGCCATGGCGCTGACTCGGCACGCCATCCGATCGGCTCCCGCCAATGATCCGTCGATGCTCATCACACCGGATTATGAGGTTCGGCTGTTCAAACACTATGGAATGGATGAGGCGTAACAACGAAACCCATTCCAATTCCATGTATGTCGTCGGGTAGCGGTTTCACGAAGTCGCTCCTCATATACTGCTCCTCGAACCTGCTCCGATCACTGAGCGATCTTTCTACCAGGAATTCCTCGGATGCGCTCATAGAGGGTATGATCCCCGGGACATTCTGTCTCCGTTGAGACAGTAAGTTTACGTTCTCACCTCCATAGTCCCGAAGCAGAAAATAGTATCAGCTGGGCTTCTACTATATGAACATTTTCATAGGCTTGCTTGCCCGCTACCCTTCCCAAGCGCAACGGTTTGGTACGGTCGTTGCGAAACAATAAAGAAGAATCATTCTATTCCCAAGGGGTATGACATGGACAGACGAGCATGGTTGCTAGGGATCCTCTTAGTCGGCCCGGCGTTTCAGTGGAATGTGGAAGTGGGAGCCAAAGATCTCGGCAGCGCTGGCACAAGTGAGGACTTCGATGTTTATGACTATCCATATCCCGGGGACGATAATTGGTCTTACAACCTTGGCGATCCGTGCCGGAACGTTTCCTATGGTCCGATGGGCGGTACGAACGACTGGCAGTGGAAGTCGGACGCGGAGCTAGAACAAGCGGTGGAATGTCAGCTTTCAAAAAGGCCTTTTGCCAAGCATGCGGAGATCAATATTTCAGTCGATGACGGTACCGCCACATTGAGAGGAACAGTCAAAGATCACGACTCCGTCCGAAGCGCCGTGGTTGATGCGTATCAAGCCGGAGTACGGGATGTTGTCAGCCAGCTTGTGGTCGAGGAGGAATAGGGGTTCCGTTCGGAGTCTTTTATGTCGGGACATTGATATCCAAGAGTGACCTCGACCGAGCAAATCCGTCTCCAAAGTAGCGGAGAAATCCCTATGAGGTTCGGATCTATCTGGTTCGGATCTATCTAATACCGTTGAGGAGGATGCCATGAAACAGAGACGCATAGTAGCAGTTTTGACGATCATTGCAATAACCGGAGCAGCCAGCGTTTCGAATAGCCTTGCCATGGCCTGGCGGCTGGACGTCAGCGACCGACATGTAGTCGACCGAGGCGGGTTAGCAGGGGACCTGTTGATCTACACTCAGGTCGCCTCAGGTGTCCCCCTCGATGTTCAGGCAGAGTATGATTACATATGGCCGGAACAACATGGGCTTAGACAAAGCGATAAATCCCGTGACGGTATGGATGGCAAGTCCGGTTCACTCAACGATGAAGGCCAATATCACCCAAACCCCTCTGAGAGAGAATCGGCCGGATCTTTGAATTCGCCCTTCAGTGGGTTTCTTTATAAGGGAATCCCGAGTGCGGACCCGATGATCGAGGAATTGAGCCGTGCCCCTCGGTGAGGTAGCAGGCCTCAAAAGCCAGAAGCTAGACGCGTTTGTAGAGTCTGTTGACATTCAGTTCCCGTCAGGGCATTCGTGTGGCGTGGTTCAACCCCACCGGAGGGAGGATGGCCAGACGGGAGCTGCGAGATGACCAATGGAAGCGGA
>JACOEH010000005.1 GCA_024998685.1 Nitrospira sp.
AGGCTCGCCGCGCCCTGCTGAAAACTTATCCTCGCGATCCTCAACGTTTCTTCCGTCTGTTTCAATAATCCCTTCTCAAACACCTCGATCCGGTCCTGTGCGGCGTGGGCTTCCTCCACAGACTCGGTAATGGCTGCCACCAGTTCGTTTTGTATCCGCACATGTTCTGCTTCAGCGCGTTGCTTTGCCGACAAAGCCCCCGTGATTTCTCCCTGCCGCCGATACCACAGCGGTATGGGGACACTCAATCGAGCCAAGTAGGCCGTCTCGGCCGCTTCCTGTTGAAAGAGGCCGGAGATGGTGACAGAGGGGATCAGAGATTGGCGTTCCTGCACAACGCTGTGCTCCGCTCGTTCAATCTCTTTTTGGACGCGACGGACTGTCGGGTGCTGTGTTCTAGCGCTTGCAGCCAAGCCATCCAGGTTCAGTTCTAGCGGAGGTGAGACAAAGTCGCCCCGAACATCGAAGTTCTTGCCGAGCACGCCGCCGGTCACCGCATTCAGTCGAGAGCGTCCGACCACCAAGGCATGTTGTGCATGATTCAGATCATTGCTGACCTTTTGAACTTCCACGTTCGCCTTCAGGGCTTCAAATGGCCTCGCCTGCCCAGCATCCACCCTTGCCTTGACGCCGCGCAAGAAGTCCTGCGCGATGGCAAGAGCCTCCGCTATGAGTTCTGCATTGCGCTGGGCAAGAAGAAGTTGGTAGAAGGCAATCTTGACCTCAGCCCGAAGATTCAATCGAGTCGCATCGACAGCTGCTTGGGATCCGGCGAGCGCGGCCTCTGCCGCCCGCTGACGGGCTTGACGCATGCCCGGCCACTCTACAGGTTGGCTTACTGTCACTCCGCGCTCGAAGAATGTGATATCCCGGAGAGCCTCTCGAGTTCTGCCCGGTCCCACCGTTCCGGTAATGGATGGATTGGGATAGGCCGCAGCAGTCGCTTGAAGCCCTTTCCCTTGATCGATGAGAGTGGCCGCTTCTTGTAAAGCTGGGTTGTGCTCCAAAGCCATATCAATCATTTCGTTCAATCGATAGGAACGACTGTCTTGAGCCAGGACCACTGTGCCGATGAGGAGAACCGGCAAGAGGACTCCGGCCAAAAGCAGAGTTCGAAGCAGCAGATGTACCATGACAACTCCTCCTTACGTGTGAGGTCCAGTCACTTGCGCATCAACCAGCCAACAAGCGGCGGCACCCAACAGAGATTCACCACAATCGTCTCGACGGCCGTTGAAATTTGTGTGGTGAGACTGAATTCCAAGAGCCGTGCGATTAGCAGGCCAATGGGCACCACGAGAATAATGGCTGCACTGCTCAGCATGACGGGATGTCTCAGGTATTCACTCAGAGTTCTTCCCCATGCCCCTGTCTTTTTGCGAAGGGAGATGACGGCGACCATCGGTCCTCCCATTGATTTCTATGAAGGGGTTCTTCTCGTTGTAACAGCTGTAGCATGCGTCGAGAGCAAGCTTCAGCAAATCGACCATCATTGCCAACACCATTGGAGCAGCACCGTGGAAAGGTCTTGCATCGTCAAAATCCATCAAGATTTGCCTCGATCGGGATCTCCTCGTATTAACAGTAAAGCTGCAATGCTGACGTAAACTACAACCCACTTGATGTTCTCGGTGTCCGCCGACACGAACTGCGATACCGGCTGATAACTAACAAGGAGGATCACCAACATCGCGACCCCCACCCAATTCCACCAGCGCATTTCCATCATGAGATTACTCCCTTCCTCCTCACGCTCTAAGAGCGTCTATTCGCCTCATCGCAAAACCAGTTAACAGGCCATCAGGGTTGGTCGTCGCCCGGACCTCCCCGTATCAACAATATGGCCGCAACAATGACGTAGGCGGCAACCGGAATAACCCACAGGATCTTGGTACTGTCAAACCCCGTCGTGTCGAACCCCAGGAACAGCCAGATCGGCTCATGAATCACGATAAAGATCGCCAACATTGCAAAACCCAGCCAGTTGGTCCAACGCATGCCCATCATGATGAGATTGCTCCTTTCGTTCACCTCTGGACCTTGTATTGAGCCATCGTTCATGCGCGGCAGCGTGCCTGCTGCCGATAAGTCCATGATCGTATAGTGCCCCAAACTTCATTGTCCGCATGGCAGACAATGCTAGCCTTGCTCGAACTATGTGCAACGATTCTGGTGATGCGTTAGATGCTGAGGGGAGGATGGAAGAGAGACACGACGAAGGTCGGCACGTATAGCGTGTGACTTGAGCTTACATCATCTGTGTGAGGAGACAGGATCTCAGGAACCTCAAGGAATACCGACTGGAATAAAAAATGGCAGGGACACCCATGATCCAACACGTTCCCCTCAGGAGACGGAGAATTGTCCACGATTTCAGCTTGTGCTGAGTGGATCGCAACTTGCCACTCACCAAGGCACGGTAGGCCTGTAAGTTGGACTCCAAGGAGGAGAACCAGCCCGATGAGCAGCAGGTTTGAGTATCTACATTCTAACATTATTTTAAAAGAATAGCATAGACCCTATGCCCATCGCACATTTATTCAGCCAGTCTCCTATGCATGGGATCGATAGCATTCGCAGCTCGCCGGCTGTTTATCAGCGTGCTGCCGCCGCTGTGCGGGCTAGGTGGCCAGATTGTCGATGTCAGCTTCCGCACTGTTGCCGAAAGCGTGTTCATGTATCTTGGCATTCCTTTTTTCGCCGGATTCCTGTCCCGTATGGTGTTGATGCGGCAGAAAGGCCGCGACTGGTATGAGCAGCAGTTCTTGCCGAAGATTGCTTCGCTCACCCTGATAGCATTGTTGTTTACCATCTTTGCGATGTTTTCCCTTAAAGGCGGCATGGTGATGGAATTGCCGCTTGATGTGCTACGAATCGCCATCCCGCTAGCCATTTATTTCGTGGTGATGTTCTTTATCAGCTTCCTGAGGGGCAAGGCTCTAGGGGCTGATCACGGAAGGACGACCGCGACCAGCTTTACTGCGGCCAGCAATAATTTCGAGCTGGCTATTGCCGTGGCCATTGCCGCTTTTGGACTCAGTTCTTCCGTCGCATTCGCCACCGCCATCGGCCCCCTAGGCGAAGTTCCGGTTCTTATCGCTCTGGTGAATGTCGCGTTTTGGCTGCGTGACAAATTATTCCTCAACTATCAAAACACGCCAGCTGCAGATTTAGCGAAAGCTTAATCCTAGTACCGTACCGTTGCCCGCCACCATTTACCACTTACGCGCTGTGCCGCTGCATCTGCACCGGGGGGCATTTTACCGAGCCATAAGAACAGAACACGCAGCAGTCTCCGTCTTTTCGCCGCAGCAACGCTTTACATTGCGGGCATTCGTAAACCTGCAAACATGCGTCTGTCGGCATTGTTTCTTCCACAGCGTTCTGGCACTGCGGGCACGTCAGAACGGATTGATGAAGCAGTACGTCGGCCATATCACTCCTTTCATGGTGCAACCCACGGCACCGATAGCAGAATGAGTACCAGCACCGTGATCACCCAAAACATGCTGCGCTGGCGTTTGACTGTGCGCGGTTCGGCGCAAGGTGTGCTGGGGACACAAGCTTGTGGGTTGAGATAGAGCTTCCGAAAGGATAGCCCTAAGAACAGCAGCGTTAAACCGATGAATACCGGGCGCAAGGGTTCCAACGCGGTCAAGGTGCTAATCCATGCCCCACTGATGCCAAGTGCCAGCAGGACAAGTGGCGCGACACAGCACACAGACGCGCCAACCGCAGTCAGCACACTCGCAATGAGCGTTCCCTTTCCATTCCAGAAATTCATAGCTTTTCTCCTGAGCCGCTTTGTTGATTCATCCTAAACCCTGTACTAAGCTACGGAATCAAGCGGTAATTTCAATGGCTCAGGAATTAACGATAGGAAAGGTGGCGAAGCTGGCGGAGGTCCACGTCGAGACGATCCGCTATTACCAGCGGCGGGGGCTTCTAGCGGAGCCGGACAAGCCTTACATGGGATACCGCCGCTATTCGGCGGACATCGTGAAGCGCATCCGCTTCATCAAGCGCGCTCAGGCTCTTGGGTTTACCCTGAATGAGGTCGCCGTCCTCATGAAATTGGAGGAGGCCCGCGCGTGTGGCAAGACCCGCGCGCTCGCCCTGGACAAGATAAACGCAATTGATCAGAAACTGACCGGACTCACGAGCATGCGCAAGGCGCTGGCTGCTCTCGTTCGACAATGCGAAGCCGGAGAGTCTTCAAATGGATGCCCCATTATTCGAGTTCTTGAACAGAGCGATTCTTCTCGTACTGCTCCTGCACGGTAGAAGAGACTCCAGCCAAATTTCCGCTGGTTGTAGGGGCTGATAGCGGACAAGTTCACATATCCTTACCCTGGAACCAGCTGATGCGAACACCGCTCACGCAGATGACGCGGTGAGAGACCAACCAGATGCACAATCGTTCACAGACGCTCGCGAGGCATGAAACGAACAGAAGAAAGATGCGAGCCGTGAAGTTCCATCCCGTCGTCCCCATCTTCTGGGGATAACGTTGTGAACAAGATACCTCGTGTGCAAGCATCACAGCGAATCAACGGCCATTCAGCATCTTGCCTAATTGCTAGGCATCCGCTGCCTCACGAGCAGAACACTACTTGTTGTATGAGGGAGACGTACGTGTCACGTTCCACAACTTCTTGCCAGAACCGCTTCATCATTCACAGCAAGCTTCTCATAGTCATCATGGCACACTAGGTTCGATCTGTAGGAGCACCTGACTCTCTTGGCATCCACGGCCTCTCCTGCGTCGCGAACCCTTCCTCTCGATCTCAGTCATCGTCGATGAAGGGAGGGAGACTAGAGAGGATGTTCGTGCTGACTCGGTAGCTCGGAGAAAAAAAAGAGACCGATGCTTCAGCGCATCTAGTAATACGTAGCCTCACGTATTATCCTGGTGAGGCGGGCAGCATGCCACGATGAGGAGCCTGTACTTATCATCCCTTAGCATTTGCAACGGAAGGGGTCATACGGACCTATGGCGCTTTCGGGTCAAGAGGATTATAACGCCGGGAACAACGACGTGATGACCACTCTAAACCATGACAGCGAGGACCAAGCGCCATGCTGAGTGTGGGATCAGAGCGGAGTCGGCGGATCACGGAGCGGGTCAGAGACAAACAGATTATCTTGTGTGCCGGGCACGCCTTTCTGAGCCATCTCGCGAAGATCACTCCGGTGATGCGAGCGACGGTCTGGGTCTTGGGTCCCAAGCGGTATCACGTAAGCCTGCGCCTGAAAACCCATCCGCATGACTGGTATGTCGCGACCGCTAGAGCGACGGACCGTCCGAGAACCTTCGTCCGACTCGATGTGGCCACACAGTATGCGCATCGGCTGTCCAAGACGTCCACCGTCGTGGTGGAGTTCAACGGTCTTCTCCGCAAGTAGCCCCATCCATTGCGTCCGTTCCCTCACCGCCACCCACACCTTGCGAGTTCCTGACCCGTCGCGAATTCCCGTTCTGGGATAGAACGGGAGAAGTATTTTCCGTTCGACAAACTTACATATTTGTACATCGCGTGGTGATACGCATAATTCAATGGCTTGCGACGCGACACGGGAGGATCCCTTACTATATTTATGGGTTGACAGCAGGAGAGTGACTCGGTACAAGGCAAAACCACTAGCCATGCAAGTCGATTCAAGCACGTTCATGGCAATCGATGAGGAGCGTCGGTGAAGGCAACCGGGTGGTGTGACAGGAAGGATGACACGCGATGTTAGATCTCGCCGCAGAGATTCAACGGTGCGCGGTCGAAGTGCATGAGCGAACCATGATGAAGATCGTGGCCGTGGAATCCGCTGGAAACCCGTACGCCATTGGCGTCGTGGGTGGCCACCTGGAACGGCAGCCTCGGTCGAAGCGCGAGGCAGTGGCCACCGTGCAGCAGCTGGAACGAGATGGATGGAACTATTCGGTGGGTCTTGCGCAAGTCAATAAACACAACTTTCGTCGCTTTGGATTGACCGCGCAGTCGGCGTTCGAGCCCTGCACGAACTTGAAAGCCGGAGCGGCCATTCTGAAAGCCTGTTATGAGGCGACGAAATCCGGGCGGGTGACCAAAGCCGAGCAGCAGCGCGCCATCCGGGACGCCCTGAGCTGCTACTACTCGGGCAGTTATACGCGCGGCTATCGTCTGGGGTATGTGCAGAAGGTGGTGGCCGCGCTGCCGGTCCTGCCGATCGACAGAAAGGAGGGTGGAGGAGGCACGCCTGCCAAGTTCATACGGTAAATACAAACTGTAGGTATTGTCACACATAGTGGAGTGTTCGTAGATCTCAAGGAGGAGACTGACATGCTCAGCCATCAAGAATGTTCGGGAAAGTCCGGAGGACGACCACAACGATTCGAAGAACCCTCGCGCGGTGTCGTGACCATCGCATCCGTCTTGTTCACCATTGGGTTTCTGCTGGCGACGAGCCCGGCCTATGCGCAGATCACCAAGCTCAATTCCGTCGCATCGTCCATCCAAACGGCGTTAGTCAGCGTCGGTGTGAGCCTGTTTACCATCGCGCTGCTGTGGGTGGGCTACAAGATGGCCTTCGATGGCGCGCGATGGGCAGATGTCGCCAACATCGTGTACGGGGCCATCCTGGCGGGTGGGGCGGCGGGTATCGCCTCGTTTTTAATGTCGGCGTAAGGCAGCGCGGTGGATGGCTATCGTGATCCCATCTTCAAAGGCTGTACTCGCCCGGCGATGCTGGCCGGCGTGCCGTTGGTGCCGATGGTGCTGGTCATGATCGCAGCGTTCTTAACCGGGATGTGGAGCTTCTATTTCATCAGCGGCTATCTCGTGGTCGTCATCGCCCTGAGCACCACCGTCCTGATCATCAGCATGCGCGCCATGACGAAGCGCGATGATCAACGACTCCGTCAAGTGCTGCTGCAAGCGCGGATGCGACTCCGGCATCGCACGAGTCGGTCGCTGTGGGGCGCCATCTCCTATGGTCCCTTGCACTACAAGGTGAGACGGGGATGAGCCAGCAGGCCAGCGCGAGGATGCGGTGATGCAGCTGCCATCAATTGTCACGAAAGCCGCATCCGGCCATGTCTCAGGGAGCTCCTCCATCCCTTACGGCACCATCCTCACCGACCATGTCGTGAAGCTCTCCGGTGGCGCAGGACTCCTGGGCACCTGGCGGCTCGATGGGATTCCATTCGAAACGGTTGATGAAGGCGACATCCTGGCCAGAAAGGAAGCGTTGCATAACTTCCTCCGCGCCCTCGGCGGCGGCTCCTTCGCGGTCTGGACGCATAAAATTCGTCGCGTGGTGCATGAGCGACTCCAGGGCATGGCCGACAATCCCTTTTGCCGTGAATTGTCGGAGCGGTACGACGCCACCTTCGCAACGCATCGGCAGATGGCGACGGAGTTGTATCTGTCCATTCTCTATCGGCCTCCGCAGCAGAAGGTCGTGAATCTCTTTGGCCGCGTCGGCACGGAGCAGCTCGCGGAGCTGCAACGGCAGGAGCAGGAAGGGCTCGTGGTCTTCGAGGATGTCGCGAAGCAATTGGAAGCAAGCCTCCGTCGGTATGAACCGGAACGGTTGGGCACCGTCGAGCAGCACGGCGTGGTGTACTCGCAGCACCTCAGTTTCCTCGCCTATCTGATCAATGGCGTCTGGGAACCCATTCCGTTACGCCGCTGCCCTCTGAACAGCTACCTCCTTTCATCGCGTCTCCATTTCTCCGATCGGACCGGCATGGTTGAGATCTGGCACCCGAACGGCACCAGAAAGTTTGCGGGCCTGCTCGATATTCAGGAGTACCCCAGTTTTTCGGAACCGGGCATGACGAACGGCATGCTCTATGGCGAGAGCGAGTATATCGAGACGCAATCCTTCTCCTTTCTCGGCAAGCGTGATGCGTTGAAGTATCTGGAGCGGCAGCGCAATCACTTGATCGCGGGGGAAGACGTGGCGACGCGGGAGATCGAACAACTCAGTCAGGCCGCGGAAGATCTGCAATCGGGCCTCATCGATTTGGGCGAGTACCACTATTCGATCGCGCTCTTTGGCGCGTCGTTGGAGGAGGTCACGAAGGCGCGCGCGCTGGCGCGGGCGACCTTTCAGGACGGACCGGGCTTCAAGATGGCGGTCGTCGATGTCATTCCGGAATGCGCCTGGTTTGCCCAACTGCCCGGCAATTGGTGGGTGCGGCCGCGGGAAGCCACCCTCACGACGCGCAACTTCGTGTGTCTCAGTCCCTTTCACAATTTCGCGCGTGGCAAACCGAAGGGCAATCCCTGGGGCGAGGCCTTGGCACTCTTTCAGACGCCCAGCGGCCAGCCTTACTACTTCAATTTTCATTCGTCTCCGACGGATCGCGATTCGCGGGACGAGAAGTATCCGGGCAACACCTTTATCTGTGGCGCCACCGGGTCCGGCAAGACCGCGTTGGAATTGTTTCTCCTGGCGCAGGCCATGAAGTATCACAAGTTTCGCGGCATCATGTTCGATAAAGACCGCGGCGCAGAAATCGGCATCCGGGCGATGGGCGGGAAGTACATCGCCCTCCGGCGTGGAGAACCAACCGGGTTCAATCCGTTTCAGGCGGCCATCACCGAAGGCAACATCCAATTTTGTGAACGGCTCGTGGCCCAGCTGGTGAAAAATCCAGGCGACCCGGAGCCGCGCCTCTCCGCCAAGGAATGGACCGATCTGAGCCATGCGGTGCGGACGGTGATGAGTCCGACGGTGCGCCCTGATGTCCGGGGGCTCACGACGGTCTCCCAGAATCTGCCGGCGACGGGCGCGAATAGTCTGAAGGCGCGCCTGCTCAAATGGACGTGGGGGCAGCCGTTGGGCTGGGTGTTCGACAATCCCAGCGACACGCACGAGTTCAGCCACCATGCCCTCTTTGGCTATGACTACACGGACTTTCTCGACGAGGCTGACCTCCGCATCCCCATCATCGCCTATCTCCTGCATCTGACCGAACAATTGATTACCGGCGATCCCTTCATCTTCTTCATGGAGGAATTCTGGAAACCGCTGCGAGATCCCATGTTCACCGAGTTTTCGCTGAACAAGCTCAAAACGATTCGGAAACAATCGGGCCTCGGCGTGTTTGTCACCCAATCTCCCTCCGACGTCGTGGGCCATGAGATCTCCAAGACGATTGTGGAACAGTGCGTGACGCAGATCTATCTCCCGAACCCGCGCGCTGATCACGATGATTATGTCCAGGGCTTCAAGGTCACGGAATCGGAGTTTCGGATCATTCGCAATCTGGGCGAGGCGAGCCGGAAGTTTCTGGTGAAACAGGGGCATCAGTCGGCGATTGTGTCGTTTGACTTGGCAGGCATGAGCGACCTGTTAAATGTCATCTCAGGTACCACCGAAAACGTCGCCTTGTTAGACCGCATCCGCGAGGAGGTGGGCGATGATCCGGCAGCCTGGCTGCCGGTTTTCCACGCGCGGATCGCGGCCCGCAAAGGGTTGATCGGCACCGTACATGAGGAGGTGACTCGATGAAGTCCATGCACGCGCTGTTGTCCATTCCATTCATACAACGAAGTCTGTTCCTGGTCCCGGTCGTGGGAATCCTGACGCTCACGACGGCACAGACCGGCTTGACGAAAGAGCCGCATGATCCGGTCCATGACGTGCAGTGGTACAAAACGCACGAAGCCGATCGGAAAAGCACGCTGGCGAAGTGTCACAACAACCCTGGTCAGTTGGCTCTCACACCGAATTGTATCAATGCAGAAAAAGCAGCAAGAGAGCTGACGGCTTCGGCTCCTTCCACCCCACCACCTCCACTCCCAGAGCAGTCGTTAGCAGACATGCGCAAGGAAGCGTTGAACGAGAAGCCGAAGAAATAACGTGAGGTCGTCGCGACATTCCTATGGGCACATGGCTAGAAAACGCAGTCGATAGAATGCTGATGAATTATGTCGTCACATTTAGTGACGAAGTCATTGCGGTGTTTACACCTGTCGTCCTGACCGTGTTGGGCATTTATGTCTTTTGGACCGGTTATCAAGTCATGAGTGGGCTCGCGGAGGATTCCTTGGGGGCGGTATTCCGACGCTGGTTGCGGTACGCCATCATTTCTGGAATCGCGTTAAACGGACCGGTCTACCGGTCCATCGTCCAAAACGGCCTCGAAGGCATTCAAGGCGCGTTCGGCGGTGCCCTTGGTATGGGCCCATCGGTCGGAACAGCGGTAGACGGAATGTTGGCCCCATTAGTCACGCTGACCAATACGGTGTGGAGCACAGCAATGACTGGGCTATTGTGGCCAGCCTTCAATCTTCTAATTGCGGGATTCTTCTTCGCGGTGGCCGGTGCGCTCATGGCCACGATCTCGCTGAGCCTCGCCCTCATTGCGAAGATTATCCTGTCCGTTCTCCTCGCAATCGGTCCCGTCTTTATTTTCTGTGCGTTATTCCCGACGACCCAGCGGTATGCAGAAAATTGGGTCATGACTGCATTTGGAGCCGTGTTCACCAACGTCATGCTGGTCTCAATCATAACCTTGCTGACGAAAATGATTCACGATGTGGGTCAGCATGTGCTCGCAAACTATAGTGCTGGAAACACAGTCTCCGACTCGATTGGTGTCCTCTTAGTGTCCGCCAGTTGTGCCTACATCTTGATGCATGCCCAGTCAGTGGCTTCAGGACTGGCCGGAGGACTTGCCATCGGAAATCTCGGGAACGAGGTCGGACGACCTTTGGCCGGCGGCATGGGAAAGGCGCTGTGGGGAAGCACCGTCCTCGGCGCGGACGTGGCGAGAAGCCTCGCGGCTGGCTGGTCGCGATTCTTTCCGACCGCCAATCACATGTCCCAAGGTGCACGGGCTCCGGTCACCTCGCTCCCCGCGCCTGGATCAGCGCCCACTCCGCTGTATCAACGCGGACTCATCGAACGACTGCGAAACGGATGACGTCAACGGAGGAAGCGATGAAGAAATGGAAACAAATCATATTGGCGTCCATGCTGGCTGGGATGATGGTACTCGGAGGCAGTCTGTCGACTCGTGCCTCCGGGATCCCGGTGGTCGATGTGGCGAACCTGGCGCAGTCGGTCTTACAGGTCCTGGCGTGGATGCAGCAGATCCAGGACATGAGCTGGCAGTTACAGCGTCAACAGCAACAGCTGAAGGCGATCACCGGCTCTCGCAATATGGGGAGTTTGCTCCACAACCTTGGACTGATGGGCATCGTGCCATACGACGCCAGCCTGGTGTACGAAGCGATCCGCATGGGCGGCATCAATGGGTTGTCCCAGGCCGCACGAGTCTTACGGAATAATCGCCTGCTGTACAACTGCGCGAACAAGACGGGTGATGCTTGGCGGATTTGCCACAACATTCTGAACCAATCGCCGCAGAACCTCGCCAACATCGACGGGGCGTATCACTTGTTGCTGAAGCGCGCCCAGCAGATCCGTGATCTCACGACCGCGATCAACAGTTCCGAGGATGAGAAAGCCAGTCTGGATCTCATCGCGCGGATCGGCACGGAACAGGCCGCCGTGGGCAATCAGACCAATCAATTGTTGACGCTCAAGATGATGGCCGAGGAAAACAAGGAGGCAGCAAGACAGGAGCATATGGAGTACATCTTGAACATGACCTCGCCAGAACGGCCCAGTTCGTTCGCCACGATGCCGCCATGGACACCGTAGGACGAAGCGAGCAGCGCATGATCCCTGAGAGACCCGATCACACCGTCGTGCGAGCGGGTGATCAAGCCCAGTATTTTTCCGATGGACTAAGCTGGGAACGGAGCGAAAGTATCCGGGCCGCGCAATCGGAGCGCCGGGCCTGGTGGGTCGCCGCGGGAGCCTGTGTCGTTGCTATCTGTGCTGTCGTGGGACTCTCGCTGCTGGCGCCACTTAAGCAGACCGTGCCGTACGTGTACGCCGTCGATAAAGCCACCGGCAATATCGAGTTAATGAGTGTCGGCGACGAACGAGTGGTGCAGGACTATCGCACCATCCTCGATAAACATTGGGCGCAAAAGTACGTCGTCGCGCGGGAGTCCTACTATTGGAAGCTCCTGCAGCTCGATTACGACACGGTCTTGATGATGAGCAACGACGTGGTGGGCCGCGAGTATGCCAAGCTCTATGACGGACCGAATGCCCGAGACCGGAAGCTTGGGCCGAACATCGACATGCGGGTGAAAGTATTGAGTATTACCCTTGCCCACGACGAACACGGCTCCAAGGCCACGGTGCGGTTTGAAAAGTCCTCCAAACGCCTCGAGGCCGAATTGCCGGACCCGCCGCAATTCTACGTCGCCACGTTGAGCTACGAGTATCAGCCCTCCATGAAAGGCAAGGAACAAGAGCTTCTGCTGAATCCCTTGGGCTACAAAGTCACGGCCTGGCGGGTTGACCAAGAGATCTCCACCGCCACTGCAACACCGACGGCTGGGTCACCGGAGCTAACACCATGATGAACGAGCAAGATCCACGGGTGTGGCTCATGGGTGGACTGATCACAGCCACGGTGCTGGCCTCGGCGGTGAGTTGGTCGGCGGAGATTCCACGACCGGGTGCCTTCGACGAACGGGTGCGCTACATCAATTACAACCCCGATCAAGTCGTCACGCTACATGTCCGGCGCGGCGCCGTGACGCGAGTCGTCTTGGGCGAGGACGAAAAGATCGTGGTCGCCGCGGCCGGATTCATCGGCGACTGCGCCAAGGCCGAAGGGGAATGGTGTATCCGGGCGGAGGTCGGCACGAATCAAGTCTGGATTAAACCCAAAGATCACGCCACCCATAATAATGTGGAAATTCGCACCGACAAGCGAGACTACAGCTTGGAGCTCAAAGTACTGCCGGACAATCGGCTCGGACGCTGGCGAAAACCTCCGGAAGGCAAGGGGCTGGAACGAGAACCGATGTATCGGGTCATCTTCCGCCATGCGCGCATGGAGCATGTGAATACGGACACCATCGTCGGATTGGCAACCAACACAGATCGGCGCAAGCTAGAGACGATCGAACAAGAGCTGATCCAAGAGCGGGTGGCCGAGGCCCTGCCCGAACTTCGCAATGTGCGTTACTCCATGGAAGTGCTTTCCGGCGGGGAAGAGATCGCGCCGTCCCTCGTGTTCGACGACGGCCGGTTCACCTATTTCCGGTTCCCCCCGAATCACGAAATCCCCTCGATCTTTTACCTCTCGCCACGCGGCGAAGAAACCCGCATCAACTTTCATATGCAAGACGATCTTGCGGTCGTGCAACGGACCGGTCGTCGCTTCGTATTGCGCCTCGGCGCGGCGGTGGTGGGGATTTGGAACGAGGCCTTCGATGAGACCGGCGTGGCGTCAAGAGATGGCGTGACCGTGTCTGGCCTAAGGCGCGTGGTGCGATAGGACGATGGCGGCACGGAATCAATCAACGAGTCAGCCTGACGGATCGAGCGACCGGTCCCAGCAAGCCGCGGCCCCGGCGATGGATATCGTGTCGGTGAATGAGACCGGTCCCGGCAGCAACCAGGTGGTCAAAGTCGTGGTGGCGGTAGTCGTGGCCTCTGTGCTCATCGTCGGGTCGATGATGGATGTGAAACAGTGGCAGGCACACAAGCAAGCGGCACAGGCCAAAGACGAGCAGAGCGAGAAGACGGTGAACAAGCCTGCGCAAGTTGCGCAACGGCGGACGTTCGATACCGATGCCCTGGCGCTCCACGCAGACGTGGACATGAAGGGAGCACGTGGGCGTGGGCGCCCGGTGGTCCCGGAACTGGAACCGCTGCCTGGAGAGGACGCGAGACCGATCCCCCTGTCGGGTGTGCCGGCAGCCTCATCGAATGGGTCAGCGAATGGGACAGCCCCGATAAGCCGCTTCGGTGGCGATCTCATCTTGACCTCGGCCGTCAGCCCCACCGGACCCAAGACCCAGCATGACGAGCTCACGCCCCAAAACGAAGCGCTCGCGATGCTCCGGCAGCTCGTCAACCACCGCATGAATGACGGACCGATGGTGCCATCTTCCGTGGGCGTCGCGGGCGAAGGACCGTCAGCGAGTGGCCAACCTGAAAGCCATGCGACCGGATCGGCTGATTCGAGTGTGCCTGGATCGAGCGGGAACGTTGGACCAGGCAACGGGACGATCTATGGAGTGCGGCCAGGCGGGATAGGCAACACCTTTGCGCGCACGGCCACCGCAAATAGCGTCCAAGGAGAGTCGTTGGGCAGTCAGCTCACGCCCTCGGCCACGCCAAAAGCGCAGGCCACCCTGTTGGGCGATCGGAGTTTGATCTTGCCGAAAGGCCGCACCATCGATTGTTCGCTCACCGTGCGGGTGGTCAGTGGCGTCCCGGGACTCGCGACCTGCACGCTCAACAGCGATGTCTACAGCGACAATGGGCGGGTCGTGCTCTTGGAGCGCGGGTCCGAAGCGGTGGGGGAATATGCGGCGACCATGGCGCATGGGCAACAACGTCTCTTCGTCCTCTGGAATCGCGTCAAAACGCCGACCGGCGTGGTGGTGGAAGTCAACGCCCCGACCGCCGATGAGCTCGGCGCGGCCGGCTTGCCGGGGTACATCGATCGCCACTGGTTCGAGCGGCTGGGCGCCGCCTTCATGCTCTCCATCGTTCAGGATGCGATCGGGTTCGCTACGGCCACGCAAGCCGGAGGGAGCGGGGCACAGCAACTCGGGATTTACCAGAATTCTGCCGCGACCGGCAATCGCATGGCCGAACGCATCCTCGAGTCCACGATCAACATCAAACCGACGCTCTATAAGAACCAAGGGGATCGCGCGATGATCTTCGTGGCGCGGGATCTGGATTTCAGTGGAGTCTATGCCCTCCATGCTGACTAACGACGTGGTGCAGCGCGACACGATGGTGCGAGAGCTGTTGCGTCCGCTGCTGCACTATCTGTCCGAACCCGGCACCACGGAGATCGTCATCAACCGCCCGACTGAAGTCTTCTGCGAAGTGGGGGCTGTCTGGACCAGGCACGACGAACCAACTTTAACGTGGAGTCGACTCCACGCGCTGGCCCGCGCAGTCGCCACCTATACGGACCAAGATATCGGCCCGGAGAAGCCCATCCTCTCCGCCACGCTGCCGGATGGCGAGCGTGTGCAGATCATGGTCCCCCCGGTCTGTGAGATCGGGAGAATTTCCTTCTCGATCAGGAGACCCAGCGACACGATTCGCACCTTCGAGCAGTATGAACGAGAGGGCGCCTTCACGCGCTTCTGTTGGGCGCGGCCGGAGGATCTCGAGAGCCGTGGCAGGGATCTGGATCAAAAGGACCAAGAGTTAGTGGGACTGTTAGAGCAGAAGCAGCTGGCCCAGTTCATTCGACGGGCCGTCGCCCTCAAGAACAATCTCGCCGTGGTCGGCGATACCGGCTCGGGCAAGACCACGCTGATGAAGACGATCTGTCAGTGCATCCCCACGCGGGAACGCCTCGTCACGATCGAGGATGTCCGCGAACTCGTGCTCCCGAACCATCCCAATCGCGTACATCTGCTGTACTCGAAGGGCGGGCAAGGTGTGGCCCCCGTTACGCCGTCCTCCCTGATCGCCGCGACCATGCGGATGAAACCGGATCGGGTACTGCTCGCCGAGTTACGCGGAAGTGAAGCGTTTGATTTTCTCAAGCTCCTCACGACCGGTCACAGCGGATCGATTACCTCCTACCACGCCGAGTCCTGCGCGTTGGCGGCGGAACGATATGTGTTCATGTGCAAGGAGCATGATCAGGCGGCGATGTACGATGCGCCGACATTGAAACGGCTCGTCTCGCTCACGATCGATGTCATCATCCATGTTGTCGCGGCGATCGTGCCGGGTATCGACGGCCGACCGCCTCGGAAAGAATGGTTCGTGTCGGAAGTCCACTACGATCCGATTGCGAAACTCGTGGCGCGGTTCGGTAAGGCCACACTGGTGCGAGCATGAGGAGGGGATGACGAGAAGAGGGTGGGCTATGGGCATTCTGATCTTGCTCTACATTCCTGTCGGGCTGGTGGTCGCCGACTATCTGGCGGGCGCGCTCTTCTATGTGGCGAACAAGACCATGCCGGTCGAGCTCTCCCTCTGGACTTGGCCGGATGCCTGGGACGCGTATCGTGACGACCCGATGCAGCGGCCCCGCTTGCAGGTGGGAGCCCTGGTCGGATTGGGCTTGGTCATCATCGGGCCTGGACTCGTTTGGCTCGCCCACTGCACGAGACGTCCCTCGTTGCACGGCGACGCGCGGTTTGCGTCGCGGTCGGAAATTCGCGAGGCCGGGCTCTTCGGCACGGACGGGATCGTCGTCGGCAAAGACGGACGCCGGTTCCTGCTCTATCCCGGGCAGGAATTCGTGTTGGTGGCCGCGCCGACCCGCTCCGGCAAAGGCGTGAGCCTCGTCATTCCGAATCTGCTGAACTTTCACGGCTCGGTGGTCGTGCTCGACGTCAAGATGGAAAACTTCGCCTACACCTCACGGTTCCGGGCCGCGCATGGACAAGCAGTGTTCCTGTTCAATCCCTTTGCCGAGGACTTCCGAACGCATCGGTGGAATCCGTTGGACGGGGTGAGTCGCTCGCCCCTGACCCGCATCGGGGATATTCAGGCCATTGCGCAGGTGTTGTATCCCACCGAACACGTGAAAGAGGCCTTTTGGAGTGAATCTGCACGCAATCTCTTCTTGGGCCTCACCCTCTATCTGCTCGAAACCCCGACGTTGCCCTGTACGTTGGGCGAACTATTGCGGCAAGCCTCCGGCAACGGCGCCCCGATGAAAGAGTATCTGAGCGGGATCATCGCGCAACGCGCCACCGGCGAGCAGGCCTTGAGCCAGGAATGTCGCGAGGCGTTACAGCGCTTTTACCACAACTCCGAGAATACCCTGGCGAGCATCCTGGCCACCTTCGTGGCACCCCTCACCATTTTCAGTAACCCCATCGTGGATGCGGCCACCTCCGCGACCGACATTTGGGTGGACGACGTGCGGCGCCGACGGATGTCGATCTATGTCGGCATCCCACCGAATCGGTTGAGCGAGGCGTCGCTCCTCGTCAATTTGTTCTTCTCGCAGTTGATCCAGAAAAACACCCAGGAGCTTCCGGCGCGCAACCCCTTGCTGCAATACCCCTGTTTGCTCCTACTCGATGAGTTCGCGGCCTTGGGCCGGGTGGACATCATCGCGAAGAGCGTCGGTTTTCTCGCCGGCTACAACCTCCGACTCATGCCGATCGTGCAAAGCCTGTCGCAGCTGCAGGGGGTCTACGGGGACCGCGACGCGCGCACGCTTGTGACCAATCACGGCTGCCAGGTGGTGTTTGCGCCACAAGAACAGGCGGACGCCGAGGAGTATTCGAAAATGCTCGGTACCTATACGGCGAAGGTGCGGTCCACCGGCCAGAGCCATCCGCGTGGCTTCAGCAGGGGACAGCAGGCCTCGCGGAGCACCCACGAATCTGAACAGGCGCGGCCTCTCTTGTTACCGCAAGAGCTCCGGCAGCTAGGCGAAGACCAGGCGATCATCCAGATCCGAGCATGCAAGCCGATCCTCTGCCGAAAGGCTCGGTTCTATGACGATGAAACCTTTCTGAGTCGTCTCCGTGGCGTCAGTCCCTCTCTGGCTGACTGCGGAAATCGTATCCCATCGCAAGCGGAACTGGAACAGGCCGCGCTCGTCCTGGGAGAATTGTCGATCGAGGTGCCGCGTCTCGATGTGGATCTCCATCGCGCGCGCGTAGAACAGCGGAGGCGACCGCTCCAGGCCGGCGAACCGATCGATGTGGCGAAATTGGCGGTTGATCTGTCGACGTTACCACCCGTGACAACCGACCAGCCGCCAGACCCTGAGTACGTGCAGCGATTCGTGGATGCCTATTTCGACCAATTGGAATGGGTCTCCAAAGAACCGGCACCGAACGGTTCAGGAGCCGTCGAGTCTGATGAGCAGGAGCGGGAGGAAGGCGGAGCCGCACGAACAGCCGGTGTGATGGGGGAGCCGGTGAAGACGCAGGTGGGCAGGGCGACAACGGTGGATCTCTCGGTGCTCGATATGGACTGACGGCGGGGAAGGAGCGGCAGGATGCAGAAAGACGGATGTCGTTGGGCAAGACGACTACTCGCAGCGGTGATGGTGCTCGTCCTGATGGGGCTGGACCTGGGTTGTGCGCCAAAGCCGGTGGTGCCCTCCGGGTGGCGGCGTGTCACCATCAATTCCGACGAGGCGATCGCAAACTATCATGAGCACGTGACCCGCACGATGGAGGAGCGGCAGGGCCGCACCTTGTGGCAACGGCAGTTGGATCTGCTCAATCAACAGGTGTCGGAACTACGCGGGGTCGTGACCTACCTCCAGCTGAAGCAACAGGATGACGATCGGATGCGAACAGGCCCCTCTCAAGACGCGACGGAACGCATCTCATCTCGCAAGATACGTCCGAGTGGCTCCACCCCTCAGGACCCGCCGGTCACTGATGACCGAGCAGCACCTCCGTCTGAGAGGAACGGCCGCAATCTGGAATCCCGTCGAGTAAAGCCGGAACGCCGCACGGACGAGTGTGTCGGCGCTACAACCCACAGCGAGGAGGGCTCTGCCCGTCTCTGGAACGACGCCTTTCAACGTCTGAGCGGACTCAGCCAGAGCGCGACGTGCGGGGAGGGAAACAAGGCTGGCACCAGGCTCGTTCGCGTGAAGCCCCTCTCTGGTCCCTTGATCACGCAGGAGGCGCCACGGCACCGCACCCGCACCGAGGCCGAACGGATTCTCAATGAGGCACGACCGGCGATGGTGGCGTGGGTGAACGCGCGGGAGAAGCTCGAGGTGCGGAATCATGTGGTCATTTTTCGCTCCAGACCGGCCCAAGGCGTGACGGCATTTACGCCTAGTCGGCTATCTCAGGAGTATCTCAAGAAAGCGGCGGCCCAGAGTCCTTTCGTGGAGGTCCGCTCCTATTCGGATGGCTCGGAAGGCGACCAGCCCGTCGAAGACGTGACGCGGACGCGCGCCGAAGTCGTGCGGTCCTACCTCACCACCTTGGGCATGCCCGCGACGAACATCGATCTGAAAGTGTTTCCCCTGGTGGCGCAGGACTCCACGGGGCAAGCTATCCCAGTGAAGACTCGACGAGTGGAAATCGAATTCATCCTGCGTGACCCCGCGCAAGTCTATCCCGCTTGGGATACACGACGCGGGTAGGAAAGGAGTGAGGCCATGAACGAAATCACGGCGGGAACTGCGGTGTTTGCGGAACGAGAATCGGCATCGAGCCCGAAGGAGCAGGAGACCACGCGCCGGCGGAAACCACAGCGAGCAGCGGAACCACTCAGGCAACCGGACGACGTCGGAGCAGCCCTGCGGAAACGGTTCGTCATTGCCGGAGCAAAATACTACTACCGTGATCGAGAGGAGACGATCGCGTTTGAGGATCGCGGCACGCGCCTCACTACCGAGTGGCAGGATCCGAATGTGATCCACGGCATGATGCTGCGGGCGAGAGAAAAGGGCTGGTCCAGTCTCCATATCAAGGGCACTGAAGCCTTCAAAGCCGAGGCCTGGTTGCAAGCGAAGCTCGCAGGATTCGAGGTCGCGGGCTACCAGCCGCGGGCCTTGGATGAAGCCAAGCTCGCGGACCGTCTCAAAGACATTCTGCGTCCGTCCAGTGGTGATCGCGAAGGGAATCAGCCCCACAGGAATGTGATCGAAAAGCAGGCGTCACACCAGCGCCGTGAACGCCCCTTCACGGAGAAGCAACAGGTGGCCCTGAAAACCTTGGAAGCCATTCTGCTGGAGCGAGGCGAGAGTCCGCCGATGCGAGACGCGGTGCTGGCCGAAGCGAAAGCGCGACTGCGTGGGGATCGGATCATCGTGGGCCAAGTGCGAGAACATGGGATCGCGCATTTCGAGCACAACCCCGACAAGGAGAAGAGCTATTACGTGAAACTCGACACGGCGCAGGGGGTGAAGGAGGTGTGGGGCACCGACCTGGCGCGGGCGCTTGAAAACAGCGACATCACGACGGGGGATCGCGTGGCGCTCGTCCAGAAACGGAAAGAGCCGGTGGTCGTGCAGGTCGCCGTCCGCGATCAGCAGGGTCAGGTGACAGAGACCACCCCGCGGACCGTGTCGCGGAATGTCTGGGACGTGGTGAACTTCGACCGGTTGGGTGAGCGGGAACGACACGAGACCGTCCGCACTGTGGACAAGGATCCGATCGTGCCCGTCTATGATCGAGCGGCTGCACGTCAGCAGCCAGATCCGGTACTAGCGGCAACGAAGCATCGGGAACGCGAGCGCGACGGGCGATGAAGCGGGAAGAGGTAGTGACGCAAGGAGGGAAGCAGTCATGACGAAGACGCGAGCAGTTTGCATCACGGCCGTCTCCGCTCTGCTATTCATGTTGAGCGGCGAGACAGTCCCTGCACAGATGCAAGACGCAGAACTGCAGGCAGAACTGACGGCCAGTCAGACTCAGGTACAAACGATGCCTCAGCTCTCCGGCATTGATTCACGAGCGCTCGACGCCGCGATCTCTGGCAAGGGGATCACACAAGTCGTGTCGCCTCAGGCCGCAGCCCGGGCGCCAAAACCATCAAGCCCGTCGATCTTGACGGGCATGACGCGCACGGCCTGTGAAGCCGTCCTTTGTCTTGGCGCGATTGGGGAGGCGCCCGGCGAATGTGCCGCAGCCCTTGCCGAATATCATGCGATGCAGATGTTTGGCATGGGCAATGCCTTGTTGATGATGTGTCCGACGCAGTAGGCGTCTCAACGAGCGCTGTGACAAATGGATGACGAGTGCTGCTGAGCCGGGCCGTCCACTACAGAAGAGAAAGGAACGTAAACGATGACCGTACGTGTCGAGGATTGCGTCACCGAGCGAGAGGTCAAGATAGCCGTGTCGAAACAGACGGTGGGGGATGTTATCGTCACGGAAACGCGAGAGGGGTTTTATGTGCAGGTAGAATTCCAGTACATCCGACCGCGCTGGTTTTGGTTGACCTCCAAGCGATCCCCATCGGTCCCACGATGCTTTAAGCATCTGGGACGGTTGAACGACCATCTTCGGACATTGGCGCCCTCCGCTGCCGTGCGCATTCAGCGCGAACGGATGGGGGAGGAGCGCGTCGCCAACTCGGCATGAAGTCAGCACGACTCATGAACGTTTCCATCATGCACAGAGCCATGTCCCGAGCTGGAACATGCCCGGTGATCCGATCGCGGGACACACTAGGCGAGTATGTCGCGCTGCGCGGTCGGCTCGAAGAATCCTTGCTCGTGCAGAGTGGCAAACCAGGTCTGAGCCAAGTCTGCTACGTCCAGTTTGGGATGAGGAAACTCATGGGTGCGGCTGCCAGCACCATGGGACTCGCAGACCTCCAAGCCTAGGTAGTCGTTTCTGAATGAGATGGGCTCGGCCGCCGTGCCGTCAGGCAGATCATACAGGAGGAATACCATGTCGGGATCACGCATCAGGTCGCCATTCTGCTCGCGATAGTGACAGAGCGACACCAGCCGTGTTCCGTCCTCGCTCATCCCGATTTTCTCAATCGACAGCGGCAGATAACCAGACACCGTAATGCGAACGGCGTTTGAGCCGCCGAGCAGCTGCGTGAGGTACTTCGCAAACTCTTCATAGATCTTCATTGTTTTTTTCCTTTCGTGAAGGAAACCTCCGGCGCGGAGGCCGGAGGCTTCCGATGGATTCGTTACTGCTCCGACTGCTCGCCGATCCAGGTCTTGGCCTGCGTCACGAGAGCCACGAGGGCCTCGAGATCGGCGAGGCCGAAGGACGCCGAATCCTTCCACTCTCCGTGGGCGTCCTTGTAGGACCGCGCGAAGGTCGTGTTGTAAAACTCGCCCTTCTCGCCGGCGTTTCTCCAGATAGTAGCCTTGATCGCGCCGCAGCGAAGCGTGGTGACCGGTTTGTTTGATTGAGTTGCCATGTGATTGCTCCTTTTGTGTGAGTTGATGTGTTGGCCTCTCACCGGGAGGAGGAGGTCACCCATCAACGGAAAAGGAGCAGGGAAGGACACCGCTACCCGGCGGGCCAGAGGGCGCGAGGCGGAGGAATGACCGTGGAAAGAAGCCGGTCGAGAGAGCGGCGCACGGGCGTGATCGACGCAGCCCGCCGGTGGAAAGCCCGGGGCGGGGACCGGACATACACTGGCAACGGACATCGCGTCAGCACGCGTGCGGCGGGAGAAGATCGGCTATCGAGTATGTGTAAAACGCCAGGCACCGAAGGCATCCGTAAATGATGCTGTAGAAGGCATGTTCCTATGTATCAAGACGGCAGATATTAAAGATCTCAGCGCTTCGGCATGAGCTGTGACGGGATGGAAATAGCAGGAAGACGGTCTATATGCTGGTACAAATGATCGCAAGTTTCAAGCACTGTGGGCTGAAGAGGTATTTCGAGGAAATGACTCCTGAAGGCTACCGCCGGACATAGTAGACCGGATCAGAGCGATTCTGGCACGGCTTCATCAGCGGAAGTGATCGAAGATATGAAATTCGCTCAGCGGACGACCGGAAAGGGGAGTGGAGTGTGACGGTAAGGGCAAATTGGCGAATCACCTTTCGGTTTGAGGACGGGTATGCGCTGGACGTGGATTTAGTGGACTACTATTGAAAGGAGGAGGATATGAAGGCTTTAAAAATGAAAAATCCGCCGCATCCCGGCTTTCTGGTGCGAGTGGACTGTCTGGAGCCGCATGGGTTGACGGTGACAGAGGGGGCGAAGGTTTTGGGTGTATCGCGGTCAGCCTTAAGCCATCTGGTGAATGAGAACGCCGATCTGTCATGAGACATGGCCATTCGACTGGCGAAGGCCTTTGGCAGCACGGCGGAAGGTTGGATGCGATTGCAGTTTCAGCATGATGCCGCTCAGGTCCAAGAGCGAGCCAAGAAAATCAAGGTGAGAACCTTCGTTGGGGATGGAATATGCGCGTAAGCAACGATTCTAAAAGCGCGTATTCATGAGCGCTAAGAATGAGGCGTTTGCACGTGTCTTTATCGATGCCCAGCTGAAAGAGCAGGGCTGGGACGTGAAGGAAATCAATAACTTAGATTTTGTTCGGATAGTCGTTCATTATTTTCTCTAAAGAAGCAGTTGACATGTACGGCAATTAGCCGTACGCTTAGATGCAGGGAGGGCGAGAAATGACAACAGCATATGATGCAGTGGAGTCTTCTTCTGGTAGGACAGCCAGATTGGAAGCACGCATAACAGAACAACAGAAAGCCATTTTTCTAAGAGCGGCCAAATTAACCGGGCGTTCTTTGACGGATTTCGTAGTTGCCTCTGCTCAAGAAAACGCAACGCGAACATTACGCGATCATGATGCAATGGTCCTGAGCGACCGTGACCGTAAAGTATTCGTGGCGGCGCTGTTAAGTTCGCCTGAGCCGACTACGCGCTTAAGAAAAGCGGCGCAGCGCTATAAAGAACGTCAGCAGCGCGGCGTCAATGCCCGCTGAAAATAATTTATCCCTGTGGATCGTTGAGCCAATAGGAAAACACCACAACCGTGCTGATTTTTCGTGTGGCCATGAAACGCTTGATCACTATCTAAAGCAACAAGCCACTCAGGATGCACGGCGCAGGGTCGCCGCACCCTTTATTCTCACCAGAGAGAGCGATCACAAGATAATCGGCGGGTATTACACGCTATCGGCTTCCGGCATTTACCTCGAAGATTTGCCGGACGAGATTGTGAAAAAACTCCCACCCTATCCGATGGTGCCAGTCACTCTACTGGGACGTTTGGCCGTCGATCAGCGTTACAGAGGGCAGGGAATAGGGGAGTTCCTGCTCATGGATGCGTTGCAGCGGGCCTTTATGCAGTCCTCGCAGATTGCCGCTATGGCTGTCGTGGTTGACGCGATTGACGACAAAGCCATCGATTTCTACCGGCATTTCGGGTTTATAGATTTTCCGGACAAGCCAGGGAAGCTCTTCCTGCCCATGAAGACAATCGGTTCCCTTTTTACGAGTACATAAACTGGATCACCCCATGAAACCAGAGTTCTTCGTATTTATAGATGAACGATCCGAATCAGCAAGCAACCATAAGCGGATTATTGTGAGCTCAGTAGTTATCGAAGAAGATAACTGGAATGCTCACGGTTCAAGAGTTGGTTGCAGCCATCCCTATGAACATCTGTGCACGCTTTCAGAATTACTTGGTGAAGTAGATGGTTTTGGGGTGGTCACGTATGCAGACATTAAATACCTCGCCCGTCGGAATCATTTTTCTGGTGATATTGGCCGGGTAGCACGGGACAACACTATTTGGTCGACCACCGTTTTGTCTGCCATATTCGCGGCAATGCGCCACCTGGAGAAGATTTCCCCATCAGGAATAATCAACGTATACTACGATCCGCAATCTCTTACAAAGAAACACTCCTTGGCCTTTAAAAAGCTAATACTGCAGTCGCCAGAAATAGCAAACGCCAAAATGGGAAGCGATTTTTCAATCAGAAATATCAGTTCAATTTCAAAGGCAGAACCTCCGGACTCAACAAATGCACTTCAGGAAGGAGTAGTGGTAGCTCACCATCTATGCAGTAACGCGACACAGATATTTTCTGGCAAGAATATGCCACGAATCTTTTGCGAGAACGCGAGCAACACCGTGCAAAATCATCTTACTTTATGTGATGCCTTATCCCGTTAAACTGGTCACACGGTATGAAAACAATTTGCGCAGGGTGAAGCGATGACTAACACCAAAAGTAGCCCCAATGATGGTAGTTCTTTGCTGTTCCCCACGCGGCAATAAAGGCGTTGCTTGATGCTCGCGCCGACGCCGTTACCATTGGAGCCTATCTAAAACTAGCCGCTCACACTGAAGGTACAGGGCAATTCAGCTCTGCTAGTGTAACCGCTATACAAAACGCTGTTGGCGGCGGCAAAGACCGCTTTAACCGCAAGCGTGCTGCGGACGCCATTGCAAACCTCTGCACCATTCGAGCACCAATTCAGGCTGCTGAAACAACTCCGGCCGTTACTCCTACACCAACTATTCCGGTGCTGAAGGGAAAGAGGAAACAACGTTCCATCCCCACAACGGATTCGACGCCGGCACTTCCAACGCAGCCGCTCGTCTACACACGGGAGGCATGGCTAGAAGAGCGGGGTGGGGAGTTACCCGACGGTCCGATTGAACGAGGAAGAATCCGACATGTGTTACCGACTTTCGGGGAACCACTCGATAAACGAGTCTAGTTTGGAAGCGGCCTAGTATTCGGAGATGGTGAAGATGGGATTTTTGCCAATCCGCTACAACAGCTCAAGAACCGTGGAAATGTGGCTGCTCGGCTGTTACTAGCCTTGTATGCTGGCCAAGACCTCGACCGCTGGTATGGAATCCCGCCTCATGGGTTCTCGTGGAACTCCTACAAGCTACAAGAGACGATATACGGACAATACCGCGTCCTGCGCGGTGAAAGTAATTCAATAGTAGGAGATCATGATCTGTTTGACCGCGTTGATAGTGGCAGAACGAATAATGATGCCTGCTTTACCGCTATCAAGGCTTTACTATCGGCTGGCTTTGTCTACGAAATGGTTGCTCTCCTGAATCGCAACCCTATTCCCGCTAAATTCAGCAACGGAAATCCATACGGCAACATTCCTAATGACGCCGAAATTCTGTGTGATCTGGGAAGCCCAAGCCAGTTCGAGCCAGTCCAACCAGAAATTGAACAAGGGCTTGGGGTGGATTATCTGGACACGGTGAAAGCCTTACATTGGGAAGAGCACCCATACGATTATCTGGCCATTGTTCCAACCGGTAGCCAGGCCATGATCGCCGGCCTATATCGCCTCCGGTTCCGCGTCACGAATCATGATAATGCTTTTATTGAAGTCGCCGAACGGACGCGTCTTGATGCAAACGCGACCGCGCTCAAAATGCTGAACTATATCCGTAAAACGAGGAATCTAGAACGTATAACTCGTACCCTTCAATCTTCTTCAATCCCTCTTCAATCTCCTTCAATGATCTTCAATAGCCCTCAATGACAAGGCATGGGGAAGAGATTCCAAAGAGAAACCCCGTACCTTTCTGCAAGAGACGGTTCGTGAAGATGGTCAAGAAGAGAGTCGGAATTGTCGGTAGGGGCGAAAAAGGAAGAAGGTGAGCGGTAAAAAATCGGTAGAGGTCGCTATGGCACTGACTGGCGTAACTCGACTGTCGTTATACTAATGACGGAAACGGGGGGTCCAGGATTCGATTAAATCTTCCTCCTCTTTTTCTACTTCCTCGTCAGGCAGCTCGATGTCGGAAAGGACAGTGAGTGTTTTGCCATAGCTGCCGAGCCCGACCACATCTTCTGTCACTTCAATATTCCGGTCGCAACTAAACCATTCCTGGAGATTGGCCGTGCCTTGGGTTCGTGCACCACGTTGAACTTTGTTTGAGTCCAGGTTCAGTTGGAACGTCGCTGAAGTGCGCGGAACTGGTTGTCCTTTCTTAAGCCAGGTGATGCCTTCGATTTCTTTAAAGGCGTCTGACATACAGCAATAATCGATTTTGTTGGCGGTGCTGACAACAATGGCCATCGGGTCGCCGGTACAGTCGATCACGCGGATGGCTGTTGCGAGTAGCGATGTGTTGCATGCATCGGCGAGTGATTCGATGGCAGCTAAGCCTGTGCCGGTGCGACGAAGTATGGGAAGAAAAAGGTGGCTAGGCATAAGGAAGCCGGCAGCAAAATGATCTGCTTCTACTTCATAACTATTGGAGGATGTAAACCCGGCATGTGATTCATGCACATTGCTTTTGCCTAGCACTGCATCGATATGTCCTGGAAGAAAGTAGTGGCCGAGTTCATGGCTGATGCTAAATCTTTGAAACGGGATGTTGTCGATATGTGTGGCGTAGCCGATGGCAAAGAAGTTCCCGACACGGATGAGCATTCCAGAAACGCCGGCACTGGAGGAAGGTTTTGGACGGATTTCGATTTTGCGGCCGCTGGCTATTGCAAAAGGGTCGATGGGCAAAGCATTGATCCCCAAGTCTCCAATGAGTTTTTCGGCAGCGCGTGTTGCAAAATGAAAGTCTTCGTCCTTCGGCATCTATTTCCCCTGCGACTTCTTTGCAAGCAGCTCGATGAGGTCATCGGCAAATTTGCGGTCGTCGCCGTGGAGCGCGTTGTAGTGCCGATGAAGCCTGTCAGCATCGGCCAGAGCGGTGAAGTCATCGACGCGACCGAGCAGGTAGTCGGTTGTGACATCGAGCGTGTCCGCGAGAAGACGCAAATTATCGAAGGATGGTTTCCGAGCACCGGTTTCAAAATGAGAAATCGCCGAAGGCTGAAGATCAGCGCGTTTGGCAAGCTCGCCTTGACTGAATCCTCGGTACTCTCTTGCACTGCGGAGACGGTCCGGAAACATTTCTGATGGGCTTGATTGTGGCATGACGATTTAGTATAATTAAAGTTGACGGTTAGTGCATGGCCCAGCGAGGGCTTTTTATTTGGGTTTACGGTTGACGAATTCGTCTCATTGTAGATGACCATTTCACTATAAGCAAGGAGGAAGATCATATGAAAGAAGATCACGAGAAGCAGTTCACCATTATCGTAAACGGCCGCGCCAAGGTTGTGACCGAAAGGAAACTGACCTATGCCCAGATCGTCGCACTGGCTTTCGATAATCCACCGACAGGTGAGAACGTTGCCTTCACGATTACCTATAGGAAGGGTGAAGGGAACAAGCCGGAAGGGACGCTAGTGGAGGGCGAAACGGTCAAGATCAAGGAGGGCATGATCTTCAATGTCACAGCTACTAATAAATCGTAGTCCTGATTTAAAACGGATTCGAGATGAGGGATATGATGTTCGGGTGAAAAGCGGGCATTTGGTGGTTGGAAACATTCCATATGTGAATGCCGCGAGAGAGATCAAGCGTGGCACGCTAGTTTCGAAACTGAATCTTGCAGGGGACGTGACGACGAGACCAGATACGCATGTGGCCTATTTTGCGGGTGAGTATCCTTGCAACAGAGATGGGTCAGAATTGGGGAAAATACGTCACGCCAGCGGACCACAGCAGCTCGCGGAAGGCCTTGTGGTGCAGCATTCTTTCTCGGCGAAGCCGTTAAGCGGCGGCTACCGCGATTATTATGACCAAATAACGACATATGCGGCCATACTGTCAGGTCCTGCTGAAGCAATTGATCCGACCGTAACAGCCAAAGGCTTTCCGGTCGTTCAGGCAGAGGCAGATGAATGTGTCTTCAACTATATCGATACAGCCTCAAGCCGAGCCGGTATCAGCATGGTTATGATGAAGCTGGAGATTCCAAAGATTGCGATCGTCGGCTTAGGGGGGACAGGTTCATACGTATTGGACTTGGTTGCGAAAACCCCGGTTAGAGAGATCCATCTGTTTGATGGAGACAAGTTTTTGCAGCATAACGCATTCAGATCACCGGGAGCGGCATCTATCGAAGAGTTGCAGGAATCGCCAAAGAAGGTAATCTATTACAGGAATCGGTACATGAAGATGCGGCGCGGTATAGTAGCGCACGAATACCACATCGACGCTACAACGGTTGAGCAACTCCGTGGCATGGATTTCGTATTCTTGTGCATTGATGGTGGAGCTGTGAAACGGCTCATCATCAAGAAATGTGAAGAATTCGGTATTGGTTTTATAGATGTTGGCATGGGAGTTGAGCTTGTCGATGGCAGCCTCATAGGAATTCTGCGGGTCACCACGAGTACGGTTAAACAGCGCGACCATGTTGAAAAACGGGTGTCTTCTTTAGAGGGTGACGGCAATGACGACTATTCCAGGAATATACAGATCCCAGATCTAAACGCTTTGAACGCCACATTAGCCGTTATTAAATGGAAAAAGCTGATGGGATTTTATCTCGATCTTGAGAACGAGCACCATAGCACCTATACAATCGATGGCAATACTGTGACGAATGACGATCGACCATGAAGCGAAGGACCGTACTGAAGCATGAATTTGTGGAGCACATCCCCAATAAACTGGAAGACGGGACGCTCTACGTGTGTAAGATATTCGGCACGGCGGCACACAAGTGTTGCTGTGGATGCGGCAAGGAAGTTATCACCCCAATCGGTCCTACAGATTGGCGGTTAAATTTCGAGGGAACGACAGTTTCTCTCCACCCGTCGATTGGAAACTGGAGCTTCGAGTGTCGGTCACACTACTGGATAAAGCGAAACAGGGTGATTTGGGTTTCTCAGTGGTCGAAAAGAGAGATCGAAGCAGGCAGGTCCTATGAAAGAGCGGAGAAGGAGCAGTATTTCCAAACGGGGAAGGTTCCAACGGTGCCGTCGGATAGTCTCTGGAATAAGCTGATGAAGTGGTTGTTTAACCAATAAGGAGGGCTTATGTCGAAAAAGCGAGATATCCATGTAGTGCCGCATGATGACGGTTGGGCTACAAGAAAGGAAGGTGCCGAACGTGTAAGTTCCACCCACAGAACGCAGAATGCTGCCATTAATAGAGCAATAGGAGCAGCTAAGAAGGATGGTCTGGAGGTGGTCATTCACAGAAAGGATGGGTCAATCAGGGATAGCGATAGCTATGGTAACGATCCGAATCCGCCCAAGGACAGGAAGCACTAGATCATCTTCAAATAACGTTTCTCAAAGAACAAACCCGCAAGGCCAAAGCCATGCGGGTATGGCTAGTCAATACTCGCCCGACAGCATGATGACGTTGTTGCAGAAGTACAGTTTCACTTCCGGCAATGGGAAATCTGTATAGGTACAGATTGATCATACACAATGTGACCATTTCCATCGTCACAGGTGAGCAGGGCAGAGGAGTCGGAATTCACTTTGAGCGTCCAGACCTGGAACTCTTCCTGCAGCCACCGCGTTGACATGCGCTTGCGAAATTGCGATAGCAGCCAGTAGGCCCCCCTTGTTATGCCAGATATTGCGCCCCTTCCGTGTACAGCACTTTCCGGTTCAGGGAGTGCCGATACCCCGCCGATGGGGTATGTGAGGAGGCCAGGAACACGAAAATCCGTAGTCACTATGAGCTCGTAGAAGGTAGGCGCTTCGCACTGATATCGCACATGCTGGGTTTTAGAAGTATAGCCCTTCGGAAAGACGAAATGCCCCCACGATGCAGCAGCTTGCAGCGCGGAAAGCTGCTCCTAAAGCGTTGGACTGTGGTATGCGGACAGCAGCCTGTAGATTCGGCAGTGCATGAGGGTAGGCCTAAACATAATCTGGCATCGGATAGAAGAGGGAGAAGGGCGTGATTCGACCGGTCGAAGTTCGACGAATCGACGAGAAGCTCTTCAACGCATTGGCAGCTCATTCGAGAAGCCCAGCCGCCGCCTATATTAGCGAGGAGCTTGCCTGGTTCGCCAACGAAGACGAGACGGTTCTCGGCGTGCTTCTGCATGACCTCATAGACAACGATTACGTGGGAATTGTGCTCGCTCGAGATGAGGCTGGCCGATTTCGTGCCTTTGATCTAGAGGTGTCAATCGCCACCGCCGACGCAGCCGAGACTTGGATCGTGCGAGTGATTAAGTGGCATACTGGAATGGGTCTTCGCGTCTATCCACAGGGGAAACCGAACAAGACCCTCGACCTTTTCAGTTCAGTATTGCCCGCCGACAAACTCCATCCTGATTTCGTCCGCCTCTCGAACGATGCCTCTTTGATACCCGCTCGGACGATGATCCAGGAAATGATGCCCCACTTCTCTGACGTGGATGGGAACTTCGTAGAGCAGTTTCAGTCTTCAGGCTTCGATTCGCGCCTATGGGAACTCTACCTCTTCGCCTACATCAACGAGGAGCAACTATTCCTAGACCGAGATCATGCCGCTCCTGACTTCTTGGTAACCAAGTACGGGAAGTCCGTCGCAATTGAGGCGGTCATCGTCGGCCGGCAAGATGACAATCCCCCGCGGTACTTCAAAACGCGCCGCGCTCCACAGACGCTGGCCGAAGTTCTAGAGGCTCAGGAACACAGAATCCCCGTCCGCTTTGGCAGTCCACTCTACTCAAAGCTGAGCAAGCGCTACTGGGAACTTCCACACGTTCAGGGCAAGTCCCTTGTTTTCGCAATCGCAGATTTCCATGACGATCAATCGATGCTGTGGACGTCTACTGCGCTGATGAACTACCTCTACGGCGTTCGCCATGACTTCCACTATGACGATGCCGGTCAGCTGGTGATCTCTCCACTAAAGATTGAGACCCACAGAGTCGGAAGCAAAGAAATCCCCTCTGGCTACTTCTTCCAGCCCGATGCGGAACACGTCAGTGCAGTGCTCTTTTCCGCCACCGGAACGATCTCGAAGTTCAATCGCCTTGGGCGTCAAGCAGGTTTTGCTGCGGCGGATCATCTGATGGTGCGGGTTGGGACGTATCATGATCACGATCCGAACGCGGCGATGCCCAAGCGATTTCGCTACATCGTTGACGAAACCTGCAATGAGACGTGGGCAGAAGGCCTTTCGATGTTTCACAATCCTAACGCGGCCCATCCTGTTCCCGAAGAGCTATTTCCAACTATCGCACAGCATCACTTTCGAGATGGCCAGATCGTGAGCAGCATTCCTGCGTTTCATCCGTATAACTCACTTACACTCAACATCCGATTCACCAAGGATGGGAGATCCAAGGAACGCGCGTAACTGAACGTTAATCGTGCTGGGCAGAGTCATATTGAAACGGTTGAAAGAATCATTGTCTTTAGAGAATGGCCTGCTCCCATAACGTTCGCCAATGATTTTTGCGACTCGAGTTTAAAGTTAGAGGTTCTGAAGATTAAAAAGTTATGCGATGTTAAACATGATAAAAGCCATTACCATGTTTAAGCATTTCAGCGGACAGAGAGTACAAACATGTGTGGCGGGCTCTGCCTCGATCTAAAATTCTAGCACTTCGCCCCGATTTTCACTTCCTACCTCTTGACAAGACCTCAGTTCCTCCCGTAATCGACTGAACTAATTTTCCGAGGATTGCCCTCTCCATGCGCATCACCGCTCAGGCCCTCTACAACATCACCAAGTGTGCGCATCGCGTGTACCTCGATGCGAATGGTGATCCCAAGGACCGAAGCGAGGTCGGCTCCTTTGTCAAACTACTCTGGGAGCTAGGCCTTCAAACTGAGCGTGAGTACATTGGTACCCTCGGTGAGGTTGCCGTCTCAGATCTCAGCCAGTGTGGCATTGAAGAGGCATGGGTGGAGACGCACCGACTGATGCAGGAAGGGGCAGACTTGATCTATCAAGGGTGTCTCGTGGACGGGTCATTCCTGGGACGACCTGATCTACTGCTCAAACGAACGGATCTCTCTTCTCGGTTTGGCCCGTATGGCTACGAACCAATTGACATCAAAGCAGGGAAGGGCTGGGAAGAACGGGATGGAAAACGGACACATTTCAAAGAGCACTACGCATTCCAGATTCTCTTTTACCGCGTGTTGTTAGAGCGTATCCAGGGAGTGTCTCTTCCTCTTGGGCGTATTGTAAATGTCGAGAAACAGCTCGAAGAATTCCCGGTCGCCGACTTCGAACAAGACTTTCAGGAAGCGCTAGCCGAGGCGCAGCGCTTGATCTCCGGACAAGAAACTTCCGAACCGGTACTTGGGAGCAACTGCCAACTCTGCCAGTGGCATCGACGCTGCGAACGTTGGGTCACCGAGCAGGCTGATCCCACCGGGCTGTTTTTCGTGGGGAAAGTCAAGTTTCGACTCAAGGAGGTCGGGCTCAAGACAATCCGCGACATCGCGGCCATGGATGTGAATGAATATCTGAAACCGCCCAAGAAGATTCCACGTACTGGGAAAGAATCGCTGCTTCGAATGAAAGAGCGTGCTCGCGTCCGGTTGGCCGGGAAACCAGAGATTCGACCGGGCTTTACCTTCCCTGTACGGATTCGCGAGGTGTATTTCGACATCGAAGACGATCCGACGCGCGGTGTGACTTATCTGTTTGGGCTTTTGATCAAGGAACAGGGGAGGGCCTCTGTCTTTCAGTATTTCCTCGCCAAGCAGCCAGATGATGAAGAAGCGACCGTGCGAGCCTTTTGGGAGTTCCTGCTCACGGCCGGTGAGGACGTGTACTACGTCTACTCGCATAAAGAACGGAGCACCCTCAAACAGCTCATGGAACGATATGGATTGGATCCAGCTGTGCTGGAGACCTACAAAGGGAAGGAGTATGACCTTTACAGTGATCTCATCGTGACCTACTCCGACTGGCCAACCTATTCCTATGGGATCAAACAGATTGCCAAGCAGATTGGCTTCACGTGGCGCGATCCAGATCCGTCCGGAGCCAATTCAATCGCCTGGTACAATCAATACCTCGCGAACCCGACGGATGAAGCTCCTCTGCGACGGATTCTGGCCTACAATGAGGATGACTGCCTTGCGATGGCCGCAGTGAAGGACTATTTCGAACAGGCCCTCAGCTAGTTCGCGTAACTATCGTCCTACGGAACGTGAGGGTTCTCTAGAAGGCGAGCGTGGCGTGTAACGGATCAACCTTCTCACTCAATTGCGAGGTGTCAGCGAATGCGTCCCAGACACACCCCGTAAGTTCCCTGATCCGCTCTTCTTTTTCGCACGCTCGTGTTCGTGGATCACAAAGATGCGTGCTCTGGTGGCCGCATCGGACACGCGGCGCGAACGGATGGGTGGGGAGCGCGTGGCCAACTCCGCCTGAACGTCAGCACGACTCTCGAGCACTACTCTGCACAGGCAATGTCTCTGCCCTAGACATGGCCGATGCTCTACCGCGAGAACGCTAAGTTAAGTACGTCACACTGCGCGCTTGAGGGAAGCTGATACCGTCTATATGTGTTGTGAAACACTCGATCGAGGATGTTATTGGAATTTTAGAAGTGTGTGACGTGGGAGCTCGGTTTCATATGAAAGAACGAAGAAGTTCTTAATTCACAATTAGTTCCATTTATCTCTACTATTTATGCAAAGAAAAGCTTCTACTGTCCATTAAGCAGATGAATTTTAGTGGGAACCTTTAACCATCGCTGCACACATAACCTATGGATAATACACAAACTTATATTGATTCACATTCTCCATGAGGCTACTTCATCATTTAAATGGCTTGCATTTTCCATGAGAAAAATCCTACTGTGCTTTCCCTTGCGGGTAGTACCCGCTCCAGAACATATACCTATACCTAAGCCAGGAATCGTATGGATCTTCTGGTCGCTATTGCAATCGGTCTAACCGTTTGGCGACTGGTCAAGTATTTCAAGTCAAGAGACGAGTTTCACTCTTCAAGTCCTAACGATTCCTCTCATTTCCGATCACCTAAAAGCGCTTCTACTGATCGCGGTACTCTCCCATTTAACCACAAGATGGCAAGGTATGATCGTCGGCTTTGGGTCAGATATCGAGATGCCGAAGGCCGTGTAACCGATCGGACGATAGAAATTTACCACTGCGATCCCCATTATGTTTTTGCATGGTGCCATCTTCGCAAAGAGCCTCGAACCTTTCGAGTTGAGAACATTCTCCAATGGGAAATGCTGAACGAATCCTTCCAACGCGACGCCACCATTGACCGATATATCAGTGAACAACTGATGCCCAAAAATTGGTCTGTCACGATCCCATGGGAAGATTGGCAGCAAACTCTACGTCCCCGAGGACGCCTCACTGTCAGCGTTCAGCCAATTAGAAGGGAAACCACCAAAGACGAATCATCCTATTGGATCTCCCCCGGAAGAGAAATACGTGTGAACGGGTACAAGATTGCAAAAGGTGGAATTTATGTCGGTAGCGGTCTCGGAGCAGCCAGCGGATTTTCTAGAGTGGAACCTGCGCTCATTGACCCTGAAGTACCGGTTGATCGTGCCAATGCGGACGATGCAGGCAGGAATATGCCCTTTTGGCCATCTTATCTCGAGATGACTCCGGCCACACGCGCGGGTTACTTGGGATGGCTGGTGAATGATTGCCAAAACCCCGAAGTTCATGTCGGGTTTCCATTATTGTTTTTATATGGCTTAGAACGACGATTGCTTGGGACAAAGGATCCCTTTTGCCACGATAAGAGTGAACTCAGCTTTTTCAAGCAGGAAGGCAATAGTCTTTTACGTCAGTTTGGGAAGATTGATTCATTTCAGCGATATGGAGGATCGTTTCTCGATCTGGTTGACGCTTGCGTTTTCGGGACAGATTCATCAAAGACTTCACCTCCAACGGAAAGATCCTCTGATTTTCTGCCATTAACGATTCAAGTCGCGATCGCACGGTTTATCCATTCTGGATTGCCCATACCTGCCGAGTGGGCATTATCATTGGTTCTGTGTCACCCTGAAACACGCCTCCGCATGCCCGCCAAACGTTGCAGGCATGAACTTCAAGAATTGTTTCATCTTCGTTACACGAGTGAATTCCAGGAGGGGATAAAACTCCGTCCGGCAAAAGGACTACTCAAACTTCAATATCGACCTGCTAGTTCTTCTTTTGGGCAAGAAATCACTATTCAGACCTCATTGCCAAATGTGTCTGCGCTAAGAACGATTCCCTCAAAGCTTCTTGACTTAGTGGAACGGTGTACCGACGAACTCGATGCCTATAGTCGGTACGTTGGGAACAAGGATGCGGGGGAATCCGATCTAGCCAGCATCGCCCTCCTGCCCATTGATTTAGTGAGACAGCATCAAGGGCGAGTGAGTCTGGATTTCAAAGACTGGCTTGAGAAGTCCTTAGGAACTAGAGATTTAGTTCTCCTCTCAGGAAACGATTTGTTCGCCAGATGGAAGAAAAACGAGCGCCTCTCGAAAATCGACTATGTCCAGCTAGCCCAGTTACTTGAAAAGTGGGACTACGGGATCGAACCCGATGTCCGCTTTGGAGGACCCACTCTCAAAGTCAATGGGATGGTGGTGCTCTTCCGACGAGGATCAGGTGCGGCTTCGACACCGTCCCCAGAGTATGCATTGGCCACGCTGTTGTTAGATCTTGGTGTCACAGTTGTGATGGCGGATGGTGTTCTCTCGGACGAGGAAGAGCGTCGGTTAGAGCATCAACTAGAGAGTGCATTGGGAATGGACCAGTCCGAACGACGAAGACTAAAAGCTCATCTGCGATGGTTAACAAGCGAAGAGAGAAGCTTATCTGGGCTGAGCAAACGGCTTGAACCATTACAGACTGCAGAAAAAGCTCGGTTAGCCCAGTGCATGATCAGTTTGGCAGGCTCCGATGGCTATATCAAAATCGAGGAAATAGAAGCGCTAGCAAGAATTTATTCCTTGCTCGGTTTCCCCGAATCACTCCTCCACGCTGATCTGCATTCTCTCAGTCTTCAAGGAGCGACGACACCAGAAGAAAATCTGGTAACGGTACGCCCTGTTGAGCCGGCGAACGCCGAATACCGCATTCCACGGGACCAAGCGAAGAAGAGCAAAGATGGAGTTCAGCTTGATATGCAAAAGGTGAATGCCAAGCTCATCGAGTCGGCAACGGTATCGGCGATGCTGGCGACCATATTTGTAGACCACGATGAGGTCAGTCGAACTATTCCGTCCAAAACAATAGGGATCGGCATCCTCAGTGCTGTTCACTCCCAATTTTTGATCTTTCTCAGTGAGAAGGAGGCATGGGAGAGAGCAGAAATCGATGAGCTAGCCTCAAAGCTCAACATATTGCCTGATGGGGCCCTGGAGCTGATCAACGAGGCTTCGTTTGATGCTGCAGGTGAGCCATTGTGGGAAGGAGAAGATCCGATACGGATTAACATCTCGATAGCAAAGGAGATGATGTCATGCCAGACATCAAGATAAAACCGAAGGAGCGGGACACGGTGATCCAGTGTCTTCGTACAGGAGTGGTCCCTCGCTTGGGCCAACATCACATTCAGGTAGGTCGGGCTAGAGAAGTCGAAGCACTTGTGAAGGATATTGACCGAATTGCTGATGGTGGCTCAACGGTACGCTTTGTGATCGGTGAGTATGGCTCTGGGAAGACGTTCTTTCTCAACCTCATACGGTCTATAGCTCTTGAGCGGAAGCTGGTCACCATCCATGCGGATCTCACGGTGGATCGCCGATTGCAAGCGACAGGGGGCCAGGCGCGCTCTTTATACGCCGAACTCATGCGGAATATGGCAACACGATCAAAACCAGATGGAAGCGCACTTCCGAGTGTGGTTGAGCGTTTTGTCACCTCAGCGCTTCAGGAGGCTGAGCGGGAGCAGACCAAGCCGGAGTTGGTGATACGCCAACGAATGACTCACCTCGCTGAACTAGTCGGTGGGTATGACTTTGCGGAAGTGATCGCGCAGTATTGGCGAGGTCATGATACAAGCAATGAAACTCTCAAGTCAGATGCACTTCGCTGGTTACGTGGCGAGTTCGCCACAAAAACGGATGCCCGGAATGCCCTGGGGGTCCGGACCATTGTCACCGATGCGAATGTCTATGATCAGCTAAAGCTGCTGAGTGTGTTTGTAAAGCTCTCTGGATTCAGCGGATTGCTCGTCTGTCTTGATGAAATGGTCAACTTGTACAAGATGACGCATACCCAATCTCGCAATGCCAATTACGAACAGATATTACGGATCGTGAATGACGGTCTGCAAGGAACAGCCGCAGGAGTCGGATTCATCTTTGGAGGAACCCCCGAATTCTTGGGTGATACCCGACGCGGCCTCTATAGTTATGCCGCTCTTCAAAGTCGATTGGCAGAAAATCAGTTTCTCAAGCAAGGGTTAGTTGATTACTCCGCTCCTGTCTTGAGATTGGCAAACCTCTCTCAGGAAGAATTGTATGTTCTGTTATCGAAGCTCCGGCATGTGTATGCGAATGGAGATGAACGGGCTTATTTGGTGCCGGACGAAGCCTTGACCGCATTCATGTCCCATTGCTCACAAAAGATAGGAGATGCCTATTTTCGAACTCCGAGGAGCACCATAAAGGCGTTCTTAGACATGCTCGCTGTCCTAGAACAAAATTCACGACTCTCTTGGAAGGAGTTTATCGATTCGGTGGAACTTCCTGAAGAGGCCAACCCGGATCTTGCTCCTATAGAAGACGACGAGACTGAGTCGACCTCAAACGGAAAGAGTGACGCGCTTGCCGATTTCAAGCTCTGAAGACAGAACGTCACAGGCCTTCTCGGCTTTGCACCCTGACGTTCAGCGCTGGGTATATGACAATGGCTGGGAAACGCTCCGAGAGATACAGGAGCGCGCAGTTGCACCGATCCTGTCTGGAAACCAAGACGTTATCCTGGCTGCCCCTACTGCATCCGGTAAGACCGAGGCTGCATTTCTCCCTATCTGCTCGACCATTGCAAACAGCAGACAACCTAGTATCGAAACCCTTTACGTTAGCCCGCTCAAAGCACTCATTAATGATCAATTTACGCGGCTCGATGGGCTCTGTGAACGTCTCGGCCTTGAGGTGTGCCGATGGCACGGCGATGCGAGCGAGCCCCTTAAAAGGAAATTGCTCTCTAAGCCAGCCGGCATCCTTCTGATCACTCCAGAGTCACTTGAGGCGATGTTTGTCTTGCGAGGACCGGCAATTCCTAAGCTCTTTCTTCATCTGCGTTATATCGTCATAGACGAGTTGCATTCGTTTATCGGCAACGAGCGTGGGAGGCAGCTACAAAGCCAGCTTCACCGATTGGACCTAGCCCTTCGTCGCAAGGTTCCCCGTATTGCACTGAGCGCTACGCTAGGGGACATGCAGAAAGCAGCGGACTTCCTGAGGCCACGGAATGGCAGGGACGTGGTGATCGTCCAATCGAAAGATAGCGGCCAAGCAATTCGTCTTCAGGTTCGTGGCTATCTCAAGAGTCGTCCACCTCTAGAGCCGAAGGAACCTCTCGAACAGCAGGAATCTGGTGATGAACGGGCTATTGCGGAACACTTACTGTCTGTTCTTAGAGGTAGCAATAACCTCATTTTTTGCAATGCTCGCAGATCGGTAGAACTGTTCGGGGATTTGTTGCGCCGGCTATGTCAAGAGCAAAACGTTCCAAATGAATTCTTCCCCCATCATGGAAATCTTTCGAAAGAGCTTCGAGAGGACCTTGAGAAACGGCTCAAGGCTGGCAATCTTCCAGTGACAGCCGTGGCTACGACAACCCTTGAGCTCGGCATTGATATTGGCGCCGTTAAAAGCATTGCTCAGATCGGACCGCCTTTTTCGGTCTCCAGTATGCGCCAGCGACTTGGTCGGTCTGGAAGAAGGGGGGAGCCAGCTATCTTGCGCTGTTATATACAAGAACCTGAAATTGACAAGAATACGCCCCTTCTCGATACGTTGCGGCTCGGTCTTTTCCAGACCGCTGCAATGGTCAATTTGTTAATCCGGAAGTGGTATGAGCCCCCTTCCGATCGGGCGTTACATCTGTCTACGCTTATTCAGCAGATCCTCTCTCTGATTGCTCAACATGGCGGTGTAAGAGCGAAGGAGATCCATAGTGCGTTATGTGCTTCCGGCCCCTTCGCGGGAATCAATGATGTGATGTGCGCCGAACTACTCCGTTCACTCGCCCAACATGACCTTATTGCTCAGTCTCATGACTCAACGCTTGGCTTGGGTTTAAATGGGGAACGGCTGGTGAATCACTACGATTTCTATACTGCTTTTAAAACACCGGAGGAATACAGACTTTCAGACGGCTCAAAAGACCTCGGAACCTTACCCCTTGAGCAATCTGTAACCCCAAAACAGTTTCTCATTTTCTCGGGACGCAGATGGGAAGTGTTGAGTGTTGACGATTCAAAAAAACTTATCCTGGTTCGCCAAGCCGGAGCCGGACGTGTTCCGATGTTTGGCGGAACTCCAGGACGAATACATGGGGAAATACGAAGTGAGATGCTCGCCTTATACATGTCGGACGACATACCGACGTTTCTAGATCCCGTTGCTGTCGGACTTCTAAAGGAAGGTCGTGAAAACCTCCATCGGTTAGGCTTGCATCATTCTCGCACTGTAGGGGATGGTGGCAATACGCTTTTATTTCTATGGTCTGACGACCTAGTCGTGAACACCGTAGCAGTGCTTCTCGCCCTCAAAAACATCCAGACGTATGTTTCAGCCGGGGTCGTAACACTTCACAACATTTCACCTTACGGCGCGGAAGAAGCGTTACGGAGTCTTAAGGAAGATCGATCTATGGATGCGGCGACCCTCGCGAAATGTGTGAGTAACAAAATCTTGGAAAAACACGATCATTATCTGTCCGATGAGCTTCTAGAGAGGGAATTCGCGTCACGCGCATTGGATCTGGAGGCTGCGTACAGTGCGCTCAGTCATCAACTATGAATACTACTACGACGCGGCGCAAAACGTACCCATTGCTAGAACTTCTCATTTGGCTTCTATGCATTTGGGCTCCTGTGGTTTACGTCTATCGCAGTGATGGTCAACCACAAGTTAATACATTTTCAAATTCATCTATTAGAAAAGCCTCGCCATCACAAAAGACTTCTCCCCAAAGCTCTCCTCCAATTCACACCGTTGAGTCGGAGCTCCAAATAGATCAGAAGGGGGGCAAAGATAGAACAGGGCAGGCTAGTCAAAGTAAACCAAAGACGAAAGCGGGTACAGTTTCTGTCAGAAATGGGATTTCTGAAGCTAAGTCAAACATTGATTCCAGGGACCTTGAGGAAGGATCGAAAGAGGATGCGACTAATGAACCTGAGGCCGACACTCTCACCCACGAAAGTGCAACGACAGAGACTCAACAGGAGAATGATGAAGGTGTAAGTGAATCTGCAGGCGATCAGCTGCAGATAATCGCCTCTTTGCCGAGATTACCGTACAGTCCTCCGAAAAGTCCCTACCTTGCAATGGCCCAAAGAAGAATAAGCCGTGAATGGTATGCCCCGACCACCAATCGCCCACTCGAAACAATAGTCAGATTTCGAATTGAAAAGTCAGGGAACCTATCTCACGTTGAGATTGAGCGATCCTCAGGGAACGAATACTTCGATCTCGCAGCGAAGCGCGCCGTAATGTCCTCTGACCCACTACCTCCTTTTTATCCTGAACTGGATGATGAGTACCTGAATACACACTTGCGCTTTACAAGTGAGTCATTAGAAGCCCATAGGTAGGAAACAATGAACTTTGCCTAGCATCTTGCTTTAACGTCATGCATTGCAAATGGGTCAATCTAAGGCTATGGCATCTGCGAGTTCCTACTGCCGCTGTTACAAAAATGAATCGCAGTCATTTTTATTCCCTGGATTGTTTGAGCAGGAGGAATTAACGGGTTACCTGAAGGACAAGCTGTCGGCGGACAAGCGCGTTTAGGAGTACATTGTTCATGATTCATCCAGTATTGAGCGCAAGTTTTAGGAAACGTTGGCCGACATGAGCTGGGAAGCACTTGTCAAACAATTTAGGAAGCAAAAGCGCACAGCAAGAGGTGCTGTCTGATGACATCTTTCCGCTTCATTCATACCGCAGACATTCACCTGGATAGTCCATTGAGGGGGCTCGCAGGTTATGAGGGACCTGCTGTTGAGCGGATTCGAACAGCGACCCGCCAAGCATTCGACAATCTCATCAGCGAGGCAATAGACCAAGGAGTCGGTTTTGTCGTGATCGCCGGCGACCTTTATGACGGCGATTGGCGTGATTATCAGACAGGGCTATTTTTTGCCAGACAAATGGGCCGTCTCGCAAAAGCAGAGATTCCTGCTTTCGTGCTCCATGGCAACCACGATGCGGAAAGCCAAATCACGAAGCGCCTCACTCTTCCCGCAAGCGTGAATGTTTTCTCCTCACGAAAACCTGAGACATTTACATTTGAAGAACTTGGGGTAGCGATTCACGGCCAGAGCTTCCGTCAACGCGACATTACCGATAACCTGGTACCCGCCTACCCGGAGCCGGTTGTCAACGCGTTCAACATCGGCGTGCTGCACACCGGCATGGGCGGCATGGGTGGCCATGCTAACTATGCACCCTGCACGGTGGCTGATCTCGTCACCAAGGGATATGATTATTGGGCACTTGGTCACGTTCATCAGGGAGAGGTTCTCCATCAGAACCCCCATGTGGTTTTCCCCGGAAATCTCCAGGGCCGGCATATCCGCGAAACAGGCCCTAAGGGCGCATACCTCGTCTCCGTGGAGGATCGTGAAATCGTCGAATTGGAGTCGCTTCACACTGATGTCGTTCGCTGGGCACATCTCCAGGTCAGTGTCGATGGCTGTGAACGTAATGCTGAAGCACTGGAATGCGTGCGGGAGGCTGTCGAGCAGGCGATCGACGCCGGTGCCGAAGGCAGACTGCTCGCTTGCCGCATTGAGCTTACCGGTCGTACCAAAATCCATGATCATCTCCTGATATGCACCGAACATCTTCTTGCCGAGGCACGAGCCACAGCACTTGGATTCGGTGACGATTCGGCATGGATTGAACGCGTTGTCATAGCAACTGAACCACTGCTTGATCCGGCAATGGTCGCCGAACGTGAGGATGCACTGGGAGAACTGCACCGCATGTTGGGGGAAGCCGCTTCCGATCCCGAATTGCTCAGTAAACTAGAGGCGGATTTCAGGGAACTCATCGGCAAGCTCCCATCCGATTTACGCCACGACGCTGAAGATGCTGCCTTGAAAGCAGCGGTTCAGGCCGATTATTCCGCTCTTATCATGCATGTCCGGGGCTATCTTAATGCACGCCTTACCGCGCAGGAGAATTGAGCATGCGGATTCAGCGACTCGATTTGCTGCGTTATGGCCGATTCACTGATACGCATCTCGCACTTCCGAACAGCGATTCCGACTTTCACATCGTGTTCGGCCCGAATGAGGCTGGCAAATCGACCGCGCTGTCCGCCATAGAAGACTTGTTGTTCGGAATAGCCAGCAACTCGCCCTACAACTTCCTGCACGATTACGGAAGCATGAGAATAGGTGCTGTCCTGGAAAACCTTGGGAAGACTTTGGAGGTTCGGCGCCGCAAAGGAAACAAGGATACGCTACTGACAGCAAATGAAGTACCAGTCACGGGGAGTACCGGCGCACTGGCGCCGTTTCTTGCCGGAGCCGATCAGTCTTTCTTCACGCGCATGTTCAGCCTCGATCATGAGCGCCTTCAGAAAGGTGGTCGCGAAATACTTGAGGCACAGAACGAAGTGGGCCAGATGCTGTTCGCTGCCGGGGCCGGACTCTCGGGGCTGCGTGACCGGCTGAGAGCTCTCAGCGAGGAAGCTGACGGCCTCTGGGCTTCCCGGCGGGCATCGCACAGGAAGTACTACCAAGCGTTGGAACGTCTTGCCGATGCCGAAAAGGCGCTTCGCGACCACACGATCACTGCCACCAAGTGGCAGGAGGTGAAACGTACATATGATGATGCGCAGGATGCCTGTGCCGACCTTGAGAAGCAGCATGAAGATATTTCCCGCGAGCAGCGGAAGCTAAGCAGGATCCGCCGTGTTTACCGGGATATCAGGACACTTACGGAACTTGATGAAGAGATTAGGACCTTGGGCGAGGTCATACCACTGCCAGAAGACGCGGCTTCGACTCTTGACACGGCAGAACGTGAATACGTAGGTGCGAGCACACGGATTGCAGCTCTTAATGAACACCTCGTAACTGAACAGAATCAGCGAGAGGCGCTCCAATGCAGTGAGGACCTGCTGATCCGAGAGGATGACATCCAGCAATTTCATACACGCCGAATTGAAGTGCAAAAGGAGAAAATGGATTTGCCTAATCGCCTCGCCGAGCTCGCAAACGCAGAGGCACATTTGCAGCGGCTTGCTGAAGAACTGGAATGGACATCTGACGACATAGGATCGCTAGTAAATCGGATTCCGCCCCGCACAAAGGCTACCATCCTTCGCACGCTCCTCAGCTCCCGCGGAGAGAGATTGTCAGCCACTGCAAATGCAAGGGTCGCGCTTGAGGAATTGGAAGGTCAAATCTCTGATGTGGAACAAGAACTTGAGCGCATGGGCACGCCCGTCGATGTGTCGAAACTCGCTGCCGTGCTCAAAGCTACGCGCGAGAGCGGTGATATTGCCTCACGTCTAAAAACCGCAGAAGGCGAGATCCGGGAGGCGAAAGCCGCTGTCGAACGCAACCTCAAGTCTCTCAAGCCACCGATTAACGACCCGAAAACGCTGGCGTCAACGACGGTGCCCACGCGCGACACGATACAAAATCATCGCGATAAGCGGCGCGACGCCGACCAGCGGATGCAAGCTTGTCGAGAACGAATTCGAACGACCGAGCAGGAGCTGGCAAGACATCGCAAGGCTCATGAACGGCTGGCCCATGATGAAGATGCAGTAGCCACCAAGGACCTTATCGACGCGCGGGAATTGCGCAATTCCGGTTGGTCATTAATCCGGCTGCGCTTCGTCGAAGGTATTTCTGTTCCAGATGAGGACATCCGGGCATTTGCAGGTAGCGAAGCCAATCTGCCCCACGCCTATGAAACCGCTGTGACGACAGCCGATACTTTGGCAGATCGTCGCTTTGCCAATGCTCAGGCCGCGGCTCAGATTACTGTGACTGCACGTCAGATTGCCGAGCTGCAGGAATTGTTGGAGGAGTTGCGCAAGGAAGAAGGTGTGCTTTTCGAAGAATTGGGTGTGTTGGAATCTGACTGGAAAGCAGAATGGGCGGTAGGTTCTTCGTTCGAACCGCTCAGCGCTGATTTGATGCTGGAGTGGCTAACTTCGCGCAATGCAATACTTGAGGCTATCGTACGCAGAGAAGCGGCCGAACGACAACTAGAGGCTTTTCGCGAAGAGGAGTCCCAAGCCAAGGCACGCATTCTTGTTGAATTGAAAGTAGTAACGGGTAAATCGATCGCCCTCGACGACCAGCCGCTACGAATCGTCATGGAAGCTGCGACGGCTGTTCAAAACCAGCACGAAAAGGACGCCGCCAACAGGCGGCAATCGGAGGAACGGCTTCGCAAGATGAAAGTCGATGCTGTCCGAAAAGCGACGGCAATGAAAGCGGCCGAAGCGGCGTGGGCTGACTGGCAGACTGAGTGGGCTGCAGCGCTTAAACTCCTCGGCCTTGCTGCTGGCACACAGGCTGAGAGTGCTACCTCCCAGCTCGATGCCATTGATCAAATGCGGGAGATCGCGGTTAAAATTCATGAACTGCGGGACGAACGTATTAAGAAGATAGAAAGAGATATCGAGGTCTTCACACAGGATGTTGCTGCCCTCGTTACCGTCATAGCAACGGATCTTGTAAAGCTCAGCCCCGAGGATGCGGTTCTTGAACTGGAGCGCCGACTTGATGGCGCGAAACGAATCCGCGAGCTACAAAAGAATAAGGATGAAGCCATACTGGCGCTGAAGAAGAAGATTGATGAATGCGCAGCTTCAAGCCGCGAAGCGCGCGACACGATTGCATACCTTCAAAAAATTGCCTCTGCGAAAGATATGGATCAACTGAAGGGCGCGATCCACAACTCCGACAGGTTGCGGAAACTTGGAAATGAGCGGTCGAGGGTCGTGGGCGCCATCGTGAAGGAAGGCGACGGTCTGTCGTTTGATGAGTTGAAAACGGAATGTGAAGCCGTGGATATCGATGAGGTGAGCACCCGTGAGCAGATCCTGGAGCAAAATCTGAAGGAATTACGCGGGCGGCTTACCGAGGCCGCAGAACGCCGAACCCAAACGAGAAGCGCGTTCGAGGCCATCGGCGGCGATGACCGTGCCGCAGAAGCTGCGGCGGCCAGACAGGCGGCCCTTGCCGAGATGCGAGATGTAGCTGAGCACTACATTCGCGTTCGCTCTGCCGCCACAGTGCTCCAGTGGGCCATTGAGCGCTATCGACGCGAGAAACAGGCCCCTCTGCTCAAACGGGCCAGCCAAGTTTTCGCCACACTTACCGGTGGATCTTTCAGCGATCTTCAAGTTGAGTTCGATGAACAGGACCGCGCCCAACTGGCAGGTCTTCGCCCCAACGGCGGGTTAGTCAGGGTTGGCGGAATGAGCACGGGTACAGCCGACCAACTGTATTTGGCGCTACGTGTGGCCTCAGTCGAGGATTATCTCGACCGAGCGGACGCCCTTCCGTTTATTGCCGACGACCTGTTCATCAATTTTGATGACGCCCGCGCAGCCGCAGGGTTTAAAGTTCTTGGCCAATTGGCCCGTAAAACGCAGATTCTGTTCTTCACTCATCACCGTCATCTGGTAGAGATTGCACAGGCCACCCTTGGGCAATCAGTATCGGTCGTCTCACTGTTAGAACAGCCGGTTGTCTCGGGCGGATAAATCTGGCTCCTCCATAGACCTTTAATGAACTGATCCTAAATTTTATATCCACAGTGCATGAGGATCTCGACAAAGAGAAGAAGGCCATTACCAAGCAATGGACCAAACGAGTAGAGCAGATCGATCGGGTCATGCAGGCGCCAGCAGCCATGTACGGAGATCTGCAGTGAATTACCGGAAAGACGATGCTGAAATCGAAGGACTGTAGCTGGTAGCGCTGGAGCCTACTGCCCTAATCCTAAAAATGTATCCTCAACGGACACACAAGATCAGAATGGCTGCAGCTCTTATTGCAATTGCTTCCATGAGGCAAGGTTCCCTTTACTCACCATCTGCCATAGATAGCGAATCAAGCATTCATCTAGACCGGCTCTGCATTCCGCTCCCCACTGCAACTCGATCTCGGCGTCTCATTCTGGTTCCGATTCGCTGATTGTGACAAACGCGGCCCTCGTGATCACGAAGACGACTCCCTAACTAGCGTCCGCGAGGATTAGTGAGCACACATCGCCAGTTACTCAGATGAACTTAGTGCGGAGAAGATAGTCGGTAAAAACGACCACGATTTGTTAACTTAGAAGCACTAAACTGTCAGCCACTTGGCGTATGCTCTTACATCAATCATCGGAACTGTTGCACTGGTCTGAAGACGTGCAATTAGTTCCAATAGAAATGCCGTCGCTGGCTTTCCTTGTTGAATCGTGGCGTAACAATGGCGGGAATCATCATAGCGCCAGATGCCATGCGCTGCGATGCAGCCTAAATCTAGGCGCCGGTTCCCGCTGCCAAGGTTAAGCACCTCCATCATGGACTTCCCGATCGGCGGTTTCCAATCGCTCTCAAACGTTAGTAGTCCACCAATGATATGAGGCAATGGTTTCGGTGGATAGACACCCCCAGCATGAGGGATGGGCAGACTCGGAAGTCCTGTCAATAGGTGTGTAAATAGAATCAGGCGGCGACCTCCGTTTGCACCTGCTTACCATCCGCAAATCGGACTCCTCGATAGACCAGCGGCATAAGCTCCGGATGTTTCACGCGACGGAAGACTTGTTCTGCCACCAAGAGCATCTTCCAGATTACCGCCGTCGCGTTCTTGACCAGCTTGAAGCGCTTCGCTGCATCTGTCCGCAAGCGGGCCGCAGCAAACGGCGATTCGACGGGATTCGACGTCCGCAGATGTTGCCAGTGCGGCTGCGGGAATCGGTAGAAGGCCACCAGCCGCTCCCAATCCGCCATGAGACACTTGGCCGCGTCGGCATCGCCGTGCTGTCCGCACCAGGCCACAAACTGGTCGCGCCGTCGCTCCGCCTCCCGGCGTGTCGGCGCTGCCGGAATCTGTCGGAGCAGCGCCGTGCCCGCGACTTGTTGCCGTTTCGGGAGCTTATCGAGCACATTGATGATCTTGTGATTCCAACAGCGTTGCTCCTCGGCTTCAGGATAGACGTGACGCAACGCCTTCCAGATCCCCAGATGCCCATCGCCGACCACGAGCTGTGGCGGCCGCAACCCGCGTTCCCGCAGATCGCGAAGCACCGCGCCCCAACTCTCAGTCGATTCCCGATACCCCGGCGTGACGGCTAGCACCACCTTCCGCCCATCGCTCAACGCCGCCAGGACCACGAGCAGTGCGGCCTTCTCCTTCTCCAACCCGGCCTTCACATAGATCCCGTCGACCCAGCAATACACGACTTCCAGGTCATCCACGCGTCGGGTTTGCCAGAGGGCTAAGTCTTCCTGCCATTTCTCCTTGAGCCTCGCCACGGTCGAGCCCGACAGCGGCGCTCCCTCCCCGAACAGCCCCCGCAGCGCCAGCTCAAAGTCCCCCAGGGCCAACCCATGAAGATAGAGCTCCGGGACGACCGCCTCGATCGTCGTGCTCTTGCGCTTGAACAACGGTAACACCTACTGACAAACCGGGCTTCCGTGTCCCGCACCCGCGGCCGTTGTACCATGATCGTGCCACAGCTCAGGGTCAAGCGACGGGCTTCCCATAGCCATTCCGATAGCCGCGCGCATCGAGCGGAGACCGACGCTGCGATTTCTGACGCCCCAAGAACTCACTGACTTCCTGCTCCAGCACCTGCTGGATAAAGCCTTGCACGTGGCCACGGACCCAGGTTTCCAAGTTCTCCCACCTCACACTTGACGCCTCACGAGCCGTTGTGCTCTGCTTCTCCATGGCGGTGTCGTCCTCCTCTCTGGCTGAGCATCTCAGCCGGTTGGGTTTGGTCACCCGCGAGGATACACCGCCTTCATCTCATTTACACACCTACTGCTTATACCTCCTAACGATTGCCATCAGGCGCTACGAAGATTAGGTTCACCTACTGATGAACGTCTAGCATGCGTTCGATACCCGGATTAGTACAATTGATGATACGGCGACGGTCGAACACAGCCTGGGAATGCATGACGACTCACGTATACTCGGGGTCAGTATGCGCAATGGCCGTGCGGTATTGGACAGCTAGACTGAAGAAATAGTGCTGCGTGGACCCCATTAGCTAGCCAGCACTTTTGGCAGGCCGTACGCGAACTTGTACTTCGACCTGCAACCTGAGGCGGTTGAAAATCATGATCAGCCAATGAGCAGTGGAGCGTCCGAGATCGGTACGGCGAATGCGAGAGAAATCGGCCGCCGCGACGACTCAGATTCGTATCTTCTTGGCGAGCGAGAGCGCCCTCCGCTGATCCATGCCGAGATAGTGGGCGGTACTCCCAATGTTCTTATGACCGAGCAGATGCTGGCAGGCAGCCAGATCCTTGGTGGCTTGATAGATCGCCGCTGACTTTGATCGCCGCATTGAATGGGTGCTGTAGCGTTTCCAATTCAAATCCGCGTACGAGACCCAGCGCTTCACCAGATTGGCATACTGCTCGCGCGTCAGATACACCCCGGTCTTCCGATTCCCGATACTCGTCCACAGGTACGCCCCTGGTCCTTTACGTGAGGCCGCAATCCACGCGGCCAGCGAGTCGCGGGTCTCCCGCGAAAGTGCGACCACATGACTCCGACCGGTCTTCCGCTGCCGGATCGGAAACTCCTCGACGACCCGCCCGCGATGATCGGTGACTTGCCGAACGCGCAACGGCAACAGATCCGAGGCCCGCAACATCGTATCGAGGGCCGTATTGAAGAGAGCCAGATCCCGCATCTTCTGTTCGGCGGTCAGCTTGGCACGAATCAAAGCGGCCTGGGCGGCGGTGAGCGGGGACATTTGACCCACCGCGACTCGTTTATTCCATGGCGGGCGGGGAGGGCGCTTCACGAAGGGTTTCGCGGGCATGACCTGGAGAATAGCATGAGGGCGCTCTTCTGTCTAATTTCTGCTTTTCATAAAAGCACAAATTAAAGCGGATCACCCGCTGCTGCGCGGTTGGTCTGGAGCCGACGCGCGTCAGAAAACGGCACGACAAGAAATCCCGGTTGCCGGGTCAGTTCCTCGGTCAACAGTCGTTGAGCTGTCACTTCGACTTTGTCGATGAGCTGTTGTAAGAGCTGAGGCGCCACCTCGGGAGGCGGACTTTCTTTGAAGGTGGCCAAATCCGATGGTGATGTCACTGGAGCGTCCAAGGTCACCGGCCCCACCAAGACCGTGAGCGGCGGATTGGGCGGCGAAGCCTACCGGATCGCCGCGCTTGACATCTTGGGTCAAATTGCGAAGCGTCGAACGGCCAAAGCCGCGTAGAGGTTCGTGAGCAGATGTATGAACTTATAACTGAAAAGCCATACCGAGCTTGCCCTCGATGAGGCTGAAACGCGGCAGCCCCGAATCGAAAGGTCGCTCAGCATGCCTTCGCCTGAGACGATGTTCGCCGAGCGGAACGAGCTCCGAAATGGAACGGGAATCGGCTATCCTTCCGTTGTTCCATGCCTGCAACCGTAGCTTAGTGTATTGCTGACATGTATAGACTGATTGAACGCAATTTCACCACTGTTTTGTAATTTCTATGCTGCCCGTTTCCGCCGTTTTCGAGAGACTACCCGTGAAAGCAGCTGCGTAAATTCTTCTGCCGACATTGGTCGCCCAAAGTAATGTCCCTGGACTTCATCACACCCCTGCCCGCGCAGAAGCGTCAACTGTTCGTCAGTTTCCACTCCCTCAGCCAGTACGGACAGATTCATACTGTGCGCCAAGGAGATGATCGCGCGAGTAATGGAGGCATTGGCCGAGTTGCTCGTCACGTCTCGAGTGAATGATTGGTCGATCTTGAGCATGTTCAACGGAAACCGTTGCAGATGGCTCAACGAGGAATAGCCGGTTCCAAAATCATCGATCGACAGCCGAACACCCATGGCCCTGAGTTCCAGCAGCATGGTGATGGACGTCTCCACATCCCGCATGGTGATCGATTCCGTCAACTCCAATTCGAGAGATTCCGGATTGAGCTGGGTTTCCCCCAACGCCTTCGCAACGGCATTCGTCAACGAGGCTCCATGGAAGAATAAATTGGAGACATTCACGGACATTCGAATTGGAGTGTACCCGGCATCTTGCCAGGCTTTGTTTTGTCGGCAGGCCATGAGCAACACTTCGTCATCCACTTTTTGAATCATTCCCGTTTCTATTGCAACAGGGAGAAACACAGCAGGCAGCAGCATTCCCCGCTGAGGATGACGCCACCGGACCAGCGCTTCTGCACCCACGATCCGGTTGGTCCGGATGTCCACTTGCGGCTGGTAATACACAATCAACTCATGGCATTCCAGCGCCTTCCGCAGGTCATTTTCCATCGCGAGTCGCTCCGTGGCCATTGCATTCATGGCCGCTGAATAGAACTGCGCGTTGTTCCGGCCCTGTTCTTTGGCGTGATACATCGCAACGTCCGAACTCTTCAGGAGGAGATCCACCGAATCCCCATCGGTGGGGAAGATCGCGATCCCCACACTGACGGTTACGGAAATCTCATGCCCATCGATTAAGAAGGACCTCGCCAAGGCTTCCAATATACGGCGGGCCACCGTCCCGGCATCCTGAGCAGCCCGGATGTTCGTCAACAATACAGTAAATTCATCGCCACCCAAGCGGGCGAGTTCATGCGTCTCATCCTTTTCCACCGACCGGCCGACAGAATCGCTGTGCCTAATCGAGTCCGACAAACGGTCCGCTACCTGTTTCAAGAGTAAGTCCCCGACAGTATGGCCCAACGTGTCGTTGATGACTTTGAATCGGTCCAAGTCGAGAAACAGCACCGCGAGCGTCGACTGGTAGCGGCGCGCATGGGCAAGCGCTTGCGTGACACGATCCTTGAATAACACACGGTTGGGCAGCCCGGTTAGGCTATCGTAATACGCCAGCCGGTGGATTTCCCGCTCCGAGCGTTTTCGTTCACTGATGTCCTGCGCCGTCCCCACAATTGTGGGGGCTTTCAGCTGATCATCGAATACGGCCTCGGCCTGCAGATTCACGGTAAACTCATGCCCGTTCGGCAGCACGATTCGATGGTCCATATCACAGGGCTTTCGTTCCCTGAGGATCAACGTCAGCGCCTGGTCGACGCGCTCGCGGTCTTCCTGATGAACAGCATGAAGAAACGCCTCCTTGGTCCCCCCGAAGTCTTGTTGTCGAATTCCCATCAACCGACAGAGTTCCGGCGATGCCGTAAAGTGATCAGTGAAGGGATGCCACTCCCAATCGCCGATCTTGGCGATCCGCTGCGCCAGACTGAGTCTCGTTTCGCTACGCAGGAGCGCGTTCAACGTGACGCTCCCCCGCAACATGTACCGGACTCGATGTCCCAAGATCGTCGCATTCATCGGTTTGGTGATGAAATCGGTGGCACCGCACTCATACGCGCGGGCGATCGAGTCAGCATCGTCCAAGGCCGTCATAATCAGAATCGGCACACGGCTCCCTTCCACCGACTCACGCAGTTTTGCGCAAGTGGCAAACCCATCCATCACGGGCATCACCACGTCCATGATGATAAGATCCGGACGCCGACATACAAACTGCTCTAAGGCTCGCGTACCGTTCGACGCCTCACACACATCGAACCTCGCCTGTTCGAGGGCCTCGCGTACGAACATTCTGACCAATTCCTCATCGTCGACCACAAGGACTAATGAGGAAGTCTTCTCGTCTTCCCTTTGCATATCGGTAAAAGTTGGTTTCCTTACTGCCCCAGAGATTTACAATGACTTAGGCGGCTTCTTTTGCCAACAAGCCTTCGATCGATCGCTTCGCTCGAAGATATTCCTTTTCGACGTCGGCGAAAGCAGCCGGTGCCAACGACAAGTCCCCCGAACAAGCTATGGTCTCGAGCTTTTTGATTTGCTCGGCCAATGTTCTCGCACCGAACATCCCGCTGCTTGATTTGAGGGAATGTGCAGTTTGGAATAACTCAGCGGCGTTCTGCGCAGCGATGTGCTTCCTCATAGCCTCGATAGATTGCCTCGAAGCATCTAGGTATCGAGACAATAGGTCAACATAGATATCTGGTCTGCCGGGGCGGCGAAGGGCGCGTATGCCTTGCAAAGTTCCTTCGTCCAGGCAATCGGTAGACTCGCTCACGGCGGCAACAACCGATGCGGCCTGACCAATGCTGTCAGGCGTGTTCGAAGAAGATGATCTACTCTGCGACACCCACCGTCGCACCACAGTAATGAGTTGGTGTTGTCTGAATGGCTTGCTCAAATAATCATCCATGTCTTGAGCTAAACAGCGCTCCCGATCTCCAGCAATCGCATGGGCGGTTAAGGCGACGATCGGCACTCGTGGGAGCCCGAGATCTTTTTCCCGGATACGGATTGCAGCCGTAGCAGCAAATCCATCCATCTCAGGCATCTGACAATCCATAAACACCAAATCGAACGTGCGGTTCATCATTGCTTCAACGGCTTCACGCCCGTTGCACGCGGTATGAGCATGATACCCTTCGACCGCAAGCATCTCCGCCGTGACTTCTCGATTCACCGGATTGTCCTCTGCCACTAAGACAGACACATCTTTCCGGGGTTCCTGATGGGTCCTTTCAACAGGCATGGGCTCGGGCAAAGCCGAACTCCCTTTCCCTGTCATGGCGAGGGCAATGAGACGATTGTAGAGGTGGGATTGATGCACGGGCTTGGTAATCGAACCATCAAGCTCCCCGGCAACATCCGAGGCAAGCCATCGTTCGTCTTGCCCCATTGAGGTCAGCATGATGATTTTTATCCTCGCCAGCCGACTGTCAGCTCGTATGGCTCTGGCCAATTCAAACCCAGCCATTTCTGGCATTTGCCCGTCGATAAGGGCCAGATCGTACAGTGCCTGTGGGCCCGACACATTACGAATGATTTCTAACGCTTCTTTGCCAGATGATACAGTCATGTGAGCAATACCCCATCCATTCAGGTATTGGCCAAGAATGTGGCGGCTGGTCGCATTGTCGTCGACCACGAGCACGCGCATCCGGCGGAATGCGTCACAGGCCTCCCAGCGTTTCGATTCGCCCTTGAGCGACCGAGAGAACGGTACCTTTAACCAAAACGTCGAACCAGCTCCCAAGGAGCTTTCGACACCGATTGTTCCGTTCATCAGACGCACCAGCTGCTTAACGATGGTTAAGCCCAGCCCCGTCCCACCGAACTTCCTCGTGGTTGATCCATCCGCTTGCGAGAACGCCTCGAAGATCTTTTCTTGCACGGAAGGGGCGATTCCTAATCCCGTATCCTTTACCGCTAGGCGGAGCGTGACCAGATCGGCCTTCTCTTCGACGTGAGATACCGACAGCACAATTTCTCCTTGTTCTGTAAACTTGACGGCATTCCCCACGAGATTCACGAGGATTTGGCGCAGTCGTGTGACATCTCCTCTCAAATGCCTCGGCACCCCGTCGAGAATATTGGAAACTAACTCGACCTGTTTCGACTGCACTCGGTGCGCAAAGAGATCCATCACCTCCCCAATCAACTCCTTCAAATCGAAGTCGCTGTTCTCTAATTGCAATTTACCTGCTTCAATCTTGGAAAAGTCCAGGATATCATTCACCACGTCGAGTAGGGTGATACCTGATTTATCCACAATCTCGACAAACCGCCGCTGTTTATCCGTCAACTCGGTATGAAGCAATACCTGTGTCATTCCCAGAACTCCGTTCAGTGGAGTTCGAATCTCATGACTCATGTTGGCTAAAAATTCTGTCTTCGCCTGACTTGCCGCCTGGGCTTTCTGAGCCAACTCCACCGCCTCATGCGTTTTCTCTTCAAGCTCTTTCGTCCGCTCTTCGACCTTCGTTTCCAGGGTACGCTGGTATTGCTGAACCTCCTCCTGAGAGGAGGCCAGCCGCTCGACCATCTTATTAAAGGATTCCGCCAACGTCCCGATTTCATCCCTGCTTGTCACCACCACAGATTGCCGAAAGTCTCCCCCGGCAATCCGTCCTGTTGCTTCGACAAGGTCTTGAACGGGATGAATAAACCGACGGATCAGAAGCAAGGTCACCATGACACCGACCAATACGACGGCAAATGTTAGGGAGCCGATCCAGAGCAGATACCCGTAGAGTTCTGCGCTCAATCGCTCTTCGCTGAGCCCAAGCCTCAGATGTCCGATCACTTTTTCTGAAGGATGGGAGTGAAGCTCATCGGCAAATAGGTTGGAATTTGCTCGCGACTCAATCGCGACATGAATATCAACATGCCGTCGCCCGCTCTGGTGATCAAGGACCTCTGAGAACGTAGCGCCCGTTGAAAGCGGACCAGACTGAACCGCATTTTCCATCGCATCGTTCGAAACCCGATCCTTGGCCTCCTGAATCAATGGATTGTTGTTGGCGTTGTGGATCACCACATACGCGAAATCCGGATCCATCCGCGCACTATTTACAATTACTTTGAGCGTCTCGACATTCTCTGTATAGACTCCGTATTCGCTGGCCTGCGCCAATATGCCGGCGGTAATCATGCCACGGTGGACTAATTCATCCCGAGTGCTCGTCACCTCACGATACAGCGCCAGAGAACCGATACTGATCGCAGTCATCAACATAACCGCGATCGTGAGGAGATTGAATTTGGTGGTCAGGCTCGTCTTCATCGAGAAGCTGTCACTGGAACACCTGGCTTGCTCTATCAATGACCTGTTGAGGTAACTCAATGTTCATCGACCGAGCGGTTTTCAAATTAACCGAGAAGAGCACCTTCCTTGGGGGATCCACCTGAATCGACCGAGGATTCGTCTTGTTCAGAATTTTGACGGCGATTTCCGCACATTGGTTTCCGATGTCGCCATAATCCCGTTCTAGGGCATACAAGGAGCCGGCCTTGACCCATGGAGCCGACAATCCGGCAAATGGAATCTTGTTCCGAAACGAAAACAGTAAGATAGGCTCGGCCGTCTGTGACGATACTACTACTTGATCTGTGATACCCCAAAGAACATCCACATTATTCGCCAAACTCTCCAGCGCGTCCGGAATGCCACGAGGTGTCTCAACAGGCCTCGGTACGAGCTTGATGCCGAGTTTTTTGGCTAGGTTCTGCGCCTGGTCGATTTTCTCCTGGTTCTCTTGCGGACTGTACAGCACTCCGACGGTCGCAAGTTCAGGGAGTATCCGTCGCATTACTTCAAATTGGCTTTCCAGGGAAAACTCAAGACCAACCCCGGTCAGATTGCCCTTCTTCCTCAACTTCTCCAGGTGTGCCGTGAGACTGGCGATCATCGGCACCTTTTCATGTTCAGCAAGGACCGCCTGCGTCGCCAATGATCCCACCGTCAAGAACATCGTCGGGGGCTCGTTCTTGAAGGGTCGGAGCACGTTCGCAGCATTCTCACTGTTACCCTTCAAATTATGGATTTCGATCTCAGCCTGAACTCCGGCACCAGCCAGAGAGACACGAAATCCCTGCACCATATCGGTATAGGGAGACGACTCTTGACTGAGGACAATGACTACCTTGGGCGAGGCCGCCACGACCGGCACCGGCTGATGGCTGATCCAGAGGAGCGATCCAGTCGCAAGCCAGCAGCTCATCGCCGTTGCTGTTCGGGGAAATAGCACCGGAGCCGAGTCCCTTTCAGAAGCGATATTTCAACTTCAGCCAATAGGTTCGGCCGTCCTGCAAGATCGTATCTTGGACAAGTTGACCAGACGCAGGATCACTGTAGTGATAGTCAAATATGTTATTGACTTGGGCGGAGAATTCCCAGCCCGGCAGCACTTGTTGGGTAAAGAACGTCACATTCGTCAGGAACACACTCTTTGCACTGTTCCCGGCAAGTGTGAGACGACTGCTCATATAGAGAGTTTGCAGACTGGCAAACACCTTGTCGCGAAACAACGGAATGATGAGATTGCCCTTCACCAGATGCTGCGGAGAATTCGTGAGTAACCGGTCGCTTGCACTATCTCTCGCTTCTTGGAGCGCATAGCTGACCCGCCCATCCAACCCGTTCGGCCATCTTCCTTCCACCGTCAGCCCAAGGCCCTTTGCATTGATCTTGCTTCCATTCCGATAGACCAATAGATTGTCGCTCGGGTCAAGGACCTGCTCGATCAACCTGTCAATCTCGTAATAGTAGGCACTGGCAGACCCTCGAATGTGATGGCCAAGATACTGCTCCAGCACCAATTCGTAGGTATTGATGATTTCTGGTTTGAGGTCCGGGTTGGGTTTGCTGGCATTGGACACGATATTGAACTGTTGAAATGGATTGGGGGCACGAAAGGCTCGTCCATAGAGCAGTTTGGCTGTCGTATCTCGCCAGGTATAGATCAACCCAGTCCGAGGATTGACCGTTCCCCCGAACGTCGAATAGTGGTCATAGCGAACACCGGCGTTGAGGATTAGGCGGTCGGTGATTGAAAACTCGTCCTGGAAGTACATGGCCCCAATATTGGAGTTGCGATTATCGTTCAGGTAGGTCCCTGGAGGGGAAGGACCTGTATTCGACTGATCCATACGAAACTGACTTCTGAATTCGCTCCCCAGCGTGACCTTATGCTTCTCAAACAACCGCTGCACCAATGTCAGCTCTCCCCCGGCTTGCTCAGTCGCTACCGCATAATCCTGAGCGGGCGGCAGGGGAACAGGATTCAGCAAATAATCATCGCGAAAGTAGTAGTTGTCATAATACAGCCGCCCTTTTACCGTGAGCTGATTCGCAAATATATGTTGATATTTGAGATCCACATAGCTACGGCGATCGACTGCGGCATCTCGTGCATTGTTAAATATGGTGCCAAATGCTGCCGTCGGGATGCCCTTTTTGCGTGCCACATACCCCCCCTGCAGGATGAATTCTCCATACGAGACCTTGGCAAAGAAGTTGTCGAAGGTATCCTGATCCATATGGTGGGCGATGCCGTTGTTTGTGGCAGGTGTATTAAACTCTGGATAAAACAAATTCTCCTGCCCCACACTGTAGAAATAGGATCCTGAGGCGATGAATTCCAGCCCATTGGATAGTTTTTGCCCATAGGTCAGCCGACCCTTATTGGAGGTAAAGCTGGAGTGTTCCCATGACCCTTCCCCCCCCCTGATGTCACGGCCTCGCTTGGTGATCACGTTAATCACCCCGAAAAATGCGTTGGTTCCATACAAGGAGGAACTCGGGCCGCGGACGACTTCGACGCGTTCAATGAGGTCGACATCGATCGGGGAATCCGTCCCGATCGGTGCCTGATCGAACATTGCATCGTTCAATCGGTGTCCATCAACCAGCAACAGGAACCGACTGTTAAAATCGGCAGGGCGGTTGAAGCCACGAATGCCAAGATAGTCATAGAGTCTGTCACTGGTGATGAAGAAACCGGGAACGCTCTGGAGGACTTGGGCGAACGTGCGATAGCCGTATTTTCGGACCTGATCTCCAGTAATGATGGTGACAAAAGCCGGCGCTTCTGTAATCTTCTGTTCGTATTTCGCCGCGCTGTACACGATGGGAGTCTGTCCCAGTAACATCGCCTCTTCACCGGATATCTGGGCAGGCTCACCTGTGGGAGTTGGTTCGCTTTTGGGGATGACACCTTCCAACTCCGTCTGCGCAATTCCCACCACCGGACTCAGAAGGATCAGCGCAATACCGGTCCAGATTGAGTAGATCTTGCCCAACTGGCGTCTATGCCAGATCTTCATGGCTTCGTCACCTTTGCTTAGAAGGCAAAACGATCAGTGCCGCGCGTTTTATGCACGCCTGAAGCGACGATATCAGTATTTTTTTATTGGTAAAGAAATTGGAGGGAATCAGCTATGTGTCTTTATACGTGTCTTTAATTGGACAGAGGAATGGCTAGTTGATAGGATAGCTAACATTGTGTGCAACGCAACGGCAGTCGGTCTAGGGAGATCAAACCAATTATGGACGACAGCTATTCGAACAGGGACCAGCAGTAATTGATGCAGCCCCTCATAGAGATCGCTGAACAACATGTGCTGACGAAACGGCCAATCTGGCGATTTCCGTCAGAAGGCTTAGAGCTCAACTTGGAGGAGCTGTACAGGCTCTCTCTCCAATACGCACAAAAGTTGGCCGCTCTGGGAATTGGCCATCAAGACAAGGTGGGGCTCGTTTTAGACAACTCCTCAGACTATGTGGCGCTCATCATTGCGCTGCTCAAACTCAACGCCATTATCGTTCCGCTTCGCCCTAAATGGAATAAGCATACGAAGTGTGACACGTATCTGACCAGGTGTGACGATGTCTGCGACTTCAAGCTAGTGCTTTATGAAGATACCGCTCTCGCCAGCGTATTTGAGAGCTGGACAGAAACAACGAGCAAGCCGGCACTCTCCCTCACTGCCTTCAAATTGAGCCCCGAACTTCCAGACTCCTGTCAACGCCCCAGGACACACCGTCACGATATCGCCGTACTCCAGTTTTCTTCTGGAAGCACAGGACAACCGAAGGCCGTGATCGTTACACATGGCATGGTAATGGCGCAGCTGGTAAATCTTGTGGAGAATCACACCCGCTCGCGCCGCGGAACTCCCATCGCGTCCTCCGCATCATGGATGCCCATCCATCACGACATGGGTTTATTTATCGGCGTCTTAAAACCGTTATTCGTCGGGTGTGAGAATTTGCTCGCTCCACCGAGTTACTACATGCGGAACCCAGGGCGTTGGTTCTCACATTTGTCTACGCACCGCGTCGACTTCACGTTCACCACCAATTCCGCGCTCGCCACGACGCTGAACTTAATCGCTCGGAAGCTTCAGGGAACTGATATCTCATTGGATGCGCTCCACATCTATATTGTCGCCGAAAAAGTGAGCCCGCTGATGGTACGTCGTTGCTACGAAATTCTTCCCCAACTGCGCATGCCAACGGATCAGCTGCATGTCGGGTATGGCATGGCTGAAAATGCTTTGGGATGTTCATGCACAAGAACACCCACCATCAGCATCATACGGTGTCTGATCGACGACCATGGGCACGTCGTCCCCATCGCATCGGATGATTCACGTTCTAATGCAATCGAATTAGTGTCGATTGGAACGCCTGACAGTCTACATGAGATCACAGTGCGCGACGAGAATGACCGAATCCTACCTGAACTGCACCTGGGCGAAATCAACATTGCAGGGCCCTGTGTCTCGCCTGGATATCTCAACAATGACGAGGCGACTCGACACGCATTCATCGGTGGGCGATTCCGAAGCGGTGATCTTGGGTTTTTTTACGCGGGTGAACTCTATTTTTATGGGCGCCGTGACGACATGATTTCCGTAGGCGGACGCAATATTGTGCCAGATGATATCGAAGGGCTGGCAGAGGAATTGCCCTTCATTCGCCCGACGACAACTTGCTTGATTGGCATAGAAAATGCCTCACAAGGGACAACGGAGCTAGTCCTGTTGGTTGAGATGAGTCCGTTGACTGGGGCAGAGACTTTAAAAGATTACGCCATGACGGTGCAGCGGCATATCTATTCAGAACTCGTGGTACTGCTCACACATGTGCTCTTTTGCCCCAAAGGAACCATTGAAAAAACGTCCAGCGGCAAGAAGCGACGCAAAATCATTCGAACGCGCTTGATGAATAAGCACATAGAAACGATAGGGACTTGAATGAGTACCGAATACCCCTACGACGAGTACTGCAAACCCAAACTTGCCGACTTGTTAACTGCGATCAAACTGGATGTCGAATTCACTTCGGCTCAGGGGAATTATCTTTCGACCAAGGATGGGCGTCGAGTACTCGATTTCATCGGGGGATTCGGCGCCACGATTCTCGGACATAACCAATCTGAGCTGGTCGAGGAAACCATTACTGCACTCCGACAAGGTATTCCTGTGCACGCTCAAAGCTCCCTTCGAGGTGAAAGTGCTCGCTTAGCTGCCCTCCTGAATCAGTGCACTCCTCCTGGGCATGAGTATTTTGTCCATTTTACCAATAGCGGTGGGGAAAGCGTTGAGGCTGCAATCAAGCACGCCTACAAGGTCCACTTCGACAAGGTACGACGGGAGTACGAACGGATTTCACGAGTCCTCAATGAGTTCTACCATTCACTCGATCGAAGCGGTCTCGACGTGGATTTACCCAACAAAAGTAAAGACCTGACCGACTTTCGAGAGAATCTCGAGGAACATAACCTGGCGCAATTTGAAGCATTCCAAAACAATCCAGTCATGGTCGCCCTCAAAGGATCATTTCATGGAAAAACCAGTTCAGCTCTGAAAGTTACCTTCAACAAGTCCTATCGCGAAGCATACGAGGGACTCTCCGCCATTCGAACGGCATTCATCAGTCCGGATCAGCCCGAGCGGTTGGAAGAGTTGGTAGCTGAACACATCAGTGTCTTCTACTATCCCGTGTTAACAGGCAGGCAAGTCTCTCTGCGCCCAATCAAGATGACCCGAGTCATTGCGTTCATTTTTGAAATCCTCCAAGGAGAAGGGGGCATGCGGCCGGTCCCTGTCTGCACACTGCAATACCTAGCTGAGGTTCGTCAACGCGTCAAGGTGCCGTTTATCTTAGACGAAATCCAGACTGGGTGTGGCCGTCTGGGATCCGTCTACGCCTATACCCAAACTCCGCTCGCACACCATGCCCCCGAATATATCGTCGTGAGTAAGGCATTGGGGGGAGGATTGGTCAAAATCGGCGCTGCACTGATTCGAAAAGATATCTACGATCAGGATTTCGGTATTCTCCACACCTCCACGTTTGCGGAAGACGAGTTGTCATCCCGGGTTGCCATCAAGACGCTGCAGCTCCTGACTCGTAACGACGGAGAATTGCTTCGCCAAGTCCAAGATAAGGGTGCGTACCTTCTCCGAGAGTTACGCTCCTTGCAAACACGCTATCCAAATATTGTCAAAGATGTACGCGGCGCTGGGCTCATGATTGGCGTCGAATTTACCCCCCTGGACGGTCATTCGCCATTTTTTCGCTCCAGCGGGAAACAAGGCGTTCTGTCACTCCTCATTGCAAGCTATTTACTCGAATATCACAACATCAGATTGCTGGCCCCGCTGTCAACCATGCTGAAAGGCAATCCGGGAAAACAACGCCTTTCTATTCTTCGCATTCAGCCTTCGCTCACCATCACCATCGAAGAAATCACACTCCTTGTGAATGCGCTGGCCGAAGTGTTGGAAATTATCGCGCGAAACAATGAGTATTGCCTGACTGCCCATTTAGCAGGCACTCACGTACCAGAGACGATCCGCCGTTCACCGGAACATATGGAGGTGAGATGGCCTATCGTCACAGAACATCACCATATCGATGCAAGAGCCGGCTTCGTTATTCACCCCACCACCGTGGACAATTTGATGGAGTACTACTTTCCTTCGTTCAACCGCTATCCCTCAATCAAAGAGGGCCTGATCACATGGTGGAATCGCATCGCACGCTTCCTGGAACCGATTCATGTCCGTAGCACCGTAGTTTCATCGAATGACTTTGTCGTGGAAAATAACCTGGTCTTCGTCCCTTATCTGCCGGATTACATGGTCAGTACAACAACACTACACTTGGTGCAAGAAATACGCGACAAAGTCCAAGATGCCGTCACGCTGGCAAAAGAATTGGGCGATGACAATATTCCCGTTTCGATGGTCGGACTTGGAGCTTATACATCGATCGTGACTCGCAATGCCGAACTCGTCAATGATTATGAAGTTCCGGTGACCACAGGTAATGCCTATACGACGGCGCTGACAATCTGCGGGGTCCTCCATGCCGCCAAGTTGCGTGGCATTGATTTGCGCCATGCAACGGTGGCCGTCGTGGGGGCTTCGGGAAACATTGGAAGCGTGGTGTCCGAAATTCTGGCCGCATGTGTCGGACGGTTAAAACTCGTGGGGAGGCCCGGTAAGGACCATCGGCTGCGGTTGAAATTCGTGCGAGAATTATGTTGGCGGAAGCTCTTACGGGTCTTGAGACAGGATACCAAAGAGCTGGACGGCCCTACCTACACGCCCGCAGGCGATCTCCTGACCCAAGTGGCCAACGTAATCGAGAAATATCGAGACCAATTTGCCCAACAGAGCCCGGCACTCTTCCGGGTGCCGGATAACGCACCCATTCCGAAAGACACCGGTTCTCAGTTCGAAAGAGTCCTCGAAGGACTCCACCTTTCATCAAAGGAATATCCACCGATTGAGATAGCAATTGGACTCGAATCGTTATCGGACTGTGATGTCGTCGTGGTTGCAACGAATTCTCCCGATTCGAACCTCATTCTTCCGGATATGGTCAAACCAGGGGCGTTGGTATGTTGTTCCTCTGTCCCGTCCAACCTGAGCATTCGCTTCGAAGAGGATTTGAATCGCAATCTCGCCTTCGACGGTGGCTTGGCTCAATTGCCAGAAGGCTCTCGCATCGACTTTGTCGGTATGCCGGGAGGGCGGCTGACTTATGGCTGTCTAGCGGAGACGCTCTTGCTGGGATTTGATGGAAGAAATCACTCCTTTAGTAAAGGAGCAATCACGAGCGAGCAAGTCTATGAAATTCTCAATATGGCTAAGACGTACGGCTTTTCCTTGGGCGACATCAAGCTGAACAACCGCATACTAGGCACAGGATTGTCCCCTTCAGGACGTCTGTGAGGATTCACCCATGCTCACCGAGATAGCCCAAAAGCCGATCGGTCCATTCAAAGACCACCATTCCATACGGAGCATAGCCGATATCGTCGATAGCCACCTCAGCGCATACCGCAACCGCCCCGCAATCCGTTACAATACGGGTACGACGTACGTAACAGTCTGTTTTGACGCCTATCTTGGACATCTCAACGCCACAATTCGTGCCATCAAGGCGCGCGGCCTTGAACAAAAAGTCTTCGCATCATTTTGCAACAATCGCTTAGAATGGGATGTTACCGCCCTGGCAGTTTTCTACACCGCAAACATTCTGTTTCCCCTCGACACAAAGTTGAACGATGCGGAACTTAAACATGTCCTATCGATAAATCCGCCCGACTACGTCCTCGTCAGTCTGGCGCAAGTCAAGCGACTTCGTTCCGTATTGGACGAGTTATCGATTACTCCTCATGTATTCGTGGCGGATTTATGCTCGATATTTGAAGATGAGCATGTACCGCCCGTTGAGTTGCGACAGGGGGAGCTAAGCTTTAAACACGTTCTGGCTACTGTCGATTCCTCCATTGAAATTGTCGCAAGCCCCCAGCTTAAGATTACGGATACCATTCTCGGCCACTATCCAACATCCGGGACAACCACTCTTCCGAAAATCGTTCAGATCACACACGGCAACATTGTGGCTCAAATCAATGAAACGGTCGACCTCATCAATTTAAGGAACAACGAAGATCTATTGAGTATGAACTCCTATGCACACATCGTCATGCTGACAGAGTTTCTGGTGACCAAAATGCGTGGATTCACCGTTACGTATTTTACGCGGGAACCCGATGAGGAGGGTGTACTTGAGAGCGAAATCAGAAAGCTCAAACGGTTAGGAGTACGGATCAAGGTCTTCATGGCCGCGCCAAAGTTTTGGATCTTCCTACTCAAGGAAGTTCTCGAAGAAATGAAGAATACCCCCACCCTTCACACGCTGTACAAATACATTGAAAGCTTCGAGAAAAATCACAAACTGTACGACATCGGAAGCCTGGACAAGGCCAAACTCGCCGCGATGAAAACCTCCTTGTGCCACAAATTGGGCGGGTATTTCAGTTATGGCATTTCGTCTTCGTCCAAACTTGATGGTGCCATCGTGGAAATATTCGGGAAACTCGGCATTACCATCATCGACGTCTACCATGCGACCGAATGTTCCGGGATTATCTCCCGTAATCGGTTGAACGACATAGCCCCCAGTACATGCGGGCGGATGAACAGTCTCCTGCAGTACCGATTGACAGATCAACGACAGGTTCCTCACATCCATGCTGCACTGGGTGTTCTTGAGGTAAAAGGTCCGACCGTGATGCATTCCTATCTTGGTGAAGAACGAAATCCTGGTTCTTCTGGGGATGGTTATTTTCGAACCGGAGATCTGTGCTGGTTCGACGAGCGTGGTTACTTACATGTGGTTGGACGAGAAGCGGAACTGATTCGATGGGACGATGGCAGCTATATAGACCCTCAACACCTGTCGAATCTCCTGGGGAGAAATATCTACGTGAAAGACGCACTAGTAACACGCTTACGCCCGCTAGACAATTTTCTGAGCGTCTTCATCTATCCTGACTACACACGTATCCACAAGGATGAGATGTGGGAAAAGGATATTGAAACGGGTGTCAGCGAACACATGGCCTTGCGAACACGATTGGAGCAGGCCATCGATTTCGCTCAATCGGTTGCTGGTATTACGCCGGAGTTGAGCAAGAACACAATCTATATTCTGCCGCACGCATTAGAGTGCACGCCCACACATAACATAAAGTACTTATTTGAACTGAACCGGTTGCATTTGGCGACCACCATTTAACGAACGTCCACCCGAGAAGGTGGGATGGAGGACGCACAGGATATGCCAACTACTACATCCGAAGCCAACATTATGACACGGTTATTGACCGTGTGTGAAAAACAAGGGTTATTCTCAGCAGATAATGGAGCGCCAGATGTGGACGAAGACCTCATAGAAGGCAGCGGTCTTGACTCGATGGGGTTGACCTACCTCCTGGCTATTATCGAAGAGGAGTTTTCAGTCGAGATTCCGCCACCCATGATGGTCTCCGAATTGCGATCCATTCGATTGATCGCGGCATATCTTGCTGAGCGCCTTGCGGCTTCCAATGACACTAACGTACGCATACGGTAGACCCACCATCCGCGTTATTAGGTTGGCCGAGCCGATGAAATATTGAGTAAACTCGAACGGCACTACGCAGCGGCGTGTGCCGCCTTTCAGCAAGCACTCACCAAAGGGAGAATGGCGGCATGATGATGAACGAACGGCAGCCGACGGCCTTGATCATCGACGATGATAGCGTCGTGCGATTGCTGGCCCGTGAAGTGCTCGAACAATCGGGGTGGATGGTCGATGAGGCTGAAAATGGGCGCATTGGACTCGAGGCATTTGTTCGCCGACGTCCTGATTTGGTGTTGCTGGACATCGTGATGCCGGAAAGGGATGGTTTTGCAGTCTGCACCGAGCTGCGACGATTGCTGGAAGGCATGCACGTCCCGGTGCTGATTATGACGGGACTGGAAGACTATCAGTCAATTACCCAAGCCTATGATGCCGGAGCCACCGATTTCATCGTCAAGCCGATCAATGGCCTCTTGCTTGGGCATCGAGTGCGGTACATGCTCCGAGCCAGCCAGGCTATGCGCGACCTGCGAGAGAGCCAGGGTAAATTGATGCAGGCCCGCGACGCCGCTCTTGAAGGCGCCCGCTTGAAGTCTGAGTTTCTAGCGACGATCAGCCACGAGATTCGAACGCCGATGAACGGTATCATCGGGATGGATGAATTGCTACTCGATACGGATCTCACACCGGAGCAACGGGAGTATGCAGAGACGATCAAGCTTTCGGCCGAAGCTTTGCTCGAAATCGTGAACGACATGTTAGATTTTTCCAACCTGGATGCCGGGCGGGCCACGCTGAGCCGAGAGAGGTTCTCGTTGAGTCGGGTTGTCGATGAGCAGATGGCGCTGTACCGAGATCGAGCCAGAGAGAAAGGTATCCTGCTGCGTCACGACATAGCATGGACCGTGCCGGCGGAACTCTGGGGCGATCCGGCTCGTCTTGGCCGTCTTCTGTCCGTCTTACTCGGCAACGCCGTGAAATTTACGGAACGCGGGGAGGTCCATCTTTTCATTGAGGCCGCACCTCGGCCGATAAGGGCCAAGCCCGATGCGGTGTCCGACGTGAGTCAAATCCGATTTTCCGTGATTGATACGGGGATAGGGATCGATACGGCGGATGCCCACCGGGTGTTTCAGCCGTTCGTTCAAGCAGACGGGTCATATCAACGCAAGTATGGAGGGGCTGGTCTCGGGTTGGCGCTCGCCAAGCAGTTGGTCGAGCTAATGGGTGGAACTATCGATCTCGAAAGCCAACCAGGTAAAGGCAGTCGCTTCTGGTTTGACCTCCCAGTGACACGGGTGGGATGACTCTCACCCGCAACCAATTGAGCCTGGCTGTGCCTTGATCTATGTGAAGGAAATAGTCCAGTCAGGCCGTTATTGTGAAAACGCTTGAGAAGCTCGGTTATCGGGTCCGGACCACTACCATGACACGCCGCTATATCGAGGCCATGAGTTCTTCAAGCCCGAGCTGCGCGCCGATCTTGCGGACGTTTCCGTCCCAGGGCAACAAATCGGATAGCGGGATTTGGACGATGTCAGTCATGTTATTTTTCCTTTCGTTTCCCATGGTGGTTACCAGCTTGCTCGGTAGTAGACGCCGCTGAAACGCCGTCTTCTATCGTGCGGAGCCAATCGAGTGCGGCGGTGAAGATCCGGATATCCGCGTCTCTTTCGGTGCCGTCCGAAACGCCGACGAAAAGGCCTTCGGTGTATGGGAGGGCGTTCCGCGCGACGGCATCAATGATCTTCTGGAGGTCGTCGACCGAGAGGTCGATCGGTTCGCAGTTATCGACACCTTTCGCGAAGGTTTGCACGATGTAGCCGTGCAGGTTCGGATGCTTCCGCCAGTAGCCAAGCTGGAGAATCTTTTCACTCAGCTCGAAGCCGTCTTCCATCGGTCGGCGTTGATCCAGGGGTTTCTTCCAGTCCGTCCAGCAGATACATGTCTAGTCCCATGATGTCTTTCCTTTCGTTGGTGGGCCTGCGTGCGCGGCACATCAACGTCGCGCATGGCCTTTATCCGCGCGAAATCTGGAGTCCGCGCGCTCAACAAACGCTCGTCGACTATCTGCAATCAAATATCTCGCAACGCTCTGCTCGCACCTATGCTGGCGGGTTGACGAAATTCGAGCCGCGAGAAACGGAAGGGCTGATGGTGCCAGGCCCCGCCATGCTCTCGGCGGGAGTCATGCAGTGATCGATCCGCCGTTGTGGACAGGTTCTCAGCTTGAAGCCGACCGCCTAAATGCCATACGTTTATTCCGTAAGGAACGAACGGAAGAGCCTCTTGAAGATTATCTGGAGGGCTCCGACGAGTACCAGGGGTACATCGAGAGCTGCTCGAAACGACGGTCGACCTGTCGCGCCTCGATAGCACGGCGCTCGAAGTTCTAACAGACCCGCATTTGCTCCAAGCTTTCCGGTACATTGCCGCACCGCCGATTTCAGCCGATGATCTGAAAGTACTGGCCGATGCTACGCTGTCGAAGGACCAATGGATACTGCAGATGCAATTCGTCAATCCGACGCATGAGCGCCAGCATCGTATTGGGAACGGGTCTTGGGTGGTAGTACGCCGTTGACCGGGCAAGCTGCAGTAGCTGGCATTGGCGCCCGATGGATAAGGGATGTGTTCGGTCAATCATCGCTTTGCGCTCAGCAAGCCCGCCTTGGTGAGCGCGCCTTCTAAAAAATCATTCTCCAAGGTCAGTTGCCCAATCTTGGCATGCAGCCTCTTCAGATCCGGCGCATCCGCTGGTGGGTGGGGCCCCCACACACGTCTGCGGCTCGGGCCAGTAGTTGCTGCTTCCAGTCCGTGATCTGGTGGGGTGGACCTGGAAGTGCTCAGCCAACTCGGCCAGCGTTTTGTCGCCTTTGACGGCGGCCAAGGCCACCTGGGCCTTAAAGGTGGCTCCGTGATTCCGTCTCGTTCGTTTCATCGCCTCGCTCCTTTCGTTGACCATCTCTTGATGATCTTCGTGAAGCCAGGCTCCCACTTACCATATTGTCCGAATTTCCGGAGCCCCTCTTAGATCAGATCAACGGATTCGGGTCGGATGTGTTCGCGGAGGATCGTGAGGTTGTCCCCATAGAAAAGCTTGGATTCATCGGAAAGCATTCTAGGTAGATATATCGGCTAAAGAGTTACATTACTTAAAAGTTAAACACTTGCGTCAGTGTCTCGGCGCGCCCAGTATAGTGGTGCATTGCGGCGACACAGAAGGGAGCAGATCTATGCGGCGATGTCGGCATCAAAAGACACTCCACCCGATGTTCAGCAACTGAATGCCGACAAGCAGAGTGTGGAGGCTGGTAGCGCCATCTTTGAGGCCATGGAATTAGACGGAGCGGAAGAACGGATAAAGTCTCTGGTCTTGTTCCTGGAGTCACTAGAAAACGAGATTCGTGGCGAAATAAAACGGCAATCTGAGAAGGTAATGGGGGAAATCTCTGGTGACATTCGGGGCATGTGGAGCATTCTCCATCCTTCTAAGGAAATACAGGAGATTGAACTCATTGTCCCTGCGGATAAGGCAATTGATATTGGGTTGAAGTTCTATGGTGTCAAACAGAACTTGCCAAGGTTAACTCTCTCTGAGGGCTACCGCAACAGTCTTGGGCTTTGCATCTTCTTGAGCATGGCAAAACGAGAATCTCAAAAGGATCGACCAATTTTGTTAGACGATGTAGTGGTGAGTTTTGATAGAAACCATAGAGGCATGCTAGTCGAACTGCTTGAGAAGGAATTTAGTGGCCGACAGGTCTTTATCCTTACCCATGATCGCGATTGGTATATTGAGCTTCGGCATCAGCTTGACGGGGGAAGGTGGACATTCAAGGCGCTGATGCCGTACGAGAATCCCGAAACTGGCATTCGGTGGTCTGCCAAGAGCGCGGGGTTCGACGACGCCAGAGCGCAACTTGATGGTTATCCAGACTCCGCTGCAACACAGCGCGAAAGATCATGGAGATCGAACTTGCCATACTCACTGAGCACCTAAAGATCAGGTGGCCCTACCTCCATCGTGAAAAAAATGATCATAGAGGAACACACGCCTTTTTGTCCCAGATAATTTCTGATAGAAAGAGGTATTTCCAGAAAAAAGGATTGGTTGGATACGAGCCCTATGATGATGCGATTGCTGCGTTCCATGATGCAGATAAGCTTTTGGTCTCATGGGGAAATAAATCCTCTCATTCCTACGACATTGTAAATAATGAGGCCAACAAGCTTATTCGGCGTGCGAGAAAGCATTGAAGTTATTTTACTGTGCCAGCTGCGAGAAGCCTGTCTACAAACTGGATGATGCAAGTGGAGAATTTGTTCAATGTGAGTGCAGCGGTCTTCGTTGGCGGTATGGGAAGACGTAAAGTTAGGGCAAGAATCTTCTTCTTGCGTTCGATCATAGACAGACCTTTAATCGGCTGAGAACTCACGCGGTTTGCTGAGTTTTGGTGTCCTTGTTCCGGATTCGCACAAGATGGACTTTGTTCTTCGGCTCTTTGAAACGCGCATACACTTCCAGATCGCCCCCTAAAGCCTCGACATATCCGCGCAACGTTGAAATCCTCATATCATCACGGTTTTCGAGCCGAGAGACGGCGGCCTGTTTCAGGCCAAGAACCTCGGCTGTGGCTTCCTGTGAGCGATCAAGGGCTCGACGAAGCTCCTGCAGGGTCATTTCTTCAGCCATGATCTCCGTGGCACGCGCTTCAACAGCGTGCCGGCGCTTTTTCGGAAGAGATTTCATTACTTCGTCATGTGTTCTCATTGTTTCTTCTCCTTCTCTTTGTCCTTTCTCAACCCCTTAGTCATCTCCTTCAAATGCAGGGTGAATTCATTATCCGCCAGAGGAATATTCCTGTCATACCATCGTTTGTCTCCGACCTTGGATCCACCAAGAAGGAGAACCGCTTGACGGTCAGGATCGAAGGCGAACAAGATTCTGACCGGATCCCCCTTGAACTGTATCCTCAGCTCCTTCATGTTTTGGCGCACAGAGCCCTTAATATGATCAACACGCGGCCTACCAAGTGTTGGTCCCAGCACTTTCAGCACCTCAAGATGCGCCAGGATCTCGTCCTGCAAATCCTCGCCGCACTTCTCGAACCATGCACTGTAGCGCGACCGGTAAATAATCGTCCATTGCTTCATCCGGCCGCCCAAGCCCCCAATCTTATGATATGACACAAGGGTTATAATTACATTAATGTAATATCTTGTCAAGCCGCCTTCCTCCTTGGGCCCTATTTCAAAATTCGTGACCTCGCTCTATTCAATACCGCCATTGACACCATGCTGCGTGCTTCAGATTTCTTGCCGCTCAGAGTTTTCGACATCACGGATTACAACGGCGATGTTGTTCAGGAATTCACCATACGGCAGAAAAAGACCGGGCACGGCCATGTCGTCGCGCTGTCGCCCGAGACACGGAATTCCATCGCTGATTGGCTGCTCGCCTCTGACAAGAACAAAAACCCAGAAGCCTACGTATGGGCCAGCATAGGCAACCGCAAGACTGGTCGCCCTCTGACCCGTGAACAATATGCCAACCTAGTGAAAAGCTGGTCCTATCTGGCCCGGATCGATCCGAAACGACACAGCACCCACTCGATGCGGCGGACCAAGCCCGCGGTCATCTACGACCAAACACAGAACCTTGCGGCCTGCCAACATCTGCTCGGCCACAAGAACATTGGTTCAACGGCACACTATCCGGGTGTGGATCAGCGCAAAGCGCTCGATCTCGCCAAGAGAATTAAAGTCTGAAGGAGGAACAACATGGAGAACGCGAACTTTCATATCCGCCTTGAAGCGCGAAATCCGGGAAGAGGGCATTTCCGAGCCTATAGCATCGAGGCAGCGCAAAACCTATTTGGAGAGTAGGAGATCGAGGTGAAGTTTGGACGGATCGGCCGCCGCGGACGATCGGTCACCTACTCCGCAGCGGACGATGCGACGGCAGCCGCCATTGTCCGCAACTACCTGCATAGACGAGCGAGTGCGCCAAAACGTATCGGCGTACCCTATAAGATAAGGGAATTATGCGACCCTCGGGAATGGTCAGGAATCAGGCTTTCATGATGGCAGCGCTAGATAGTCTTCTGGCTCGAGTAGACCGCGACGGCTGCGGGACCCTTCGCCGTCCAGCGGCCGGAACAAGGTGTGAACGCTGTTCTTCGTGCGTGCCATGGACACCAAGCAGGTCACAGCTCCATCACTTCGGGCACGGCTTCTGCGCAATAGCCAGAACGTCTTTCAGCCACTGCGATTGGGGGTCGAAGAAGCTCTTCACCAGCTTGATGGTCTCCGCATCGGGTGCCGGAGTGAGCTTCGCGGGATCCATGACCGCTTTGACCCACAGGATGAACGTATCGCGCTGAGCGTTCGTCGCGAATTCGCAGAGGTAGCGGCGGATGCGATCGATCGCGAGCGGCTTCACGTCCGCCTCGCGCATGTTCAACGCCGTGTATTTGTCGCCCGCGCCACGGAGCTCGCGCAGCGCTGCCGGCCATTGTTCCTTCACTTTGAGCAGGCTCACGTCCACGGCCGCTGGCAAAAACGGAATCGCGGCGACGAGCCCTTCGGTCCAGCCCAACGTCTCGATGGTGCCTAGGTGATTGTTGATGTAGCCCTCAACCATCAGGCGGTCGACCGTCGACAGCTTCTGCGTCTTGAGCCAGAACTCGAAATTGAGCGCGGTGAGATCGTCCTGCCACTTCACCAGCCAGCCGATTGCGTAGGCGGCCTGCTGAACGTGCTGCATCTCGTGCCGAAGCGTGCCGACAGCCGCTTCTTTCGGAAAATCGGTTGTACCGACGTGCAGGCTGGGCTTGCCCAACACTAACGCAAGATTGGGCGGCATTGCGAGCCGGTCTGTTGGAATGAAGGCGCCCGTGTACTTGTTGGTGCTGTCGATGAAGCCGGTCTCACCATCGACGACCATCAGGCCATCATAGTTCAGGCCCTTCGCATACGGCTTACCGAGATTAATGCGATCGGACGGGTTCACCTCCTTCATATAGGGCACCATGCCAATGTTGGCCGCCCACGCAGCGGAAGACACTTTCTCGACATCCTTCGTGAGACTGCTCCAATCGCCCGGTGCCAGATCCTTAATCGGATCCAGATCGTCACCCCACAGCGGCGCCGGCATCTGCGGGCCAGGAAGAAAGTTCGTGTCAGGATTCTCGATAGCGACGCGCGCTCGCTGTGCGCCCGTAATTTCGCTGGCCGGTGCGCCGCTGATTTTGATCGTGCCTTCGGCACCCGGAGCCGACTTCGTTAGCTTCCAGGAAATATCGATCGTCACGCGATAGAGCACATCGAGGCCATGCACGAGATACGTCTCTGCATGAAAGCGCGCGACGATCGACTCCGGAGCGTTGGCCTGGCCGAATATCGTCGACGCTTCGCCCGAAAGCATGGAGGGGCTCGGGTCGTCCATCATGGTGAGCTCGCCGTTCAGACGCTTCACCGGCGATCCGTGTTCGTAGAACGGCTCATCAACCGACACACAATCCGCCTGCCAGCGGCACTTGTCGCCGTTCTTCGCATGGTCCGGATGGGTACTCGCAAAGTACGGCATGTCTTGGCGCGCGAGATGATCGAAGCGTTTTTTGAATGCCACGCTCCGCGCCTTGTCCTTGCCGGACGCCGGGAAATTCAGCGTCACATCGCGCCAGATCATCTGTAACCATTTCATCTCACCGGCATCGCTTCCGGTGTACGTGAGCGCATAGGCAATCTTCGACTTGGCGCCGACACTCGCCTTCACACCGGTCTTTGCGCTTACCACTTTGCCGTCGGCGATCTTGCTGTTTTTCAAATCCACAGCCGTGCCGCCGGACATTGTGAACGGGGTGGGCGTGATGGTTTTGCCCGAAGGCCGCTGAAGAAATCGGATAATTCTCCGCAGTTCGATGCCCTGGGGCTTCACCCGGTCTTTCCCCAGTGTCGCCCCCAGTACAGCTTCGAGCTTCACCCGGTCCGACGACGACAGGGCCGACACCGCGCGCCGCACGTCCTCGTCTTTCTTGTCTTTCAGCTGTTTCGCGAGTTTCTTTGCGAGCCCGGGAAAATCCGAGATCGGTGCCGCCGGAGCCGGAGATGGTTTCGGCGGCTGTGGCGGCTTTGGCGGTGTCGGGGCCTGCGGTGGCGATCCTCCTCCCACGCGTGCAGCTCCTACGTCAGGTCGGCGGGTCCTTCACCTGCAGTGTCTTCGGGTCGTATTCGACAGCGAGCGCCGCGATCTGATCCGTCGGCAGAATCTCCATCCATTGCGAGAAGACCGGCTGCGTCGTGCCGTCTGCGTTGAACTGCACGCCGCCTTGTAGCGGATAGAAGCCGTGCTCGAACACGGCTTCGGTCGGCAAGCTGCCGGCAAAGTGATTACTTGGGTCGGACGGGTCTGCCGGGTTGCCGACAATTGGCGTGCGCGAGTTCTCGTCGAACTTCTGAATGCGGCTGATCAGGAAATCCAGCGCCTCGCGAATCGTCACCGTGTGAGTCGGCGTGGATTGGATGTCCGTCGGATCGTCCGGGGACGCGTTGTAAGCGGCATCGAGCCCTTCCGCTCCTTCCACATGCGCCTGCCGCAGCCAATTGAGTGCCGCCGCTTCCTTCCCGATGCGGATCGGAATCACCGCCTTCACCCACGGCGCGTTCAGAAACGCGTTACGCAAATTATCGCCATCGAGTTGCAGCAACCAGCCGAGCGACGAACCGAGTTTGGCGGGCGAGCTTTCTTCGGTGATGAAGTAGCTGTCGCGATTCAGCTCTTTCGCCCCACCCCAGCTCGTGAGGTTCTCTCCGGCGATGGCCGTGCCGCGCGTGGAGCTACCCGAGGTCGTGACAATGCCCGGAAGCTTCACCGTGAAACTGCCGAAGGCCTTGGCGACGGAGAGGTTCGCCACATTGGCGGTCGCTGGTGTCGACGTGGACGTCGTGGCGCCATCGTCTCCTAACTGCTGTGCGCTCCGATGCAGTCTGGGTGCCCACCACTCCGGCGCCACGAAGTACAGCATACGGTCTACGTCGAAAATCGATCGCACCAGCTCGGAGATCACGTGCTTGGCCTGGTTCGCGCCGACACTCATGAGCTGACTGACCAGCGCGCGATAGACAACGGTACGCTCTTCTTCCCGCAGGTCTTCCGCCGGACGTGGCGTGATGTTGCTGGCGAGCTTAATGCGCTCCCGCGCGGCCTCGTAGAACGCTTCCTTGTAACGCCGCGCCTTCTCGTTGTTGTATAACGCGAGACGCGAGTTGTACTCCGTCGTCACCGCGCTCCGGACGGACTCGCTCGGCTCCCAATGCAGAACTACCTTCAGCGGAATCTGATTCTGGCCGTTCCAGTTCACGTAGTTCAGGTGAATGGTGAACGTAGCGGCGCTGCTGCCGTTAGTGGACGCGAGATTACGTACCGACAGCAACGCATCGGACCCTTGCGGATCGAGGTCCACGGAGCTCAGCGTGTACCCCGGCTGCGAGTACGTCACGTGCTGATCGAAGTCTGCCTGGATGTGCTCGGTCGCGTCGAACAGGCCGCCGGATTCGGTTTCGGTGCCGTCGGTGTATTCGTTGTCCGTGTCGTCCGTATCCTTACCGACGAAGGGAATCGACAGACTCACTTCCTGCGATTGCGACGTCGGGATCGCCGGCGCTTCCGGCTGCACGAGATCGCTCAAGTCCGGCGGTTGCCCGATATGCACGAGCTTCGAGATGCCGAGGTCCCGTCCCGCATCGTCCACGAACGTGTGCCAGCACAGAGACACCCCAATGTCTTGCACCTGTACGCCCACTTTCCGCATCTTCCGCCGCAGCTCGTAGTTCACGAGCTTGTCCGTGGTGTTCTGGATGACATAGCGCTTGCTGGAGGTGTCGGTCGTTTCGGTGGACGTCTTGAAGGTGGTCTTGAAGTTCCGCTTGATTTCGCTGGATAGTTTTTCGCTCTGCTGGCGCATCTGTTTGTGCGTGGTCTCGCGCGAGGTTTCCTTTGTCTTGTCGATCGACAAATCAGCCGTCGCCGTGTCCGAGAAAATCGGCGAGGAGTACGAAGCCGTGTTCGAGAAGCCGAACTTGATGTTGTCGCGGTTATCTTCTTTCACCGCATCGGCGAGATCGTCTTGCGTGGTGATGTCGCTTTCGGACTTCACCGTCTTTTCGAGGGATTGCTCGACCGTCTTCTCGGTGAGTGTACGCCGGGTGGAAATCTCGATCAGCTCCACCGTGCCGCCCGGGCTCAGCCACACATGACCAACGGGCGGGCCGAGGAACGAATCGAACTCGAAGAAATACTCGCGATACAGATGAATGATGCCGATGGGCGACAGAATCGCCTCATAGTCGTTCTTGCCGAAGCTCAGGAGCGGGTCGGCCAGCGTGGCAGCCGACAGCAGCGCAGATGTGGGGCTGCTGAAGAACAGCGGCTCCAGACTCGATGGAGTGTTCTTCACCAGATACAGCAAATAGCCGGCGACTTTGCTCTCCCGGGCAAACAATTCCTGCGCGATGGTTTGAGCATCCCTCCCTGCGTATGCCTTGGTGAACCCTTCGACATACGTCTGCAGATCCGGAAACTTCGAGATCTCGCCGCCGGTGATGATGCTCTGGAATTTTTTAAGCAGGTCGTTGATGTGATCGGCGGTGATCACTGTCGTCCAGTCGACCGGTGCCGTGTTTCCCAGCTCGGCGGCAAGCAGCCGTGCGATGCCGCTGTCGATCGTTGATGAGATTCGCGGCGCTAATGCGAGCTCAAGATCGAGCGGCTCCAGTTTCGAGACCGTGATGATCGAAGCCGCACCACCTGCGAGCGTCGTGCTCACCGCTCGCGCCGCGCCGGCAGTCAGCTTCACCTCCACGGGCGCACGTGCATTGGCGAGTGCGCGCGACGCCAGCTCGTTATAGAGCGACGTACGGTACTTCTCGTACCGTTTAGCGATGCGCTTCGATTTCCAGCCGAGCAGCGGCTGATAGATACCGAACACTTCGCTCGCGTACGGCAGAATGCCCTTGAAGTCGTCGAAGGAACTCATCAGAAGGTTAGAAATGTAAGGATAGGAATTTCAATGGACGCCGACGCCTATTGTGGGCCGAGGATAGACTCATGCCGAGGTCTTGTCAACGATGAGCTTTGTCCAATGACACATGAGCCTGAAGGCGGTAAAGTGTGGATCATGGAGACATGATCATCACTGCACGCGAGTCGAGCCCCGAAGTCGGGTCGGAGCCAGGGGCGTAACCGGATCCTCACACCCCTCGTCTGCTGAATGATGAGGCAGTTGCCTTCAACGTCGGTTTCGCTGCCATCAGCAAGGCTGAAGATGGAAAATGACTGAACAAAGCCTCTTTAAGCAACTCTTGGACAGTGAAGGGTTTTCCATCTCACTGGGCGCAATACGACCTGGGGGGGTCCGCTGCCACTGCCAACACGAGCGGCGGGACTGTTAATGCTTGTCCTGTTCGGCACGCGCAGCGGCCAGTGCCGCCCTGCTCAGTGCCTTTGTATCGCATGCTGGACTGTAGCGCGTCGATGGTTCCATCCAATGCAGAAGACCCCGCACAAAAGCTCTTCGGCTTTCCAGTCAGTGGGAATGCCACCATACGTTTCTGAAACAGTGTCGCGGCGCGGTCTTTGGAAGCCAGCAAGCGCAGGAGCCTATTCTGCCATAATGTCGCCATCGCCATGAACCGGCCGCTTATGGAGGATGAGGCGGCCATGATCGAACACTATTGCTGGGAAATCCTGGCGCGGTCGCGTCCCTGTTGCCCAAACCTACCTGAGGCGGAGCCAGGGTCGCCCAGATGTGGACCGGCTCTGCACGGCTTCGTGAATCGCGTCATAAAGCCGGTCGCCCGCCTCTTCTTTTGGAATCAGCCTAACCGCACCGGCGCGTGTCATGGTCTCTTGATTATTCTGGTTCGGGTTCACCGACAGCCCGATGATAATTGTGTCCGGATACCTGCTCCTGATCTGGGCTGTCGCCTCAACGCCGTCCATCTTGGGCATGTTGACGTCCATGAGCACAATGCTTGGATGAAGTTGTTCCATTAACATGATCGCCTCGATGCCATTACTCGCTTCTCCTACCACCTGGATGTCTCCGTAGCCGCCTAAAATTGACCGAATCCCTTTCCGGACAAGAACATGGTCGTCCACGATCACGACTTGCAGCCACCTTTCATCTTCCATATCTCCTGGTCCGTGCATTGTCACAGCGTATCTGGTCCTCCCTGCGGTAACGTTCTAATTGGCTCCAGCGGCTCCTTCGCAGGATTTCATCGTAGATATACTTGGGTGCCTACTGGGAATTTCCGCAAGGCCAGTCACCGCACAATAGATAGAAGACCTGGTCCATATGGTGCATCATTCCTTCTGAAGATCCCTATAAGATGTCGAGCTGGAAGAAGACTCGCGCACCGTGAATGCTGACTCACCCGAACCATTCAGTCCCGTTAATGTGGCGTGGCTTCTCTACCGCCAGAGTCATCGCTGGTTGTGCGAGGACGTGTTGCACGATGGCAATCAGATCCTGCCGATCGAACGGCTTGGCCAAAAAGGGGGAAGGTCCCGCGGTTTGATCCCGTGGCTTTCCAATTCTTTATCCGGATTCCCTGACATCAGAATGATGTGGAGACCGCTTCGGATCGTGCTGGCGCGGACGGCCAGGTCATGACCGTTCAGGTGCGGGAATTAATTAGCAGTTGATGCAAGCTGAAAACCCGGGGGGGCAAAACCAGGTCGGCCAGCAGAAGGTCGATCGGCCCTCGATGCTGCGTGCAGATCTTGAGCGCTTCGGAGCTGCCGTCGGCTTCGAGGCCCGTGAATCCCGACGCTTCGAGAAGCGCTTTGCACAGGTTGGTGATCGGGACTTTATCATCGACGACTAAGATGGTGGGCGAAGTATCTGATAATTGACTCTCCTGCTGTACCTGCATGCGCAAATCCTCCCTCGCTTATCATAGGAGTGAACCTATGACCGAGCGAGGAAAACTCACATTTCTATCTGCCCTGGACAGTTGGCACTGATCCACTACACCATCTTCTCGCTGGTTCTTCTCCTCATCGTCATCATCGAGATTATTGGGCTCGTCTTCTGCCAGGTACGTCTCTACGGTCCTGCTTGATTGGCGGCTCACATCATTCACCAGAAGGATGGCTAGACCCCCTACAGATGAGGAATGGGGACTTGTGAAAATTCGGTCAGGATAAATGCGATTTACTCGCACTGAGAGGAGGCGACGTGTTCATGTTCATCAAACCGCAACAAGACACTCAGCATCACGCAGGATCCAACGGTGGTCCGAGACCCTCAGTCTGGAGCTGGATTGGTATCTTCTTCGTGCTGGGCATGTTGTTTTGGCAGATCCTGTCACTTATCGGCTGTTCTTCGCCACGGAAAGAATATGTGGTGGATTATAGCCGCGGAAACGATGTGACCGCCGAGGGTTCACGCGCGCGTCCCTGCCAGACTGAGCTGTACTGCCAGATGCTGGCTGAGCGCGAGGGGGTACGGTCGTATTGGATGGTGTATCAGTGAGGGTAACCAAAGCTTACGCGAAGGTACAGGACTGGCGCTGATCGAGTTCGATGTGGTGGTTAAGCTGACGTGGAGGATGTGTTATGGATAACAGTGATGAGATGGCAGACAGTTGTGATTGTTGTGATGGTGCAGGGATTGTCCCTGCTGAGTGTTCCGAGGATATCTGTTGCTGTGCCGTTCCTGAGCTGGCGCACGACGTGATGCCCTGCCCCGTCTGTCCGTAACACGTGACCCCATGATGGGATGTCCCACGTTCGGCGAGATAATCTGCATGCCACGATCCGTCACCTCATCGAATCTCTTCCGCCATGCCCACAGCGGGACAGAAGCCGGATCACCCCCTACCCATTTTTCGATATATTCTTCATCGAGCTTCTTTTCGTAGGAAAAGAAATTTTCAAGGAAGCTGGACCACCGTGACGGTCCAATGGGCATTGCTAGCGATCCGTAGAGCGCTATGAGTATGAGCGTTATCTTGCGGTGGAGAACATTAATCACACGCGCACCCAGACGCGGCATCCCCAGACCAACGGAATCTGTGAACGGTTCCACAAGACAATGTTGAACGAGTGTTACCGCGTGGGGTGAAGTTATCCCCGTTTTTTGGACAGGTCGTGAAGCCAAGATCGTGGTAGAACGACCGCTCAAAAACCGGGAGAGACCTATGGCTCAGAAGCGGAAGACACATGCGGAGGAGTTTAAAGCACGAGTGGCCGTGGAGGCGATCAAAGGGGTGCGGACACTGAGTGAATTGAGTGCGGCCCACGGCGTCCATCCCACGGTGATTGCCCATTGGAAGCGGCAGTTACTGGATGGGGCGCCGGACGTGTTCCGGCGGGGGCTGGCTGGGACGGGTCGGAGCGAGGAGGTCATCACCGCCCCGCTGTACCAGGAAATCGGCCGCCTGAAGATGGAGCTGGAGTGGCTCAAAAAAAAGCTCTGAGCGTGTCGCTGACAGACCGACGTGGCTGGCTACACGCAGAATGCACGACGCTCTCGCTTGTCCAGCGGTGTGCGTTGGTGGGGCTGGCCCGCTCCACGCACTATTATGAGCCGGCCCCCGAGCGTGACGAGAACCTGCTGCTGATGCGAGTGACCGACGAACTGTTCTTGAAGCGGCCGTTTTATGGAGTCCCGCGGATGACGGATTGGTTGCGAACCCTGGGCCATCGGGTCAACCACAAGCGCGTCGCGCGCCTGATGCGCCGCATGAATCTGCAGGCAGTGGTGCCGGGGCCGCACACCAGCCAGCAGCATCCGACACACGTGGTGTATCCGTAGTTGCTGCGGGATCTGGTGGTGGACCGGCCCAACTACGTGTGGTGCACCGATATCACGTATGTGCCGATGCGGCGGGGATTCGTGTATCTGGTGGCCGTACTGGACTGGTACAGTCGGTACGTGTTGGCCTGGGCGTTGTCGAACACGCTGGAGGCGCGATTCTGCCTGGAGGCTGTGGACCAGGCGCTGGCGAGCGGCCAGCCCCAGATTTTCAACACCGACCAAGGCGCGCAATTTACCGGTGCGGCCTTCACGGAGCGACTGACTGAGGCCAAGATCCGGATCAGCAGGGATGGGCGCGGCCGGGCGTTGGACAACGTCTTTGTGGAGCGTCTGTGGCGGAGTGTGAAGTACGAGGAGATCTATCTGCAGGACTACACCGATGGCGCGGCGGCCTGGCAGGGGTTGAGTCAATACTTGGCGTTCTATAACACGGCTCGCCGACACCAGAGCCTGGGCCGACGGACGCCAGCAGAGGTGCATTTCGGATGAGACGGGGGATACTGGGGTATGGACCGACCGACGATCGCCTTCTATAACCGATCCTGGAGCGTCGTTCAGTGCCGCTGCTGCATTCAAACCCCGACATGCGGTGCGTGGCCCACACCCACGAGGACCAAGCGGTCAGGAGTACGCTGAAGGAAAGGAGGACACAGGGGAAGGATCCATGAGCTTAATTCAGACGAAAACCTGTCCAAACAATGGGGGGAACCTCACGGTTCCGCAAAAAAGGTCTATGGCTGGATGTGTGGATGCAGGGGTATAACAAGCAGCGGCCTCATCAAGGTCGCTGGTGCTACGGCAAAACGCCTGGGCAAACCTTTGCGGGATAGCGTGTCGCTCGCGAAGGAGAACATGCTCGTCGCCTAACCTAGTGAGGAGTGACTGCCTGTCAAATGAAGTCGTGAGTTATACATATCAACCGTATGGGGAAGATTTAAGGGGGGGCTGCCCCCTTAAATCCTCTCACTTTTTATTATAGCGTTGCCCACTCGTCTCAGAAGGCCGAATGGAATATCTGCATCGCACCAGTATCTTAGTGAGAGCATCTGAGGTCGATGCGTAAACCTATAGAACAGGCATCCGTCCCTTTCTTTCACTCCTCTTCTTTCAAGCCGCTTTTTTCTCCTCTCGTATCTTGGCCCATTCAGCTAAGAAGGCCGAATGCACTATCTGCATCACGCCTGTTATCTTGGTGAGATTCTCTTGTGTTGATGCGTAGGTGTAGGATCCTACTTTTACTTCAGGCATACTCGCACTTGTTTGCCCTACATTATTCACGTTTGTTCCATCGTAATGTAGGTTGCCGCGCAAGTCTGGAAATGAGCAACCTAACCATGGATCACACACACAATACGAGGCTACAGTTCCTTTATCATTCTTGTAGCCATTGTTGGAAACGATCACATAAGCATGGTCAAAGTGTGTGCCATGGTACCAGCCCACGGTCAAACCACTCGCTGCGGTATACAGATCTTGGAACTTGCCGTCTTTAGGGAACGTGGCCAGCAGCAGATAGGCTAAGAGCGATGTTTCGCCACAATTGCCGGTGGCATTGCTCGCCGCTCTCACCGCTAAAGTTTCATAGGTCTGCTTGCTGCTCGTGTCCAGGACACCTGCTTCCTGTTGCCAGCTAGGATGTGGGTTCTTGCCATCATTCCATAAGGGTGCGTATATCTTGAAAGTGTTATAGACCGCAGTTTGCTTTTGAATGTTTAACGCGGATTGTTGAGGAGGAGTTAAGGCGCTTCCCCAATTGGTTGGTTTCTTGTCGCCATTGGCGATTAATTGATACACTGCACCTACTCTTGCTACCCCCAAAAAATCGACCATGGTTCCGAGCCATGACCCGCGGGTTTTCTTGAGATTATCGAGGTCATCCAATCGCAACCCGAGGTCGGTTCCAATTTGTCTGATCCCCGCTCCATAACTATTTAAGTTGCTGCTGCCGGTGATGAACGTTCTTACGGCTAAGGCTGCAGCGGTGCAATAATTTGTCATATCTGTTTTGTTCATGATTGTTGGACTCCTCCTTTGATACGGGCGCAGCCCCTCAGAGGGCCCACGGTTGGCCGATGGGACTGCGCCAGTTGCGTATGTCTTATTGTCACGATCTAACTACTGAACAAGGTAATCAACGGATGTATTCTCATTTGGTTGTATTATGACCCTGAACTGGATCCACTACCTGAACTCGATCCGGAGCCGGCCGGTTGACTATCGTCGGCGCTGCCGGCTTGATTGAACTTGTTGGGATAGTACTTCGCCATCCATGCACGCGCAATCATGCCTTGCGTGATGGGCTTTAGGAAGTAATTGATGGGCACGCCGATGTTGTCGCCGCCCGACACGCATCTCTGAATATAATCATCCATGGCGGTCATCAAGGAATTGGTATCGATAATCTTATTCGCTCCATCATCGACCGCCTGAAGACCACTAATGGCCGCCGTGATTTTTGAGTTTTGAAGCGACAATAACTGTGCACCGGTTCTTGCCGCGTCGGCGGCCGATGCGACCGTTGTTTGAGCACCGATCGTGGCACCTTGTAAATTGGCCAACTGCTCCATGTCTTTTGCGGGGTCAAAGTTTGCGAATGACTGCACACCAATTCTGACTTCATTTGATTTGATTGAGGGAATGATGCCCATGGTGATCGCTGAGCAATGCGATTGGATATTTTGCGTGCTCAAAAGATCTTTGGCGCTGCTTGAGAAAGAGTCATTCACGCCAAATGCTCCGGTCTCAGAGGCGAACCACCCACCTACCTCGAACGCCGCCTGCATGGATGATGCGACAGATTCCATGCTCTGTGATGAGGAGGTCTTTGTCGTATTGAGGACATGCACCATGCCGACAAAAGAAGACCCATATGTGGCGCCAGAAAGGATGCTGAATGACTTTTCGCCTTTGGTCTCAGCGGTCGCCTCAATTTTGGCGATGGAGGCGGGATCATTGGTGTTAATCATCTTGTCAGGGAACAGGTGGTTCCATGCTCGAACGGCTTTATCGACATCCAGAATAAATGGCGCGAAGACCTGAGAAGTTTTATGGGTACAGGTGATACAAAACACGAGCGTACCGGAAAGGCTATGGCGGGAATGCTGACTATTGACCTGCGATTGTGCCGACGCAGAGGCCTGCCCGGAAAACTTGTCACCAAAGATACTCAGTGAGTCACTAACAAACGAGGCAATGGTCGCGGCATGCGAGGCTGAGGACTCAGTGTTTTCATCATAGGAGAAATATTGCACGTTCATTTCCATGGTATCTGCGGAGAGCGGCATTTGCTTTAAAGCACTTTTGTTGTAATCGATCGGACTTTCAATCTCTTCGCTGACTCCCAGGATCTTGGCGCGTAACGGGGCGATAGCGGTTTCTGCTTTGACTTTCGCTTTGCCATACTCGGTGGCCGCTTTTTGTATTTGTTTTCCGATGTCAACGGATTCCGCTAACAAATCATCAGGGGTGATCTGCACATTCATCATTTCTTGAATGGTCATATCGATGCTGCGCTTGAGGGTAATCATGGCATTTAAATTTGCCTGTGCGGCATCGGCGGGGGCTTGCAGCTGCGCCATCTGCAAGATGTTTGCGAGCTTGTCTTGTGGTACAACGTTACCCAAAGTCAGTGCGGGGTCGTACGGAATTGTTGATGGCATAGCTCACATCCTTTCTTGGCGCCAAAAAATGAACGGCATCTCATGCATGGCGCATGCAAGAGGTGCGGGGATGTCTGTGGGAAGAAGCTCGTTAGGGGGGGACATTTCGGAGGATCTGGATCAAGGAGGATTCGTTGACGAGCATCTCGATCTGTTCTCGATGTCATCTCAACATGGAACCTAGTAAAGCTATCTGAGGTTTTGGAAATGTCAAATGCCAGGACAAACAATCACAATCTGATTGATGGTGAGGTGAAGAGTGGAGTGTGAAGCGAGGCAGGGTGACGATTGAGCGGGGTTCACATAGGTGATGGCTCGACGGAGTGGGGAGTGCTGGGCGAACTGAAACGGTGTCCGCTCTACCAGGACGGGAGAATATTGGCGGGTCTACCCATACCACTGATTCCAGGCCCACGGAAGTTCCCCGCTCTCTTTACGCCGACGCCCGACGGGGCAGTCCAATGAAGCTCCAAGTCCAGGCCGCCTCAATAGCAGTCGGTGACTGTATTGGGTCCCACCCGATTGCTCAAATAGGTTTTCCCATCGCTGTAGTTGCGGAAGGTCGTCCCATCGATCGAGTGATGTGTGCTCGTGGTGCCGTCCTGCCAGGTACCGAAGGTGGTGTTACCAATCTGATTCGTAGAGCCCCTCACGCTTGGATCTAAACCGGAACAGATAGCGATCCTCCAATTCGGCTACGCGTGGTGTTGGAGCCATCGCTGAAAGTGTAGAAGTCGGTGCTGCCGACGGATTGCCGTCACCCTGGCCGTGTCGAAGTTGTAGAACGTCGAGTAGCCGAGGTTGGGACTGGAATCCGACTTGAAAAAGCTTTTGGCGGCACTGCTGATTTTTGGTTGCGCTTACAATCTTCCTATGGCCTCGCACAGGCCTCACCTCCTCACCTGTCTCATAAGTGATAACTTCTGAAACACTTCCTGAACCCGGCATGAATCTCGGAGTCGCCTATCCGACTAATGGTAGCAAATCGCTCAGGCCGCACATGCACACTGTCTCACTGTATCAAAATTCATACATAATCACTGCCCGTAAAGGCTCTATTTACTTTAATAACATATAAGTAAATGTACTGACATAGAACTTGCATGTAGCCGAGCCTTTAATTGACACCCTCACCTCAACGCGGCATTACGGTGGTTGCACCATCGTTGAACCGCCGTCACTGTTGCAGAAAGCGGGTAGTGTTATGGAACCCCTGCGGCAAGAAGTTCATGAATTTGCCAGCGCCTCAGAAAAGTTACTTGGCTATGCTGTCAAATTAGAGGAACTCACGGTGATGGAACAAAGGCTCATTGAATATTATGTATCTGCGGTTGGCGAGAAGTTTACGGCCACTATTAAAGCAGGCTAGACCGCTGCTCTTCACAACATAGTTCCTTGTTAAGTGGCAACCCCTCCCCCGTGTTCCACCAGACGGCGGATAGAAAGTTTCCCCTGTTCTTTTCGTGCCTGTGCAAGGTCGTAGGCTGATTGCATGGGTATCCGTCGTTTCCGGATGCGGAACACTATGAAATCGCTAAAGGCTATGAATCAATACTTTATCTTAAGTGATTATTATTTATTCACTGTCCGTAATGTGCTGCGGGTAGCGCAGCACGGAACCAGGAGGCGTCTCCATGCACAACAGATCTTTGCGGAAGTCCCCTTCGAGCAGTATCGCAAATCCACCCGCCACGAGCGGTTTCCCGACGAAATGAATCGTGTCGTACAGCCAGATGTTACCGGAGTTGCTGCATGATCAGGAGGCGCGGGTGTGGGGCGATGCCGCCTATAGGGGGCAGCGCGACGTGATCCGGCACCACGCGCCTCATGCGAAGAGCTTCATTCAAACGAAAGCCCATCGCCATCAACCGCTGAGTGAGGAAGAGCGAGCCAAGAACCGGACGAAATCAAAAGTTACGGGCCCAAAGTCGAGCATGCATTCTTAGTGATCAAGCGGATCTTCGGGTGGAAGCCTGAATTAATCAGACTTCCTTAAATAAATTATTTCATAAGTGGTCGTAATTGGAAACATCGGTCTTCAAATATTTACCTATCAGTAGGCCAGCCACTCGAAACCACGAATACAATACGATGGAAGGTAGCAAAGCAATGAAAAAACCGGATGAGCTGGAAGGGTGTCCGTCAAACGTGACCCCATAATGGGATGCCCCACATTCGGCAAGACGATCTGCATGCCACGGGTCCGCCACCTCATCGGATCTCTTTCACCATTCCACGTCGGGACAGGAGCCGGATCACCCCATAGCCTTTTTCGATATATTCTTCATTCAGCTTCCTTCCGTAGGAAAGGAGTCTTTCAAGGAAGCTGGACCACCGTGACGGTCCAATGGGCATTGCTGGCGATCCGTAAACTGTAGGTCCCGCCTTTCGCGTAATATGTCGCACCCCCCGCATCGCCCATCGAATGCCCCAACGCTTCCAGTGGTTGCCCCTGAGCATCGATTAGAAAGAGCGAGAGTTCATTTGTCGTGGTCCATCGCACTTCCCATCCATCTTTTACGGTGAAGGGCCGCGTCGTCCGGGAACCGCTTCCAGTCAGCTCCACCACAATCTGTTCGTCCGCAGCGAGTACCACGCCTGCGAGCAGCAGCCAGCCGCAGAGTACCGCACCGATGAGTTGATACATGTCCGCCTCCTGTCATGGATGGGATGCAGTTGAAGTATGGTAGGCCCGGGCCCCGCATCACCCGTGTTTCACCGATCAGGGGACCGATTGCCACGCCGGGCTTTTCGGAACTCCCAGGGCGGTGTGGGATGCGGGTCCGCCCACAACCCTTTTTGTGCCAGTCCTGCCTCGGCTTCGAGCGCTGCCAACATGACATCATCCGGCGCATACTTTCGATACCACCAACACCAGCCCTCTTTGACCAGCGTGTAATTGACGTTGGTTCCATCCGCGAGAAGGACATCGGCCAGGATACGCCCATACTTGTCTTTGCCGTGAATCTGAAGTGTCACCTCTAACGCGAAGACCAACGCTGAAGTCGCTTGCTTGGCATTGTTGCCGTACGGCTGGCCCTTCTCAGGGCAATCGATGCCTTGCAAACGGATACGTTGCGCATTCCCATTATGCAGGACTTCAATCGTATCCCCGTCAAGGACCCCCACGACTTCGCCAGTGAACGCGCGGGCGGAATCAGCACTGAAGAGAACGAGCAGAACGAGGAAGGTCAGTCGTCTCATGAACCTTGTTACGTCCGTCCAAGCCTACTTCTGCTTCGCCACAATCTTGTCTTTGATCTTGTCATAGGTCGCGTGTGGGATCACCTTCTTCTGGACCAGTTCATCCTTCCGGGCATAGGGTCGGTTCTTGATGATCTTGTCGGCATAGGCCTCACCGATTCCCGAAAGTCCTTTGAGCTGATCTGCCGTGGCGCTGTTGAGATCAAGGAGATCGGCTGCATAAACCATGGTGGGATTCGCTACACTCAGAGGAAAACCCGGCACTATCCCAAAGAGGAGTACCCTGAGACTGGCAGTGATGACCCATGCTCTTGCGGTTGCGAACACTCAGTCCTCCTTCGTCAATGTGTCGTGCCTCGTGTCATTCTGGCCCCCATCTCGATCATTCTTCCAATCTGGTCCAATAATTCTAAAGACTGCCTGGAATCCATGCCATGCGCGTTCAGGACGGCCAGCATATCATCAATGACCTTCTCTTCGGTTTGCGACAGCATATACGGCGACGGAAACACGGTCTCAGGGATTTGAGCCCGTGGTCGTGTTCTGCGTAACTCGGCGATGATGTCATACAGGTCCTGTTTCGTACACACCCCTTTCCGCTCCAAGACTTCGACCAGCGCCGCGATCTCCCACATATTGGAAATCGTGGCTTCCTCAAGGGACATCGTTTCCCGCTTGGGTCGGCCACTCATAACGCCTGGATGCGCGCCTGAATGTAGGTCCTGAGACACGCGTGCGCCATCTTGTTCATCGCCAGGGTCTCTATCCCGCATTCTTCGCCTCTCACCCATCGGACTACCCCGGCTAGTACCTCAATGTATTGATTCGTCGGCAGGGTCATGGAGAGCGAGCAAATGTCACCGACGGCTAACGGAAGATCTCCCGAGAGGCGCCATCCCGCAGAGGAGAGATTCCAGATTATCCCTTGTCCCTCTTGAGACCAGTTTTCATACGTCGTCGGGATGACGACAGGGAACCGACGGTAGGGACGCAGGACAAACGCCATAGCGACCTCAAGAGAGGCCAAATTCTAGGAGGCCGGAGGCGTGATACGCAATAGGCCTTTGGGAGGAGGGTCCGAGAATGCAGCCGGTACGCCAAGCACCGCTTGATGCGCAATCGCCGCTAGTGCTGCAATTCATACTGCACCGCGTGCAGCAATGAAGGGAGATCGAGCGGTTTCACAAAGGTCTGCCGCGCACCGAGGAGCTTGGCTTTCGATAATTCGTCTACAGAACGTCCGCTCATGGCAATCACCTTCACATCCAGGAAGGCGCGGGTCAATTCCAAGATGACGTCCAGTCCGTTCATCTCCGGCATCTCCAGATCCGTAATGACTAAGTCCACGGGCTGAGCGCGGAACCGTTCCAGGCCCTCCCGTCCGTTGACGGCCTCGCAGACCTGATACCCGGCATCTTCCAGCACCCGTGCGAGCAGCATGCGCACGGACGTGTGATCCTCAATGATCAGAATGGTCGCAGGCCTCCTCATCCGCTCGTCCCGTTCTCCCATGAAAGCTCCCTTCTCAGAGCGACCGCTCTTTAGGCGGCAAGCGGGTCAACCGACTCCGATTCCCACGGGAGTTCGACGGTCTCAGGAACGGTCACGGCTGCGAGGGGTCTCTCGATTGATTTGGCCTGTATCTCACGGTGGTGCTGGATGACCGCGTCATGCCGATGGCCACAATTGAAACAGCGCCAGCTGCGACTCCACATCTGGCCATAGTCCGCTTCCATATCAATCATGGACTCTTCCAGCATCAACCCCTGACAGCGTGTACAGCTCATCATCGTCCTCCTTTGGTGATCCCATCGTGTCTGAGATAACCGTATCAGGCAGGATGGTTCCGGCCAGATGCGAACGAGGTACGTCGAAAGAGGGAGGAAGATGACGGGTGCCTCGAACCGGGATTACAGCTCCCCGCTCCACTTGACAGATATTTCAGCTTATGTGACCATTGGTCACCATGCGCCCTTCTGAGTTTCGGCAGACTCGCCGGTTCCTTCATTTGACCCAAGCGGAGTTAGCCGACAAACTGCAAACGACCCGTCGCTCCATTATCCGATATGAAGATGGCAGCCGCCGAATCCCCGGTATGGCGGAGGTGGTGCTGCAATCGTTAGCAACCGCGCACGTCGAACTGGCTGGCGTGGTGGCCGCCGGGGAACCGATTGAACCCATCCCCCAGACCGAACGCGTCGAAGTGCCGAAGAGCATGATGGGGCGCGGCGAGACGTTCGCCCTCCGCGTGAAGGGGATTTCTATGAAGGATGAAGGGATTTTCCCGGGCGATGTGGTCGTCGTGCAGAAACACGCCACGGCCCGGAACGGCCAAACCGTCATCGCCTTGGTGAATGGCGAAGCGACGATCAAAACGTATTACCGGAAAGCCGGAACCGTGGAACTCCATCCGGCCAATGAGACGATGCAGCCGATCCTCGTGAAGCCGACCGATGCTTTTCAGATCGAAGGCATTGTCGTCGGGGTCATCCGTCACTTACGGAAGTGAGACCCGGTGAGTCCCCTCTCATGGATCGCCAGATTGTGTGCTTTGCGATTCCCGCCGTTGAAGTCGCCCTTGCACAACTGAATGATCCCCGCCTTGGAACGCGACCGGTTGCTATTGCCTCCCTCAACAAGGCTTGTGCCCTTATTCGAGAGGTTTCTTCTGAAGCCGCACAGGCCGGCCTTGCAGCCGGTATGTCCGTCGATCACGCCCGGCGCGTATGTCCGCCTCTCCAGGTGCTGGCCCCGAACCCCGCGCGGGTGCGCACGGCGAATGAATCACTGTTAAAGGTCGTCGCCCGGTATGCCCCCGTATGGGAGTTGTTCCATCCCGGCTCCTTTCTGATGGATGTCACCGGAACCGGACGGCTCTTTGGTCCGGCCTGCGATGTCGCGGCCAAAGTGCAGCAGGAGGTTCTGGAACAGTATCGGCTTGACGGTGTGGCGGGAGTCGGAAGCAACAAACTCATCGCGCAGACTGCCGCGATGTTGATCCAGCCCTCCGAACTTTATGATGTGCGGCCCGGTTCAGAAGAAGTGTTCATGTCTCCCCTGCCGGTCGGGACGTTGCCGGGCCTCCGGCGGCCCTGCATGCGGAAGGTGGTTCACCGCCTCGATGATCTGAACCTCTGCACGTTGGGCGATGTGGCGGCAAGTCCGCTTGATGCCTTGGAAGTCGCCTTTCATGACTATGCCGGATCACTGTCCCGGTGGGCACAAGGCATCGATTCACTGCCTGTCCTGCCGCCGACGGTGCACCCGACGGTGGAAGAGACCATCCTCTTTGAACCGGATGAGATCGATGATCCGGTGCTGATCGGGCGAATGCTCAACGCCTTGCAGCGGCTCTGCCGGACCCTTCGCAGCCAGCGCCGTGTCTGTGGTCGCCTCAGTCTTACGATTCGGTACAGTGATCAGAGTGAAGTGACGAAGCACGAACGGATTCAGCCGGAGACGTGCTGGGAATGTGACGTGTCCCCTCTCGTCATATCCCTCTTTTATAAAAGCATGCGCCGGCGGATTCGACTCCGAGCCTTGACCCTCAGCATGAGTGGACTGACGGGCTATGCGGAGCAAGCTTCGCTCTTCGAGACTCGATCACTGGAGGCGCAGCGCCAACAGGACCGGGCAAAGAAACTGGCCGTGGCGCTCGACACCATTCACGCCCGATATGGTGAGCAGTCCATTTACTATGGAAGAAGTGTCTGAATGTCTTTCGTGCATCTGCACACTCACTCGTCCTATTCGCCCATGTCCGGGATTCCAACCGTCGAGGCACTCTGTCAGGCGGCACATGCTCAAGGCCACGACTATGTAGCACTGACCGATACCAACGGCCTCTATGGGGCGATTCGATTTCTTGCGGAAGCGCGAACGGCGGGAGTGAAGCCGATTCTCGGGGCGGAGCTCCTGCACGGGCCCAATCGGGCCGTGCTGCTGGCAAGAAGTCCGGCCGGCTATGCCAACCTCTGCCGCATTCTTTCCGCTCGGCACTGCGATGACGCGTTCGACTTCATCGAAACCGTCGCGCAGCATCGCGCAGGGCTCATCATTCTGTCCGATGGTCAGCCTGCGCTCAGCGCCTGGCATCACCAGTCGAGAGAGGATCTCTACATGGAGCTGACACCCGGGCCCGCCCTCCAAGACATCGTTACGTTCAGCCGGCAGCTCAACATTCCTCCGGTCGTCACGACACGCGCCCACTTCCTCCACCCCGACGACTATCACGCGCACCGGCTTTTGCGGGCCATTGCCGGAAACACGACGCTCTCGCGCCTTACGGCGGATCACTGTTGTCTTCCATCGCAATGGCTCATGCCGGAAGCGACGCTGGCGCGCTATGTTCCGAACGTGCCGGAAGCACTTACGAACACGCTGAGAATTGCCGAGTCCTGCCATACCGAGTGGGACTTCAAGCACACGATCTTTCCCTCGTTCCGCCGGCTCTCCGCCGAATCCGCCTATGACACGTTACATCGCAAGACCTATGCAGGAGCCCTCTGGCGTTATGGTGCCCTCTCATCAGAAGTCCGGGAGCGGATTGAGAGGGAGCTGACCCTGATTCGCGAAAAGGGCTATGCCGATTATTTTCTGGTCGTGGATGAGATCGTGCGCCAAGCGCCACGGACTTGTGGCCGGGGCTCTGCAGCTGCTTCGATCGTGTCATACTGTCTCGGCATCACCCATGTCGATCCGATTCGGCACCATCTCCTGTTTGAACGGTTCCTCAATCCAGGCCGGCATGATCCACCCGACATCGACATAGATTTTCCGTGGGACGAGCGCCCCGCCATTCTGGACTGGGTCTTCAAACACTACGGGCACCGGCACGCCGCGATGGTGGCCAATCAGAACACCCTGGCGACCCGGGCCGCCCTGCGCGAAATTGCGAAGGTCTATGGCTTGCCCGCTGCGGAGATCGGCAAGGCATTGAACGTTCTTCAGCGACGAGCCGACTTTGTCGAGGTGCCGTCACGGATGACGGTGAAGGACTGGGCGCGCGAGGTCTGTTCAGCCCTGCGGCTCACAGACCTCTGGCATGAGATCCTCTTCTGGTCGGTCCGGCTCGATGGCCACTTCCGCAATCTCGGTCTGCATCCTGGCGGCGTGGTGCTGGTTCCTGATGAGATCCGGCGCTATGTGCCAGTGGAAATTTCTGCTTCGGGCTTACCGGTGATCCAATGGGAGAAAGACCAGACCGAAGACGCGGGGCTCGTGAAGATCGATCTGTTGGGTAATCGCTCCTTGGCCGTCATTCGAGACGCTTTGGCTGCGATTGTTCGCAACACGGAGCGCGTCATCGACTATGCGACGTGGGACCCGATCAGCGATCCGGCCACCCAAGAGTTGATTCGGCAAGGCGACACCATGGGGTGTTTCTACGTCGAGTCCCCTGCCACGCGTCTCCTGCTCAAGAAACTCTGGGGCGGGATGCCATCAGATCGCCGAGCCATCGCCGATGTCTTTGAGTACCTTGTTGTCGTGTCGTCGCTCATCCGGCCCGCTGCCAATACCTTCACGGAAGAGTTTGTGCGACGTGCGCATGGACACCGATACCAGTCCCCTCGCCCCGAACTCGATGACATCCTGTTCGAGACCCATGGCATCATGGTCTATCAAGAAGATGTCATGAAAGTGGCCGTGGCCTTAGGCGGGTTCTCGGTCGAAGATGGGGACCAGCTCAGAAAGGTCTTGAGTAAGAAGCACAAGGCGCGACAGCTGCGCGACTATTGCCACCAGTTCTACGAAGGCGCAGCGGCCCGGGGGTGCTCGCTCACCGTTATCGACCAGATCTGGGCCATGATCATGAGCTTCGCCGGGTATAGCTTGTGTAAACCGCATAGTGCGAGCTATGCCCAGGTGAGCTGTAAGTCGGCCTATCTTCGCGCCCATTATCCCGCCGAGTTCATGGCGGCCGTCATCAGCAATCAAGGCGGGTACTACTCGGCCTTTGCGTACCTGTCGGAAGGGAGGCGCATGGGCCTGACCATTCTACCTCCAGACATCAATGCCAGTGTCTGGAGCTACACCGGAGCGGGGCAGACTGTGCAGGTGGGCTTCATGCAGATCAAAGGATTGCAGGAGGACCTGGCCAAGCAACTCATTGCCGAACGGGAGGCTCATGGAACGTATCGGTCGCTTGCCGACGTGCTGAGTCGAGTGAAATTGGACTATGCTCAAGCCAAGCTGCTCATTAAGGCCGGATGTTTCGATTCCATCGCCGGAGAACTCACACGGCCGGCCCTGCTGTGGCGCGTCTTCGCCGCACAGGCCAGTACACCGCCTCGCTCTATCCCAATCCCGCCAGAGTACTCATCCCAGAAGAGGCTCCACCACGAACGTGCCCTTTTTGGCTTTCCGCTAAGCTGCCATCCGCTCGATCTGTTCAGGGAGGCGCTGGTGTCGACTCCACACATTCCCACCAAAGACGTGGGCCTGTACGCGGGGAAGGAAGTGACGCTGATCGGATGGCTCCTGACCGAGAAGATCGTCTCCACGAAGAAAGGGAAGCCCATGGAGTTTATGACCTTGGAGGATCAGACCGGGATGTATGACGCGACCGTGTTTCCCGACACCTACCAACACTACTGTCATTTGCTGGCACCCAATCAGGCCTATGTGGTGACGGGACTCGTCGAGGAACAGTTTTGTACAGTCACCGTCACAATCCGCACCCTTCGCCTCCTGAGTACGCATGATAGCGAGGCGGCGTCCGAACCGATTGAGGAAGTCACCGCCTAGCCTACTTGGATCTATGTTGCCATTGCTGCCGGTCTGCGCCCATCGGTCTGCCTCTTGCAAAGGCTCTCCATGTGCTTTGGGGAGAGGCGTAGGAGAGGTCTGCGCCTTGTGGTCCCCGAGGAATGGTTGTAACGAAGGGAGGTTCTCGTGGGTCTGCGCTGGTTCAATGCTCTGGGAGCGGTGATGTTATTTTTCTATCTCTTCTTAAATGAGATTGTCTGCATAAATGTCTGGAATGAGTCCAACATGTTCCTGATTCCCATGGCGATCGTGTATGTCGGGACCGCCCTGGTGCTCTCAGTCTGGAAAGGGTCAGATTCCCAACAAACGCCGCCTCCGTTCCCTCGTCAGCATGTGCTGACTCCTCGGGAGGCGCTGCGGTAAAATCCTGCCCCATGCCCCTCTCGCCGCTGATACGGTTCGGGACTTCGACCTGGACCTATGAAGGCTGGCAAGGGCAGGTCTACCTCAAGCCGTACGCCAAGACGACGTTCGCCCGCGAATGCTTAGGCGAATATTGCCAGTACCTCTCTAACGGGGAGCCGTGTTTTCGCACGGTCGGCAATGATGCCCCCTTCTACCGGCCCCCAACACCGAACCAGCTCCGCAAATACCTCAACCAGATTCCCGAAGACTTTGAAATGTGTTTCAAGGTGTGGGAAGAACTCACCATTCCGAGCTATGCGAAGCACGCTCGCTATGGGACAAAGGCTGGTCAACCCAATCCGAATTTCCTGAACGCGAAGATCTTTCATGAGCTCGTGCTCGCGCCCTATTGGGACGCGAAGTTTGAACCCCATACAGGCCCCTTCTTGTTTGAGTTCCAGCGGCATGGGATGTCGGCTGAGGAGTTTTGTACACGGCTGAATTCCTTCTTTGGTCAACTACCGAAGGACTTTCAGCACGCGGTGGAAATCCGGAACGCAGGACTCCTCGGTCAGGACTATCGGCAGGTCCTGGAACGGCATGGCGTCGCCCACGTCTACAACCACTGGTCTTACATGCCCTCCTTGGCAGACCAGCATCAACGCATGGAGGCATTCACCGCACCCTTCACGGTGCTGCGTCTGCTCACTCCTTTGAAAATGTCCTACGAAGCAGCGAAGAAGCGGGCTGAACCGTATAACAAGATCGTGGGCGACCTGCCGGAGATGCGGCGGGACACAGTAGAATTGGTGAAGAAGGCAATGGCCGAGAAGCGGCGGGCCTATGTGATCGTGAATAATCGGTCGGAAGGCAATGCGCCATTGACGATTCAGGCCTTAATGAAGCCGCTGCAAGCTGAGGTCCATCCTACTGATGACAGACCGGGCGCGGGTGCGCCCCCAACAGATAGGTAAATGCTTGCCCCTCCAAGCATCCTGGCTGCTGTAGGTAATAGGCGCTCAGTGACGACGATCACGCGGGGGGTTCGGATCATTGCCACGCGGCATCGTGTCGGAATCTCTGAATGATCCGCTTTTACCCTGAAGCCGGACTTCCCCGCCGCCAAGGTTTTGAACGATTTCCTTGGCCCGTTGTTCGGCGTCCCTCTGCGTGTCATGCACAGAACTGGCTCTTCCAGCCCTTGATTTCTTCACCGCCCAGCCCTTTTCGTGCTTCACGACGAAGCGGTCGTTCTTGGCCACAGTGCCTCCTTCAGTTAAGAGTTGGATCGGCTTTGCACTACTAAAGCTTCAATGTTTGAGAGATGCTCAGAAATTCCGCCGAGACCTTTTGAGCTTTTTGAATCAGCTTATCGTCAATAGTGTGCAGTTGGATTGCACTCGCCGTTTTATATTTCTTTAGATCTGTCCAACTGACGGGCCAGGCAATAGGAGCTCCGGCACGCGCTCGCAGTGAAAACGGCGCAATGGCGGTGGCTGAGAAATCATTCCTGAAAAAATCGACAAAGATCTTCCCCGATCGCCTTTTCTTGCTCATATTGGCCACATACGCGCCGGGTATTTCTCGTACCATTGTTTCGGCAAAGCCACGAGCAAACTCTTTGATTTCTTCCCAGCCATGCTCGGGTTTAATCGGTGCCACAACGTGGATGCCTTTCCCACCTGAGAGCCGGGGAAAGGACACGAGACCCAGTCTTTTTAGGCGATTGCGAATATCCTGAGCCGCGAGCTTGACCGCTTCAAACGGGACGCCCGCATCGGGATCAAGATCGAAAATGATTTGGTCGGGCTTGCCTTGGGTTGAGATTGAGCTTTGCCAGGCATGTAATTCCATTGTGCCCATTTGAACAAGCTGCAAAATTCCGACTTCATTTTGGACGTAAATGTAGTCATGTTTATTGCCCTTATGAGTGAGTGATCTGGAATACACTTCATCGCCCATGCCTTGCATGGGGTTGCGCTGAAAAAAACACTCCCCGCCTATGCCGTCGGTGCAGCGCAGTAAACTGATCAAGCGTGAGCGAACGAAAGGCACCATGAGTGGCGCGATCCTGTCATAATATTCTGCTACGTCGCCTTTAGTAATTTTGGTATCAGGAAACACGATTCTATCAGGATGGGTAATTTTCACGCCCCTATAAGAAACCTCGTCTTTGCTTGTAGAGCGCGGCTTCGTGTCCTTCGTCACTTGTTCGATGGGTTTCGGAATTTCTTCAACTACCTTGATCGGATTCTTATCCTCGCGCAAGCCTTTGAGGGAACCGTGGCGGATATGCCCATCTGAGGTCCACTCGATAAAAGAGATTTCGCAGAGTATTTCAGGTTTCACGAAAATATAGTCTCGCCGACCTCGGCCGACTTTCTCCCCAAATGGCGATTTCATGATCTGAAGCGGGATCAATCGTTGATAGATATCCTTGGCGAGCTGTTGCGAAAACCCGGTTCCCACTTTACCTGCATAGGTGAATTGCTTGTTCTTGTAATAGCCCAGTAATAATGCGCCTATCGCCTTAGTATGATTCTTCGCGGGCATGAAGCCACCAATCACAAATTCCTGCTCAAGTCCGCATTTGCTTTTGACCCAGTCGTTGGTCCGGCGACCTTGATAAAGACTGTCCTTTTTCTTCGAGACCAACCCTTCCGCCCCAATCTCACAGGCTTGTTCGAGCAAGTCCGGTGAGCTTTCTAGATGATCGCTGAAGTGCAGAGGAGCTTGTGCTGCCTTAAGGATTTTTGAAAGCTGAACTTTCCGCTCGATCAGTGCTTTGTTGGTGAGGTCTTCGCCATCGAGATACAGAAGATCAAAAAGATACCCGTGGATGATCTTTTGATTATTGTCTGAGAGGGCGGCCTGTAAGGCGCCGAAGTCTGACTGGCCTCGTTCATTGAGGACACAGGCCTCTAAATCGAACACCGCACTCTCGATTGTTAACTGGGCGATAGCCTTCGCAAGAGGTGTAAATTTGTGCGTCCAATCTTGACCGCCTCGGGTCCGCAGGATCACGGTACCCTTGTCCACGAACGCCATGAGCCGATAGCCGTCATATTTGATCTCATGGACCCACACATCCCTATTGGGCTGCTTATCAACGAGCGTGGCCAGTTCTGGGCCAGGATACTGTTTCATTAAGCTGGTTAATGACGTGCTGGACTTTTTCGCGCCGGTCTTGAATGGCCTCTGATGAACGGACATGGGTTTCCTGAGATGCCTGCGTTGTGTGGTTTTACCTAGACTCGCTTTAAGGATTTCGGCCATGGTTCTGCCTGTCACCACGCTGGTATGTTCGCGTTTTAAAAATCCATCATTCTTGGATTTACTCAGTGCGAAGTCATCTTTGCTCTTAATCAGCAGCCAGTTCTCGCGTTTGTCAGGCGTATGCATTCGCACCAGATGCCACTGCCCCTTCATCCGAAAGCCGTCAATGGAGAAAGTGAGGTGCCCCTTCTTCTCCATTTTGGCGGGGTCTTCTTCCGGCATCCAGACGCCTTCATCCCAAATCATCACGGGGCCGGCACCATACTGCTTTTCGGGTATGACGCCTTCAAACTCGTTGTAATCCATGGGATGGTCCTCGGTTCGGACGGCGAGGCGTTTATCAGCGGGGTCGTAGCTGGGGCCTCTGGTGACCGCCCAGCTTTTCATGACGCCATCCCATTCCAAACGAAGATCATAGTGAGTCCGCGTCGCTTCATGGAGCTGAATCACAAAGCGCAAGTGTTCTGAAGAGCGCTTTCCGGCTTTGCCCCGCGGTTCCGCGGTGATGCCAAAGTCACGCTTCTCGTTATATTTCTTCAGAAGTTCACGCGCCATTTATGCCATCCGTTCTGACGATTCCTGGTACTAATCAGAAACCAGCTCCTGATACTCGGTATGCCGCCGGAGCCAACTGGCGGCATAGCCGCATATGGGCACTGCCTGCAGTTTTTCAACGCGCACAACATCCATCAAGTTACTCATGAATTCCCCGGCCGCACCCGTGCCGCGCAATTCCTGCGGCGCAAAAACGTAATCGATATAAAGCGTGTTCTTATCCCTGCGCACATTGGCATAGACCACCAGGTTGCCAAACCACATCTCATAGCGATTTTCGGCCTCGTTATACGTTACAGGATTGTTTGTAGTCATGGCTTTACAACTCCTTCCCAGGAAATGCAGAACCCCTTCCAGATCGTTTATTCCTTCACGCGATCAGAACGACGGCGGCATATCATTGCGAGTGCGATCAGTAGCAACACCGCAGCCGCTATTATGGCCTTGAGCATGATAGTGGGTTTTCCCTTGTCACTGCCATAGCTCGTATAGGCCTTTAAACCTTCGATGTCCTTCTGGGCTGCGGCGAGCGCGGTCTGCCTCTGGGCAGTTCGGCTTTCAGCTTTTCGTTTTCGGCTTGAAGCGCCGCAAGTGCATCCTGCCGATCCTGTGCATCCTCGACCATGGCCCGGATCAGCTTTGAATAATCGGGCTGCGGATTATGCAGCTCATCCTCTTCCAGCGGCTCGTGCTAGATGGTTTCATGGACGGGATTCTGCGCGCTTTGCATTGCGGACAGTATCGTTCGCATTTGCTCCAATTCTGACTTTAGAGTCTTGATCTCGGTCTTCAGCGCAATGATGTCTCCCTGCTGCTCCTGCGCGGCCTTGACCATCAGGGGCATCAGTTTCTGCACATCCTCCGCCAGGAAACCGATTCTGTGCGGCGGGCCTATGTGATCGTGAATAATTGGTCAAAAGAAAATACGCCATTGACGATTCAGACCTTGCTCTCTCCGGCCTGGTCAGTGCGTAGAGCCTTAATAAGCGCCTCCCGGTCAAACGCGGCACGTCCGCAGTACAGGACACAAGCGACGCTCCTTGCATCACAACAGGCCCTTCTTTGGTCAGAAATATGCTTTGACACGAAGGCAAAGACCACAGATTGCGGGTCACGTCAGCCTGCCGGAGTGCTTCAGCGAAGTAAGAAAAGCCGCCAATCTTCGGCCGGATTGCCATTGCTCGCTGTAGGGCTGCCTGCAAGTTTTCAATAGTTTTGCGCATGAGATGATTGCCTCCGTATGATGTAAACCGATCGGGAACATCTATGTTAGCAGCTCAAGGCACGCGCGAAAACGATTATAGGCGCTGACAGAGACAGCGTTTCATGGAGAACTGACATAGCCATACAGAGGCTGAATCAGAAAAAGATACGACTCGCGGTTCTCAATCAACCGATGGTCTCAAGAGGAAGAAGTGTGCCTCCGCCGCTCGCATGGCTAGCTGCTGAGGTCCTGCAGGCAAGGTGCTAGAGACGGAATGCCGTTTCACGCCTCGACCGAGAGATTCAGCTGCGTTTACAGGAAATAATACGCGCTACGGATCCCTGCTTTCAAAATCGCTGGATCGAGATGCAGCTTATATCGAGGGCCGAAATACTGCTCTGAGATCCCACGGGTTTTAATCACGTGCGAGCTGCCATGCAAAGGCGCAATAAGACAGCATGGCAAATTGCCCCGGTCCTTTCGGCACATTCATGATGCAGCTCTTTTGCCTTGAGTTGGGATTGGTAACGGGTTTCACGCAGTGCTCTAACCGGTGCCGAGCAAGAGTAAACTCACGACCAAGGAAGGTGAGCCGCACCAGAGTCATACCTTAGATACTCACCGTGACCGGTCGCGCTCCGGCGCACGAGCGCTCGAGAATCCCCGCGACCGCTCGCTCAAGTAGCGCACTAGGTCCGCAGCCAGTTGCCGATCCTCCCCACGGTCTGACTGCGCCAAGGCCTTCATCACCTGCTCATAATTCCGCATCACCTCCCGCGCCCGTCCAGGTCGGCGCATCGTACGCTTGAGCCGCTCCAGGGTCTTCCCGTTCGTAGTTTCCTGTTGCAGATGCCGCACCGTCCACCGCTCCTGCGTCGTGCGGTGAAGACGGCTCGTGGTGGAGGCGTCGATCCCATGTTCTCTCAAGGCTTCAGCAAACCTTTCGCGCCAGCGTTGGAGATCGGGTTTGCGCGGATTGAGACGGGCGCCCTCAAAACTCACGGCCTTGACCGTCAGATGGACATGCGGGTGCACAGACGGATTGGGATCGGGATCCGTCTCAAACGTGTGAAGCACCATCGCATATTGATGAGTCGAAAATTCGCGTTTGGCAAAGTCACGGGCCGCGCGCTGGACGCCCAGCGGGTCCGTGCCCTGTGGCATGGACAGGACCAGATGAAAGGCGTCGCGGGCACGAGACTGGGCCGGAATCGGCGTCCCGCCATGCTCCCATTCTGCTTTCAGATCGGCCACCGCCTCCTTCCCGCTGATGAGCTGACCGTCCTCGTCTTCCAGATCCAGCTGACCATTTCGTGAAATGTACGTCAGGTTGTTCGAGATTCCGCGCATCCCTTTCGGCGCCTTCGCGAGCTTCACCATCACTTGCGGCGCGCGACGCACGAGATCTCGCAGTTTCTGCCGCACCGCGGCGGCGCGCGCCTCTGACGAGTGGAGTCGACTGCCGGTGCCATTCGCACGAAAAGACGCAGGCGAAGTGGACCGTTTCGGTGGTCGCGGCGACGGACCGGGAGCCAGATTAAACAAGCGACTGCCCCACTCGTCGAGCGTCGCATCAAGCGGAAACATCCGCGTCGTCATGGGCGCAGCTCCCACCGTTCGAGACTCGCGCGGGTCAACGCCGTGATCTGGTCCACATGCGTGCGAATCCTGGTCGAGAGATCGGTCAAGAGTTCGAGACGCACCGCCGCCTGTTGGGCCGGCGCTTTGTTTAAGGCACGCGCGATCTGGTTGAGGTTCCGTCCGAGGGCGAGCAGCTGCTTCGTCGAATGAGCCACGGCCTGCCGTTCCGGCTCCGACAACGAGGGCTGGCGGGTGAGCTGAGTTCGAATCAACGCGATGAGCCAATGTGTGGGGCGGTAGCCGTCCGTTTTGGCACGAGTCGCGAGGGCGGCGTACTCCGACGGCGTGAGGCGAAAGCTGACTTGTCGCGTGGGTCGTTCGCCGTGCCGGGACATTACACGATGCGGCGTGGATCGTGGGCGAGGCACGCGCTGCAGAGTCTGGCGCAGGAGCTGCCGCAAAGCCTCACTGGGTGTGAGCTGCTGTTGGGCACACCATTCCACCCAGGGCGCTTTGAGGTCGCCGAGATCGACGGTCAGTTGAGTGGGACGTGAGGTAGGCATCGTCGTCTGCCGCCATGTGTAGCAGAAGAGGGGCGACAGTGCAATGCAAATGCTGGCGGCAGCCATATCCTGCCAATATTGAATTACGGCACCTGCGCCACATCAGCCTATCAGAATGTGGCACAGCCGCAAGGGTCGTTGCACCGGACTCGAACCCATTAGGCGTTTCCGCCCCTCTGCTGGGTGGGGGGCAGGAAACGCAAGTTGTTATGAAGAGAGATAAGCGAGGCGCGGCAGCGACCCCTCTCCCACTCGCGTAGAACGTACGTCTCTACAGCTACTCGGCTGACCGAGAAGTGGGAAGGACCAATGTGATGAGGCTAAGCAGCCAGTGTACAAGTCTGACCGAGGCGTTGCTGAGGTGAGCCGTCCCCCTGATGCTGATCACCGCTCAGCGTCACTTCACACACGTGGCAGTATTGTCACTCGGGGCACTGAACAAGGTTGAGTCGGTGCGATGAACGTACGAGAGGGCAAGCCCATGGGATTCTGATGGTGGAAAGCTACCGTCGAGCACCAGCCAGCTTCCTTCGCGTGGCGTCTTGTAGTAGATAACCCACCAAGCGATGGGCTCAGATGAGAACAGTTCTCTTGTCACCTTGTGCGCGCAGCGTTTCAGCATCCTACGAAGGGAAGACGGTGTCCGCCTCTCCCCTTCCACCCTTCCGTACTACTTCGGTTCCGGTAAGGCATTGGGATAGTGCTTGGCGATGATTCGATTCAGCCGCACAATTAGATCCAGTCTTTTGAACGTCACATGCCCATTGTGATTCTTAAAGAACCGAATGGAGACATAATCATTCTCGGCGAGCTTGGGCCACGCTGAACTCGTCTGCATCGCATCCGCAATGAGACGATACGCCCCTGTCCGGTGATCAGCCTCCGGCTTGCCATCACAGAGATGAAAGACGCGGAGGAGATCGTCCAGATGATCGGTCTGCCGCATATTGGCGCTGCCGTCTCAAACATATCCGCACGTGAGTCATGGAGCGTGGCAAAGGTCGCGCGAATGGCGTCGCGCGTCAATTCGGGCACTTGTTCCGCTCCGATTTGCTCATCCACTTCCTTTCTCTTCGATGCGGACATGATCGAGCGCATGCCGGAATCGTGTAAGAGTGTGGTCCATCCGCCGGCATCGACACAGGCTTGGAACGTCTCCAGCAGCGTCGTTCGGTTGGCAAACTCGCCCGTCATGTGGAAGCCATTCCCTCGCCACCCGCGGGCCATCGAAAGGTCAGGAAATCCGAGCCGTGCCGCAGTCGCAAGGGCGTGGGCCTGCTCCAGTTTGTCGAGCGCCTCGTGAAACAGCGTCAGGACCGCCTCTCGTTGCTGCAACAGATTGCAATGCTGAGGCTCGGAACCAGCTCATGCTCTTGTCCTGCGTCACCGTCCGGGCTCACAAAGATGGTCTCCGCTTCAGTCGTCATGATGTCTACCTTTCTGTTCCCCCTGTCGGGCGTTCGTATGGAATCTGAAACGGCCCAACCCAGGCGCCAGGTTGAGCCTTCGCGGTGAGGTCGGCCAGGATCTGGTCTTGTGTCGCTGGATCGACACCCTGTCGTGTCCAGAGCTTACGCAATCGTCGTTCTGGATCCTCCATGATCGTCTCCTGCCTCATAAGGACGCCGTGATCGTGATGTGGTTGCGGTAGGCGAGCGCCCGTGGTCCCACGAGCACCCGATGCGCTCGGGAGCGCCGGGCTTTGTCCGCGATGTATGCACGTAACTCGATGCCGTCCCATGAGCGGGGAATCAGGTCCTGGTTGATGGCGGCATGGATGTCATGACGGATACTTCTCAACAGATCGCTCACAAATCGACGTTGGTCTCGCTTCGTCATGCGTCACGCTCCTTCGTGCCGAAAAGACGCCACAGGTGCCTGTCGCTGGCAGTCGTGGCACATCCCAAACGCCTGGTCGTCGTAGTCCATGGCACCGTCGTCTTCAAGGAAGGGCGTCCCCTCCTCGCTGAGCATCACGCGCCTGATCACGTCAACCGTAAACGGTCCCCCGCTCTGGCAATCCGGGCATTGCCAACCTTCTACGTCATTCGTATGCGGTAATTCGTCGAGCATGTCCGCAATCATGCTGCTGTCCTCTCTTCCTCGTCCTAGTGGGTGTCTTGTCATGTGGCGTTCCTTTCCTGCATGTTCACGGGTGAGAAGGTAGTCTCACCCCTCACCGTGCAACCAGCCTTCATCGGCGAAGGACACGTGCCGCCCCTCCCCCATCACGACATGATCCAGGACACGAATGCCCAATAACTCCCCGGCGCTGACGAGTCGTTGCGTCAATGCCCGGTCCTCTTGGCTGGGGGTCGGATCGCCGCTGGGGTGATTGTGCGCAAAGATCACCGCCGCCGCATTCAGACAGACGGCGGTTTTAAACGCTTCGCGTGGATGCACGATCGAGAGGGTGAGGCTCCCGACGGACACGACTTGATAGCCGACGGGTGCATGCTTCGCGTCGAGAAAGAGGACGAGAAATTCCTCGTGGGGTCGCCCCTCGAAGTGGGCCCGGAGAAATCTCGACACGTCGTGTGAATCAGACATCTTGGATGCGCCATAGAGCGGCGAATGACGTTCTTTCACAACCTGAAGCCGATACAGCGGGACCAATACAGAAGATGGTGTATTCACGACCTGGTGTTCTGTGAGCCTCTTCGTCGCCATGTGCTCGCCTCTCCCTTGAGTGTGGAGCATGGTGAGGGAGCCGGAACGGGTGCCGCCGTTTCGACTCCCGCCTTTGCCTTTAGCGTCGATTCGTTTCATTCACATAATTGAGCTGTGCCACACGCTCGAGCGCCGCCAGGTCCTGGTGCATGCGCTCGCAGTAATGGCGGAGATCCGTGAGGAAATCGGACAGGACCGTTTCGACCGAGGCGCCCGGCTCCCGTAAGCCTGCGACACGATAGTAGGTCAGCGTCTGTTCCACTCGATCCGCTCGAATCGCATTCGGATGCCTCTTTGCCTTCCGTACATTCGGCCTATACATCGTTCCTGTGTTCATCCGTCCTTCCTTTCTGTTGGACTGTCTCCCTATGAGAACAGCCATCCACGAGACCAACGGCCACATCGCGTCGACCGCCCACGACTCTCTTTTCAAAACATGTGTTGCGCCTCTCACGCACAGCAGGAGGCGCAACAGAACGTCCGAGTCTGGGGCCCCGGCCGGCTGCGAGCGTGACAGCCCTCCGGGCCATTGGCTGGCGCGGTTGCACCCGGTCGGGCCCCACACCGTTGTGAGCGATACAGTGGATGGAGTGAGAGACCAGTCAGCACGGTCGAGCCGCCGCAGGCGACACGACGGTGCGCAATCAGAGGCACGGCGCGGGCGCGTTGCCACCCTCTTGTTGGAACGTTCCAACACACTCGTTGGTCAGGATCGGGAGAGATCAATCTGGGAGAAGGAAGGAAGAGATGGCCTGATCAGACAAGGCCGACGAGCGAGAGATGCCCGCCGGCCCTGTCGAGCGCGTTAGTCGATCGCTCGATCAATCAGGCCGGCCTCGGGATGGTTGGCCGCGAAATCACGCAGCAGATGAAAGTACTGAGCGATCCGAGGACCGAATGGATCGTCCTCCAACCGGAATGATACGTGACTGAACGTGAATAAAGACACGATGATTCCGGCGGCATCGCCCGACACCGTGGCCTCAAAGAAGTTGTCAGCATGCACAAGTGGATAGGTCTTACGACTCGGTGCGAGATAACACCCGCCGTTGCTCAAGTCGTAAAAGTGCCAATAGCCTCCGGTGTAGGTTGGACACAGGTTAGCGAACTGCGCGTAGAGAGCGTTCTCCACGGTGAGCATGTGTTTGCCAAAGTGGCGCGGCAGAAACTTGGGCCGGTCCTCTTCCGGTACCAAGGTCGCCACAATGGACTGTTGTTCATGATTAATGTGCTTCATGTCATTTCCCTCCGAATTGTCACAGGCGGAATTGCCTGTGTAAAGGGTCTTCAGCACACCGAAAGCGCAGGAGTCAGGGCCGTGTGAAACACGCTCGCGAGCACGAGGCGAAGCCACGCGCGGAGGCCTTGACGTCGAGACCGGTGTGACAGCCTCACGACACACAGGCAAACCCGCTCCCCTCTCGTCCCTTTCATTCTTGATGAACTGAGCAAGAGCATCGGAACACGTCCATGAAACGCCACGATCCGTCCTGGGACCTGTACCAGATGTCGCCGCACGGTCTGGCCGCCAGAAGGCGACACGACGGTGCGCAATCAGGGGCACGGCGCTCGCGCGGTGCCACCTCGATGTTGGTACGTTCCAATAAGCCGGCTGTCGTTGTCGGATCTAGCTGAGGCGGTGGAAGGAAGAGAGCCGCAGTCGTTCACTTCCAACGAGGGAATTCTTCACGCCCTCGTGAGATCAGGCAGGCCTCTGTGATAGTTGCCCAGATACAGACGGAGCAGATGAACGAGAAGAGCCCAGATTCTTATCATGATGGTCTGCTCCATCGACCAGAGCGCGACACACCTCCAGCATGGGATTGGAACGTTCCAACAACGACTCAGTCAGACTCTGTCATGGCGAAGAGACAACGATTGGATGCGAGACGAGGTGACGGAGGTGACGAGGCTACGTGTTGAACCCTAGCTGTTCAATCAGACAGTCCTTCGCTGCGACTTCCGCTCGTGTGCCGTCGGCGAATTCGATGATGGCGTTCGTGGCGATCGCGGGCGTGGCAAACAGATCAAGACGGCCTTGCTTCCCGCGATAGACAATCACGACATCGTGGGGAACTGGACTCGTCGGGATAGCCCCCTCCCCTCCCTCCCTGTGCCCGTTCCTCATCGCTGGGGAAGAGAGGATCTTGGGCGGTCTCGCTTCACGGCTTCCCTCCTCCATGGCGACGCCCTCTGCAATCACGATGGGAGCCTTCTTCGATGGGAGACGTTTCAGTTTCGCTGCGAGGTCCGCGACATGGCTTCGCGTCACTTCTGCGACCTGTTGACAAAACCGTTCGACGGCTTGCGGAAACTGTTTATGCAGACTACGCAGATCGTAGAGAATCTTGGCCGACTGACATCTGCCCGAACTGTATAGTTCTTCGAGACACGAGGGGGGCTCAATCAGCGCCAGATGATGCGTGATCGTGGATCGGTCCACGCCCAGCAGTGCCGCAATCTGGACGTGCCTCTCCCCTTCATCCAGTTTCTTTTTGATGAACAGCGCCAACTCACGCGGTTTCAGATTGTCCCGCTGTACGTTCTCAATGACCTGCTGATAGTCCGTATGGTGATGATCGACGAAAGCCGGAATCGTCGTCTTGCCGGCTAGTGCGGAGGCCCGCAGGCGTCGGGCTCCGAAATTCACCATCCATGTCTTGGCTCCCGTCGGATGCGGGCGCACGGAAATCGGCGTCTTCATCCCATGATGGCGAATGCTCTCCGCCAGGTCAGCCAATGATTCCTCGGCGAATTCTTTACGTGGTTGGTTCGGGTCTTCTTCGATCTCGTGCAAGGGAATGTCCATCGGTCTCCCGATGAGTCCGACACCCGCCGAGCGTGTCGCCTGACGCGAGGTCGGCCCCTCATCCAGATCGGCCAGATCCAGCAGAATTCTCTCCTTCTTCTGCTGGGCCACCGCACGAGGCTTGGGCACTAGGACACCTCTAAACTTGCCGCGACGGTCTCGAATACCGGGCGGATTTCAGACCACACGTCTCGGGAGCTCGTCTTTTTACTCTTCCAGATGGGAATCCCCAGAGCTTGAGCTTCGGGCCAGGCCGTGCGTCGAGCAAAGGCGGCCGGTCGTCCATCGCGCAGCGTCAGCAAGAGGTCCGCACAGGCGGTCACGAGTTGTGTCAGGTTCTCACGCTGAAACGGCGTCGCTTCGACCAGATTCGGCAGGATGCCGAGGAACCGTAAGTCGGGATTTAACGTGCCCTGAATCTTGACGACCTGTCTCCGCAACGATCCAATCCCATGGACGGCTTCTTGGTTCAATTGGATCGGCGCCAGTACACCATCGGCGACGACCAAGGCAGCGATCACGCGAATATCGGGATTCGGATTCGTGTCGATGATCGCCATATCGAACGACGCACCAACCGCACGAAGACACTCCCGCAGGTTCGTCGCAAACCGATTGTGCCACTCCTTTTGCTCCTGCAGTTTCAGCAGCTCCCGGCTCGAGGGCACCAGCACAAACGCGCCCGATGCAACGGATGTGATCGGTTCCGTCAAGAATTGATGGGACTGGACCGGCGCCACAGTCGCTAGCCCCGACTTCGTGAGACTCCGCGTGGTATTGCCTTGGTGATCCAGATCGATCACCAGCACGCGTTTGTTCAGGATGTCATGGAAATAATAGCCGAGCTGACAGGCGATGGCCGATTTCCCCACACCCCCTTTTTCGTTGGCTAGAACCAAAGTTGTCATGCGTCGTTCCTGCGCGTCGGTCCTCGCAGGTATCTAATCTGTCACGAACCACAAGATCCAGTAGGCCAGCATCTCCGTCTTCCCATTGCAGCCCATTCTGGGACCCACGGTGTTCTAGAACGGATGGGGGAATGTCTCGTACGAAAACTATTTCCCTCGTGCGCCGGAGCATCCCAACATGGAGGAGACGAAAACTGTTCTACACTTTGAAGCGGAATATCCGATCTGCTTCACGGTAGTGAAATGTGTGCGACGAGTCGTTGTCCCGTTTTCCCTTGGGGCACTTGGGAAATATACCTGTTCAGGTATACTGAAGCCTGGCTGTTCCCGAGAGGCTGCTCGAATGGGTTGGCAGTAGCTATAAAGACCTGATTGGCGTGACCGGCCGACGTTCGACGATTCTTCGGGTATGCGCTGTCGCTGGCTCAGGCTGGTGATCACCATGATGCGGCCAAGGTACTGAAGGGCTTCGGCAGCGCTGGTGTGCGTGAAGTGGTCGAAGACGAAAGGAGCGGGACGTACCGTGCCGTGTATACCGTGCAGTTCAAAGAAGCGGTCTTCGTGCTGCATTGCTTTCAAGAAGAGTATGAAGGGAATTGCCACGTCGAAACACGATCTCGCTCTCATCCGGGCCAGGCTGAAAGTGGCTGAGGGACGCGCGAAGGAGTTACGATATGAAGACACGAGTCATTGATGGAGTGGAAGTGCACCGCGGTTCAGGCAATGTCTTCACTGATTTAGGCCTGCCAGATGCAGATACGCTGCAGATCAAGGGGGGCTTGGTAATTGAAATCCGGAGGGCACTTCGTGAACAAGGACTAACCCAGCAAGAAGCCGCGACGCGCATGGGGATCACGCAACCGAAGGTGTCCAGCATGATGCGGGGCGACTTCTCCAATTTGTCCGAACGCAAACTGATGGAGTGCCTCAATCGGCTGGGCTACGACATTGAGATTAAGATTCGGCCGGCTTCCCAGGCAGTTGGGCATGTGATGCTAACCCTTCCTTGATAGGTGTCTCTCAGGATATGTGGCATCGTATTTTTGAGCGACTATTCTTTTTACATAAATTGACAGCAGTGGGAATGGACCGAGAGCAAGCTCTCTTTGAGAATCTGAGCAAATTCCCTTGCATAGATGCCTAGGTGTTACTCTTTTCCTCTTCAGCCCAGGATAATCCTAGGCCTTTTGCTTCAACCTTGATCAGCTTGGCTAGATAACTTCCCATATTGATTCTTTCTCCCCGCGCCTTCCGTTCCTTGACCTCCCCAATGCGAAGCCAGATCCGCGGGTGAGGAACCGCAGCAATCGCTCGTTTCCACCACTTTTCCCACACGTCGGGATCCTTCCGGCGACCTGACAATCCCATAATTTCGTCCAGTAACCGTGCTGCTGAATTAGTATCAGTGACTGATGTCGTAGCCGCTCCTGTGCTTGGTTCCGGAAGCGCAGTGAGAAATGGATCGATAACAGGGTCTGAATCGATGTGATGTGTCTCTCCCAATTCATATTTGGCTTTTAACTCTGGTAATTGAGCCTCCGTTTTCCACCAAGCTGACCCGGCATCCCAAACAAAGAGAAAGTCTTTCTGATCCCGTACCCCCACTGGCACAATTTGCCAATGCTCTAGAAACCCTCGCGTCACGAGTTCCCGATGGGCCTCAGCAAACTGTTCAATCACTTTAGACTTCGCCATATATTTCTTAATTTGCCAATAGCGCACGAGATCGGAATATCGCTGTTCTGCATGTCCTTTGCCGAGATAGAAGAGATTATGTAGGAGTTGATGTAACAACTTCGAGAGTGACCCCTTCATCCCAGTAAATAACGAGTGATCGATTACAAAACAGTTTCCCATCAACAAACTGTCGCGATACCAAGACGCAAGCTCCACCTCGTACTTATCCACCAACTCACCCTTCTTATTCGGTTGCCCAGGTAACACGACTGTTCCAAAGATCTTAAAAACAATCCCCTTGTTGGTGCGTAACCGTTTTCGAGGCAAGGAACCACTCCCTCTTGGTACCTCAGCTACCTCCGTCTTCGTGCGACCCGCTGAAATCATCGTGCCAGCCATCCGTAAAAAGAAGCGATCGACCTCAGCATATGCAGCCCCTGAGGGCTCTTTTCCAGCCGCCTGGAGGATTTCGGCCCCGGAAATTTTCACAATTGGGTCTAACGTTTTCTTCCGCTCGAGCTGCCCAAGCGCCCAGCGTTCAAAGCCACGGAAGAGTTCAAGATCCACCGAATTTGGGAGGCCTAAATCTCCGCTCGCATAAATAACCAACGGGATTTTCCGCAGCTCTCCCCGGTAATACACCTCACGCACAACTTCTTTTTCGCGTAGTCCTTCTCTACGGTTCTTGCTTTTGACTTCCCAGAGGGGAATAGAGCCGAGAATGTGTTCAGCGAGTAATAAGACGGGAGCTGTAAGGAGAAATTCTTTCTTTTGAGAATCAGGTACAGTGTGGGAAGGATTTTCTTCCGAAGATGTGACTAAGTCAGCGTGTTCCATCGTAACGTAGATTAATCTTTCGTTAAGTTTTTAACGTAGTAGATTCCCTGGCTATACATGATTCTTGGAGAATCAGCTACTTAGCGCCTAAGATCCTTCTGTCATCCATCGAACATTCTCTCAACTATCGTTCGTTTTCGGTCAACTATCGCTTCTCCTCTTCGGTCATGTATCGAACATTCCGTCAACTATCGAAAATCCTTCGGTCAAGTATCGAAGGCCTGTGGATAACCATGGATGGACGGAGAATCTTCTGAATATGGTACGTAGCAGAGACAACGCTCTTGCGAATGTGGCGAAAAAGAATAAAAGTCTCGTGTGATCTTTTCGATAGTTGAAAGAAACTTATGGAGGCGACATGTGGGCGTAATCTTCGGAAAGAATACAAGCAGCGCGTCTCTAAGATCAGCCGACGTCGGATGTTTCGATGGTAAAGGCCATTTCCCTATTGCCAGCCATGGTCTTCGTTTGGGAGAGACGGGCGAGGGCTTTTTGGATCGCTTGCTCTGAGCGCGCAATGTCATATTCATGGTTATCGCGAAAACTGATGCGCAAGTTAAAGCCATCAGGCCGCTCTTCGTAGACAACAGACTCATACCCTTTATGCACGCGGGGCTTACGATTGATTTCCTCCTCGAGGCGGCGAGTACTCCATTTCTCTTGGACGAGCCGTTGGGCAAGGCGAAGACACTTCTCCGACGATTTCACGCTCGCCAACAGTTCCCCATGCAATGCTCCAAATTCATGCCCAGGTGCATAGAGGAGATCCTGAACCTCCCGGGGGAGATCCAACACTTTCAGCATCCGTGTAATCCGGGCGCGCGAACATTTCAACTGCTTAGCAAGGTCTTCATGGGTCAAGTTATGCCGGTCGATCAATCGAGCAAAGGATCGTGCTTGTTCGAGGACGCCGAGGTCCTGCCGATGTATGTTATCGATGAGCGCAAGATACTCAGCGTCTTGGTCTGCATAATTGCGCACGATTGCCGGAATCGTGGTGCGGCCAAGTGCCCGGCTGGCTTCAGCCCGACGCGCCCCAGCAATAAGTTCGTAGCGTCCATTACTGATGGTACGAACCAGAATAGGATTGATGACGCCGCGCTCACGTATCGACTCCTTCAACTCATTGAGCGCCTCCTCGTCTATCGCGAGGCGAGGCTGATATGGACTTGCATCCACCCGATCGAGTGGAATCTCCGTGATTCGTTCGTTTGTTCCTGCTCCAAGGACGTTGCGCATACTCTTGGCTTCTTCCTCACGGCGGCGATCATTCGCGATTGGCGATAAAGACTGGTAATGTGCGTCAGGAAGTGAATCACCGATGTCGACTGGCTCACGATCTCGTGACTTTGATTTCATACCCCTATCCCTTCCTCCTTGTCGTTAAGCATCAGGTGGCTTGAGGATTCCCGGCGAATGCTGACCCTGGATCAACAGCTTCATCACTTGGTAGTAATCCCAAGCAGCACGATGATCCGGTGTTAAACGCTCCACCGGAAGTGCGAGGCGATCATAAAGAGTCTGGCCCCGCATACCCGATTTGGCAATCGTCGCGTCGATACGAATAGGTGGGAAGATGGGATAGTATCTTTCATACTTATTCTTAATACTCGTGAGCGTAGAATCCGTTACGGCCAGACGGTGATCGACAGCGACAGGCAAAATGCCGGCGATGGTGGCCCGGATGTCATAGTCCTGCTTCAAGAGGCTGAGGCTCTCGATGACCTGATGGGACCCGACGAAAGACATGTAATCCATCGCGATGGGCACCAGAAGACTATCGACCGTGTGATACACGGACTGCAAAATCGGAGACAGGCCAGGGGGGCTGTCAATGAGGATTAAATCGTAGTGCATGTCCTTGACTGGCGCGAGGGCTTCGCGCAGTTTGCCGACAGTTTCCGCACGATTCCCTGACTGGATCAATTTTGTTTCCGTTTCAGTCAAGGCCTTATCACTAATGATCACGTCCAACGTTCCTTTTTCTGGCCCGGTTCGCACGCCTTTTACAATCACCTCTTCGAGCTTAAACCCATTATCGAGCAGGTCATGCAACGTGGAGTCGTGCTGGATCTTCAGAATATTTCTCAACGACCCTTGAGGATCGCTGTCAACCAGGAGGACGCGTTTTCCGTATAAGGCCGCGGCATGCGCAATGTGAACGGAAGTCGTAGTCTTCCCGACTCCTCCACGTTGATTATGGGGTGCTATGATCATGACTCGCCTCCCTCGTGGGTCCGTTGGGCATCCCGTTGCCTACCCTCTGCCATCCATTTCGTCATTAATGGCCATGCCTTTTCGCTGTTGCATCAGGATCCTGATTTTGTCTACGTCTTCCTGAGTGAACATGCGGTAGGAGTTTCTGGAGTTTCGTCGGGCATCTGGAATTTTGCCTTCTTTAATCCAACGTTTAAGCGTGTCGCGATGAATACCAAGCGTCTTGGCGGCTTCCGTCATCGTGAGGCCACTATCTGCCCTAGCCTGCTGCTGCTTAATGCGACCAGCCAAGATAGCTGGGGTCTCTTTTTGGCGTTTGTACTTCTTCATGATAAATGAAAACCTGGGGTAGAAAGTGAATATGCATAACCTAGGGCAACACGCTTGTATCAAAGAGATCAGTCCTTGTCAATGCATTATGTTGTATGTACCAGAGCTAGGACGCCTATTCATGAGTTCAGCAAAACAACCCCATTTATTGTTACGCGCGTAACATTTAAAAAGAATAAATAATTCAGTATAACTTCATTATAGAAGAATACGTATTAGAACCTCAACATGAAGGCGATATACATTGTTTCTCTTTCACCGCGCTGTATATGGGAGCAATTTATATAAAAATAGATTAGCCTAGTTCGCTTTGGTTAATCAAAAAAAAGCATTTGTCAACGAGGGGATGGCTATATCGAGTAAGTGAATCATAGAAGGGGAAGTTTATGAAATAAGGTAACGTGAAGGATGTTACGCACGTAACGTAGTAATCTTTTTGCATCGTATAAGTGACTTCGTAATTTCTGTCTTGCACACGCGTAACCTATGTTGTTTCTATAAAAGGACAGCACGTCAATCATCGCGTCATCTATACGCAATGAAATAGAGAACATTTATTATTGGTCACGATATTGAATGGCTGGGTGAGCCGTTTAGGATTTTGACACGGGATCGAAGGAAAACATATTGGGATAGTGCCGGCGAATATGATGATACATCGTTCGACGCATCGTCTCGTACAAGACATATTGATGAAAGGCGTCCTTGGTGACCACCATCCCGAGCGTACGCAAATTGGCTGTGACGGTGTCTTCCACGTCACCTCGTTCGTTCGGCTGCAGGGCCAGGTAGGCCTGTTCAAGCAGGGCGCGATCATCGACGCTCAAACTGAGGAGGCGGTTCTCGATAGAATTGTCAATGAGCGAACGAACCTTCATTCGGCTGCGCTGCGGCCGCTTTCCGAACATCCGTTTCTGATAGGTGTACCAGCGGACCTGATACTGTCCCGGGGTATGGGCCCCTCCCGCATCCACGACATTCACCAGATCGACCGAGGGACTGCTTAACTGGCGGAGCGCGTGGCTGACGGTCTCCTTGCTAAGACCAGTCTTCTCGGTCAGTGTCCGAATCGTGATCCGAACCCGATCCCGTCCACGCGCGAGCGCCTCACGCACGAGCTGGAGGAACACGCGCTGAGCGGAGACCGGAAGCCCGGTGAGCCCTTCATCCAAGTAGCGATGAAGGATGGCAATGTACTGAAGCGGAGAGTCGCAAGCGGCGCGCAGTTCTTCGAGGGACAGGGGCTCACTCTGGACGTCGGTTGGTGAGGGGGGGTCGATCATGCCTGACAATTATCACCCTGAGAGATAAGGGGAGAGCGGGAATGGTGCTAGGGATTAATACTGATTAATGTCTTTGTCCTAGCATTTGTAATGGGCGGGGATTCTAGGACAAAGGTAGACGGTTGTCTAGTGCGGAATGACTTAGGTGTCCGGGATGATCGCCTTCTCGGATCCCTTGCATATTCCGATGGGAAAAGGTACGGTGGCGGCGGCCAGGGACTGTCCCTCGGAAAATCGGGTCAGCATGAAACGCTCTCATGGTGGGAGTCGGAAGACGCGCGGACGGCGCACTCTCCACGGTCCACCTTTATCCTAGAGAGAAAAGACGCCCTGATGGCATGCAGGATGGGCCACGAGTCGAAGCGAGCGCTCCATTTCTACAGACGAGACCGAGGTCCGAGCAAAGGAGAAGGAGAGAACCATAGAGCTCGTACCCGTGAGCCCTGAACAAGAACGGCCGGATCAAGGCATGGCCAAGGCCTTGGTGCCGTTGGCCACGACCGGGCTCCGACGGGCGGGTGGGGAGTTGCCGCCGGTCTGTCTCCAGCTCGCCTCCTCGACGCTCATTGGGCTGCGCGTCTACCTCGACGAGTTCGCGCGGCAGCTGACTCAGCACAAACCGGAGTCCACCACCGCTCGCACGTATCTGAAGCGCGGCCGTTACTTTATCCAGTGGCTTGAGCAGGGGAGAGATCCACAGTTGCGTCGTCTCGATCGCGCCTGTCTGGAGGCCTATCGCGCGTATCTCGATCAGCGCTTTGCGAACCTTCGCACGAAGAATGGCTATTTGACGGCAGTCCGGCAGTTTCTGAATTGGCTCGTGCCGCTGCATCCTGGCCTCGTGAATCCGGCCGATTTGGTCCAGGGCTGGACCTGCAGCCGGCAGCACACGCGGCGGCACTTACCGGTGGAAGATGCCAAGGCGTTATTGGTGGCACTGGAGACGGATCCTCGAAAGACTGGCGAACAGCGCGCCCGCAATGTCGCGATGGCGTATCTGATGTTGAAGACCGGGTTGCGCACGATCGAAGTGAGTCGCGCGCGGCTCGAGCATCTGCAAGAATTGGTGCCGGGTGAGAAGTGGCGATTGTGGGTACATGGGAAGGGGCGAGCGTCAGCGGATGAGTCCGTGCAGGTGTTGAAGGAAGTCTATGATCGGATTCAGGGGTATCTTGGAGTGCGGCCGGGACCATTGAAGGGGAGTGATCCGCTGTTTGCGAGCACCGCTTGTTATGATCGTGGAGGCAATGTCGTGTCGGAGGCGGGGAAGCGGTTGTCCACGCGGGCGATTCATCGCATCATTACGGAGGGCCTCTTGTTAGCCGGCGTGAAGAAGCCGGGCATTGTCGTGCATAGTTTGCGGCACTCGACTCCCACCTTTGCCCTGCTGAACGACGCGAATCCCACGCGGGTCCAGAAGATGATGCGGCATCAGCATTACGCCACCACGGAGATTTATGTCGAAGAGGTCCAGCGGCTGCTCGAGGGAGCGGAAGATGCGGTGACGCAGATTTAACCCTGAACGATCCTCCCCTGGTTTGAGATGGACTCTCAAGAAGGTTCGCTAAACAAACTGGCGGGGCGTGAGCGAGACACGGTTCCATACGCTCGTGGAACGCTCTCCCTTTGGTATCTATGTGATCGATTCACATCTTCGTATTCTCCTCATGAACGAGGCGAACCAACGTGGCGCCTTTCGCAACGTCCATCCGATCCTGGGACGGGATCTCGGCGAAGCCATGCGGATTCTGTGGCCCGGAATCGGTGGCCGCAGAGATTATGGCTATTGTTCGGCACACCTTGGAGACAGGTGAGCCCTATTACTCCAACAAATTCCTTCATGCACGGGCTGATGTTCATCAGATGGAGGCCTATGAATGGCAACTTCACCGTGTGACCATGCCGGACGGACGAGATGGGGCATCTGTTACTTCTTTGATTCGCCAAAACTGAGACATACCGAGGAGGCGCTACGCGGGGCACAAGTGCAACTGCAACGGCCGAGCAGCGCAAGCGGAAACGCTTCGCCACCGAGCTACATGATCATTTGCATGCAACAGATGCTGGTTGTGGGAAGGCTGAGAATCGGCCAGGGCAGGTGCGTGGCGATCGGTCTGCCGGAATGTGAGCAGGCCCTCCAGAACGTTGATGACAATCTTGTCCGATGCACTGACATACAGCCGGACGCTCGTGGCAGAGCTGAGCCCGTCGGTGCTGCACGAGTTTGGGCTATCTGCCGCCCTGTGTTGCGAGAGGTTCGCTCTCACCGTCACGGTTCAGATTGAGACCTCAGTGGAGTTACAACTCATCGAGGATCGGCGATTCCTGATTGAAGTTGTACATGGCCTCCGCGATCAGGTCGCGGCTGCCGGTCTTGTCGGCATCGCCCAACAAAAATGGAGCTCCAATGCGGGCTTGCCAGTTCCTGGCAAAACCGAACTCCACACGCGGCTCCAGGCGGAAACGATCCTCCTCTTCTCCCGTTTGCTCGTAGCGGAAAAGACTTTGAAATTCGCGGTTCAGGTACGGAAGGGGATAGGCATCTTCCATTTGTGTGGGGATGTTTTCTTCCAGGTTGGTATGATCGGCGGCGAGCACGATCATCGGCGTGAGGAAGAGGTGCCAGAGCATGCCATACAGTAAGACTGATCCCAGCCGACGTAACTGTTGTTGGGTCATCACGCGCCCTCACTCGTTTAACAAACACTAGCGGACACTGATCGGCACTGATTGCGCGGGCGGCGGCGGAGCGGTCGGCTCGCCTTCCATCGGCAGCGGAAGGACATTGGGCAGCGATCCGTACTTCTTGTCCCATCCTTGCAGCATCGCCTCGATCATTTTCTGTGGCGTTCCGCCCGGCTCCATGGCTTCAGGCATCATCTGCATATCCGGCATGAGCGCCTTGAGCGCTTCCATCAGCGAACCCGGCTGCTCCCCATCCTCTAGACCGGGCGTCATTTTCATTTTGAACTGCGACATCAACCGCTCATGCTGATCCTCGCTCATACCCGGTGGCATCATCATCGGCATCATTTCTTCCAACATTTCCCGCATGATGCGGTTCATCTCGCCGTCGGTGCCTCTCATCCAATCGTAATAGATCCGAGGATCCATGTCGGGGTAAGGCACCGGGAACTTTCGCGCGAGCCGCTCATCTCCCGGGTGGTATTTCATCGCATCAATGACACGGTACAACTCGGCGCGCTTCTGTTCGATCGTCCACTTGTCGTAGGCCAAAATGTCGTACGCGATCCCGTGCAGCATGTGCAGGTTGTCGAAGATGTTGGCCGACTCCGGTGAGAAGCGGGAGTAACGCGGCATGACTTCCCGGCTCAGCAACATGCGTAAGGGGCGATCCACGAGCACACGGAGATACCCGGTCTGATTGGTCTGACGAATCATCGATTCCTGCTCCTCGTCGTTGCCCGCCAGCAGCAGGGCTTCGTAAATGGCCGGGTGCCACCAGTGCGCGTAGTAGAAGAAATTGTTGGAGAGGGGATAGTAGTTCCGGAAGCGTGTGAAATAGGGCTTCATCATGACCCCGGCCCGCCGCATGGTGACGTCGAGTGGGGCGGGGCTGCGAGGGATATTCATGTAATGCAGGTAGTAGTCGACCGCTCGATCTGTCCATCCCTTTTTGTCGGACCACGAGATGTTCTTATCCGAAAGAATGTCGTAGGTCTGTTCATGATGCAGATGGGTCCAATCGATCGCCCGGTAGAGCTGCCACGCAGCCTGCGAGGTATAGGGCCCATAGAGTTGCATCTGAGGTTCGACCGGTGGAGGATGATAGAGATAGGCGAGGCATTCGAGGTTGAAGTCATAGTCGGTCTGGGCATGGCGGTCGAAGGGGTTCAAGAGCAGAACATCATGCTGCTTCCCATGGGCGAAGTGAATGCCGGAACTGACGAGGTAGGCCGGGCGATGGCGTTGGAAGAAGTCGATATTGTAGCTGAAGAGCGTCGTGTGTCGCTGCCCACGAAGATGGGTGGTCTCCGTCCGCTGCTCGACGAGAGGAGGAGGAAAAACCGGATGGGTGCTCGGATCGACTTGGCATCCAAGTATGAAGAAGCCGACTACGACTGACCAGAGACTCCGAAGCATGGCACGCAAGATCACGCAAGCCTCGGCACAATATCTCAATCTCACGGTCCCCAGGCCGATCATGCCGTCAATCATGATTCAACCCTCTCCCGAGGAGGGCAAGATTCGATAAATCTTGCCCTCCTCATGTTTTGGATGACGTTATCGCCGAGCTCCGGCCGGCTGTTGCCGTGTCCCAGCGCCGGCGGCCACTTTTCGACATTCTTCCGCACAGCGGCGGCAGGCCTCGGCGCAGCGGCGGCAATGGTCGTTCTGGTGCTTTTCGCATTCCGCGGCACAGGCGTCGCAAATCGTGGCGCAGACGCCGCAGAGCTCCGCGATGAATCGGGAATCCCGGCTCATGAATGCCGCGCAGGACCAGCACTGGTCCGCGCAATCGATGCAGAGCCGCGCGCATTCCGGCATCTCGCCGAGACACTGATTGCCGCACGATTCGCATTCTTCCGCGCATCGGACACAGGCTTCCATACAGGATTGATATTGATGAGCCATTAGAGAATCTCCTTTATGTTAATAGGGCTGCGAAACAAACGAGCAGCTCACAGCGACCTACGATCTTGAGCGTTGCGATAGAGCTGCCAACGTTAATGTCATGTTCCAGAAGATGCGCACGAAGGAAGGCAGATCACAACCGAAGAACAACGAGTCTGGCAAGGACTTCCTCGACAGGTGGACCTATACTTTCACTCCCAGAGAGACGGGAGAGCGCCATACAGTCAGAGGGACACATCAGCGATACCGAAATGGTTTCTCCCAAGGACGTGCTGTCAGTATCAAGCCACGAAAAGTCATGATCGGCATGCTCTACGCTGAAGGTTTTAAAGACGTCGCAATAGTCACGCGCCGGTTGATCGGGTGATTCACAGCCCATCGCCGTTTGCTCGGCACTATACAATGGGATCAGACACGCGTAGGCGTTAAACGTCAGCCCGAACAGAAGCGCTGCCAACGAAATGGAGAGACTTCGCGCGATCATGGACAAGGGACTCCGATAGACATCCTCTTTTCGCAAAACGAAGTCTCGCAAGATGCAGACCTGAAGCATTATCGGAGGCGATTAATGGATAGATTGGCGAAATCGCAGAAGATGGGAATGGCATCTTTGGGAAATGGCCAAGGTTTGGAATCGGATTTTAGACAACTTGTCTAGGATCGGGACAACTCTTCTTGCGCCACATCGCAGCAATCCAGAAGATCAGCGGCGGAAGCAATAGCATCTGGGCCATCGGACTGATGCCCACGGCAATTACCGGAATGAGGGGCATCTGTGCGGTATAGCTCCACCACTTCATCCTAGAAATCATAATCCATTCCAGAGGAATGATCATGACCAGCCCGATAAGGGCCATGAGCAGATAGCCTCGTAGACCAGGACGGTCAAACCATCCCGGGTGACCAAAGATCACCCGGCCGGCCCAGAACATGAGCAGAACGAGGAGACCATCACCGAGACTCGCGAGCATGCAGTGCCACCAAGGGATAGCAGTTCCATCTTTCGTAAGGTAGAGGCTGGACTGAGCCCGTTCCCAGGGATAGTTGAGGATGACCGACACCACAAAAATGCGGCGAGAGTCACGGCGAAAGAATTCATTGAAACTGCATTCCATAAGCAGCCTCCTTATACTCTTTACAATCCATGTCGCCTGGCATCGCTACCTCACAACCAGCCGGATCGTCGATTACTTAGAGAGATACTAAGTCACATGTCATAGCCCTACGGAAGTTACTTCCTTGCTGATTACCTTGGAATCCGCCAGCTATCGAAGAGCCCCAGGCAGGAGATGCCACATCACCTCCTGCCTTTCTCTTTCGGATCGACCAAAAACTTACCGGTTTGGCTGCGGCGTATAGCGCAAATAGGGTTTCACGGTCTTGAAGCCCTTGGGGAAGAGATCTTTCGCTTCCGCATCACCCACTGCGGGGGTAATGATGCAATCTTCACCGTCTTTCCAGTTCGCCGGAGTAGCGACCTTGTATTTCGATGTCAGTTGCAGAGAGTCGATCACTCTCAACAGCTCATCGAAGTTCCGGCCGCAGGAGGCAGGATACGTCAAGGTGAGTTTGACCTTCTTGTCCGGACCGATAACAAAGACCGACCGCACCGTCATATTGTCGATGGCGTTGGGATGGATCATATCGTACAGCGCGGCGACCTTCTTGTCCGGATCGGCGATGATGGGATAGTTCATCGTCGTCTTTTGAGTCTCGTTGATATCATTGATCCAGCCCTTGTGGGAATCCATCGGATCCACACTGACCGCAATCACTTTTACCCCCCGCTTTTTGAATTCCGACGAGATCTTGGCTACGGCGCCCAGCTCCGTCGTACAAACCGGGGTGTAGTCTTTTGGGTGTGAAAAGAGAATCCCCCAACTGTTCCCCAGCCATTCGTGAAAATTGATCGTGCCTTCGGTCGTTTCTGCCGTAAAGTTCGGCGCATCATCGCCCAATCGTATTGCCATGGGATACCTCCTTGTATCGCGATATAACTCAACAAGATTCACGGAGCTCACTGCAATACTGTTTCACTATGGGATAGTTCAGGACCAATATGGCTCCGGGGGGCCTCTAACGGAGTAGGACATGGACAAGACTCGCACACACAGAAAGCTACATATTTCTCCCAGCATTTCTATCCATCGGACATCTTAAACAAGCACAAGAACCAAACATACCACTGAAGACCATCTAGCAGGCCGTCGACAATGGAAGCGAGAACCGTCAAACTATGAGCTCCGCTTTCGAGGCCACTGCTTCCACAAAGACGTGAGCCGCTCCTAAACAATTTCCTGTAGCGTCACAAGTCTATTCTCCGGAGACGGAGCGCGTTCGCGATCACCGACACGGAACTGAACGTCATGGCGGCGCTTGCAATCATGGGGCTTAAAAGGACACCGACGAACGGATAGAGAACTCCGGCGGCGATCGGAACCCCCAGCGTGTTGTAGACGAAGGCGAAGAAGAGATTCTGCCGGATGTTCCGCATCGTCCCGTGGCTCAACCGACGCGCACGGGCGATGGCTCGAAGATCACCCTTCACGAGCGTAACCCAGCGCTTTCCATCGCCACGTCGGTTCCTGTCCCCATGGCAATCCCCACCTGCGCCAGCGCCAAGGCCGGCGCATCATTGATTCCATCTCCCGCCATCGCCACCACATGACCGTCGGCTTGAAGCTGTCTGATGACTGCCGCCTTTTGCTCAGGCAAAACTTCCGCCTGCACTTCGTCGATCTGTAGTCGGCGCGCCACCACCTGCGCGGTGGTCTTGCTGTCGCCGGTCAACATCACGAGCCGCAGCCCTTCACGATGCAACAAATCGATGGCCTCCGGTGTGGTGGACTTGACCGGATCATCTACACCCAGCAACCCCGCAGGCTTGCCGTCGATTGCCGCGAACATGACGGTCTGGCCGTCCTGCCTCAGCGGTTCAGCCTGGAATAATAACGACGCGGTCTCGACGTTCAATTCGTTGAGGAACGGGACGGTGCCCACGGCCACTACACGGTCCTCGACCGTGCCCATGACTCCTTTTCCTGTGAGCGAACGAAAGTTCTGGGTTTTCGCCGGAACGATCCCCCGATCCCGAGCGCCAGACACAATGGCCGCCGCCAGCGGATGTTCGCTGTTCTGCTCTAGGCCCGATGCAAGCCGAAGCAATTCATTCTCCGTTACGTTTGGGAAAGAAGCGACTGTCATCAGGTGCGGTTTGCCTTCCGTGAGCGTACCCGTCTTATCGACGACCAGGACATCGACCTTCGCCAACGTTTCCAATGCTTCGGCATTGCGGATCAGCACACCTGCCGTCGCGCCGCGCCCTGTCCCGACCATGATCGACATGGGTGTCGCGAGTCCTAAGGCACAGGGGCAGGCAATGATCAGCACCGCGACGGCGTTGAGCAAGGCATAGGCCATCCGAGGTTCTGGGCCGTAGAGCGCCCAGATGATGAAGGTGACAGCGGCGACCAGAATCACAATCGGCACAAAATAGGCGGCGAAAACATCGGTCAATCGTTGAATCGGCGCCCTGGTGCGTTGCGCCTCACTGACCATCCGCACGATTTGCGCCAGCAATGTCTCTCGACCGACCCGCTCGGTGCGCATCACAAAACTGCCTGTCCCATTGACGGTCGCACCGACCACTTTCTGACCAGGTTGCTTCTCAACCGGAATCGACTCACCGGTCACCATGGATTCGTCAACGGCACTCATTCCTTCTAGCACCACGCCATCGACAGGAATCTTTTCCCCAGGCCGAACGCGCAGTTGATCGCCGACTTGAACTTGTTCCAATGGGACATTCTCTTCGCGACCATCATGCCGGACAACCCGCGCCGTTTTCGGCGCAAGCCCTAAGAGCGCCTTGAGGGCACTGCTGGTTCGGCTACGTGCCCGCAGCTCCAGCACCTGTCCCAGCAGAACCAGAGCGACGATGGCAACGGCCGGCTCAAAGTAGACGGCGAGCTCACCGCCGTGGACACGGAAAGAGTCGGGGAACATTCCAGGGGCGAGTGTGGCCGCGACGCTGTAGAGGTACGCGGCGCCGGTTCCGAGCCCAATGAGAGTGAACATATTGAGATGGCGATTGACGAGTGAGGTCCAAGCCCGTTGAAAGAGCGGCCACCCGGCCCAGAGCACCACCGGAGTCGCCAGGACGAATTGAAACCAGACCAAGGCTCGTCCTGAAAAGAGGTGCTGTAACGGCTGACTCGGCATCATCTCGGAAATCATCAGCGCGAGAATGGGAGAGCCGAGGATGACACTCCGCCAGAACCGCCGGGTCATATCGACCAGTTCAGGATTGGCTTCCTCCACCGTCACCGTGCGCGGCTCTAACGCCATCCCGCAAATCGGACAATTTCCGGGCTCGGCCTGCACGATCTCTGGATGCATGGGACAGGTGTATTCCGTACGAGTGGCAGCAACAGTTACATCAGCTGGTTCCAGCGCCATCCCACACACAGGGCATGCCCCTGGTTTTGTCTCCAGAACCTCGGGGTCCATCGGACAGACATACTTCACGATTCCACTGGCTGGAACGGGCATCGGTTTCGGAGTCCGTTGATTAGGCGGGGTCAGGTAATAATCGGGGTCGGCGCGGAACTTTTCGAGACACCGGGTGGCACAAAAGTAATACTTCTTCCCCCGGTATTCGTATGAACCAGCCGCCGTGGCAGGTTGCACCGTCATGCCGCACACAGGGTCGATTTCGCTCTTTTCCGGCGCTGGCTGAGCCGACATCATCATCGGCAACGGCTTCCCCAGTGAAATGAGATCAGCTGGCACCTCCTTCAAGAACTGTCCTGGATTGGCTTTGAATTTTTCGAGACAGGATACCGCGCAGAAATAGTATGTCTTGCCTTGGTAGGTGTAATGCCCTGCCGCAGTGGCGGGATCCACCCTCATCTCGCATACCGGATCGATGTCTAGGCCGGCAGGGGGAGTAGGCTGGATCGTTAGAATGGTCTTCATCGTCATCCTCCTGGTTCTACCTGCATATCGACTGCCGCAACACTCGCTCACTGTACCGTAGAACTATCATTGCAACTCCCATCTATCCGCCTTGCTCACCTGCCTTGAAGTGAGGATCCTAGCCTTCCCCTTGCCGTACTGCCCCGTCTCTCGTGCCATTTACTTTCCTTGATTGCCAACCGGCTTATCTGCCGTTGTTCCGGTCATGACCATGCCACTACCTCGCTCACCCACTTTCCTCATGCCCATATCCTCCTTCTCCTTCATGCTCATGTCGTTCATCGGCATCATGCACATACAGCCAGACACCACAGCAGGCATCAGGGACACTGCAACAAACTGACTTATGGATTTCATGGCATTCCCTCCTTGCTGTTGTCCTTGTTCAAGCATCCACTAACCCAATGGATCTCCGATGCTTCGCCACGGTTCACCTGCTCCCACGGCAATCATCGCGCCATGATTGACAGCCATTTACCCGATTCGTCTGGGTCGGCCACTTTCTGTATTTCAATGGAGTACAGACCTTATCTTTCCGCTCTGCTATGCACGTCATGCCTCAGTACGGCGTTATGTGTGGGCGAGAAACGTGCCCACGACTTGTTCAAGGACAGCAAACTGACTCTCTCGTTCAGCCAATGCTCGGTAGTACGCGAGTCGAAACTCCAACCACGCGCGCTCCGCCTCTAAGAAATCGAGAAAACTATTTCGCCCGGTTCGGTACCCGGCGCGTGCCGCGTCCATATTTTGTTCCGCTTGGGGAAGGATCGTGGTCCGATAGAGATCGACGACCTGTTGCTGGGCACGGACCTTTGCGAGCACCTCGGTAATCTGAAACCGTGTCATGTTCTGCCATGTCTGCAATTCCGCCCGCGCGGCCGCTTCACCGGCCTTGGCTTCCCGCACGCCCGCGTCATATTTGCTCTTCGTCCAGAAGGAGAAGGGAATGCTCATGACACCAATCGCACCAAAGCCATCGACCGCCTCAAAGTTTTGAAACCGCTGAACTCCCACTTCAAAGTCGGGATAGTATTGCCGCTTGGCATACGCCAGAGCTTGCTGGCTCCGTTCGATGCTCAGCGAGGCCGCTTTCAGTTCCGGCCGGGTCGTCTGAGCTAACTGCTCCAGTGCCTCGATCGACTTCTCGGGAGCCGCCAGCGATGGCTCGCGCGGCCGGCCCAACGGCGTGCGCGGGTCCCGATTCAAAAGAGTATTGACCTTGGCGGCTGCCGTCTCCCGACGTTGCTCGAGTACCGGCAGGCGCTGATAGAGGTCCGACAACTCGACCTGGGCTTTCAGCACATCGACCTGCGTGCCCTGCCCAGCACGGAATTTCGCTTTCGCCGCGTCGAACAACTGCTCCACGACATCAATCTGATCGTGGTGCACATCAATTTCTTTGTGTGCCAGATACAATTCATAGTAGGCTTGCTTTAAGCGCGCGAGAATTTCGCGCTCCTTGGCTCGGATCGCCTGCTCGCGGATGTCTGCGGCTCGATTGGCCACTTCGGCACTCAATGATAGTTTTCCTGGAAACGGGAACTTCTGGGCAAGGGTCAAGATCGTATTCTGCGTTCGCCCAGGGCTCGTGAGGAGATTGCCGTTCTGTGGAAAGTTCCACAGCTGCACGCCGAACGTGGGATCGGGCAGTGTGCCAGCCTGAGGCACCCGCTCCTTTGAGGCCTCCCATTGTTGATGGGCCGCCTGAATCTCCGGATTCCGCGCTAAGGCTTCCTCCAACAGCTCGGCTAACTCTAAGGGGCTGTTCAGTGGCGGAGCGGCTTGAACAGTTCCGGCCGGTACGCCAATCAGAAGCAGTGACACGTAACACGAGCGTAGGAAATCATCAGCCTTCATCACAATCTCCTCCCCTTCTAAAGAGCCAAGTGTTCGCGATCAGCGTTCCGGATAGATCATCCTACATGTGCTGAACGTCTCGAACATGCGTTTGACCACTCTCCTGTCCTTGAGTCTCAGTCCTGCGGTGCGTTCAGTTTCTCGATATCCAGAGAGACGGTATCATCCGGCTTCATCCACAATTGCGCCTGGACCTGTCCTTTTCCATCCATGAAACTCAGCGACGGCCGGCCCTCGGGGGAGAGAGCAAACGCCGCCCGCGGCTGACGCTGTTCATCGGAGAGGATCACGGTAGGGGAACCATCAGGCAGGATCACCAAGTGAAGGCGTGGAACGCCTTCCGCATCGCTGAGCGTGATCCCCGCTTGGTCCGTCGCCATCATCAACACTTGCCCCCGCGCCTGTCCTCGTTCATCAAACAATGTGAACGTAGGACGATCCTGATTGAGGGCCAAGCTGGCGCGGATCTGGTCCTGATCATTGACGAGATGGAATGCCTGCGCTTTGAGGATGTGGCGGCCCCGCGTCGGTTCCTCCGCCACGATTCCTGATGCAACAGGGTAAGCACCTAGCAGTGCTGCAACCAGGGGCCCGAACATCAGAATGACCAGAAAGACCGCAAATCGCGCTATCTTCATCTTGCCCTCCTTGCTGACAACATTGGTGCGGGTTCCATGGCTCTTGATGGGTCAGCAGGTGCTTTGTGGGAAGGACACATGCTGCACGTGCTCCTCAGGACCACTGCGGGAAGTGTCGCGCTCGTTACCGCTCCGATTCACTCCGAACGGCTCGGCTTCGCCAAACCGCATAGATGGCCGGAATCACGAGCAGCGTGAGTAACGTAGAGGAGACCATCCCGCCGATCATCGGTGCCGCGATCCGTTTCATCACATCGGCTCCGGCCCCATGGCTCCACATAATCGGTAACAGCCCGATGAGAATGGCCGACGCAGTCATCATCTTGGGCCGGACACGCTGGGCAGCGCCTTCGATAATCGCGCCACGAATGTCTGCAAAGGTCCTCAGCCGTCCTTCCCGCTGCCACCGGTCGTAAGCTTCATCCAAGAAGATGATCATGACCACGCCGGTCTCCGCCGCCACCCCGGCCAGCGCGATAATGCCCACCCAGACCGCGACGCTGAGGTGGTAGCCCAGCAGGTAGAGGAACACGATCGCGCCTACGACCGCGAACGGGACCGACAGCAGCACGATTAGACTCCGGGTCACAGACCGGAAGTTCAGAAAGAGCAGGATGAAGATCAGGAAGATCGTGACCGGGATCGCGATCTGGAGGCGGGCCTTGGCTCGCTCCATGTATTCGAACTGCCCGCCCCACGCCAGTCGGTAGCCGGGCTTGAGCTGCACGTGTTCGCCGACGACCCGTTTCGCCTCCGCGACGTAGCTGCCCAGGTCGCGTCCCGCCACATCCACAAAGATGATCCCCGCAAGCGAACCTTGTTCGTCTCGGACCGCCGGCGGCCCGGTGACCATCTTGATGTCGGCTAATTGCACGATCGGCACCTGCGCGCCGCGCGACGTCTCAACGAGCACCCGTCGTAGACCTTCCACGTCCTGCCGGAGTTCACGGGCATAGCGGACATTAATCGGATACCGCTCCCGGCCCTCAACGGTTTGTGAGATATTCTTGCCCCCGATCGCCGATTCGATCACGTCCTCGACATCCTCGACCGTCAGCCCATAGCGTGCCACTTCTTCGCGTTTGACGCGAAAATCCAAGTAATAGCCACCGGTGACCCGCTCGGCATAGGCACTGCGCGTCCCAGGAAGCCCGGTCAGCAGGCTTTCAATCTGCACCCCCACTCGTTCGATTTCCTTCAAGTCTGGCCCCAGCACCTTGATGCCGAGATTACTCCGGATGCCGGTGGCTAGCATCTCGATCCGTGTCTGGATCGGCATCCACCAAATGTTGGGCATGCCGGGAAATTTCACCGTCTTGTCCAGTTCCGCGATCAGGGCATCCCAGGTCATACCCGGCCGCCAGTCCTCCTCGGGCTTCAGTGTAATGACCGTCTCGGCCATGCTCAGATGCGCCGGGTCCGTTGGCGTTCTGGCCCGGCCCACTTTCCCGAACACGTGATCCACTTCCGGGAACTGCTTGATGAGCTGATCCTGTCGCTGCAGGATCTCCGTGGCTTCCCTGATCGAAATCCCCGGCAAGGCCGTGGGCATGTAGAGGATGGTCCCTTCGTTGAGCGGTGGCATGAATTCAGAGCCCAGTTTCTGATAGAGGGGGACGGCCCCGGCAACGGCGAGGACGGCCAGGAGGATAACCAGCCACCGGGCGCGGACGGCACCGGACACCAGCGGCCGGTAGAGCCGAATCAGCCACCGGTTGATCGGATTCGTCTCTTCAGGCCGGATCTTTCCCCGGAGCAGCCAGACCATTAAAAGGGGAGCCACCGTGATGGAGACGAGCGACGCAAAGAACATCGACGCGGTCTTCGTCCAGGCGAGCGGCTTGAAGAGCCGGCCTTCCTGCGCCTCGAGGCTGAAAACGGGTAGGAAGGAGACGGTAATAATGAGCAGCGAGAAGAACAACGGCTTGCCGACCTCCTGCGCCGCCCGGATAATCACCGCCGTTCGTGACTCCTCTGGGTCCTTCCCATCCCGTCGCTGCTGCTCCCACTGCTCTAACCGCTTGTGCGCATTCTCAATCATGACGATCACGGCATCGACCATGGCACCGATCGCGATGGCGATCCCGGCGAGCGACATGACATTGGAGTTCACGCCGAGGTAATACATCGCCAGGAATGACAGCAGGATCGCAACCGGCAAGGTGAGGATGGCCACGAGCGCCGAACGGAGATGAAAGAGAAACACGAGGCTGATGAGACTGACCACAATGGTGACCTCGAGGAGCTTTTCTTTCAGGGTGGCGATGGCTCGGAGGATCAAGTTCGACCGATCGTAGACCGGCACGATCTCCATGCCCTCCGGAATGGATCCCTTGATCTCCTCGAGCTTCTGTTTGACACGCTCGATCACGGCGAGGGCGTTCTCGCCGTAGCGCATGACGATGATGCCACCGACGGTCTCGCCCTGGCCGTCCAGCTCGACGGCGCCGCGGCGCATGTCCGGCCCCAGCGTGACATGCGCGACATCCTGCACCGTAATGGGCGTTCCATCACGGTCAGCTCCGATCGCGACCTGCCGGATGTCCTCCAGGGTGCGGATGTAGCCCAAGCCCCGGACCATGTATTCCCGCTCGCTCACTTCCAAGACCCGTCCCCCCACGTCGTTATTGCTGCGGCGAATCGCCTCAATGACCTTCTTCAAGGGCAGGTGATAGCCGAGCAGCTTGGTGGGATCGACGTTGACCTGATATTGCTTGACGAACCCGCCGACCGACGCGACTTCGGCGACGCCCGGCACGCTCCACAGCCAATAGCGCAGGTACCAGTCCTGAAAGCTGCGCAAGGCGGCGAGATCATGACGGCCGGACCGATCGACCAGCGCGTATTGGTAGACCCAGCCGACTCCGGTCGCGTCCGGTCCGATCGTTGGGGTAATCCCTTCCGGGAGCTTTCCCAGCGCGCTCTGCAGATATTCGAGCACGCGACTGCGTGCCCAATACATATCGGTGCCGTCCTCAAAGATGACGTAAACGAACGACAGTCCTAGAAAGGACTGCCCCCGGACGGATTTGATGTGAGGCGCGCCGAGCAGTGACGTGATGATCGGATAGGTGATTTGGTCCTCGACGAGATCAGGGCTGCGGCCCTGCCATTCCGTGAAGACAATCACTTGTACATCGGACAAGTCGGGGATGGCATCAAGCGGCGTCTGGTACACAGCCCAGATGCCCGATCCCATCACTAGCACAAGGACCAGAATCACGAGAAAGGGATTCTTGGCGCTCCATTCGATGATGCGTTCAATCATGCCAGGACGCCTCCCGATGTTTTGATCTGAGGGAGGTTTTGCTGGAATTCAGGCAGCATGGGATCCCTCTTATGGACTCACAGTCTCTGTCTTCATGTTGGTATGGTCTCAATCACGCCAAGGGGAAGTCGTGCGGACGCATAGTCGTTCAGGTACAGCCTATAGAACCGGGAGAACCGAAGAGGAGAAACAGTGATATGGACCGCGAGAACAGCGCTCAATCCTCGAAATCGTTTCTCGCCAGCACGGAAGGGATCTGTTTGCTCCCGACCCCATTCAACCCGTACCTTCTGAGCATTCCGATCCCAACGGGTCGTACAGATCTTCGCGCCATAGGGCGCCCCTTCCAAGTTGGAACGGCCACGTTCTTCGTGCCCGAATAAAATGAGATTACAACCGGAAGACGGTAGCCGGCATCCTACGCAAGCTCCTAAGCATGCACGAATCTTGGCGCTCACCAGCATGGCGTACTCACTGGTCCAACCGGGAAGGTCATCACTTGGTGGATTCAGGCGGGTGGAACCATTCACGCTACCGTTTGCTGACGCGGCAAGAGGATCAGCTTGGATTTCACGCATGCCGAAGGAGCTGCGCTGACTCAATAAACAGAGATGGGTCTTTGAATGGGCATTGATCACCGTGTCGTCAATGACAACCCGAACATGAAACCTCGTCCCTGTGCTCTGCCGGATAGGGACGTGGAGCTCAATCTCCGTTGCCGATTTCGAGAGTGGCGCGATGCCATGGATCTCATAGAGCGGATGTGCCACTCTCCTCACATCCTGAACTTGCAGAGCTGAACGGTAACACTCGACCAGCCGAGCCATGGGTATTCGCGTTGTCAGCAGTTCCAGGTCTCGATGGAGCTGCTGAAACCAGAACCAGTGCTGGGCAAGAATCTGCCCCCATTTAGGGGTCTCGATGCTCCACGACGCGCCAAGAATTTGAACGAGGGTGGGAAAGGACTGTTGTATTGATTCAATGGTGACAGACTTCAGAGCCATCATAGGAGACCTCTTGTCTGTTGTCTGCTCGCCAGGCTTACGGCGAGAGGTTGGACAATCTCGGCTGGCCACCACGGCTCCGCACGGCATTGCATCAACCACGAGCAGCATTCCGTCAAGACGACCATTGGCCATCACAACATTCAGGACAACGACGGGATGAATACATTCCGCTGTACTTCCTCACGGCATCATGTCTCGATGAAATGTGGCCAGTGTTTCAGCTTCACGCGCCGCACTGATATACGCTGCGGCGAGGATCTTACATTGCTGAACAAAATCCACTTTGCGACTCCCATGGGGCATCATGCGCTCGCCTCGTTCTGGATCCCTCTGGTATATCTTCACCATCTGGTTCATCTCGTCCGCCTTCTGGTGAAGTCTGACCGCTTCCTCCTGATACCAAGCCGCTAACGCCACGTGATCATTCTTCGCTAATAGCTCGTCAGGTGGCGATTCGACGAAGGAGCACGCTGGCAAGCCAACCACGACTAGAAGTGCAAGAATGGTGATGAGTCTCGTTCGCCAAATGCGTTGCATGATGGCACCTCTTGCGTCAGCGTGCGTCACATGCCCTGCATGCCAGACATCCCCCCCCCGCCTACTGTGACAGAAAACGTTTCCTTCACCTCGGACTGGCCAGCCGGCTGCACTGTGACGGTCAGGTCCCACGGGCCCCCCATGCCGAGGTTGACCGTCGCCTCATAGGCCCCGTCCTTCCCGGCTTTCATCGGCACGGTGGCCGGCATCATGCCCGGCATGGGCATCGTGTAGGTGAGCTGGACCTTGGAATGAGCGATGGGTTTGCCGGCGTCATCTTTCACGGTGATGCGGATGAGGTTCTCGCCAACTCGTGGTGAGGCGGGTTCTGTTGAGAGCGCAAAGGTCAGTCCGCCTGCCTTCTTTTCTCCCGGCGCCTTCGCCATTTCCTTCGACTTCTCTGGCTGCGCTCCTCCCATGGGCATGCCGCCCATATCCATCTGGCCCATCTTCGCTTGCTCCATCTGGATGCCGCCCATCCCGAGCGATCCCATCATGTTCGTGGCGGCCATCAGCTTACTTTCCGAATCGATGAGGAAGTTCCCCGAGGTCACCACCTTGTCACCGGTGTCGAGGCCCTCCTGAACTTCGTAGTACCCGCCGATCTTGGGGCCCAGTATGACCGTCCGCGGCTCAAAAAGGCCTTCACCTCTCACGAGGAACACGAGTTGTCGCGTGCCGGAATCCAGCACCGCTGCTTCGGGCACTGCCAGGCGTGTCCCGCGGTTCACTTTGATGTGCACAGTGCCATACATCTCCGGCTTGAGGCGCAATCCTGGATTCGGAATCTCCACTCGCACCTTGATCGTTCGCGCTTCTTCATTTAGGTACGGATAGATGTAGGAGACGCGTCCGTGAAACTGCTCTCCCGGATAGCCGGTAAAGGTGATGCCGGTCATCTGACCGACCTTCACAAAGGGCATCTCGAACTCATAGACTTCTGCGTTCATCCATACCAGACTCAAATCGGCAATCGAGTACAAGCGGGCCTCCGGCTGCACATACATCCCTTTGAAGACTTTCTTGTCGATGACGTATCCGGTCACCGGCGAATAAATTGTCAGGTAGGTATTGGCCTTCCCCCGCCGGGCGATCTCCTGGATCTGCTGGTCGGTCAACGTCCACAGATGTAACCGGTCCCGACTGGCTTCGACGAGCTCCTCGGCCTGTTTATGAACTTCTGGCACGGGACTGTCTTTGACCTTATTGCGTGCCTTCAAGGCCAGCAGGTACTCGTCCTGCGTCGCGACCAAATCGGGACTGTAGAGCGTGAACAGCGGTTGGCCCTTGCGTACTAACTGGCCGGTGTAGTCAATAAACAGATCCTCGACCCATCCGGAAATCCGCAGGTTCACATGAGCAATGCGTTCCTCGTTATATTCGACCCGTCCAACCGCCCGAACAGTCGTTTCCAGAGGTCGCGGCTCGAGGACCGCGGTGGTCACGCCGATTAATTGCTGACGCGCGCGTGATACCATGGCGAAGGCTTGCGCCCCCTCAGTGGTTGTGTCGGAGACATCGGTCGCGTTGTCACCCGACGTCTCATGCTCGGTTTGACCGCCCGGCTGCGAGGTGTTATTAGTCGACAAATGTTCCTTTCGACTGGGCTCGGTCAGCAGGACCAAGCCACCAATCAGGATCAGGATTCCGAGGCCAATCAGAATCCATCGTGTTCGTTTCAGCTTTAGCATCCCCCACCTCCAGTCATGACTTACATGTTAATGAGTTATTTGAAATGGACATGGTCAGCATCCCAAGAGCTGTCTGCCTCCCGACTGTTGTGATCTCTGTCCCCGCTGGCTACAGGAGCAGAGCAATTGAAGGGGCCGAGGCCCAGCGCCGGACAGAAAATGTGTGATGAAACAGTAGAAGGAAGAACCGAGGGATCAGATTCGAAGTATGGTGCTTGCGAGAGACTGATGCGGAGGAGAACTTGATTCGAGAACGTGAGATAGACTGGGAATTCGTATGAGCCGGAGGCTCACTGTTGGAAGCATCGGCAACGCATGGTCTGCCGACCAATGGTGGTCCACGAGCAACGATGACGACTGAGCGTGGGATTCGACTCCCAAGATCTTGAAGGCGTCACATAATTGCCGACTCGGTTGTTCGACAGGAGTTGAACAGCCGTTGGCCATTGACGCATCGGTGGTTCCTGACAGCGGCAAGAGACAAGCGTATGCGTTGAAACTGAATGCCAGTAAGAACACCACAATGGTTAAGGCGAGAAGGGATCGAGAGTAATGTGAACGTACTCGCATAGCGTCAGTCTATCCCTTGTCCATGTTATCCGTCAACGGCATTTCTAATACATCAACCCTCGATCGGCGAATGCAAACAAATTCACCATCACCTGGGTGGACGGGAAGAAATCTGCGCCAGCGCCGGACCGTTCATCAGGCACCTTCCTTATCAGTCTGACTGCCATCGTCATTCTTACAACAAGCGGGCGTCTCTAAGCCTGACCTACCATCAATGCACTCTTTATAGGCCGCATAGGCCTTGAGCGCCCACTCCTCTCCGGGACAGCCCTGCATGGTCATGGCGACTTCGAGGAACTCAATCAGTTCGTCCTGGCTGACACCCTTGGCATGCGCCATCTTGACGTAGGCCCGGATACAGGGTTCGCATCGAATCGCGATTGAAATCGCCATGGCGGTCAGTAATTTGTACTTGGCAGCCACACTTGCATCTCGATAGGCCTCCTGTCGCATGCGCAGAAGACCGCCCGTGACCTTGGGACTCAACTTTCTAAGTTCGGCAAATAGTCCCGTTTCAACATTGGTTGTATGCTCCATAACGGCTTTGCTCCTTCCTCTCGCCTAACGTACTCCGGTAAGTAGCGAAGAGCCCCCTCCCCCTTGAGATGGGAGGGGAGGCGGGGAGAACTGCTCGCTGTTAGCTGCCAGCTATGGCTGCACCAGCCGGGCTTTGTACGCCGACAGCGGGCTGCCAGCCTCTTCGATGGCCTTGACCAACGCCTCCGTACCCACTTTGTTCGCATCGAACGTCACCGAGGCGCGCACGTCAGAATAATCGGAGAAAAAGATCCACTTCTTTCCCACCCTGAACTCGACCGTAGTGACGCCCGAGACCTTGGCGAGCGCTGCCTTCACGTCCTTGACGCAAGCCCCGCACGTCATCCCGTCGATCTGCAAGGTCACCGTCTGAACCCCCTGGTTCTCAGCCGCAAGACCATAGAACTCAGTCAGCGGAAGCATC
>JACOEH010000076.1 GCA_024998685.1 Nitrospira sp.
ACGTGCCGAAATACCGCCAGCCCCTCGACGGTCATTTTGTTACGCGCTCTAAGTATGGGTCGGTCGTAATATATACGCTGTCGTTCCCGGTGGCGACGCCTATTCCCACCTTAGCATTCATTTCGAGCGGTGGAAAGGTGTCCTCCAATCGGCGAAGGAGGGACAGTTGCTTGGGTGAATGACAGGGCCATGGATCCGATCCTTTGAACCAGTTGTTGACAACTGCGGCATGGATTGAAGGGGAATGCCGTGACGACTTGCGGCGATAATCGGGTTGAAGCGTTGCCGCCAACAGTTTGGGTTGAATGGTTTCAGTTTGAGGGGTGGCGCTGGCCACGACCGTTGCACTCTGTCGGCGGTATCGAATAATTGTGATTGCAGGATACGCATCAACCTCGTTATCAAACGCATTGACGTCATGCATGCCCAGAATCAGTTCAACACTGTATGCGGACGTGATTAGATGCCGAAGTTCCGCTCCATATTGATTTCTCATCCATCTGTCCGCACAAATGAACGCGCAGACTCCACCGGGCGTTAGTTGACGAAGCGCTGCCTCGAAGAATGCCACATAGAGATCGGCTCTGCCCCGCATGGTGGGATAAGCGTTGCGATATATCATCGCACTCTCTTCTGGAATATCTTCAAGGCGTATATAGGGTGGGTTTCCAATGACAAAGTCGGCCTTCTTGCCGGTGGTATCAAAAAGATAATCCCTCGTCGCGATCCACGATTCAGCGAGTTGTGTGACAAGCGGCTGCTGCACGCCTAGGTCTGCAAGGATGCTTTGAGTAACGTATTTTGCACGGGCCGCACTCATTTCATCCAATTCATAGGCAAGTAGGGAGTTGCTGCAATCGGACAAAGGCCGGCCTTGCTTCCGACAAGACTCAAGAAGGCGGGTGATCATGGGTCCAAGAAACGCGCCATCACCTGCCGCTGGTTCTACGGCCAGAGCATCCACCAAGTTCGTCTCCGGCGAATAGCCGCTTAATTCCAAGAGTAGTTCTACTACCCAACGCTTCGTGTAGACGACACCTTTGGTCTCAGTCGGTACGAGAGTGGGAGAGCGCTGAGACGGTGTGAGGAGTTGAAGCTGAATGCCCTGTGTCGAAATAATGGAAGTAGGACTGTCTGCCACGAAGGTCCTCGGTGCATAAGCGTAAGAGAAGCGGGCTGATACTAGCTTGTCCGCGCTATTCGTTCAAGACGGCGAATATGATGACAGATACAGAACTTAGAATGACATTATTAACGAGGGGCGGGAAAAGGGGACACAGGCAGAATTGATTCATTGAGCAGCTGGCAGTTTGCCCGGACCCGTTTCGATGTGGTTGTTGTTCCTTGTTGGGTTGGGTCTGCTGAAATTGATGCATGCGGACATTGCGACGCTCTTCTCCCATTTGATTGAAGCGCTCCATTTGCATGCCGATTCTCGGATCATTCATGCGCTGGTGCTGAAAGTGGATGCCTTGCAACTACAGGATTTTGCATTTGGCTGAGGCGGGCATAGCCTATCGATCGGAGGTGGGGTGTGGAAAAGCCCGGTCAGTTTACTGTTGAGTTGGAGCAGGAAGATGACGGCCGCTGGATCGGGGAGGTGCCAGCCTTGCCAGGGGTGATGGCATACGGCCAGACTCGGGCGGAAGCTCTCGCCGCGGTGCAGGCTTTAACGCTTCGTGCGATGGCGGATCGCCTTGAACATGGGGAAGCCCTTCCTGACGAGTTCCTGAACGTCTCCTTCATGGCTGCATGAGCCGGTGGTCTTCCACCCGCGCCCCGTTCGTTCTTTCCGCTCTTCTTCGCATCGGCTGAACAATCAAACGAACAACGGGCTCTCATCGGGTACTGGCACGGGCTGGTTGGCATGACGTTGTGTTTGCGTTTCACGATCGCGAAGAAATCGGTCCCAAGATGCTTGCTCGCCTGGCGAAAACGACTGGACTTACTCCTGAAGACCTCTAAGTAAAGCGAGCCTTATAACCGCATAGCGTCCTCGTGGCAGCATTGGTTAGTCTGGGCTATGCAGGAATGTTGTTGCTGGAATGGATTGGACTCGACGAAGTGTGATGGGTTAGCCGCGCGCGATCTTTGTTCATCGGTGCGGGCGCTTGGTGGAGTGCGTTCTCTTGGAGATGAGCGGAAAGTTCTCCGGTTGTCTGATGGATTCGGCTGCGAGATCCACGTCGAGATCCGGCGAGTAGAGATGATGGGGCTGCGGTCTACCAGCAGATCAGTGCGCGTCATCCGACCGAGTTTTCCCCCAGAACAAGGAATAGACATAACTCTGGTACGCCACTACAAGCAGGAAACCGACTCCGAACCAGGCAAACCCGGTTGTTAATCCATAGGAGTCGGTAGCTGCGTTGAACACCGTGAGGCTGAGCGCCGGATCGGTTGTTGAAACCAAGATGTAGGGGTACATGCCGAACATGACGCTGGTGAGCATCAGCAAAATAAAGACACTGGAAGTGAGAAAGGCGGCGGTGTCACGCTGATGCTGTCGGAGGTACAGGCTGGATCCGAGTGCGAATAGGCCGCTCAATGGGACAAGGTATTCCATCGGATGGCCGGCGAAGTTGAGACGCAAGCTTGGCTGAACGAACGGGACGGCCGTCACGGTCAGCACCGTGCATCCAGCCGAAACCCATCCCATGACCCAGGCGGTCGAGACGGCCCGCTGATACAGGCCACCTTCTGTTTTCATTGCGAGATAATTCGCTCCATGGAAGGCGAGGATCGACACAGTCGTCAGCCCCAGCAGCACTGTGAACCAGTCCAGGATGCCTGGTTCCGGTCCAGGCTGAAAGTCTGTCCAAAACGGGACGAAGAAATACCCGTCACGATTTAAGGGCACACCACGGATCAGATTGCCCAGCGCGGCGCCGAAGACAAAAGCCAAGAGTAAACTGGCCGTCGTAAAGGCCGTATCCCACGCCTGTTTCCACAGCACATGATCCACATGCGATCGCAGTTCCAGTGCGAGACCGCGGAAGATCAGCAGCCACAACACAAGGATCAGCGCCAGATAGAACCCGCTGAATCCGGCGGCGTAGGCCTTAGGATAGGCAAAGAAGAGGACCGCGCCGGCGGCAATCAACCAGACTTCGTTCGCGTTCCACAGTGGCCCGATGGAGGCGAGCACCGTTCGGCGTTCCGCTTCGGTCCGAACGACGAACGGATAGACCATGCCGACACCAAAGTCGAAACCATCCAGGACGATGAAGATGGCCAGCATCAGCGTGACGACGATAAACCACAGGGTTTCCATCAACCATCCCTTCGTTCACGCGGTCGACGTCGCGTGCGAGTCGATCGAGCCTGGTCCGCGTTGAATCGTTTTGCCGAGAAGAAACACAAACAGCAAGCCGAGCAGCAGATACAGCCCCAAGAATCCAATCAAAGTAAATAAGGCATTCCCTGAATGAACAAGCGGAGAGGTGCCATGGGCGGTGCGCAACAACCCGTACACGAGCCAGGGCTGCCGTCCCAGTTCGGCGGTCATCCAGCCGGCCGACGTGGCGATGTAGGGGAATGGCGCTGAGAGCATCAGTAACCACAACAGCCAGTTCATGTTGAACAGCCGATCACGCCAAAGCGAGAGCAAGGCCAGACCAAAGATGGCGGCGAAGATGGTTCCCAATCCGGCCATGACGTGATACGCATAGTAAAGGAGTGGAAGATTATCCGGCCACTCGTCGCGCGGAAACGCGTCGAGCCCTTTGACTTTGGCGTAGAGGTCTTTGTACACGAGAAAGCTGAGCGCCTTAGGGATCTCAATCGGGTTGTCGATGGTCATCGTTTCAAGGTTGGGTTGTCCCACCAGATAGAGACCGGCTCCTCGCTCCGTCGTGAAGAGCCCCTCAAATGCCGCCCCCTTGACAGGTTGGTGTTCGAAGACTTGTTCGGCGTTGCCGTGTCCCGTGGGGAAAATCATCAGTGCAGAAGCGATTGCGCCGGCGACAACGCCGGTCTGTAAGAAAGTCTTCGCATGGGATAGATGTTGACCGGATAACAGGTAGTACGCGCCCACTGCTGCAATCACACAGGACGCCGTGACGACGGCCGCCGTCATGGTATGCGCGAATTGCCAGAATAACCAGGGATTCGTGAGCAGCCCGGCAAGACTGTTGACGAACACCCGGCCATCGTCTCCCACGTGATACGCGACGGGATGCTGCATCCACGCATTCGTCGCCAGGATGAAGTAGCCGGATAGCCATGAACCGACAAAAAGCATCAGCGCGGCAAACCATTGCACCCGACGACTGAATCGTTTCCTGAACAGCAGGATACCGAGAAACGATGATTCCAAGAAAAATGCGAAGACTCCTTCCATGGCGAGAGTTTGGCCGATCACTCCACCTGCGAAGGTAGAAAACCTTGCCCAGTTGGTTCCAAACTGAAATTCGAGCGGAATGCCGGTCACGACGCCGAAGCCGAAATTTAAGGCAAAGATGCTCGTCCAAAAATCCGAGACCTGCTGATACTGTTCGTCATCGGTTACAATCGCCCGGCTGCGCAAGTAAAACAGCAGCAACGCCAGGCCCATCGTCAACTGCGGAAAGAGGTAGTGGAACGTGGCGGTGAATGCAAATTGGAGACGGTCGTACAGTAGTGCGCTTGTCATGATATTTCTCAGGTCCTATGGACAAGGAAGAACAGGTCTCGCGCCATCCAGCACTGTAACAATTAGAACCGAGATATCCCAAAACGAAAAAGGCACCGCGAGTCGTTTGTGTGACCGATTCGGTACCATACAAGATGCGTGACGCGAGAACCAGTGATCCTCGCTCTGTCATCCACGAGCACGCTGACTGAGTCACACAAGACAGCCATCTCCTCACACATTCCTCTGGCTCATCAGTCGCCCTCTTCGTGGTACATTCGGCGATCTCTTCTCACCCAGCGACAATGAGTGGAGGAATAGGAATTCCATTAAGTGGATAGCCAGACTTTGGAAGAAGCGACGATCACCACATCGAGAACCGGCCTGATTGCACGGTGGCAGAACATTCCGCTCTATGCGCGCATCGTGATTGCTCTGGTACTCGGCGTCATGGCGGGGTTGATGCTGGGAAGCGAAGCGGCTGTGTTGGCGGTGCCGGGCAAGCTCGTGTTGCGCCTGCTCGGTGCGCTTGCACCGCCATTGATTCTCGCCGCGATCGTCCATACGTTCATGACGACTCACCTGGGTGGACCGCTTGCGATGCGGCTACCGCGATTATTGCTGCTGAATACGTTAGTTGCGATTCTTGTCGGCTTGACGGTCGCCAATGTGATTCAACCGGGGCAAGGTGCCGGCCTCACGCCGCCGACTCCGCACGACGAAGCTACAAAGGCTGCGAATCCACTGGCGACGTTCCTGGAGAATGTGCCTAAAAGCTTATTGGGGCCGCTCGGCGACGATGGGAAGGTCATCGGCGTCATCTTCATCGCCGTGGCATTTGGCATGGCGCTCCGCAAGGAACGTGCACGGCCTCTGGGAACGGTAGGACACCTCGTCGAACTCTTTCTGGAATCGCTGATCACGATTTTGCACTGGATCATCGCGGTGGTGCCGTTTGCCGTCTTCGGCATTGTCGCGAGCATCGTAGGGACGGAGGGCTTCGCTCCCTTCAAGGCTCTGGGAGTCTTTGTACTGAGCGTGCTGCTCGCCCTTGCAATCCAGGCGGCGTATTACCTCATCCGCATTCGATTCGGTTCGTGGGTGTCTCCCGTTGATCTCTTGCGCGGCGGACGCGATGCATTGGTCATGGCCTTTTCGACGGCCAGCTCGACGGCGACGATGCCGGTGACGTACGCGGCGCTCAAGGAACGCGTGGGATTGCGCGACCAGTCCGCCGGCATGGGAGCGCTGGTCGGTGCCAATTTCAACAACGACGGCACCGCATTGTACGAAGCGATGGCCGCCTTATTCATCGCTCAGATGATCGGGATGGATCTGTCCGTTCAGCAGCAAGTGATGGTGGTGCTCACGAGCATCATCGCGTCCGTCGGCGCCGCCGGCATTCCCGAAGCTGGATTGGTGACGATGACCATGGTCTTTACGGCCGTCGGCTTGCCGGTGCAATACATTCCCGTCTTGCTGACTGTGGATTGGTTTCTCGATCGTTGCCGCACGGCCATCAACGTCATGGGTGACATGAACGTGAGTTGTCTCTTGGAGGGAAAGCAAAAGGGAGAGACCTGATGTTACGTCAGGAAAGGCATTGCCAGAAATACGTCCGCCCCTTCGACGCGCTCAGGGCAAACGTATTTCTGGGAGGCAACGCTAGCTCTTGCTTATCTTTTGTTTGTGTTCATGCGTGAGGGCTGCTCGCAGCTTCTCTTCCTGCTCTTTGCTGAGCGAGGTCTTGAGAATGGTTCCCTCGTATTGTGAGAAGCCGGCCAGCAACTTGTCTTGGTCGGCACTGCGGATCAGTAGGAAAATCGCCGAGGTGCCCCGCTTGATCGTACTGCCCAAGTCTTTGATGAATTGATCGGGGATCCCATAATCACTCAAGAGCCCATACTCATTGGCGGCAGTGGTCATGGCGCCGGCTCCTGCACCGCCGGCAATGCTTCCCAGAAGACCGGCCAGGGGATTCATAAAAAGCAGTCCCATGAGCCCTCCCCATAACACACCAAGCGCTACGCCATGCTTGGTGGCACCTCCGAACACATCGACGCACTGCTTCAGGTGGACCTTACCATCCATGTCACGGACGACGATGACCGCATCTTCGAGGTCCAAGACATATTCCGTTTCCATGGCTCGTAGTTCGTTCAGTACTCGATCGGCTGTGCCGGAATCCTTAAACGCGATACAGACGAGTTCACTCATGATTCATCTCCTTCACTGCTACATATGCAGACACTTCCAACGTGGTGGATTGTCAATCGCGACGCATGCACTAATTACCAGTAGGATCGTCCTCAGAGCAAGATGGCTGTGAAGTCCACTCACGTACCACTCGGCACCCTCCCCTTTCTCCCCTTGTTTTTCCACGCCTCGTTCCCTTACTCTCGTCCCTCGCTGTGTGAGGAGTCCCTTTTGTTGCAAGCTGTTGCGCTCCGTTGCAGTCGCGGTGAACGACGATTGTTCACCGACCTCAATGTGAAGGTTGAGCGGGGATCGCTGCTGGCCGTGGTCGGTGAAAACGGCAGCGGAAAGACGAGTCTGCTCCGCATCTTTTCCAGTTTGTTGCCCCCTGAACAGGGTTCGGTTCTGTGGGGGGGGCAAGATATCCATCAACTCAAGGAGCTCTATTCTGGTCAACTGACGTATATCGGACATCTCAATGGGATTAAGGACGATCTCACGCTGCTGGAAAATCTGATGAGCGCGATGTCGCTTGCCGGAGAACCCTGCTCCAACAATGGAGCAAAGGAGGCCTTGGAGGGGATCGGGCTGAAGCGGCCCATTCATCATTTGCCGTCCAAGGTGCTCTCGCAAGGACAAAAGCGCCGAGTGGCTTTGGCAAGGCTGTGGCTCTCCACTCGTCCCTTATGGCTGCTCGATGAGCCGTTTACCTCGCTCGACACGGCTGCGACCGATGTCGTGACGCAGCGGTTGCTTATGCATCTGCAGCGCGGGGGGCTGGCGGTTGTTGTGACCCATCAGGAGGTTGCGCTTCCCGCGGAGGTTGTCCAACGCCTGAGGCTGATGGGATGAGCGGCTCCAGCATGTGGGAAGCCGTCAGCGGAATCATCCGGCGTGATCTATTGCTGGCGATGCGGCGCCGCTCAGATGCCGCGATGTCGGTTTTCTTTCTGGTGATCGTGGTCAGTCTCTTCCCTCTAGGTGTAGGACCGGAGCCTGCAGTGTTACGAATTATCGGACCCGGCGTGTTGTGGGTCGCGGCCCTGTTGGCCTGTCTGTTGTCTCTGGGACGGGTGTTTACCGCGGACTATCTGGACGGTGTCCTTGAGCAGATGGTCCTGATTCCCCAACCGCTTGCCTTGTTGGTAGGGGGAAAAGTTCTCGCCCATTGGGTGATCTCCGGATTCCCCATCGTGCTGCTCTCCCCGTTGCTCGGGCTCCAATTCGGTTTGAGCGGGGAATCATTGGGAGTGCTGGTGATGTCGCTCTTGCTTGGGACGCCAACGTTGAGTATGATTGGTGCGATCGGCGCCGCTTTAGTACTTGGCGTGCGCGGGAGTGGTCTACTGGTCGCCCTCCTGGTGCTTCCACTTTACGTTCCAGTATTGATATTTGGAGCCGGCGCCGTCACTAGCAGTATGGCCGGGATAGGCGGTGAAGCAAATCTGTCGCTACTCGGGGCTTGTCTGGTACTCTCTCTCTTCCTGGCGCCTTGGGCCACCGCAGCAGCATTGCGAATCGCGTTGGAGTGACATCGTTTCATGAGCATAGGCATCAACTGGCTGAAGTATTCGTCCCCCCAAGCCTTTTATCCCCTGGCGGGACGCCTCATTCCATGGTTCGCTTGTGCGGCGGTCGCGCTCATGGGGGTGGGACTCTATATGGGGTTCTTCGTCGCGCCGACCGACTTTCAACAGGGCGAAGCGTACCGGATTATTTTCGTCCATGTTCCGGCGGCCTGGATGTCGATGTTCCTCTATGTCGTCATGGCTGTGTGGGCCGGTATCGGGATGGGGCTCAACGCGCGCCTGTCCTTCATGATGGCGCAAGCGATCGCTCCGACCGGCGCGATGTTTACGTTCTTGGCCTTGTTGACCGGCGCGATGTGGGGGAAGCCCACATGGGGAGCCTGGTGGGTCTGGGATGCGAGATTGACATCGGAACTCATCTTATTGTTTCAGTACGCCGGCGTCATGCTGTTGCGGACTTCGATCGATGATGTGCGTCGCGCGGACCGGGCGAGCGCTGTGTTTGCCCTCGTTGGGGTCGTCAACGTCCCGATTATCTACTTTTCCGTGCAGTGGTGGAATACCTTGCATCAAGGCGCGTCGGTCAGTATGGCGACCGGATCGAAAATGGCGTCGACCATGCTCACCGCTATGTTGCTGATGACGGTGGCGTTCTGGCTATATAGCATCGCCGTCATTCTCGCCAGAGTACGCTGTGTCATGATTGAACGAGAATCGTTGCCGGTATGGAATGATGATGAGAAGCCGGCCGTCATTCAGGAAGTAGTGGAGGCTCGCTGATGCAGTGGGGAAGCGCATCGGAATTCTTTGCGATGGGAGGGTACGGGCTCTATGTATGGACCTCATTTGTGGCGACGGCGTTGTGCATGGTATGGGAAGTGTTGGCCTTGTGGCGTCGACGGGCTGCGGCGTGTGCCGAACAGCGCGCCGCGTTGTTAGGAAGCACCGATGAAACCACGGCATAAACGCTTTGCCTTTATCGGCTTGGGATTGCTCGTCTTGGGTGTGGCGACCGTGCTGATCCTGAACGCCTTTCAGAGCAATCTCGTGTTTTTCTTTACTCCCACTCAAGTGGCGAGCGGCGAGGTGCCGCAAGGACGCAGTTTCCGGATCGGCGGGATGGTTGAGGACGGGAGTCTCGTTCGCGAGAACGACGGCCTGACGGTCCGTTTCATCGTCACCGATACTGCGAAGCGTGTCCCGGTGACCTATAAGGGGATTCTGCCGGACCTCTTTAAGGAAGGGAAGGGTGCCGTGGCACAAGGGAAACTCAACGCCGACGGCACGTTTATCGCCAGTGAAGTCTTGGCGAAACACGATGAAAATTACATGCCGCCTGAAGCCGCCGAGGCCTTGGCGAAGGCCAAGGCATCCGGCGCCCAGCAAAGCAAATCGCTCATTGTCCCTCAAGGTAGGCAAGGCTCGCTATGATTCCGGAGATCGGTCATTTTGCGTTGATTCTTGCACTGTGCGTTGCCGTGGTGCAGGGTATTCTTCCCATCTACGGTGCTGCCGTCGGGAACTCGGCGCTGATGGCCGTTGCCAAGCCTGCGGCGCGAGGGCAATTTCTCTTAGTCCTCACGGCGTTTTGCTGTCTTGGCTATGCGTTTGCGGAGAAAGATTTCTCTGTGCTGTATGTCGCCGCCACATCGAACTCACAGCTCCCTTTGCATTATCGGCTGGCCGCGATTTGGGGTGCGCACGAAGGGTCGCTGCTCTTATGGACCTTTATTCTGACTGTGTGGATGTTCGCGGTCACGCTCTTCTCCGCTCACCTTCCGGATGCCACACGCTCTCGTATTCTTGGCGTGATGGGTCTCGTCAGCGTCGGCTTTCTTCTGTTCATGCTGACTGTGTCGAATCCGTTCGAACGGCTGATTCCTGCAGCTCCCGACGGGCGCGATCTCAATCCGCTCTTGCAAGATCCCGGAATGGTTATCCATCCGCCGATGCTCTATATGGGCTATGTCGGATTTTCGGTGGCTTTCGCGTTCGCGATCGCCGCATTGTTGGGAGGCAACCTCGATGCTGCTTGGGCCCGTTGGTCTCGGCCATGGACGACCGTCGCCTGGTGTTTTTTGACGGTCGGCATTGCAATGGGAAGCGGCTGGGCCTACTACGAGTTGGGATGGGGTGGGTGGTGGTTCTGGGATCCGGTTGAGAATGCCTCATTCATGCCATGGTTGGCCGGCACGGCGTTGGTGCATTCACTGGCCGTGACCGACAAACGGGGAGGGTTCAAAGTGTGGACCGTCCTGCTTGCCATCATGGCGTTCTCGTTGAGTCTCCTTGGGACGTTTCTCGTCCGCTCCGGTGTGTTGACCTCCGTGCATGCCTTTGCCACCGATCCCAAACGTGGTCTGTTTATTCTGGTCTTCTTGGCCATCGTCATCGGAGGGTCGCTCGCCTTGTATGCCTGGCGGGCTCCGCGAGTGGGATTAGGCGGCGGCTTTGCGATGATCTCGCGCGAAGGGATGTTGCTGGCGAACAACGTGTTATTGATTGCCGCGATGGGCTCAGTGTTGCTGGGCACGTTGTACCCCTTATTCTTGGATGCGCTGGATCTCGGGAAAATTTCCGTCGGGCCTCCGTATTTTGATTCCGTCTTCGTTCCATTAATGACGCCGGCGATCTTTTTGATGGGAATCGGTCCGTTGGCCCAATGGAAGAAAGCGAGTTTGCCCGATCTGGCGAAGCGATTGCGGTGGGCGTTCGGAGTCAGTCTTGTCACCGCCGTGGTGTTGCCGATCGTCATGGGGAATTGGACGCCGCTGTTGAGCCTTGGACTGCTCCTGGCAATTTGGATCGTGACGACTGCAATCGTGACGTTGCGTGAACGGTTGACTCATGTCAGTGGGAACAGCCTTGTGAGTCGACTGGCTGCGGTACCCAGATCCTACTGGGGAATGCTCGTGGCGCACTGTGGTATTGCGATCTTTATCGTCGGGGTGACGATGGTGAAGGGCTTTGAAACTGAAAAAGATGTGCGGATGAACGTGGGGGAGACGGCGGTCATCGGCGACTATACGTTCCGATTCGACGGTGCGCAGGATGTCGTTGGGCCGAACTATACGGCAGCCCGTGGGACCTTCTCTGTGAGTCGTGACGGTCGCGAGACGACGGTGTTGTATCCTGAGAAGCGGCGCTATACCGTTCAAAATCAGGTCATGACGGAAGCCGCGATCGATCCTGGGTTGTTACGCGATCTCTATGTGTCTTTGGGAGAACCGCTTGATGATGGAGCGTGGAGTGTGCGGCTCTATCACAAGCCGTTTGTGGATTGGATTTGGGGTGGCTGTTTTATCATGGCGCTGGGCGGCGTACTGGCCGTCAGCGATCGCCGGTATCGAATTGCATGGCGTCGGCAAGAGCCGGCCGTGCCTGCTTCGACACGAACGGCTAGGCGAAAAGTGGCATGAATCGGTTTATTCTGCCGCTGTCGATTTTTATCGTGGTCGTTGTTTTCTTGGGGGTAGGGCTTAGACTCAACCCGCGGGAAATCCCCTCTCCCTTGGTCGGAAAGGCCGCCCCTGATTTTTCCCAGCCGCAGCTCTACGATCCGGCAAACGTGTTTTCGCCTGCTGACCTCAAGGGGAAAGTGTGGTTGCTCAATTTTTGGGCCTCCTGGTGCAGCGGGTGTCGGACAGAACATCCCGTGTTGATGGAGTTGGCCAAGTCCGGTGAGGTGCCGATCTATGGGATGGATTACAAGGATCAACGGGACGAGGCCATGACCTGGTTGAGACGGTGGGGCAATCCCTATCCCGTGGTCGGGGTGGATGATGCCGGTCGAGTCGGCATCAATTATGGGGTCTATGGAGTTCCTGAAACCTATGTCATCGACAAGCAGGGTATGATCCGTTATAAACAGATCGGGCCGTTGGATCCCGACACCGTCGCCAAGAAGATCCTTCCCCTCGTGAAGCAGCTCGAATCAGAATGAAATGGTTGATGCTCATAGCATTGCTCTTATCCGGACCAGCGTGGGCTGGAGAAGCCAGACCGTTGGCCGATGATCCTGTCGCCGAAGCGCGACTCAAGCACCTCGCCGTCGAGCTGCGATGTCTGGTCTGTCAGAACCAAACATTGGCCGATTCCAATGCCCCGTTAGCGGAGGACTTGCGCCGAGAAGTTCGGGAAATGATCGCGAAGGATATGAGCGACAAAGAAATCATCGATTTTCTCGTCGCGCGCTACGGGGACTTCGTACTGTATCGGCCGCCGCTCAAGGCCACCACCACGCTGCTGTGGGTGGGGCCGTTTGTTTTATTGACCGTTGGAGCCACGGCGCTTGTCATTACGTTGCGGCGTCGAGCGCACAAAGTCGTCGATGTGCCGGTGACGGACGAAGAGCATCGACGAGTCGAACAACTCTTGGCAGAAGGAGGCAAGCGCTCATGACCGCTACATTTTGGGTGATCGTTTCGGCCATGACTCTGTGTGTCCTCGGTCTTCTGCTGAGGCCTCTGTTGAAGCGCCCGTCTGCCGCCACGAACGAACAGGAGAAAACGCTGCCGGTCTATCGACAGCAGTTTTCCGAGCTGGAGCAAGATCGGGCTGATGGATTGTTGACGGATGAACAGTATCGAACGGCGCGGAGTGAGCTGGAGCGTCGTGTGTTGGAGGAGGCGGGTAGTGTCGAAACGCCGGCCGTTGCTACGGGAGGGCTCGTGAATCTTCGGGTCGTTGCGCTCTCCTTGGCCATGATTATTCCGGCCGCCAGTGGGGTGCTCTACTGGACATTGGGAAATCCAGCGGCGATGACGCATCCGGCGGTATCAGCATCGTCCTCTCAAGGTGGTCCGGGGGATGACCCTCAGATGGCGGACAGCCTGAACACTTTGATCGAACAGTTGAGAAAGAAGCTTGAGCAAAGTCCCAACGATGCAGTCGGGTGGGGACTCTTGGCTCGATCCTATATGGCCATGGAGCGGTATGCCGACGCGGTGCCGATTTTTGAGAAAGCCACCAAGCTCGACCCGAACAATGCGAGTCTCCTCGCCGACTATGCGGATGCCCTCGGGGTCCATCAGGGACGCAAGTTGGATGGAAAACCGGAGACGTTGATTCAAAAAGCCTTAAAACTCGACCCGCACAACGTAAAGGCGCTCATGTTGTCAGGAACGATCGCGTACAACCGAAAAGATTTTGCGCGTGCCGCCAAGGAGTGGGAAGATGCGCATGCCTATCTTCCTCCCGACGATCAGGAGTCAGCGGATCAGCTAAAGGCCAGCATCGCCGAAGCCAAGCGGCATCTGGGTGGTCCTAGTAGGAACATGTTGGTCGCAAATCCTCCGATGGAAGCTGCGAAGCCTGCCAAGCCGGCGACACAATCCGGACAGTCTCGTGCGATAACGGGTAAAGTGGTGCTGGGGCCGAATCTGGCAAGCAAAGCCTCTCTCCCGGAGACCTTATTTGTGTTTGCGAAGGATGTGGCCGGTCCGCCGATGCCGGTGTCGATTGTGCGGGCATCGAAAAAGGATTTGCCCTTCACGTTCCGACTCGATGACTCCACCAGTCCCATGCCGTCAAGGAAGCTCTCGGACATCGACACGGTGGTCATCGTGGCGCGTCTGTCGAAATCCGGAAAAGCAATGCCTGAAAGTGGTGATCTGGAAGGTATGAGTCAGCCGGTCAAGCCGGGAACTGATAATATCACCGTTGTCATCGACCGAGAACGACCGTAGGTATTACTATCTTTTCTATTCTTTAAGAAATATGTGATCCACGGAAATCGCTTGACAGTCTAATAGGGCTGAGCTATATTTCGCCGCCGTTCTTTTTTGTGAGCTTGCGCAAACGAACACTGATAAAAATAAGCGGAATAAAAATAAGCGGAAATGTACGGAGTTCATGTTTTCTGAAGGACAGTACACACACTGCCCCTCAAACGGAAGGAGTAGAGCTGTGATGGTCAAGCACCT
>JACOEH010000006.1 GCA_024998685.1 Nitrospira sp.
TACCCTAAACCGGACAGATCATGTGCGACAACAACCGGACAGATCATGTGCTAGCTACACCCAGGCATCGCTTGCTTGACAGCGCATCGAGTATTCCACACAATCAGCGAATCTTGTCTAGATGAAGGGGGCTGTCATGGGGTATTCACCGAGACTCTTCTTTGGCGGTCTCTCCGTGAAGAAAGGCAGGACGTTGCCGGCTCCTGTCCCGACGCAGATCGTATCCAATGAGGAGTTTCTCCCGATTCGCCAAACGGACGAGCAGGCTTGTGTCGAGCGAGTCACGAGAGAGTTGGTGGAAAAGGCGGCAGCCCGGCGTGGATTGACACGTCGAGATTTCTTGAAGACCACCGGTGGTATGGCGGCTGCGTTACTGGCCATGAACCATGCATTCGGCCGATTTTTCAACATCGGAGAAATCGAGCTGTTCGAAGCAACGGCGTTTGCCGAGCAGCAGGGGAATCCGTATTTTATCTTCGATGTGCAGACCCACTACGTCAGTTCTCACTACGATCCTTCCGATGCCGAATCCAGTCGGAAGGGCGCCGTTTCCAAACAGGCATTGCTGTCGTTGAGAAAGCGCATTCGCGAGGCTGGGCTCAACCCCAAATTGGCAGGAGATCAAGGCACTCTCGATGATCTATCCTGGAAGAATTTTGTGAAAGAAGTGTTTTTCGATAGTGAAACCGCCGTGGGACTCATCAGCACACCGCCGGGACCCTATCCACAAGAGGCCGTCGTCCCGCCGAAGGAGATGGCCCACATTCGAGACGAGATCAATAGGTTGGCCGGTTCGCAACGGATGCTGGCTCACGGTCTGGCGACACCACAGCTGGGTGCGACCGATTTGGAATTCATGGCGATGCAGGCGGAAACCCTCAAGATCGACGCCTGGAAATGCTATACCGGTTCCTGCCCGAAGGGGTTCGATCGAGGCTGGAGGATGGACGATGAGCGCATTGCCTATCCCATGCTGGAACAAGCGCGAAAGCTCAATGTGAAGCGAATATGCGTCCACAAGGGACTGCCCCTCGGTCCTGTGCCGGACTATAACCATCCGAGAGATCTGATCAAGGCGGCGAAGGATTTTCCCGATCTCGACTTTTTGGTATATCACTCCGGGCTCCGAGGCGTCGCATCCATCGATCAAATATTTGCAAAGACCGGTGAGATCCCATGGACCACCGAGTTCTGCCGGATGAAGGATGCGGAGCCGAGTATCTCCAATATCTATATGGAGCTGGGTTCGACCTTCGCGCAATTGGTGACGACCTATCCGTTGATCTGTGCGCATCTGCTGGGACAGATTATCCGCTCGTTCGGCATTGATCACGTACTGTGGGGCACAGACTCCATCTGGTATGGGACACCGCAATGGCAGATCGAAGCATTTCGGCGATTCGAGATTCCTCAGGAATTGATCGAGAAACATCAGTATCAGCCCCTGACGAGGCGGGTGAAGGAACGGGTTTTTGGATTAAATTCGGCCAGAGTGTTTGGAATCGATGTCGAAGCAAGACGGCGCGAGGTTCCGAATGACGTCTTAGGCCGACTCAGAATGAGCTATCTAGAAGAGGGGCCGGAGCCAAGCCGACGAGTGTACGGATGGGTGGCAGGGTAATGAGGCGGGTCCTGTCAATGAGCGTTCCACCCGTCCTCGCACCCCGCCCGGTGTAGGGATCCCGCTGCGGGCGATGGGTCAAGGCCGCGTCTCGGCGCGGTCAGGCGTTTGGGTGGGTGTGATAAAAACCTCAGCTCATTGACACCCGCATCAAGGGAAAAGGAGAGAAAGGACAAAAATAATGAAAAGCGAGGTTTTGTATCCCGGTGCGTTTCCGATGGTGCGTGTCGAGCTGGCAGAGGGAGAGCATATCAAAGCTGAGTCGGGTGCGATGGTGGCGTGCTCGCCGACCATCGACATTGAAAGCAAAATGGAGGGTGGATTTCTCGGAGCGCTGTCACGAAAGTTTCTGACGGGAGAGAAGTTCTTTTTCCAGACGCTGCGAGCCAGTCGCGGTGCCGGCGAAGTATTGCTTGCGCCGACCGTGCCGGGCGAGATCGTCGTTCTTGAGCTCGATGGCGTCAATGAGTATATGGTGCAGAAGGATGGATTCCTGGCTGGTGCCGATGGGGTTACGATCAACAGTCAGATGCAAAGTATGAGCCGAGGATTGCTGGGCGGGGAAGGATTCTTCATCCTTAAAATGAGCGGGAAGGGGATGCTGCTGCTGAACAGCTTCGGTGCCGTTCACAAGATCGAATTGAAACCGGGTCAGGAATATATCGTGGACAATAGCCATCTGGTGGCTTGGTCCACTACCACCACATACAACATCGAAAAGGCCACTTCCGGATGGGTGGCCAGCTTCACATCAGGTGAAGGTTTTGTCTGCCGATTCCGCGGACCGGGTCTTGTGTTCATCCAAAGCCGCAATCCCGGCGGCTTTGGAGCGTGGGTCAGGCAGTTCATTCCTGTCGCTGAATGAACGTGACCATCCTGTCATGACTTCGCCTCCTAATGCGCTCTGCTTCGGTGATGAATTTCCTGCCAATGGTGCGCCGTGCCTTGTCCATGTCGAAGCCCACGGGCTCACGATGATTGTTCTCTCGGATCAGGATGCAGGCGAGCGCCGTTCGGAATCTGTGCCTTTTTCAGAACTAACCGTCTCGGCAGGCGGGTTGGATCATGACCAACTCGTCGCAACCTGGAAAGGGGCGACGGGGGAGCGGACACTGTATCTCAAAAACCCCCATGTGATTCGTGCCTTCCGGCAAGCGGCACCGGATCACTTGACGATATCGCTTGAACGAGCGGCGGAACAGGTTCGTCAGGTCCGGCAACGACATCGAATCGTATGGAGCATTGTGGGAGGGATGCTTTTGATTGTGGTGCTGGGGCTTTGGTTTGGGAGCGACTTGCTGGTGGAACTTGCCGTCGATCGAATTCCAATCGAATGGGAGCAGAAGTTGGGTGAGTCCGCGTATCACGATTTTCTTGCTCGCCAGGAGATCATGAATGAAGGTCTCGCCGTGGCAGCGGTCAAAGAGATGACTCATCGCCTGACCGCGGCAATCCCGGAGAACCCCTACACATTCGAGATCACCGTCGTGAAAAGCGATGTGGTCAATGCCTTTGCCCTCCCCGGTGGGTATATCGTCGTCTTCACAGGATTGATGAAAAAGGCGGAAAGCCCGGAAGAAGTGTCAGGTGTGTTGGCCCATGAGCTGAACCATGTGCTCCAGCGGCATGGACTCGAACGGATCGTCAAGCAGTTGGGCTTTACGGCCGTCGTGTCGATCGTGTTGGGAAACCAGCAGGGGCTGGGTGGCGTCATGAAGCAGCTCGGTGTGGAGCTGATGACGTTGAAGTTCGGGCGAGCACAGGAGACGGAGGCGGATTTGACCGGTCTTCAACTGCTCTACCGTGCGAAGATCAATCCCAATGGCATGATCACCTTCTTCCAACGGTTAGCGAAGAAGGATGAAGGACGAGTGGAATGGCTCTCCACCCATCCGATGAGCAGCTCCAGGGCCGATCGTCTGGAAGCTGAGATCGCAGGCATGCCGAAGCAACCCCCTGAGCCGTTTACATTCGATTGGACCAAAGTCCGAGCCTCGCTTGGTGCTCACAGCGGTGGTAGCCCGTGAATCGCTCGGGGCCGATCCGAATCGGAATCATTGCCGATACCCATGGCCTCTTCGACTCGACGATTGTGCGACATTTTCATGGCGTGAATCATATTCTCCATGCCGGCGACATCGGTAAACAATCGATCATCGAACAGCTTGAGACAATCGCCCCTGTGACGGCCGTCTCAGGCAATGTCGATGAATACGAAGAGAGCGGCTTCCCGAGAGAGGCCATCATCCAACTGAATGGCGTCCGCACCGCTATTCGGCATGTGGTATTTGAAGCTGGAAAACTGACCAAAGAAGGAAGAGCGTTTCTCGATCGTACCAGACCAGACATCTGCATCTTCGGTCATACCCATCAACCGAAGAATGAATGGCTAAAAGGCACGCTGTTATTTAACCCGGGATCGGCCGGTCCGAAGCGGTTCAAGCTGTCACGAAGGCTGGGATTTCTCACGATCAGTGAAGGCAAAGTAAGCGCGTATCATGTCACACTTGCCGACCGTGCATGAAGTCTCATCCGGGAGGTAACTTCTTACATATCCGGTCGAATAGCCGGCAAGGGCCGTGAAGATGTGGAGACAAGGCTTGCATTGAAGCCATCCGAATCGAAGTGCTAGACTTGACCGGGTAAGATGAGCATGTCTGGGAAGTCTGATCATAGAGAGACGATTGAGCAGAACGGCGAGACAGGGCTTCAGCCTGACCCCGTGATTGAAGCGTATAAGCGGGACATCGATCGTTCATTACTCCGGGAAAACTTAAAGCTCACGGTCGAGCAACGATTTCTTAAGCTGTCCGAGCTTCAACGGCTGGCAACCGAGCTGAGGAAGGCTGGTTCGGTCAGCTCCTCATGACAGATTTCGCGACGCTCATCAGACTCCTCGTCAAACACGACATCGACTTCATCATTATCGGAGGAGCTGCTGCGACCACCCATGGATCGGCTCGGCTGACCCAAGACCTTGATATCGTCTATGGCCGCACGCCCCAGAACATGGCTCGGTTGGCAGCCTGTCTGGTTCCCTACAAACCGTATCTTCGAGGAGTGCCGCCAGGGTTGCCCTTCCAGTTTGATGCCTCGACGATCCAACGCGGCCTGAATTTTACACTCACGACTGAACTCGGGGACCTTGACCTCTTTGGCGAGATTCCTGAGGGAGGTCGCTACGAGGATTTGATTCCTCATACCATCACAATCACCGTGTTCGGCGCGACATGCCGATGTCTCGGTCTCAAGCGCTTGATCGAAGTGAAGCGCGCAGCCGGACGGCCGCGCGATCTCGAAGCGGTGGCCGAGTTGGAAGCACTTCTCGAGGAACGCGAAGACCGATCCGCCACCGATAGCTGAATCGCTCTCTAGAGTCTGGATGCGCAATAGAAGCGCATGATACTCAGAAGAAATAGCTGAATGTGTCTACCGTTTAAGGAGGGAAGAAGATCATGAACTATTCCATGCGCCGAATTGTGGCCGCAGCCGCGGTGCTAGGTGTTATGACGGTCAGCACTGGATGCTACGGCCCGTTCAATCTCACGAAGAATGTCTATCACTGGAACAGCAACGTCAAAGGCAGCGGTGAAGTGAACAGTAAATGGATGAGGGAATTCGTGTTTTTCGGCATGTTTATCATACCGGTGTATGAATTTTCGCTATTGTTGGATACCTTCATTTTCAACTCGATCCATTTTTGGACCGGCGATAGCCCGATCAAATCTTCTGATCTACAGAACGACGGCACGAGAGTGGCCACTCTCGGAGAGACCACGATCCGATGGACTTCTTTAAAGGATGGTGCAACCGTGACCTATGAACGCGATGGGGTTGCCGAACGCCAGGCCACGATCGAGCCCAATGCGACGGGCTATCGGCTCATCGATGAGAATGGAAGCCTTTTGTCGGAGGCGGAGTACGGAACCGATGGGAGTGTTCGTCTTCTCGATGGCGAGTGCCGGGTAGTCAATCGATGGAGCAAGGAGCAACTGCAATCCATCGCTCAGCGGCAATAGTCCAATGCCCGGGGAAGCGGTTGTCTTGAAAAGTTGTAGGATATTGAAAGAGTTTGTCGAACCGACCGTCGAGGATCAAAAGCGCAGTCCTACGCCCAGCAACCCATAGTGGGTGCGGAAATCAATGGCCAGTCCCTCCCAATGATAGTCGGACGAGAGATACCGGTATTCGCCGTACAGAAAGACCGCAACAGTTCGCTGCGTATTGAACAGTGGAACGTGGGGGCTAAGAACCACTTGTGCTCCGCCGAGAAATTGATGGGTAAAGGCGCGGGCTGAGTCAAAGTCTTTATCATCTCTCCCCGCAATGTTTGGATTGAGCAGTGTACCGTGAGACCATCCGATGCCGGCTCCGATGTACGGGCGGATCCTTTCCCCCGGATAGCGTAGGATCAGGTTGAACGTAGTATTGATAATGAGCAGGTCCGAGCGACCGGTTCCATGGTTCTGCCCATTGGCAACGTTGGGAAAGGAGACAGCCGTGCCGTGCACGTTGGAATCCAGTTCAAGCCCCACCATTCGACGTAGTGCGGAAGGAAAGAGCCCGACCTTGAACCCAGCACCGAATCCGTCTTGAATCGAGCTGGGAACAGTTGTTTCTTGGTTGAAAATATTCATATCACGGGGCCACGAGCCCAACGCATACGCGCTCAATTCCACATCGCCGAATTCGCCCGCTATAGCCACATCTCGTAAGCACAAGCAGCAGAGCAGCAGAATGGGTGGAATAATCAGGCGTGCGAGGGAAGCAAGTCCCACAGTTGTACGGAAGGATGAAAACGAAAGTGAAAGGGCCTTCCGGCAGTTGCTCCGGAGACCCTTTCACAGCGTGTGCTAGAGTGGATCAGCTACCCCGAACAATCGTGCACCATTCGCCCAAAATGCCTAGAATATTCTTGGCAGAGTGGTCGACGACGGCGACGGTGGTGATGCCACCGGCCGCCTTGGCGGCTGTAATGCTTGCATCACCGGTGGCAACCCAACCGAGAATCGATTGGCCGCATGCCTTGCCCTCTTTGGTGGCTGCTGACGCGTCGGTTGCGACGGTGCCATACTTCACTTCAGTGTAGATTCCGCCCAACATCGGAGTGGCGACGATTTGACAGCCGCTCAAACCGAGGCCCACTAGGGCAATGACTGCGAGGGAAAGGCGGGATGCGTGCTTCATAGGTCCTCCTTAATAGAAGTTAAATAGTTTGACTGCCTAGGTAACGGAGGCAATCATCGATTGCGGAGTATAGTCGCACGCATGACGTTCGTCAATTTTAAATTGGGCCGGGCGAGCAAGTGAATTATGGCATTTGGTCTTGCCTCTGAGCCGGTGATTAAGTAAGAATACTGGAGCTAAGAAAAGTTGTTGCGCTGCGCTTCGATTCGTCTATAATTGCCGTCCAGCAGGAGTAGACCTAGTCACTTCCCTAGTGGGCAGCTTTTTTATAAACATCGATAGTCAGTTTGGGTATACTTCGTCTCAGTGTTTTTGCAGTAGCGATGGGTGCTTAACTAATTCTAACGGAGGAGGACTTATGTTGAAGAAAGTGCTCTTATTGTCTGTCGCCGTGCTGTTGGGCGCTCAAGTGGGGCTGGCAATGGCGTCAAATCCAGACACCGGTCCTGGCTGTGGTCTAGGAAAGCTGGCCTGGGGAGAATACAAGGGCCAGAAGGAAATCGCTCCACAAGTGCTGCAGGCGACCACGAACGGTACTTTTGGTAGCCAAACGTTCGGGATCAGCTTTGGGACTTCCGGCTGCACCAACGACGGCAAGATCATGAGCGAGCAGAAGACAACCATGTTCGCATCGTTGAACTTCGAGGCGCTCACTGCGGAGATGGCTCAGGGACAAGGTGAACACCTTGCTTCGTTGGCTTCTTTGATGGGTGTCCCTACTGAGCAGCACCCAGCTTTCTTCGCCATGACCCAGGAGCGGTATACGTCCTTGGTTCAAGCCGGGGAAGCTTCTCCGGTGGCATTGGTGAAGTCCCTGAACGATGTGATCGCGGGCCATCCGGTCCTGGCACAAGCCTCGGGACACTGAGGTATTATAGGGGCCCTGACAGGGTTGTCAGGGCCCCTTGCTGTCTCTTGTCAAACCGTGCTAGTTCCACTTGTTTTTGTAACTTGTTTCTTTGTGTCAATCATCTCTCATGCGCAACAACCCAATCATGAGGCCTATCTTCAGCATCTGATCACTCAGGCTCAGCAAAAACACCTCTCAGATGAACGCGAATGGCATCTCTTGCTGCACTACCGGAAGGGGCTTTTCGGCGGATATGAGAGCGAGCAGGACGATCCCGGTTTTTTCTTGTCTCCCAATGGGAAGACGGATCCGGTTGACGAACTCAATGCAACCCTTGCAAAATTGTTTTCAGACGAATTAGTCGGTCGCTCTCGACAGCCGGCGCAATGCGCCTTCATCGCTCGGTATCACTGGCTCAAGCAACAACTGAATTTTGATCCCACCCGTCTCCCACCTCTCACCTGCGAACGGTTTCATCGGTGGTATGAGGATTTCGAGGTCCAATCTATCTCCCTGATCTTTCCATCAGCCTTTCTGAACAACCCGGCTTCCATGTTCGGCCATACCTTGTTCCGCGTCGATCAAAAAGGGCAGACCGAACAGACCCGCATCCTCGCCTATACCATCAATTATGCGGCCGACGTGCCGCCAGGCGCCGGTCTTGCCTATCCCATACGCGGCATCTTCGGAAGCTATAAGGGATACTTTTCGACGATTCCATACTATCTCAAGGTGCAGCAGTATCGAGACATCGAAAACCGGGATATTTGGGAATATCGCCTGAATCTCACGGAAAACCAATTGCGACGATTTCTGATGCATGCCTGGGAACTGGGGAATGCCTACTTTGACTATTTTTTCTTCAAGGAAAATTGCTCGTACCATCTTCTTGCGCTCTTGGATTACGCCGACCCGAATTTGCACTTGACCGACGAATTCGTTTTTTGGACCGTCCCGGCCGATACCGTTCGATTGATTGTCTCAAAGCCAGGCCTGGTTTCTGATATCACCTATCGCCCTTCACGTAGTACCGTCATCAAGCGAAAGCGAGAATCTTTACCTGCCGCCGAGCGAGATCTGGCTCATCGGATTACACAAGATGCAAAGGAACTGACCTCTTCGACATTCACGCAATTGATTCCAGCTAAACAAGCCTTTGTACTGGATTTAGCCTCCGATTATCTGCGCTACCGTATTGAGACGACCGATTCTCCGAAACAGGAATGGAAGGAGCGTAACAGGGCGGTACTGACGGCTCGCAGCCGGCTCCGCATCCCCTCCGAGGAGTTTACCGTGCGCCCTTTCGCGAAACAGCCTGAACTCGGCCACAAGATGCACCGAGTTGCGATCGGGGGAGGCTGGCGCAATAACGATACATTTGAAGAAGCGACTTTTCGGGGCGGCTATCACGATTTGCTTGATCCCGAGGTCGGGTATACTCCCGATGCGCAGATCGAAATGGCCGCTATCACGGTACGGCACTACAATCGAGCGGATCAGACGAGGGTAGAACGGGCCACGCTGTTGAATCTTCTCTCGCTCTCACCGATCGATTCTGTCTTTCACGCCCCCTCCTGGAAGCTCAACATTGGGATGAACACCATCCGACATAACGATTGTCAGCTTTGCAGCAACGGTTTCATCGACGCCGGGATCGGAGGAGCGAAGGAATTCCGTTTGCTCAAGCGGGAAGTCCTGTTTGCCTTCGCGGAAACCGAAGCGAATGTCAGCAAGGCTTATGATGAGATGCACCGAGTCGGCGGCGGCGGAACGGTCGGGATGTTGGCCGATATCACCGAGCGTTGGAAAGTTATGGCGACGGGAACGTATCTAAGGTTTCCCCTGGGCGACAAATCCGACGATTTCCGGTGGTACGTCGGCTCGCGCGTCACACTCGCCAGAAATTGGACGGTCCGATTGGAATACAACCATCGCGATCGCGACAACGATGTCCTGTTCAGCGTACAGGCGTTTTTCTAAGCCTCTTCCTTCTTTAAACCGGTTCCGCTATCCTCCCTCGGTGAGTTTTCTCGACCAATTCTTCGTTTATCATCCGGAACCTTGGCAAGAACGAGACTGGGCAAGGCTGAGTGGCTTGCCGCTTGAAGATGTGTGGTTTCAGGCTTCTGATGGCGTCGGTTTGTTCGGCTGGTATGTCGAGACAGCGGCTGATCGTCCGGTCGCCCTGTGGTGCCATGGCAATGCGGGCAATATCATCAGCCGTCTCGACAATCTCAAGTTCCTGTATCAGATGGGACTGTCGATTTTTTTGTTCGACTATCGTGGATATGGAAAGAGCCAGAGTATCCGTCCTAGTGAGAAGGGACTCTACCAAGATGCATACGGGGCCTATGACTACCTCACACGAATCAGAAAGGTTCGCTCGGAACGGATCGTGTTTTTCGGGCGATCGCTCGGAGCTTCCGTGGCGGGTGAACTGGCGGTGCAACGACCTGCCGCGGCTCTGATTCTTGAATCGTCGTTTCCTTCCATTGAGGCAGTCGCCAAATTGCATTACGGCGGCTTTCCGGCCCATTGGCTCCTTGGAGCAGAGTTTCGATTGATCGATCGTCTGCCGAACCTTTCGCTCCCAAAACTGATCATTCATGGAGACAAGGACAGCATTATCCCAATCGAATTGGGACGCCAAGTTTTCGATGCGGCCAAATCGCCGAAGGAATGGTATGTGATCCAAGGCGCGGACCATAACGACACGTATGTAGTAGGTGGTGGCGCCTATTTCCGGCGGCTCGGAGAGTTCATGCGGAAGGCGCTCGCCGCATACTGAAAGTCAAGGTACGGATGGTCGACCGTCTCGTCGAATCACCGCTTCGCTTCCGGTGGCGGCCAGTTCATTTCCGTGTGCCGGCCGCAGTAGTAGCACAGGAGGCGGTAGCGGGCTTTGCGACGGGGATTGGGCAAGGAGATGAAGGTAATGGGCGTCTCGTCGTATGGACAGGTCGGCTGTTCGTGGAGGAGATGCGTCTCCGCCATCAAGGTGATGGAGGCTACATCCCAAGAAGGCTGGTGTTCCTCCTTACCGGTAATCTTCTCGACAGCGTGACAACGTTCGCAGGCAGCTTCATAAGACTTGATGCGGGCGCTATGCAGAGTATGATCGGTCACGGCCATCGCTCCGCCGCAGCCCGGTTTCAGGCAAGTCAGATGCTCATGCTGAAGGGCTTTGACGAATCGAAGATGAGCTTCTCGTTCATGTTCCGATTTCATCGGCACTCCTCCCTTTCCTGAACTCTCTTTTCTCCAAAGAACGGTATCCAGATTGGTTCCCCTGCGCACATGGAGCGAGCACAGTGTGTTTCATGCTCTTCCCTCTCCTCTCTGGTGAGTGGATTGGGCTAGTTTCGAACTGCGCGCGGGCAGCGAGCACTGAAACTAGCCTAATCCGCTCACTCTTCATATTCCCCATCCTCCGCTGATTTGGATATTGGCTCCGTTCACGTACCGGGCGTCTTCACTCAGCAGATAACGAACAGCAGCAACGGTATCGTCGACCGTTCCAATGTATCCCGCGGGAATACGTTTGGTCACGGCGGCGAGTTCGTGCGGCGGCGCGCTGCCTGAATCGATGAAGCCGGGTGAAATCGCGTTCACGGTGATGCCGTACGGCGCCAAAAGCTTGGCTAATGTGCGTGTCAAGATGAGCACTCCGGCCTTGGCGATATAGTGTGCGGTCACATCCGGCTGCGCCTCCATCTGATCCGCATTGGCCATGCTGAAGCTGATGATGCGACCGGTCTTGCGGGACTTCATGCCGGGCGCGACGGCGTGAGCGAGATAGAAAATAGGGTGTAAGTTGCCGTCGAACATTTCGTTCCAGCCCTCGGCGGTTTCATCGAACAGGTTGGCGCGATGATAGGGGCCGGCGCCATTGATCAGGACATCGATTCGCCCCCAGTCTTTTTCAACCTGTGTGACCATGTGCTTGGCTGCCACGGGGTCGGATACATCGCATTGGAGCGCCAGCGCTCGTCCGCCTCGCTGCGCGATGTCCTGCGCGGTGGTCTTGGCCTCGGTTGCGCTGGTTCTGTAGCAGAAGGCAATGTTCCACTGCCGCGACGCAAGGTCGAGCGCAATTCCTCGTCCGATGCCTTTCGCTCCGCCGGTGATCAGTGCGACTTGTTCTGTCATATGGTCCATGTGGTTGAACGATTACTGGCGCATTATGCTCTCGTTCGCAATCGCTTAGCGAGGGTGTCCAGCACGCCGGCCGTGCGACTTGAGAATAGCCGATCGTTCTTAGACTTCTTTGCCTCGGTGTTGCACGCTTCAATGAGGGCTTCAAGATCGGCCAAGGTATCGATGTCCCGCCACGATTGAATCAAGGAAACCGTGAGACCGATCCGGGCTGCTTTCTCCTGTGTGAGTGTAAGCACCTGGTCCGTTGACCATGGAATGTCGGCGAAGAGTTCCGGCGCCGTTCGCTTGAGGCCGATCAGATAATAACCTCCATCACAAGCCGGTCCGAGCACAAGATCATGGTTCTCCAGCGAGACGAGGGCCTGTTTGAAATGATCGAAGGGAAGCGTCGGCACATCCGTCCCCATGAGTAAGACTTGCCGGTATCTTCGCGCGAACAGTGTGGTACACACGTGGTTCATACGCGCGCCGAGGTCGTCGCCGATTTGATCCATCAGCTTCACGCCCTGCCGCTCTTCCATGATCTTGAAGAAAACATGTGTGGCTGACGGGGCGCAGGCCAGATATCGATCGAGCGGCGGTTTCAGTCTCGTGGCCGCCACCTTCGTTCTCTCTACAATATCGAGTACGAAGCTTCCATGGAGCGTGGCCGCTTCGTCGGGAGTCAACGGCGGGCAGAGACGTGTCTTCACCTGACCCGGGATCGGCGCTTTGGCGAAGATCACCAACGCAGTGCTGAGTGCTGAGTGTTGAGGGCTGTGGTTTGAGTCGTCCATTTCCTATTGTACGGCCGTATAGAAATCCTTGAAACGATGGGGGCGCTCACCCCGATCCAGGGCAAAAATCGCAGACTCCACATCACGAGGATGGTCTGCAAGGGGCTTCGAGGATTTCAGACATCGACAGGCATGAGCGTGTATGCCCAATGATCTTCTCTTCATTCAGCGTCGGGATGATGACGGAGATTGTCGTCATCGAAGCGGTCATGTTGTGGGTTTCTTGGGTTTCTTGGGTTCGACAAACATGAAATACATGACAATGATGATGGTGACCCAGAAGAGGACTTGCTTGTGCCAAAAAAGGACGTCTCCATATTGAAAGAGGCCTAAGGCCAAGGCGATCGCCATGGCCATGACGCCATAGCGGAGAATCGGATTTTCAATGGCGGCATTGGCCCAGATCGCAAGGCCGGCGAAGTAAATGAGAAACGGCACGACATTGATTTCGAAGCCGCCGCTGATGGACAGAAACACATTGAGAAAGCCGATAAACATCAACACCGTTCCCACCATCAAACCGACGACATGTATCTGATGCTCGTTCCCGCCCCCCTGCTCTCCCGGTTTGGGAGAACGTGACGGGTGTAGAGATTCGTCTTGCGGCAGATCGGACGGAGCCATGGCTAGACTTTAAAATGTTTACTGAGCGTCAAGGTTTGTTGCTGATAGGATGATCCCAGCACGGACCCATAGAGTTGCCTCGGCATCCCGCTCATCTTGTCATAGACCACCTTGAAAAAGGTCTGTCCATCATGAATCAAGAATGGCACGTCATGCGGCCGAACTTCCAGTACAACCTGTGTGCCTTTGATCTCTCCCTTCGATCCATAGCCGAATCCGGGGTCGAAAAAGCCGGCATAGTGAGTTCGTAGCTCTCCGCAGGCTGCTTCGTAGGCCACCATTTCGGCGGCATAGCCGGCCGGCACACGAATGCGCTCCTTCGAGGCCAGGATATAAAACTCTTCCGGCTCCAATAACAAGCTATCGTGGCGATGGCGATGGAGCGGTTCCCAAAAATCGGCTGCAGCATAATGGCCGACTTTTTCGAGGTCGATGACGTGGCTGTTTTTCTTTGCGCGGTAACCGATCACACGAGAATCGCTCTGATCCGCGCCGATGAGATCGATGCGGAGGAATAATCCGCGATCGACACGAAAGTCTCGGTTCCCTACGATCTTATGGGATGCCGTATTGTGATACAGCACCGGCGTGTTTCGATGCAGCCTCTGAAGCGCGTGGTCCGGCACCGTGGCCTCGCCGCACACAAACCGGATTTGGTTCAGCGACTGCCCCGTGCGCACTTTGACGGCAAACGAGCGCGGGACGACCTCCAGGAAGAGCCGGCCTCGATAGCCGGCGCGGATTTCGTCGAATCCGGCTGTAAGATCCGTCACCACGCGGGTGAAGACATCCAGACGGCCTGTCGTGCTCTTTGGATTCGCCCGTGCGCGGATCGTCTTTGGAAGGGCGAGCTGTTCCAGCAATGGAACGAGATACACATGGCCCTTCTCCAGAATCGCCCCGTCGGTCAGATCTATCTCGTACATCACGAGATCCGACTGGTAAAAATCCAGCACGTTCAATCGTGAGGAGATGGCCGACAGTTCCGGCAAGAAGCTGCTGATCAGCCGATAGGCCTTGTGGCCTAGACGGAGGTCGAGACTGGCCGGCTGAATCTGCCGCTCTTCGACTGTCGGCGAGGCACTGATGGCTCGGCCTGCGATCAGGCGCTTGATGTCCTGATAAGGCAGAATGCCGGATCGGGGCGAATGAGTGGTCACAGGTCGTCCGCGTCTCCGCCGCAGCTGTTACCCCAGGCGGCATAGCCGTCGCGATCAGGATAGCTGTCGCTGCAAGCCGCATAGGCTTCTTCGGAATCATCCGGCGAGGAGAGTCCCCCGATCATCGGAAGCTCCCGCCGATTATCGGACTTCGGCTGAGGATAATGGAATGTCTTGTCCTCATAATTCCGGAGGACCGCGCCGTCCTCGTCCAGATGGATCACGTAGTTGTCGGGCAGCAAGGGGATCTTGCCGCCGCCGCCCGGCGCATCGATCACGAAATGGGGCACAGCCATTCCACTCGTATGGCCCTGGAGCGCTTTGATGATGTTCAGGCCCGTTTCGACGGTCGTCCGGAAATGATTCGTCCCCTTGGTCAAGTCGGCCTGATACAGATAATAGGGCTTCACCCGCGCGAGGAGCAACTGATGGACGAGGCGTTTCATGACTTCCGGATCGTCGTTGACGCCTTTGAGGAGGACCGTCTGGGCGCCTAGTGGAATACCGGCATCCGCGAGCATGCCGCAGGCGGCTTTCACCTCCGGTGTCAGCTCGTCCGGGTGATTGAAATGCAGGTTCATGTAAATGGGATGGTACTGTTTCACCATGTCGCAGAGTTTGGACGTGATGCGTTGCGGCAACGACCCGGGGACCCGCGAGCCGATCCGTATGAGTTCCAAGTGTGGGATCGTTCGAAGCGCCTTCAATACACGTTCGAGGAGATGATCAGGAAGCAGCAGCGGGTCGCCTCCCGAGAGGATGACATCGCGCACTTCTTTGTGCTCGCGAAGGTACTGAATGGCTCGGTCCAGCTCGCCTTTCTTGAGGAAGCCGGGCTTTCCCACCAGTCGCTTCCTGGTACAAAACCGACAATAGATCGGACATTGATTCGTCACCATGAGCAGCACCCGGTCCGGATACCGGTGAACGAGGTGAGGCACCGGGCTCATGAGATCTTCTTCAAGGGGATCCTCGTCGGCCGCAATGTCGTCCAATTCTGCGGTATCGGGGACCACCTGTTTCCAGATCGCGTCATCCTTCGATTTGATCGTCTCAAGGACCGTCGGGGTGATCCGCATGGGGTAAGGGCCGACGATCGCTTCAATCTCTTTCTCATCGAGGCCGAATCGTTCGGCCAAATCCTTGGGCTTCACGATGCTCTGAGCCAGGACTTGTCTCCAGTCTTCCATGAATCGTCCTTCGTTGTTCAGTTAATTCGGCAAGAAGGGTGCTCGTCGTCTTGGCCCAAAACCTCGGGCGTCGTACGGGCTTGCGACTGAAACTCGGTTGCCGCCGGCGTTCCGGAGCGGTCGGCACTATAACGCTCGTCCAGATAGGCCAGAATGTCGGCGGTTTCCGTCAGAACGAGATCGCCGTCTTTGATGACCGGCACGTAATATTGGCCGGATACTTCGTACACCTGCGTACGCATCCGTCTACTGTCGGGTACGACGACAGATTCATAGGTCAGTCCCAAATCAGCCAGTTTTCGGCGGACCACGTGACAGTCAGGACACCAGTCGACATGGAAAAGAGTCACAGCCACGATGGTATAAGGCTACCAGGAAATGGAAGAAAGTGGAACGCCCATTTTATGGCTTATTGGAAAGGTGCGCATCAGGTCGGTCGTAGGGCGCAAGGAACCATGATTGCGTCCTTCATGCCGTGCAGGATCTTCTTGTCGGCCGGGCAGAGCGTCGCCAGAATGCCGGTGAGTTCCGCTTTATCGTCCGACACGATGTAATAGGGAGACAATCGCGCCCGCCCGGACATGCCCACGATCGTCTGCATGCCTTCATCCAGGTAGTCCATGTCGAACAACCGGCCCTTATGGAACTCTTGTAAGATATAGGGTGTCGTCGGGAAGGATGCAAGCGCGTTCCGGAGCGCCTCATCCCATGCGTTCTGAGGCATGTCATGTCCGATCGACACGCCGCGACTTCCCCACGCGAGTGCGGAAAAGCCGGAAGGCTTGATGACGAAACGGCGCTCCTTCTGCGTGGCCCTTTCGAGATCGGACCAATTTGCAACCGCTCGTTCTCCGATCCGTAGGCCGGGAATCGTCGCAATCGCAGGAAGCGGTGCCGGATCGAGCAACCAGGTTTTCGGCATGATTGCCCTCAAATGGAGCATGCAGTCCGGTCCGAGTTCCTTTTCCCAGAAAGGGCGAAGCATCGGATGGTGGAGCAGCGCGAAGGCGGATTTTTCCTCAAGAGCGGGCTTGTAGGGAGGAGTAATGGAAACCCAGGCTTTTTTCGCGGCATACTGGACGAGCTCGGCTTTTGGAATGTTCAATAAATCGAAGAGTTCATAAAAGCGATAGATCACACTGATCGGCTGTTCACCGTCATGAATATGGAGGTGAAGCCCGTTCTCTGTAAACCGAATCTCGCGTGGCTCGACGCACCAAACGGGCATCCCCTCTTCGCGGAGTTGAGCGGCCAACCAGGACATTTCCGGCCGATAGTCTTTGGATTCTTCTGAGACCAAGATCGCCATACCTCCTTCATGCTCGCCTTGCGCGGATCGCAGCATGCGGGCAAACCCGCGTACCATTCCGTCTCGTCCTCCGATGAGGCGTGAATCACCGCTATCAAGGTCGTGATAGACGTGCGAGAGGCAGGCGGTGAGCCCGATGCCGCCTGGAACTGAATCCAGTTCGGTGATGACTACGCCGTCCTGTGTGGGGATCACATCGGGCCTGATGACGGCGGGCAGGGCATCGCGAAACCGTTTCATCCGGCTGTACTGCACCAAGGTGTCCGGTTTGCCTCGATCGAGGTATCCGGCAACCCAAGCGGGCTGAATGCCTTTGACGCTCTCGTTGTAGAGCCGATTCAGCGCTCGATAGAACGAGAGCAGTTGCGGTCCCAAATTGATGAAGAACTGCAGCTGATCGGAAGACAGGTAAAACGGGCAGGGGCTGACTCGCCACGACGCAGGCATGCCGAACAGACCGGCGCTCTGGAGCCGTGTCCGAACGGCTATGCAACGATCACGCGCTGCTTCAGGAGAGAGAGTCCGCCAGGCGGTTTGGGTCCGGGGCACGTAAAACCTTTAGTTCTGTTTCGACATGTCGGAAATGCCGTATCAAATAGTGCAAGCCCCCGATGCTAGCACGCCCATCATGGACCGACAAGAGGACGGCGGACTGCCTGATGAATGGACGGTAAGGGCAGAGCAATGCGGACCGTCGGCGCGGTGAGATGATGAGAAGCGAACCTTCCTTGCTACCGTCCGGCATGCATCGTATGATTGGATCGCGATGGACCTCATGACAGTGGATTCCAAACAGACAATCAGAGTGCTCCCTCAGTTGGTTCCTGAAACAGCGTGTGCCCGTTGTGATGTGTGTTGTCGTTTTCCGGAAGCCGACAGTTTTCTCCGCCCATACTTTACGGGTCCGGAAATCAGCGATGCCGTGGCGCACGGAGTCACCGAGTCGTTCTTTCCCGACAAGTCCGGCTCGCAGGTTGAGCTTGTCAAGAACCCCGTCGGCGAGGGGTACTTCTGTCCGGCTTTTGATTCGAAGTCAGGGCGGTGCGGCATGTACGACGTTCGCCCCTTGGATTGTCGGCTGTACCCGCTGGCGTTGATGTGGGACGCGTCGGGTCGAGAAGTCCTGCTTGGTTGGGATTCCAAATGCCCGTTCATGCCCGATGCGCCCTCACATGCGGTTCGCGAGTATGGTGAACGTGTCGCGGCCTCCCTTGCGGATGAAACGATCTTGGAAGCGATTGCGGCTCATCCCCGCCTCATCGGCCGCTTTCAGGAGGATGTGGTCGTTCTCAAGACACTCCCGCATCTGACGGTTCGGCTTGTACCCGAGCGAGTTGATTCTCGTCTCCGCCCGCTGACGTTGTCCGACGCGCCGGGTCTCGCGAAGGCGCTCGAGCGTGCTCAGGTGATTCGCCATGACGCGCCGGCCGCCTTTGCATTTCCCTACCATTATATGTGGACGGCGCTGCTTCCCTACCGGTGGATGGAGGCCGATCACACGCTGTTTCTTTTTGCCGAATCTCCGGACGGATGGTTTATGCCGCTCCCACCGCTCGGAACGGAGCCTTTGGATCAGGCGGTGGAGCAGGCGTTCGCGCTCATGCGGGCGTGGAACGGGCCGTCGCCGGTGAGTCGAATCGAGAATGTGATGGAGTCACAAAGACAACGGTTGGAGTGCGACGAAATCCTCTTCCGTCCGAAAGAAGGAGACTACCTTTATTCCGTCGAAGCGTTGGCTGCTTTGACGGGAGATCGTTATAAATCTCAGCGGGCACTCTGCAATCGCGCGGCTCGAGAACAGGCGGTCACGATCGAGCCGTATCGTGCCGACTATCGAGCCGACTGCGCGCGTCTCTATCGGCGATGGGCGGAGCAGAAGCGGAACGGCCGTCTTGACCAGATGGGGAAGCTGCTTTTGGAAGACGCAGAACCGGCCCATGCGCTCGTCTTTCAAGAGTACGAGCGGATCGGCTTGTCGGGCACCGTCGTGAGAGTCAACGATGACATCGTCGCCTACACCTTCGGCTACTGGTTGACTCCTCAAACCTGGTGCATCTTATTGGAGGTCGCGAACCGTTCCATCCCCGGTCTGGCTCAGTGGGTCTTCCGCGAAACCTGTCGAACGGCCATGGCGCAAGGGGCAGTCTATGTCAATGCCATGGATGATGCAGGTCTTCCGGGGCTCCGTGCGGCCAAGTCGGCCTATCGCCCCTCCATGGTTCTGAACACCTGGGTGATCACAAGGACGACCACATGACCCATCTGGAAGAGCGAACCGCTTCAACGGCTCGCCGTTATGAGTGGTTGATGTTCGTGATGGTCTTGATCACGCTGTTTACTCTGGGCGTGGGGACCTTCCTGCTCGGTCATGTTGAGCGCAGTATCGTGGCCGCCGTCTGGCTCCCTCTGTTGGTGTTGCTGTTATGGTCCACGATTCGATTGCGGGCGGAATATCGTCAAGCCCAGCAGGAAAGCGCCTGGGCGCGAGCCGCTGAGGCGGCCTTACTGCAAAGTCAGGAACGCAATCGAGCGATTGTCGATACGGCGCTCGATGGAGTCATCACCATCGATGCAGCCGGAATCGTGACCGAATGGAATGCCCAGGCGACGGCGATCTTCGGATGGACCCGCGAAGAGGCGATGGGGAAGTTGCTCTCAGACACGATCATCCCCGAGCGGGATCGTGAATCGCACGCACGGGGGATTCGAGAGTATCTCAAGACCGGAGTGGGCCCGGTGTTGAACCGCCGGATCGAGATCGCTGCGCGACATAAGGAAGGCCACGAGTTTCCTGTCGAGCTCGCCGTCTCGCCGGCGCGTATCGGTGAAGCGTATATCTTCAGCGCGTTCCTGCGGGACATTACGGATCGTCGTCAGGCCGAACGACGGCTGGCGTCCCAATATGCGGTGACGCGGGTTCTATCCGAGGCCCTGACACTGGAGGAAGCGGTACCAAGGATCACTCAGGCAGTCGGTGAAAGTCTTGAATGGGACCTCGGTATATTTTGGCGAGTGGACAAGCAAGCTGGTATATTGCGGTGTCTCCATCGTTGGCAAGCAGAGACGGTCCGCGCCGATGAATTCATTGCAGCGAAGCAGCTCCGGAGCTTCAAGATCGGGGTGGGGCTGCCGGGTCGAATTTGGGAAAACGGGCGGCCGATGTGGATCAGCGATGTGACGTGTGATCCCACTTTTGTGGGAGCGGATTTAGCTGCCAAAGCCGGGCTTCACGGAGCCTTCGGGTTTCCGATTCGTATCGGCGGTGAAGTCGAGGGGGTCATCGAATTCTTCAGCCATCAGGTCCACGAGCCGGACCGCGAGCTGCTCAGTATGATCACCGATGTCGGCCTCAAAATAGGGCAATTCGGCGAACGCACGAGAGCCGAAGAGGCGTTGCGCCTGACGGAGGCGCAACTGCGCCAAGCGCAGAAGATGGAGGCCGTGGGGCGGCTCGCCGGTGGTGTCGCCCATGATTTCAATAATTTGCTGACGGTGATTCGTGGATACAGCGAGTTGATTCTGAGTCGCTTGGCGCCGACGGATCCCGCGCGACGTGAGATGGAAGAAGTCAAAAAAGCCGCTGATCGAGCCGCCGGCCTGACCAGCCAACTGCTGGCATTCAGCCGCCGACAATTTGTCGCGACCAAGATCGTGGATTTGAACGCGATCGTCATGAACATGGACGGGATGCTGCGGCGGCTGTTAGGCGAGGACATCATTGATCTCTGTGCCGACCTCGAGCCGCATTTGGGATCGATCAAGGCCGATCCGGGGCAGATCGAGCAAGTGATCATGAATCTGGCCGTGAATGCTCGGGACGCCATGCCGACGGGCGGCCAGCTGACGATTCAGACTCGGAATGTCGCCATCGGGAAAGACCCTCGACGTGAAACCATGATACTCGACAAGGGAACGTACGTGCTCCTTGCAATCAGGGATACGGGTCATGGGATGAGCGAAGAAACCCAATCGCATTTGTTCGAGCCGTTCTTTACCACCAAAGAAAAAGGGAAGGGAACGGGCCTTGGGTTGTCCACTGTATACGGTATCGTGAAGCAAAGCGGTGGAACGATTGGGATCGAAAGCACGCCGGGACTGGGAACCACGTGCAAGATCTTCTTCCCGAAAGTAGATGAGATCGCACAAGCCGCGCCGGTCACCAATGGAGCAGTGGGCAGAGCGATCGGGCGCGAAACTATCCTCGTCGTCGAGGACGACCCGTCGGTGCGCGGACTCGTGCAAGAAGCCCTTCGCCTCAGTGGATACGAGGTATTGATCGCGCGTCACGGCATCGAAGCGCTTCTGACCGGCGCGAAGCATCCGGGCCCTATCCATTTATTGCTGACGGACGTCGCGATGCCGCAGATGAGTGGGCCGGAGGTCGCAGAAAAACTAACGGTGGTGAGGCCGGAAATCAAGATCTTGTACATGTCCGGCTACCCCGATCATCCGGTATTCGAGCAGGGCGGGATCAAACGAGACACGGCCTTTCTCCAGAAGCCCTTTACGCCGAATCTGCTGACCCAAAAAGTTCGTGAAGTGCTCGATGGGAAGAAGGTGGCCTAGAAGGCTGTTGAAAAAACTATTCTGAAGGAGGAAGAAGCCTCGTCTTCAGGAAAGGTCTCTTACTCCGACTTCCCGCGGTCCCTGTCTTTACGATCTCGTGTCCTGCGCCAGCCCGGTCTTGTTCGCCCTACGTCATCGGATCCGTGATAGGCATCCTTCCGTTACGCCTCATGGCCTTCCGTTGCGCAATTCCGACAGGGCTTCGAGAATGTCCGCCGGGCGTGGTGGACAGCCCGGGATACGGACGTCGACCGGAATGTGTCGTTCAACCGGCCCGGTCACTGCATAGCAGCCTTTGAACATGCCGCAGTGGATCGCACAGTCGCCGAGCGCAATGACGAGTTTTGGGTCAGGAGTTTGCTTGTGCGCATCTTTCAATGCCCGCTCCATGTTGACGGTGACCGGCCCCGTCACGATCAATGCGTCTGCATGGCGCGGAGAAGCTGCGATGTGAATGCCGAATTGTTCCGCGTCGTACACGGGATTCATGAGCGCATTCATTTCCATCTCACAGGCGTTGCACGAGCCGGTATCCACTTCACGGATCGCGAACGACCGTTTGAAGAGTCCGGCTTTCTTCTTAACTTCCGGGACGACGGGCACCGCAGCCGGCTCTCCTTTTTGATACTGGCCCGTCACGACCCCGATCTTCAGACTTTTTTTGATGATACGGAACATGTTCGGCCTCCCTACAGATCATTCCCCGCGTATGAGAGGTTAAAGCTCTTGTTGATGAGTGGAAAGTCCGGGATGATATTCCCCAGTACCGCCCATTGAATGGCAGGCCAATTCACGAATGACGGGTCACGGACCTTGCACCGATGAATCCGGCCGCCTTCCCCCGCCATCACCATATAGAGAATTTCCCCTCGCCACCCTTCAACCGCTGATAACGTCCAGTCGCCAGGGTCCGGTGACCGACTCGGTTCATTGGCGATCGGACCATCCGGGATCTTGCCGCGCAACTCGCGAATGAGCCGAATGGATTCGTGAATCTCATCGCCACGAACGCGCAATCTGGCCCTCACATCACCATAGCGATACAGGGCCACGTTCACGGGTAATGCGTCATACGCGGCGAATGGGCGATCACGCCTCAGGTCGCAATCCATGCCCGATGCCCGGCCCACGACGCCCATCACCGCATGATCCCATGCCGTTCGCTCGTGGAGAATTCCCGTCGTCTCCAGTCGATCGGTGAGCGAGGCATTCGCAAAAATGATGGCTCCCACTTCTGAGAAGTCCAGCTGGATTCGGTTCAGTTCCTCGACGATCTCGGTGAGTCGGCCGTTGTCTATATCCCGCGTCACCCCCCCGACCCGGATGGCGCCTCGCAGGAACCGTGACCCTGTCAGCCGGTCATTGAGCTGCATAATCCGCTCTTTCATCCGACCGCAATGCGCATGGGCCAGCGCATAGGCCGTGTCATTGCACATGGCGCCGATGTCGCCGAGATGATTGGACAGCCGTTCCAGCTCCAGAAAGAGAGTGCGCAGATACGTGGCGCGCCGAGGCACTTCGAGATGCAGAAGCGTTTCAACCGCCTGGCAATAGGCGAGACCGTGCCCCACCGTCGTATCTCCGGACACGCGCTCCGCCAGCGGCAACGCGTCGATCAGCGTCTGTTGTTCGAACAGCTTTTCTACACCACGGTGTTTCCAAAAATGGCGCAGCTCGAGTTGCATAATCGGTTCACCGGCCACAGAAAACCGAAAATGTCCCGACTCGATAATCCCGGCATGGATAGGCCCCACCGGTACTATGAATACCCCTTCTCCTTCAATATGGCGGAAGTGATGTTCGCCCTGCTGCCGACCGAGCACACGGTCCCAGGGAAAATCCTTCCGAAGGGGGTGCATCCCTTTCGGCCAGTGCTCGTGTCGGACGAGACGTCGCAAGTCCGGGTGCCCTTGAGGAATCAAGCCGAACATGTCGCGAATCTCGCGCTCATACCAATGAGCGGCATGAATGTGCGGGGTAATGGAAGGAAACAGCCGATCGTTGCCGATGAGTTCAGTGGACAACATCACCCAGTGGTGAGAGCCCTCCAGCGTAAACAAGTAGTAGAGTCCGTAGGTGTCGCGAACGGGGCGATGATCACAAGCCCATAAGAGCGTCAGCCTGCCGCGAAAATTCGGTTGGGTATGGAGATAGTGAGTGATCGCCGGCAGAAGATCCTTGGGGACCACGAAATGTGAAGACTTCGCACAGACCGGGGCATTCTGCCGAATGGCCGGGAACGCGACTTTGAGCACATCGTCACAGAGCCTTGCCTCCGGCATGATCATCCTCTCCTATTGAATCACCAGAATTGCGGCTGCCCGTTCTAAAAGCTGTTGTATGGGCTGTGGTAGAAACAAGCTGAATCCCACCAGCGCTCCGGCAAGAAGAATGATCGGTAAATGACCGAGTGTCCAGACTTCTCCCCGCACAATACCCTCCGGAGGCGTTCCCCACACCATCCCGGTCATGCGATACAGCAGTCCGCCGAACGAAAGAACCGCAGAGACCAGAAATACTGAAGCCAGTGCGACCCGGCCGAATTGGTCCGATAATGTCACCGTCACCATGCCCTCGGTACCGGTAAACTCTATTCCTGGAACCCCTTGCGAAGCCAAGGCCGTGAGAATCTGGACTTCGCTGGCAAATGCCGCAAACGGAGGAAGCGCCGATAAAGCCAACCCCGAGATCATCAGGGCCGTTGCTGTCCAAGGTTGCGCCATGGCCACCCCTTGCACATCACCGATTTCCACCGTGTGAAAGCGACGGTGAATGTTGCCTGCAGCAAAAAACGCCATCGATTTAGCCAACGCATGGTTCAAGAGATGAAACAGGCCGCCGAAAGTTCCCAGTGGACCGCCGACTCCAAATCCGATCATGGCGATCCCCATGTGCTCGATGCTGGAATAAGCAAACAGCCGCTTATAGTTGTGCTGGATGAGGAGAAAGAACGCCGCCGTCACGAAGGAGGCAAAGCCGAGCAGCGCCAACAGCCCACCGGCGAAGGCAAACGGAACGGCGTGATCAACGATCATCCTCACCCTTAGGATCGCATAGGCCGCGACCACTTCGAGGACACCTGCGAGCATGGCGACTACCGGAGCCGGGGCCTCCATATACGCATCCGGCAACCAGGTGTGCATCGGGACGAGCCCTACCTTAGTGCCATACCCCACCAGGATGAAGATGAAGGCCAACTTGAGGACATGCGGATTCAACCGATCGGCCACGGGGAGCAGCTGTGTCACGTTTAATCCTTGACTGGCATCACTCAGTACATGCAGTGACGAGTAATACAGCAGTACGACACCGAACAATGCGAGCGAGATTCCCACCGAACATAAAATGAGGTATTTCCACCCGGCCTCCAGCGACTCTCGTCGTCTCCAAAAAGCGATGAGAAAGGTGGTGGCGAGCGTCGTCGCCTCGATGGCTACCCATTGCACCCCGACACTATTCGCAACGGTCGCGACCACCATGGCGAGCAGAAACATATGAAAGAGAAAAAAGAACAAGTTGAGGCGTGAAGGTGCGATCGCGCCCCGTGCCACTTGTTCGTCCATGTACGAACGCATGTAGAACGAACATGCCGATCCGACCACTCCGATAATGAACAGAATGAAGGTCGACAACGCGTCGAGGTACACCAACTGGTCCAACGTCGTGAATGAGCCGTCTCTCAGCACGGTCCGGGTGATCGCGATTTCGGCCGTCACGATGGTGCCCATACTGGCCAAGTTGATCGCGTGGAGCAGTGCGGAGCGGCGGACGACCAGGCTCAGCCATCCCGCGAGAAGCGGCGCGACCAGCAAGACCACGACTGTGATCGTCAAGGGGCCCTCCGCTATTCCTTCAGTATGGTGAGTCGGTCTGTATTCACACTATCGAACGCGTCTTGTAAGCGATTCGTATAGATCCCCGCGATCAATGCCGCAATGAGCACGTCGAAGAACACACCGAGTTCCACGATCAACGGCATCCCGTGTGTGGCCGCCGTGGCCCCCAGGAACAGCCCGTTTTCCATGACCAGAAAGCCCACCAGTTGCGTGACGGCCTTTTGCCTCGCAATCATCGTGAACAATCCGATGAGCACGATCGCGAGGGCGATGGCTAAAGAATCCCGCGTGAGGAGAGAGCCCAACGGAATGATCGGCTGCGCGATGAAGAAGGCCAGCATGACCAGCCCGCCGCAGATCAACAGCCCGGCCGGCACGTTGACGTACATCACCAGCTCCCGCTTGACGTTGAGGCGATCAATGATTTTCTTAAGGACCCGCGGAATGATGATCACTTTGATGACACCGGTCAGTGCCGCAGCGATATAGATGTGCTGGTTCCCGGTCAAATAGGCCACCAGCGTTGCAGTCAGGACGAGAAAGGCCGACTGCAGGGCGAACAGGTCGACGCAGGCCGAGAGCCGCCGTTGCGCCACAATCGCGAAACAGGTCAACAAGAGCAAGGCCGAGCATAAGTTGACGAGTTGTGATCCAATGGAAGAAAGCACCGGCATCCGTTCAGCTCCGAAGAATATAAAAGAACAGCAACCCGAGCAGCGCGAGAATAAATGCCACGCCCAGCAGATCCGTGACCCGGAACAACCGCAATTTTGCGAACATACATTCGATGACCCCGATTGCCACCGCGAGTGCTGCGATTTTCGCCAAGTACACCAGAAGCCCGATCGCCATAGCAGCGGGTGTCATCGTCGTCGCGATGCCCCAGGGCGCAAAAACGTTGGCGATCAAAGAGAGGAACACCGCTAGTTTCAGGCCGGCCGCCCATTCGAGTAAGGCAAGGTAGCGCCCAGAGTATTCAAGGACCATGGCTTCATGGATCATGGTCAATTCAAGATGTGTCGCCGGATTATCGACCGGTACCCGTCCTGTCTCTGCGAGTGCCACGATAAAGAGGGCCGCCAGCGCCATCAGATGCGGCGATGGGTCCGTCATGATACCTTCCAGCACCGCTGTCTTATGAACCACCGTGCTGAGATTGGTGGATCCCGCAGTCAGCGCGATGGCAAAGATGGATAGGATCATCGCCGGCTCGGTCAGCGACGCCACGATCGCTTCCCTGCTGCCGCCCATCCCGCCAAAAGCCGATCCGGCATCGAGTCCCGCGAGAATCAAGAAAAACGTGCCCAACGCCAAGAGGTACACCAACGCAATGATGTTTCCCGCAAAGTTCATGGGTGTCTGCGAGGTGAACGTGGGGACGAGGAGGCCCGCCGTCAACGTGGAGGCGAATACGATATACGGGGTCGCTGTGAAGATCCAGGAGGTGGTGGTCGAGATCACCGGTTGCTTTTGGAAGAGTTTGACCAGATCAGCATAGGGTTGGAGGACACTCGCGCCCCGTCGCAGTTGAAGGCGGGCCTTGACCTTTCGGATCAGGCCCACCAGAAACGGTGAGACGGCCAGTAAGACGGTCGTCTGAGCCACGATGAGAGTGACCGATTCGAGCATCGATTACACCGCGAGCAACAGCAAGGCGATAAGTGTGACGAAAATATAGGTCAGGTAGAGATGTAGACTGCCCGCCTGGATGACCTTTAGGCGGTCGGCCAAAGCCGCGAAGAACGCCACCAAGGGATCGTAGAGATACTTCTCAAAGATCGGTTCAATGTGAAATTCAAAGTGTCGTCGTTTCGCGAAGTATCGTGACTCGTCGAGAAACTCCGTCTCGAGTTTGACCGTCGGCTGGTAGATCGTACTGAAGACTCGTTTGATCGGCTGGACAAAACCGGTCGCGGTGTATTCCATCCTGGGTGAGAGGTTGATCCCACAGCCCCAGGTCTTGTAACGGCGCGGTTTCAGACGACCACCGAGCGTGACGGCTAGTGCCAAGCCTAGCAGCGACAGCGCAACCAGCAACAGCGCAAGCACCGGTGTGGAGAGGCTTGAGAATTCGACATTCACCGGTGCCAGCGCCCAACCATCTATCGCCAGAATGTTCCTTGCGATCGATATCCCTGCCAAAGGAGTGACCACTCGGTCCAACAGCGGCACCACCACCATCGGGGCGATGCCCAAGGCCACGCAGAAGGTGGCTAAAAAACCCATCGCGATGCGCATGGGAACCGGAGCCTCCTCAGCGTGACGGGCATGTGCGCTCCGTGGCTGCGCGAGAAACGTAATCCCGAACGCTTTGGCGAAGCAGGCCAAGACCAGCACGCCGGTGAGGGCCAAGATCGCCGCTGCGATCGGCAGCATCAGCTTGAGAAACACCGTCGGAATCTGAAAACTCAGAAAGAGACTTTGAAACACCAGCCACTCACTCACAAATCCATTGGTAGGAGGCAGAGCGGAAATCGACACGGCCCCGATCAAAAAAAAGAGCCCCGTCCAAGGCATGCGCCGAAGTAACCCGCCGTACTCCTCCATATTGCGCGTATCTGTCGCATAGAGCAGCGAGCCGGCTCCTAAGAACAGCAGGGCCTTGAACAGGGCGTGATTGATCGTATGGTAGATCCCGGCCAGCAGTCCGAGCGCAGCGAGTTCCTTCAATCCATAGGACTGAAAAATCATGCCGACCCCGATGCCCAACAGGATGATGCCGATGTTTTCCACGCTGTGAAACGCGAGGAGCCTCTTGAGGTCATGTTCCATCAACGCGTACATCACACCCAGTAGCGCAGATGTCGCCCCGAGGAGCAGCACCGTGAAGCCCCACCACCAAGGGAACTGTCCACCGAAGAAATCGAAATAGACCCGGATCAAACCATAGATCGCGGTTTTAATCATGACACCGGACATCACGGCTGAGACATGCGACGGCGCCACCGGATGCGCATAGGGCAACCACACATGGAGCGGTACGATACCCGCCTTCGTGCCGAACCCGATCAACGCCATCAGAAATACGAGGGTTTTCATGCCCTCGTGCAAGGGCTGCCCCGGATGCCGAAAGGTTTCAAAGGAAAATGATCCGGTACTCTGGAAGAAAATCAAGAACGCCACGACAATGAACGCGGTTCCGACATGCGTCATGATCAAGTAGAACAATCCCGCATACCGCACGTCCGCCTTCTCGTGCTCCGTGACCACCAGAAAATAGGACAGGAGCGACATCAGTTCCCAGGCGAGCAGGAAGAAAAACCCGTTGTCCGCAAGGACGACGAACGTCATAGCGAGGAGATACGCGTTGAAGAGCGCTCCGAGCGTGGCGATCGATGTGCGCCCAGCGAAATGCCGCAGATATCCGATGGCATAGATCGACGCGGCAAGGCCCACAACGGAGATGGTCAAGACGAAGAACGCCGCGAGTGAATCGAGCCGAATCGCCAAGGTGAGCAGCGGAATTGTGGAGGCGAGGGAGCCCGTGACCGGTTCCGAAGACGTGAGTCCAAGAAGCCCGAGGACGACACCAGCGCTGGTCGCCACGATGGCGGGGACGCTGGTCATGAGATTTTGAGCGTTGGGGTCTCGGGGAAGGCAAAAGGGAAGTAGAATCCCGGCCACATACCCGCCGAGAAGGACCCACAACAGATTCAGCATGCGACCACTTGAGGCCCTCGGCTTCTCGTTACATTACCGCAGGGTCGATAGGAGGATGCGGTTCAGCCCTAACATCGGATGAGATACGGGGATAATTGCACATCTGTTTGCGCATACCACAGGTCACCGGACCACGAATCCTGTATCTCAAACCCCCGCAACGACATGTACGAAGGTCAACAACAGTGCGATGACCAGCATCGTGTAGCACGTTGTTTTCCAAGCCTGCCATGCTCGCGTTTCATTATCTTTCACGATAAGCCTCCTGCTTACTGAAATCCGGACTTGAGTGGTGAGTATGTAATGCCGTTCGGCTTACGGCACTCAACGCGCGGTCCGGTCATTCGTGCGCCTGTATGTGGACCATCGGCTCAATCTCTTTCTTCTGCTCCTCCGTCACGCTATATTGCATATAGTCGTGTTCTAGTGCTTCATTGACGTAGAGCCGCCCAGTCGGCGCCAAGACCGCGAAGTCTGCTTCCGTGGTTCTTTTCGGTCCAACCGTGACGGCTTGTTCATTGACTGTTCGGATATAGGGATGCCACACCACCAGCTTGTAGGTGCCGGGCGGCACATCGGTGATCGTGAAACGGCCCTGCTCATCCGTCTTGGCGAAGTAGGGATTGCTGACGGCCAGACCCCAGCTCTCCATGTAGGCGTGGAAGCCGCATTGCATGACGAAGACCCGGCGGTCTTTGCTGAGCATGACCAATTCTTTTTTCGGCGCTCCGGCCTTGTGTTTGTGATACAGCGCGGCGTCGCCGCGGTCTCTGAAGTTTCGTGGATGTTGTGGGTTCATCGGAAGCGGGACGTTGAAGAGGACGCGCGCACCCAAATGTGACGTCTCATAGGCTTGGATGTCGTGCATGACCGGGTCCATGTTGACGACCGTCACCGATGTGTTGTCACGCACCACCGTCGTGAATGGGAGAAAGAGGCAATCTTTCGCTTCGATCTGTGGAACCCCGCCGTCCTCAAAGGGTTTCCCTTTCTTGACTCCCTCGAGATAGACCACTACGTCCTGGAACTTGCCGCCTGGCCCGATGTTGAACGGTTGAAGAATGCGCCAGCCTTGCCCATCGGAAATGCGCCCGCAATAGTAAGGATCGGGCAAGGTGGTGAGATTGTAACCCTTTGGCTTCGGGATCTGGCCCTCCAAGTGCACCGTGCCTGTGAGCGTTCCTCCGTCGGATACCGCGATGACTTCGTAACACCAGGCTGGCGAGACCGTTCCGATGAGAATGGCGAGCATTGTACTCACGCAATATCGCATGGCGTTCCCCTTATCATGAGAATAGATTGAAAGGCATGTCTTGATGAGGACGAGCCCGCAGCCACGCTCCGAAGAGAGTCAAGTCGATCCCTTTCGTACTACACACGATACGTGTTCTGTACGCCTTTCAACCCCGAGACACTGAGCCGATGAACACGATATCCGTTGAGAAAGAAATGGTCATACACAGCCGAGAGAAAGGCGTGTCCGTCTTGCGGGTGCACGACGTTGCCCGCCCAGTCTCGTAATCCGCGACGCAACGTTTCCCCCAATCCAGCATGAGTCGTTATGACCGCCCCCGTGGAGAGATCCAACCAAACCAGCGCCGTGACTTCCTTCGTGTGCTGCACCGCTACGATGTCGGCATGTCCTGACACGAGCGCATGCTCCTTACCTGCCTATGCATCTTCCAGTAAATTCTATGTTGCTTCCGACCTTCTTCACGAGATGCCGATTCCGAGATGCTCCTACGTCCACTAGCGTCCTGCATTCCCGACACCCTAAGCGGGTGATTGAAAGGACGGTCTCATCCACTGCCTACAGCGGGCCGATCCCTCTCTCGCCGTGAGATTGTTCGGTTCGGACAAGAGAACAGCGTTCCAATTGACCAAGGCCTCTTCGTGCTGACCAAGTTGTTCGAGCAACGCAGCCAGTTCGCATCGCGTTCCAACATCTGTGGGGCAGAGCACAAGCGCGTCCGACAGTTGTTGGAGTTGCGCGAACCAGTCTTGATTCGGTGGACGGTTCGTGCCTGACATGCTCTCCGGTGTGCCCTCATTCTTGATGGTCATGTCCCTATCCTTTACTTTCTTGGCAGCCTCAAGTTGTTCGAAAGTCGGTTGCGCAACAGCCCGTTATCACCATCATGATGGCTACGGTCGAAAGCCGGACTTTAGTCAACCCTACTGCAGAGAGAGTGCCACTACTGAACAGACACAGAGAATTAGAAAGGAATGAGATCTATCGCGGACTTACAACGGTCGTAGAGAGATGCTGAAATCTAAGGCCTCTAGCCTCCAATTAGCCTGTGCAAGAATTGCACGGTTGAATGGCTCTGGGTCGATTTGGGGTGCATTTCTTGCGGCATGAGCCACAATTACTTTCGTGTCAGGAAGTAGGAGATGATTCAGGCCGGAACAATCACTCGCGAATTCCGTATTCCTTGATCTTGTATTGGAGAGTCCGAAGGCTGATGCCTAACAGTCTTGCGGCATTTTCTCGATGGTTGGTGACTTCCTTCAACGTTCGTTCGATCACTTGTCGTTCAATCTGTTCGATAGACGTTCCCAATGTAATCAGCATCGTCCGTGCATCCTCTTTGCAGGCCTGGATTTCCTCAGGCAGATGCGCGGGTTGAATCGTCGTATCTTTTACCGTGACGACCAGCCGCTCCATGAGATTTCGTAGTTGGCGAACGTTTCCAGGCCACCCATAGAGCCGTAACAACCGCATGGCCTCTCGCGAGACTTCTCTCGGCCCGCGGTGATGCTGCGCGGAGAACTCGGACAGGTATCGATCCACCAGCAGAGGGATATCGTCCACCCGATCGCGAAGCGGCGGAAGGCGGAGAGGGACGACATTGAGCCGATAGTAGAGATCTTCGCGAAAATCTCCCTGTTTGACCGCTTCATCCAAATTCCGATTGGTCGCGGCTACGATCCTCGTATCGACTTTGATGAGTTTCGTTCCACCCAGACGCCTGAATTCCTTCGTTTCAAGGACACGCAGAAAATCGACTTGCGACTTGAGCGAGAGTTCACCGACTTCATCCAACAACAATGTCCCGCCGTCCGCCAGTTCGAACCGCCCGACCTTGGTTGCCATGGCACCGGTAAACGCGCCTTTCTCATACCCGAATAACTCGCTCTCAAAGAGATTTTCAGGCAAGGCACCGCAATTCAGAGTAATAAACGGCCCGTCGACCTTCGGGCTTTTATGGTGGATCGCGCGCGCGACGAGTTCCTTCCCGGTTCCGCTTTCCCCTGTGAGCAAGACCGTCACGTCGCTGTCCGCCACCATCTCCACCAGGGTATAGACTCGCTGCATGGCCGTGCTCTCGCCGACCATGTGATCGAAACGTGTTTTCGTTTCAAGACGGTCACGGAGTTGCTTGTTCTCAAAGGCCAGGGCATGGCGCTCAATCGCCTTCTCCACGATCACCGTAAACCGCTCACGATCGATCGGTTTTGTCAGATAGTCGTGGGCGCCCAGACGCATCGCTTCCACCGCCGTATCGATCGAGCCAAAGGCGGTCATGACCACGACCTCCGTGTCCGGCCATTTGGCTTTCAGTCGGCGCAGGAACTCCATCCCATCAATTCCGGGCATTCTCAGATCGGTAATCACCAGATTCAGTCGGGCCTCTTCCAGATGCCGCAGAGCCTCTTCTCCTGTGCCTGCCCCGCAGACCCGGTAGCCCCTTTTCTCCAACATGGTCACCAGGGCGTTGCGGATATTCACCTCGTCATCGACGACGAGAATGTGAGCAGCCTTCGTCATGATCGCACACCGACCTTCTGCGGTTGATCAATCGCCGCGGGAAACTGCGTCACCACCGTCGTTCCGCTTCCAGGCGCGCTCGATACCTGAATCGTACCGCCGTGATCCTGCATAATACGGTATGCGATCGCAAGACCAAGCCCGGTGCCGCTCGGCTTGGTCGTGTAGAAGGGCTCAAACAGGCGGGAGAGCTGCTTCTTCGCGATCCCGACGCCGCTATCCTTCACGGCGATCTCTACCCAGCGTTTCCCTTCAGCTTCCCGTTGCATCGCTGAAATCCGACAGAGTCCGCCGTTCGGCATGGCATGAAACGCATTAACGACGATGTTGACCAATACCTGGCTGATTTGGGTTTCATCGCCCAGTACAGACGGTAATTCCTCATTCGTAACCTGTTCGAGTCGAACCTGACGTTCCTGCGCCTCGAAACGCATCAGCGTCATGATGTGGTCGATGAGCGCCCTTATGTCTACCTCGTGCAAACCAAGAGATCCCGGGCGAGCGAATTTCAAAAAGTTATCAAGAATTCCTGAGAAACGGCGGCATTCGGCGTTCAGGACACGGAGGTACCGTGCCCCTGCTTCTGTCCTCGTTCCGTGCTCCGTGAGTTCCTCTTCCAGAAGATGGAGGTTCAGGTCCATGGCGCTCAAGGGATTTCGTAGTTCGTGCGCCACCCCTGCAGACAGGGTATGCAATGCCGCCAACTTCTCCGCGACATGGACACGTCGTTCGAGCCCGAGCCACTCCGTGATGTCCTGCGCCTGCAGGATCACCCCCGCCGGCTTCTTGTCGTCCCCCCTGAGCTCCGCGGTACTCACGCGAATCGTCCTCGGGTTGAGGTCCCCGCATTCGTAGAGGAAGTCTTTCTGACTCACATGCCGGTGATCTCTCAACGCCTCGTCGAGAGCCTGTCGAATCGGGTCTGTCTCGGGGAATACAGCATCATACTCTTTGCTCAGTAACCCAGACGAAGTGCGATTCAACACCGCCTCTGCCGCGGGATTCACCGCGCTGACGATTCCTTCCCGATTGATCGTGAGCACACCCGTGGGAATACTCTGGAGAATGTTCCGTGCCAGTCCCTTCACTTCTTCCAGGGTTCTGCGGGTGGTATCGTAGTGAAGAAAGGTGACAAGCGCCGCAATCCCGATCGCACTCACCAGGAATACGAGGAGTGTTTCGACGATCAGATCGCTGCGTGATTGCCAGAGGGCGTGTAATAGTTCAGTCGGAGCCTTGTTACCTTCGGTGAAACCTCGGAGGAGGAGTTTTTCTCGTTCCAGGCTGAAAACCAAAATTACGGAGACGACCAAGGCCACGCTCAGGAGGACGGATGCGATCAATCGATAAGAAATGCTTAGGAAAAGCGTTGTATTTTGAATGGGTCTGAACATTGCCGTGTTACATGGAAACGCGCACCGCCGGTATGCTAACACGCACAAGGTCTCTTGTGCAGCGAGTTCAACCGGCAGCGGGATCCATGTTTCGCCTAAAACGACATGGCTCCTCTTTGCTTGATCTTCAGTCTTTGTTCCGTTTATTGTGGCATGGATTTGGCCGTGCGGTCGGGCCGAGGCAGTGTGATAGATCAGGAGTGATGCAGTGACGCACCAGGCGCGCGAAGTCGATATGACTCAGTATCGCATCCAGCAGGAGCCGTTCTACGCGGAAGTTTGTGGGGAAGTCGGCCTGTTCACCATCGCCGCCCAGAAAAAACTGCCGGTGATGTTGAAGGGGCCGACCGGCTGCGGGAAAACTCGTTTTGTTCAGTACATGGCGTACAAGCTCGGCCGACCGTTGATTACGGTCGCCTGTCACGAAGATCTTACGGCATCCGACTTGGTGGGCCGTTACCTCCTGAAAGGGCAGGATACCGTCTGGATGGATGGGCCGTTGACCGCCGGAGTGAAGCATGGGGCCATTGTCTATCTTGACGAAGTGGTGGAAGCCAGAAAGGACACGACCGTCATTATCCATCCCCTCAGTGACGACCGGCGAGTGCTCCCGATCGAGAAAAAAGGCCAGATTGTGGAGGCTGCCGACGAGTTCATGCTGGTGATTTCCTACAACCCCGGCTATCAAAGTGTGCTCAAAGATCTGAAGCAAAGCACGAAGCAGCGATTCATGGCGATTGAATTCGACTACCCCGCGCCGGACATCGAAACGATGGTGATTCAGCGTGAGGCCGGGGTGGAGTCTGCGATCGCTGGAAAACTCGTCAAACTCGGCCAAAAGGTCCGTAACCTGAGAAACCACGGGTTAGAAGAAGGAGTCAGCACCAGACTCTTGATCTATGCCGGTACCCTGATGAAGCAAGGCGTGACGCCCGAGCGGGCCTGTGATGTGGCCGTCGCTCGTCCGATCACCGATGATTCGGACATGCAACGCGCGATACTTGAATTCGTCAAAGCGATCTTTTGAATCCCGCGATTCTCGTGGATTCCCTTCCTGCCATCGCCCGGGACAGTGAGCACGGGGCGCTCCTGACCGTCCATATCCAACCCGGGGCTTCACGTACTGAGTGCGTCGGAATTTATGGCGATGCCATAAAGATTCGCCTGGCGGCTCCTCCGATCGACGGTGCGGCCAACGACGAACTGATTCGCTTCATCGCCGATCAATGTGGCGTTCCCCGCGCGAATGTGCGAATCCGTGCAGGGAAACAGGCGCGTCGCAAGCGATTATCCATCAAGGGGATTATGGCGGAGGCGCTGTTGACCCGGTTATTGCTGCAGAACGCGAACGAAACGGAGAAGACATGAACAGACGACGAATAAGCGCGGTCTTTATTCTGTTGATGCTTTCGGCCTGCTCCGGTGCTCGTCCAGTGCTCTATCCCAATGCACATATGCAGTCGGTGGGAAAAGAAGCCGCAGAACAGGATATCGAGGCGTGCAAACAGTCGGCCGAGTCAGCCGGTGCAGAGCAGAGTAGCGGAGGGAAGGGAAGTCGTATTGCCACGGGTACTGCGGTCGGTGCCGGCGCAGGGGCTGCCAGTGGTGCGATAGGAAGCGTGATTTCCGGAGCATCCGCCGGGTTAGGATCGATGATCGGCGCGGCGAGCGGGGCCGTTTGGGGACTGTTGACCAGCTTGTTCTATGCAGCGACTCCGTCTCAACCCAGCCAAGCCTATACGAACTTCGTCAACCGGTGCTTGCAAGAGAAAGGATATGAAGTGACAGGATGGCAGTGAAGGGAGGAAGGCGAAGCAGGCGTGCCGCGTCGGGGCTTGCCATGATGCGTTGCAGATGGACAGCTACCTTACGTGGTTCGATTGGGCCGTTCGCCTCTCGCAGATCACCGGATCGGCGCACGGCACAGAATTCCCCTTCGACAGAACTGAGACGCCATGGCAAGCGCGCCGGGCCCGTCTGCTTCAGCCGGATGAAGGTGATAGAGGAACTGTGCGCAATTGAAAAAGCCTCGACATTTTCTCTAAAGGGTGAGAAGTGAAGACAAGGCAAGGAAACATTCCAGGAAACTTCTGTGGCCAATCGATCATGGCAGCGTCTGATCGGAATCATCCTTCTCCTGGCTGTTCCGGCCTGCGCTGGGCCGCAGCCGATCCTCCGGTCGAATAAGCAACTCCACTTGTACGGCAAGCAGATGGCTCAACAGGAGGTTCAATCCTGTCGAAGAAAAGTTGAAGAGAATGGGTTGCAACCTGGCGTGCACCAAAGTGCGAACGCCGCGACTGGTGCCATACTCGGTCTGACGCTTGGCGGAGCGGTTGGCGCGTCGGCGGGGGTGGTCGGTGGATTAACGGGGGTGGCGATCGGGGCCGCCGCAGGGAGTGCCATTGGGCTCACAGTTGGAATACTCGGCGGAACATTCAAGCCGCTGGAACCGGAACCGCCATATGCTGATGCCGTTGCGCGTTGCCTAAAGGAAAAGGGCTATGAAGTGAGCGGTTGGGAGTAGTAACGACCTTCGATCGCTTGAAGAGTTTAAAAACAGGAGTGTGCTTCTAAGTTGTTCAGTCGCCGTTGACAAAGACGTCTAGACGTCTTATTCTCCGCTGCGTGTACAAAACACTCACACAACAGAAGCGGCGTCCTGGAGAGGTTCGGGACGCCATTTTTTCGGCTCTCTCCGCTAGACCAGGCGGCGCTTCCCTTCAAGCGATTGAACAGTATGTTATGGATCTCATTGGAGATGGAGCGCGATCAAGTGTCCGGTCTTATCTAAGGTTAAATACGCCGTCGGTCTTTGTGCGGACTGCGCGGGGTCAGTATGGATTGAAGACTGCCTCACAATCGCGGGCAGTTAAGATTGCTGAGAGTTGTCCTGAGTACCATCGGAGGTTTTCCTTTGGAAACGCCGAGATTTTCGAGGCTGACTGCCTAAGTTGGTTGCGTCAGCAGCAGCCTAACACTATCCATGGCGTGGTCACGGATCCCCCGTACGGATTGTTCGAATATACAGAGGAACAGCAGAAAAAGTTGAGAAACGGCAAGGGTGGTGTCTGGCGTATACCGCCATCTTTTGATGGGGTGCAACGGGCGCCTCTTCCACGATTCACCGTGCTATCGTCGCAGGATCTATGTGCTCTAGAGTTGTTCTTCTTTGAGTGGGCACGGACACTCATCCCGGTCTTAGTTCCCGGTGCTAATGTAGTGGTTGCCACGAATCCCTTGCTCTCGTATTTAGTTTCAGGTGCTTTGGCGAGGGCTGGTCTCGAAAGACGTGGAGAAATCGTTCGCCTTGTGATGACGATGAGAGGAGGAGATAGGCCCAAAGCGGCACATGAAGAATTTCCTGATGTCAGCGTCATGCCACGTTCCATGTGGGAACCGTGGCTGATATTCCGTAAGCCACTAGAAGGAAGAGTTCAGGATAATCTGAGAAAGTGGGGAACCGGGGGATTTAGAAGGCCATCTCCAGATAAACCCTTCGGCGACGTTATTGCATCTTCGCCAACGCACAAATCAGAAAGGCAACTAGCACCTCATCCAAGCTTAAAACCTCAGCAATTCTTACGGACGCTGGTAAGAGGTGTTCTTCCGCTTGGATGCGGGATTGTGCTCGATCCATTCTGTGGAACCGGCTCAACTCTTGCCGCTGCTGAGGCTGTTGGATATTCAAGCATGGGAATCGAAAAAGATCCGCACTATTTTGAGATTGCGAAAAAGGCTCTGCCGCGATTGGCTCAGTATAAGAACAGCAATCTTTAGTCTGTGACCATATAGACCCAGTTCTTTCGAAGCTTTTCGATGCCGGATTTATGGAGTGTCGCGGTGCGGGTCCCTAATTCACCCCTCGCGTTTTTTCGAAAATCCTCCAGTATCACCTTACCGAGATAAACCTCGCTGAAAGTCATTGGTGCGCGGTCCTTTGCCGGTTCAGTCAAGCAGTCAACTTCGTACACAAAGACGCACATCCATTGGTTGCGAGCTCCATGAGTATCTACCGCGCCGCCTGACTTCCTTGTGGTTTTTATTTCTACCCCTTGTTCTCCGGCTTTGATTCTATTGCCCGGATAGACTCCGTTGACAATTAAATCTGGATGGCCATTGTGATAGCAATTTACCGTGAGGCTCCGCGAGTGTTTTGATAAGCTTGCGGTCAGCATATCCGAGAGAAGGCCAGACATGATAGCGGGACGCAATATGTCGTCCAGCCTGAGAAGCCCACGCCGAATAAGCCCTTTGTTGATGTCATAGAAGAAATCGTAAATATCCTGCATTGCCATTTCGAAATCTTTTAATCGCAAGGCATACGGCAGGGTGACACCTGCGTTGAAACAATCTTCTCTGACAGTATTCCGAGTCACTGGCATGTCAAACCCTCAGATGTGCTTTCTGGACGGGCGAGAGTCTAGATAGCGGCTCGCTGCAAGTCAACCGGCGTGAACATCCGTCAGAGATTCTGTTGTGCAACTCTAGCGCATGATTCACGAACGCTTCCGCAGTAATCACGGATTCGCCGCCATGACAAGCCGGGACTCGATTTAGAACGTCCAGGCAGACGCTTCTTCGCTCGTTCGCTGAGCTGATTGCGTACAGATGTACGGTGAAGATTTCTTCACGATCTCATCATGGACGATTCATATTCGAGCGATATGATCATTTACAGATCAAAGGAATTGAAGGCGAATGATGTCGATGTTCGGTGCATTCTCACTGACCGTTGTTTTGGAATGCTGGATACAAGGAGAAGATTCACCATGCGCATGATCGGATTGTTTGCGATGTGTGTATTGTTGGAAGCCTGCACGACTGCGCCGATATTTTCTCCCGAGATCATGAAAAACGTCGAAACGAATACCTTCGATGTCGAGGCTTGGCGGAAGCAAACTTATGAGCCGTCGAACGCTAATTTTGTCCCGCACAAAGTGGAATTGGGAGGAGAAATCGTAGAGGTTATTCGAAAACCGGAAGGCATCATTCTTCTTGTCGAGAAGCAGCCCATCAAGAACTATACGGCAGATAGTTCGAAGGGCGCCAAGCGAGGAGACTCATCATTCTGGTACGCCGTTACCTTCAACGGCGTACCAGAGCCCAGCATGTTGCAGAGAGGCAACAAACTCGTCGTGGTCGGAATGACCGCCGGAGCAGGCACGGAAATGATCGGTGGAGCTGCGAGAGTGTTGCCGCACCTGACGGCGCAGTGTCTGCACATTTGGAATACCCGAGAATCTGAAATGGCGGACTTTTCTTATTATGGAGGCGCCATGGGACATCACCCTCCGGAAGAACAAACATTCTGCCTGGGAGATGACAACGAGAAATCTTTTCCAGTAGCACTAGCCCAGGTGATACGCATGTTCGCTCTGTAGTGTAACCCTGTTTGACACAGTTGTGCCGGTCGGTATTGAATGACGAGCCAATCAAATCGTACGGTAAGTCGACCGCTATCGGAAGCTGAGCCGGTGTGAGCGTGACCGCAAATCAGAAGATATACACCACATCGAGTGAAAGGGTCGGTTGATAGCTCGTCGCTCGTCCGCCGACCTGGAAAACATTATGGTCGGACTTGTCATAGCGGTATTCGAGCCGAGTCTTCAGCGACGGAAACGGTCTATACTCAAGCGTGGCGGTCACTTCCCACAGGGTCTGCGCGACGGCCGGCGCAGGTTCTGTTGATTTGGCGCCGAAGCAGACGTTGGCCTTCGGTTGATAGGCCGTCGTTCCCTGACAGGTCACCAAACCTCCCTTGTCTTCGAAAATCTCCCCGCGTAAGCGGACGCCCCATTCTTTCGTGAAGTCATGAAACAGATAGGCTGCCACTCCGTCCCAGCGCGCATCTTTTCCAGGACTGATCAGGCTGCTGTTGGCCTGATTGGCATAGTATGCCTCAACGACCGCCCATGTCTGTGCGCCGAACTGCCAACTCGCGTACCCGCCGGCCAGCAGGAGCATCCCTTCCGGCGTGCCGGGTGTGCCGGCATTCTGCCCCGCCGGCAGCGTCGTCCCTCCAGGCGTGCCGGGCGCACCAGCCCTCGGCCCGGCTAACCCATAGAGCATGACTCTCACCGTTTCAGATGGAAAGAGCATCAGCAGCGTCTCTACCAATGGCTCGTGATGTGTATTCGCTTGAGCCGCGTTGACATAGGAAATCGCCCTGATCGACAGCGTGACTTGTTCGTTGAACTCGTACGTCGCGGAGATGCCGCCCATCGTGAAGGGCTGCCCCAGATACAGATAGGACCGTGAATAGTTCGGGCTGTATGGATTCCCCACCTGTTCATAGCCGACCAGGGCGTTAAACTGCCCGACTTGCAGGTCAAGCCCACGACCCACTGGAGCGAGATATTGGACATAGAATTCCTGGAAGGTCGCGAATGGATTCAGATTCAGCCCACCGATGAAATCTGAATCTTGCCCCGCATTAAATTTAACGCGAAAGCCGAGTCGATCGAGAGCGGAACCACCGGCCTTCGCTTGTCGCTCTATCGCAGCCTGGATCACGTTTGCCCGAAACTGATTGGAGTTGACGTCGAAAATGCGGAGTTCATTGATATCGTTGGACGGGCGGTTGAAGTTCTGCGTATACGAAACTTGGGAGTAGCCGTTGAACCTCACCCTCAGCACTTCCGACAGCAGCCGCCGCACGGTCATCTTCTCCGCGACTCTGGGAATAGGCTCGAACTGATAAGCAAAAGGACTTGGCTTTTTGTCTTCGGCCAGTGCGTCTGTCGGGAGAACGCATCCAAAGGCGAGAATCACACCAACGAAGACTAGGCCCGCGCAACTGAGGACGCGGGAGTTCCTGGATTCATGCAGCACAATGCGCTTCTGCCTTTACATCAATAGCCATTCTGACAGAACCGTCGGAGTACTCCAAACCGGGTTCAAATGGATAAAAGAGAGAATTCAGCAGGCCGTATAGCGGATCAATCAGGCAGCCGCCATGCTCCGCCCCCTCCAGGCGGCCTATCCTAAAAGAAGAGCCGGACAATCGCCTCTCGAATGTGACCCGGCCGCTTGGTAGAGCTACCGGGGTGAGTCATCTTTTTCGTGACATTCTTTGCGGCGATATCGAGCCGATATCACTGCGACGAGGCAAAATGCTGGCGCCTGGCTCTTTGCAGGGCGACTTGCTTGGTAAAGGGCGGCAACTTGTCGGTTGTAAGTCCCTGTTTACTGGCGAGCCGAATATCGCACCCTTTGAAGTTTGGGCCATCAATGAAGCCTCTCCAACCCTTCCCTTCCGAATCTCGTGCAATGTCGAATCGGAACGGAACAAGCTCGGCTTTGGCGGCGACGACCTTTGCCGCATAGGCTTCTGCCTGTGCTTTTTGCCGGAGAGCCTCCCGCGTCTCAAGTTCCTCCAGCGCCTTCCTGTTCCGTTCCGCTTGCTCGATATTTTCTATGCCCCAAGGTCCACGTGGGCCGTATGTCACCTCATTCGAGGCAAGTTCTATATCCACGGCTGCATTGTCACGTAGTCGGTATTCTTCTTCTATCTCCTCTCTCGTGGGAATAACGGGCCTCGGGGTGGCTTCCATGCTAAGAACTCCCTCGTGATAGGTGAAAGCCCCCTTTAGTCCAGTCTCGATTATTCGAGGTTGTGACGGTGTTGAGTGATCCTCGGCTCTGAAAATTCCGACGACATCACCCGGCTCAACATATCTGCTGAAAGGAGCTTCGTGATTGGCGGTGGCAAGTTCGACTTCAATGAGGACTCGATCATTGCAGGCGCTGCCTGCCCACGAACCTTGGAGGAGTGCCTGCCCGTACAGTTGCGGAATGATTTCGCCTGCCCGAATAGATGTCTGAGTCGCAAGCGCTTCTTGTTCCCTCACCATGATCTCAGCTAAAGTCTTTTCGCGTTGTTCCTGTGCCGCTATACGTTCGTGTCTCTCCAGCTCAAGGAGGACCGTCCGATGTAATCCGCAGGCATCAAGAGCCAATGTGAACCCAGTCAATAGGATCAAACAGCACAAGCGGAGACCGTAGGCCTTATGTAACGACATCATGGAGTGATCACCTTTCACGTCTGGATTGAGCATGCGAACGTATGATACCTTAAATTATGAACAGATCATCATGAAGAGTTCGTAATGAAGAAATTATAACGATGGAATCATGAAGAGGTCATGAAAAGATAATGAAACGTTTTTCATGTCGTAGGGAATAAAATCCAAATGAGTGCCCTTTATAGCTCACCTTGTAGGAGCCGACCATTCGGCACCGTGCCGTTCATTCGACTCTGACCTAAGTTTTTCTTCTTCCTCATCAGCAATTTCACTCCGGGGAATCCCTTTGAGTTACAGAAGATTAGGGGGGCCATGCCGACGAGGCCTGTCTGGAATACGAGTTGCCAATGGAGAATTCCTAGGTGCAGGTTGCAGACAGGATTGTGAAGTGCTTTACAACCACTGACTGTGGCAACATCATCCTTTCAGCCGTGCGCATTGATTGTTCTGTGTGTCGGTAAGAATAATAAGGAGGACTCACGATGTTCGTTGTTGTAGGAGCGACAGGAAATACCGGGGCTTCGGTCGCAGAGACTTTACTCGGCAACAAACAGACGGTCAGGGTCGTCGTCCGTTCAACGGAGAAGGGTACCGGTTGGAAAGCCAAAGGCGCGGAGGCGGCCGTCGCATCGCTTGACGATGTATCCGCCTTAACCAAGGCTTTCGAAGGTGCGAAAGGAATCTATGTGTTGGTGCCGCCGAATTATGGCGCTGAGGCCTGGTTGACCGATCAGCGAGCGCGGATGGATCGGGCTGCAGAAGCCGTTCAGAAGAGCGGGGCGGAGCATGTGGTCTTTCTGTCGTCGGTCGGCGGACATATGGCCGGAGGGACGGGCCCGATCCGAGCCGCGAGTTATGGCGAGCATGCGCTTGAAGCTGTGGCCAAGAACATCACGATTCTTCGCCCCAGCTACTTCATGGAAAACTGGGCACCGGTTATCGGGGCGGCGAAGGCGCAGGGAGTGCTTCCGACATTCATCGCGCCTCAAGCTAAGATTCCGATGACTTCGACCAAGGATATCGGACGGATTGGAGCAGAGCATCTGATGGCCGGTGGATCGGGCAAGCAGATCGTGGAAATGGCGGGTCCGTCAGAGTACAGTCCGGATGAGGTCGCTTCCGCGCTCAGTCAGATCTTGGGGAAGACGGTAACGGCCCAACTTGCCCCTCTAAGCGCCGTGGTTCCGACATTCAGATCGTTTGGCTTTTCCGACGAAGCGGCAAAACTGTTCGAGGAAATGTATACCGCTTTCTCAAAAGGCGCAATCGGGTACGAGCATCCGGCCAAGCTGGTGCGGGGTACGATCAGGCTGCATGAGGCGTTACGGAAGATGGTGTGAGAAGAATATGAATCGATTGCAATCGGCTGCTGAATTCAGCATCGAAGTGTACTCGGACGTCGTCTGTCCCTGGTGTTATGTCGGCAAGCGGCGGTTTGAACGTGCGTTACAGCAAGTGGGCAAAACAGCGAAGACCCATGTCGCATGGAGACCGTTCCAATTGAATCCGACTATGCCCAAGAACGGGATGGATCGAACGGCGTATCTCGCGGCCAAGTTCGGCGGTCTGGATAGGTTTAAGGAAATGGAACAGCGCTTGTCGGACGCCGGAAGGGCCGAGCAGATACCGTTTGCCTTTGAGAAGATTGCTAGAACACCGAACACCTTCCTGGCCCATCGGCTGATTTGGTATTCCGGGATCCACGGTCACCAAGATGCGGTCGTCGATCGGCTATTTAAAGGGTATTTCGAAGAAGGTCTCGATATCGGTTCTCCGGCGATATTGGTGGAGGTGGCCGATCAAGCAGGATTGAGAGCGAGCGAGTTCCTCACGAGCGAAGAGGGAGCCGCAGAGGTCGAGGCCGAAGAGTCGGTCGGTCATACGTTGGGCATTCGAGGAGTGCCGTACTTCATCTTCGGCAACAGGTATGGGATCTCCGGTGCGCAGCCGGTTGAGGTGTTCGTGTCCGCCATAGAAAAGGCTCGAACCGGTCCATCCACTGCCGATGGATCGTGAAAGGCAAGAGGTGACACATGTCGGTCCAAGTATACGGTTGCAACCATGTGGTGATCGAAGTCACCGACGCGAAGAAAGCGGTGAAGTTCTATCAGGACGTGTTCGGGCTGAAGATGTTGCGCGGCGGCGAGGGAGCGGCCTGGTGCAAGCTCGGCGAGCATCAATTCATGGCGATTTTTGAAGTCGAGCAATTGCAGCCGGATCGTACGAAACACTTCGGACTCATGGTCCGCGATGCGAAGCAGATTCAGGAAGTCCGTAAGAAACTGACGAAGAAGTATAAACTGAAGCTTCATCCTGATTTTCGCTGCGACTTTCGCGATCCGTGGGGCAATCGGATGCAAGTCGGCGACCTCAGTGATGAATCGTTGATCTGGCTTCTGCCCTATCAGGAGGTGCGGAACGCCGGGATTGTGTTCTCCTCTAAAAACAAATGAAAGGAGTGGGTATGAGCACACAAAATCTTCAGCAACGGTTACAGGACATGTTCGGTTATGTTCGCCAAGGCAAGATCATCGAAGCCATGAACGAGTTCTACGACCAGGACACGGCCATGCAAGAGAACGCGAATCCGCCGACGAAAGGGTTGGCTGCGAACATCGAAAGAGAGAAGCAGTTCTTGAACGGCGTCAAAGAGTGGAAAGGCTTCAATGTGACCGCCTCGGCCGTGGGTGACAACGTCACGTTCTACGAATGTACGATAGATTTCATCGCGACGACCGGACAGCCGGTCCATATGGAGCAAGTGTCCGTCGCCAAGTGGAAGAACGGCAAGATCGTCCATGAGCGATATTATTACGATACCGGGAAAAAGGCTTGAGCGGATCTGACGGTCACTCAGCGAGGAGGAGCGGGATGAGCGTCACAGGAAAAGTCGTGTTGATCGCCGGAGGCTCCGGGGGATTGGGCCGCACGATTGTCCCGGCTTTCCTCGCTGCAGGATCCCGCGTCGTCACGGCCGACCGGAATCCGTCCGTTGACCACGACGACGGACGCCTGACCCTGAAGGCGGACGTAACGGATGAAGCCGATGTCCGACGTCTCGTCGATGAAGTCACCGGAAAATTCGGGCGTCTCGATGTGCTGGTGAACTTGGTCGGCGGCTTTGCGACGGGGCGAGTTATGGATACCGATGTGTCGCTTTGGCAGCGGATGTTGACGGTAAACGTGACGTCCGCATTCCTGCTGTCGAAAGCCGTCCTGCCCCATATGGTGGAGCGCGGAACCGGTCGCATTCTACACATGGCGGCCTGGGCGGCGGGCGATCCGTTTCCCGGCGCCGCCGCCTACCTCGTCGCCAAGTCGGGGCTGCTCGCGTTGATCAACGTGCTGGCGCTCGAACTGAAAGGATCGGGCGTCACCGTCAATGGGGTGTTGCCTACGACCATTGATACGCCGGCCAACCGTGCAAGTATGCCTCACACTGATCCATCGACGTGGACGAAGCCGGAATCCATCGCCGAGACTCTTCTCTTTCTCGCCTCCGATGAGGCTGCTCAGATCAACGGAGCCGCTGTTCCAATCGGCAGAGGCGCCGGCACGAAGCAGGCCGAGGAATCGTAGGTACAGAGAGAGGAGGGACTCATGCAGGGGCATGATCAGGCACGCGCGAGATTGGACGACTTGTCCCGTGCGCTGCTTCGCCTCCATAAAGCATTGCTGGATGCAGAGCGACTGTCGTACGAGCGGGTGCACGGCCGCATCGCATCCAATGGAGCATTTCTTCAATTGGTGCTGGGGGATTCCTGGTTTGCCTGGTTGCGACCGCTGTCTCACTCCATGACCAGACTCGACGAACTGGCCGAAGAAGATCGGACCGCATCCGGCGCTGAGATCGCCGCGCTGCTCGCCTCATTGCGAAGTCTGCTGACCCCGTCGGAAACGGGTGAAGGATTCGGCCGGCACTATTACGAGGCGTTGCAGCGAGCGCCTGAAGTGGGGTTGGCCCACGCTCAAGTGAAGCCGTTGCTCGGTTCACGATGAGACATATAGGGAGAGACCATGATGAGCAGTGATCTCGAGAAAGTCAAACAATTAGCCAAGGATCTCCGGAAGACGTACCCACGCAGTCCTCGAGAAAAACTCGGCGGCTACGTGATTGCGGCGCGGTGCGTCGATAAGTGCAGGGCGTTCCTCGTGAATATGAACGGTGAGTACAACTATTGGCCTTGCTCCCTGGCGAGTCAATGGTTTGCATTTACGGGAATCACACCGGACCAATTCCAGCAAGTCGTCGCCACCGGGACCGCAGACGACGACATTGCTCGGTGGATCACTGAACACTCCAAGGTGAAGGATCCGGACGAGGTGCTGAAATGGAATAACCGGCTGCGTGACATGAGAGTCAGCGACATGAGTCTGCAGGCGCAGCAATATCTCGAAGACTACATTCCCAAGTTCGTGCCGAATCATCGGCCGGTCTACGTCTGGTTCGACGTATACGACTTGGAGGAAAAGCGACTGTAAAATCCGTTTGTGAGCAAGCCGTACGACTTCCCCAATGCGAGTCGCGGCAGGGGTACGCCGAGTGGTCCCGGAAAACCTGGAAGGCATGTATCGGCACCCCGCCCGGAAGCGATCATCGCCGTGAGCGTCTGACCCCGCAAGATTCTTCGGCACCGAGGAAGCAGAGCGGGTTGACCCGCATCGAAGGTGGCATGGAACCGTTCGATCTCGAAGCCTATTTGAAGAGAATCCGCTATGAAGGGAGCCGAGCCGTTACGGTGCATACGCTTCGGGCGCTGCACCGCGGGCACGTCGAAGCGACTCCGTTCGAGAATCTCACCCCGCTCTTCGGACATCCCGTCGCTCTGGATCTCGAATCGCTTCAATGCAAGATGGTGCAAGGGAGGCGAGGGGGCTATTGCTTCGAGCAAAACCGCGATCCTTTGATGCCGTTTGAGGCGTGGACATGAGCGCGCACTATCTGGGGCATGTTGTCTTCTCTATGAGAGAGACTTGGAACCATTCCGTGGCTTCTTCTGTCACTGCTCAAGCCACTACGTCTGTAATCCGGAAGCGGACAAATTGGATTATGCTCAGTCGATATCTGAGTAGGACAGATCAAACGCTGAACTGCCTTGGTGCCGTCGCGCTCCGCTGCTGAACAACAGGAGACAGAATGACAGAGGGACAACATCAGGCATCCATTATCGAGCAATTCACCAGGCAAGCCGGCCCCTTCGCGGACATGCCCGAACATTCGCAGGAGTCGGCTTTCCGACTTATGCTTGAATCGACCGGCGTCACGTCGCGCGATACCGTGCTCGACGTCGCCTGCGGCCCGGGTCTGGTGGCCTGTGCCTTCGCCGCGCGAGCCGCACAGGTCACCGGGATCGACATCACGCCCGCCATGATCGACAAGGCGCGGCAGATTCAGAGAGACAAAGGGCTCACGAATATGGAATGGAACAACGCCGATGTCCTGCCGCTGCCCTATGCCGACGAATCCTTTTCCATGGTGATCACGCGCTATTCCTTTCATCATTTCCTCGACCCCTTCCGCGTGTTCGCCGAAATGCACCGGGTGTGCAAAAACGGCGGAGTATTGATGGTCGTCGATGTCGCGATTCCGCCGGAAAAAAGAGCAGCCTATGATCACCTGGAGAAACTGCGGGATCCGTCCCACACCGGCGCCTGCACACCGGAAGAATTGCTCGGCATGGCTGAACGATTGACGCTCGATCACGTCGCAACCCACTGGTACAGGCTCGATATGGAGCTCGAACGACAATTGGCTGCGTCGTTCCCTCGTCCCGGCGACGACGAGACGATCCGCGCACTCTTTCGCAACGACATCGGGCGGGATCGTCTGGGGATCGGCGCCCATTGGGTCGGTTCGGAAATCCATTTCGCCTATCCCACGCTCATCCTGGTCGGGAGGAAGGACGCACGTGGTGGATGACTGCAGATGAGCACGATACGAAGACCGGCACGAACGATACAGCCAAGGGAGGTAACCATGAGTGGATATCGGTGGGTTCTGTCGGTGCTTGCGGTCGGAAGTCTGTTGCTTCTAGGCCCTGGATTGTCGGCGCAACAGCCTCGGCCCGATGATGAAATCACTCAGCTGGCCGATGATGTCTACCTGCACCGGCACCAATTTCACCAGGCCATTTTCATCACGACGCCGAAGGGCGTGATCGTGACCGATCCCATCAGTTCCGAGGCGGCAACCTGGCTCAAGGCCAAGATCAAGACTCTGACCGATCAACCGGTCCGCTATGTGATCTACAGCCACCACCACGACGACCACATCACCGGCGGCAGCGTCTTTGCCGACCAGGCAAGCTTCGTCAGCCATGCGGCGGCGCGGGAAAAAATTCTCCATGCGGCGGATCCAACGACCCCCGTCCCGGACCTCACGTTCACCGATCGGATGTCGATCGATCTCGGCGGAAAACATGTCGAACTGATCTATTCCGGCAAGAACCATTCGGATAACAGCCTCGTCGTCCTGCTCCCGCAGAACAAACTGCTCTTTGCCGTTGATTTCATTCCGGTCGAGACCGTGGCCTACCGAACGATGCGGAGCGATTATCCCGACGACTGGATCGACTCACTCAAACAGATCGAGCAATTAGACTTCGAGATCCTGGTCCCCGGCCATGGCAAGGTCGGCAAGAAAGAACACGTGCGACAATTTCGCGGGTACCTCGAAGACCTCCGAGCGGCCGTGGAGGAGCAAGTCCGAAAGGGCGCGAGTATGGAAGAGGCGAAAAAGGCCGTTCAACTTCCCAAGTACGGGCACTGGCAACGGTACGCGGATTGGTTCCCGGAGAATGTGGAGGGGATGTACCGATATCTCTCTCAGCAGCGGAAGGACAATCGCTGAACGTTATTTCCGCCCCGCGCCACATCTTCGAGTTCGACAACAGATGAATCAGTGCCGAGTTAACGGGCGTCGGTCCGTCCGACCATCAACATCATGAGCATGACACGGATCATCATTGTAGGCGGTGGATTTGCCGGCGTGAAATGCGCAAGAACGTTGCGGAAGACGTTGCCGGCGAACACCTGCGAAATCGTGTTGTTCAGCCGGGAAAACAACATGGTGTTCTATCCATTATTGGCCGAAGTGGCCGGTGCCGCGATCAACCCCGGTGCAGTCACGGTGCCGTTGCGTCAGATGTTGCCCGGCGTCCGCTGTCGAACCGAAGAGGTTCGGCACGTCGATGTGGTTACATCCGAGGTGGAATACGAACGATACGACGGTCGTCCGGGTCGTGTGACGTTCGACCATGCCGTGCTTGCCTGTGGAACTGCGGTCAATCTCAGTCTGGTCCCCGGCATGGCCGACCATGCGTTTCCGCTGAAGTCCGTGGGTGACGCCATGGCCTTACGGTTCCATGTGATGGAACAACTGGAAAAAGCCGAAGTCTGCGATGACCCGGAGCGGCGACGATGGTACCTCTCGTTCGTTGTGGTCGGCGGCGGATTTACCGGCGTGGAGGTGGTCGGCGAGATCAATGACTTGATCAGAGCCAGCACAAGGTTCTACGGCAGCTTCACCGCCGGTGAAGTGACTGTGACGCTGGTGCACAGCTGCGACCAGATTCTGCCTGAAGTGAGCCCGACACTGCGGGAGTTTGCCCGAACGAAGATGGAGCAGGCCGGTATCCGCATGATGCTCAACGCGCGTGCGGTGTCGGCGACGGCCGAAGGCGTGGAATTGCATGACGGTCGAATGCTCCGGGGCGCCACGGTAGTCTGCACGATCGGCGCTACGGCACCCCTTCTAGTGGACCGGCTCGATGTGTCCAAGGAGCGCGGACGACTGCTGATCGAGCCGGATATGCGAGTGCGCGGGACGTCGAACCTTTGGGCGATCGGCGACTGCGCCCGCATCGTGAATGCCTATGACGGCCAAGTCTCACCAACGACCGGCCAGTTTGCCGAACGGCAAGGGAGGCAAGCGGCGGAGAACACCATTCGTGCTCTACAGGGTGAATCCACCAGACCGTTTTTCTTCAGGCCGCTGGGACAACTCTGCGGGATAGGGGAGAAGAAGGCGGTTGCAGAAATGTTCGGTGTGCGACTTTCAGGTTTTCCGGCTTGGTGGCTGTGGCGAACCGTGTATCTGTTGAAAACGCCGTCCTGGTCACGCAGGGTCAAGGTTGCGTTTGAGTGGACCTGGGAATTGCTGTTTCCACGCGATCTGGCCTATCCCAGGATCGATCGAACCGAACGGATTGCGCGGGCGCACTATCGTCCGGGTGACTTTATCTTTATCGAAGGCGAGCCGGCGGTGAACTTTTACGTAATCGAGCAGGGTGAGGTCGAGGCCATACGGCGTGACCTGACCGGAGAACCCAAACTCATGGCGCGGTTTGGACCGGGAGAGTTTTTCGGCGAGATCGCACTCCTCGACGGCACGGTGCGCATCGGCAGCATCCGTGCCCGCACAGAGGTTGAGGTGCTCGTGATGAGCAAAGAGGTCTTTTCGCAAATTTCCGGGGCGCTCGTCCCCTTCCGGAATATCCTGGCCCAGTCCCTGCGATGGCGACGCCCCAGATTGAACCTGCGTTTGACCCAAGCCTGGGCGGTTCTCGAACAGAGGCAGCTGTCCGAGTTCATGGAAACGGCTCCAGAGTATCATCTGTCTCCAGACGATACGTTTGAAAATGCCGTCCTCCTGTTTGATCAGCACGCGGTCGAGTTCCTCTACGTCCTCGACAATAGGGGACTCTTACAAGGGGTCATCACGAGAAACGAGTTGTTCGAAGCCTTTGCGCAAGGGAAGAAACCGTCAACCAAGGTGCGGGATTTCATGCGTAGTGATCCCATTGCGGTTACGTCGAAGGATATGAGTTTGATGGCGAGCGACTTGATGAACAAGCACGACATCGACCGGCTTCCCGTGGTCGAGAGCAAGGACAATCGACGTCTGATCGGGCTCGTTCGGTCGGAGAAGATGCTGCGCTGGTTGATGGAGCAATCCTAGCTCGATTCTCGGTGCCCTGACCGTTGAAACGGTCATATTATCGATAGCAACGCAACACCAGCTGGATCTCGGAGAATCTGAAAGGCATGCACCGATCTCTTTTGCAGCTCCAGTGAAGTAACAGCCTCGTCGAGAAGTTTGCCTGCGTCTCAGGTAGGGCTAGGCCCGCGCTGCAACTCTTCTCGGACCATCTTGAGCAATTCATCCATCAGAAACGGCTTCGGGAGGACGCGATCTGCGCCAAAAAAGCGCGCTACTTTTAGATAGTATAAGGTCTCATCGTTCTCGTTCATCGCAATGATCGGAACGTCGGGAAATTCACGGGTTAGTGCCCAGATGGTTTCAAGTCCATCTCTCTCCGGCATCAAGATATCGTGATCACCAGGTCAGTTGGAGCAAGTCGATACCGGTGTAATGCCTCTGTTCCATTCCTTGCCTCTTGCACCTGATAGCCGGCTGTCTCCAGCGCGGAACGAATCAGCGTTCTTTCCCTATCATCATCTTCGACAAGTAGGATGGTTGTCACAATGCAGCTCATCTCAACTCCTCGGATGGCCGATTGACGGTGGAATTGTCCATTGTTCATGAAGTGGCGCGCCGAGTGGCGTTACGGAGCGTCGCGAGACGATATGTCGGACAACTCATTGCCCCCAAGAAAGATGCGGAGACACTGTTCTCTGAGCAGTCGATTATCAAACGGTTTGGTCAAATAACCACGAGCACCCACATCAAGAGTCTTCTTGATCTGACTCAGATCCGCAGTAGCCGACATCATAATGACCGGGATTTCGCGGTGATACTTCTGGATCTCACGCAGGACCGCCATCCCGTCAAACATCGGCATCTGCAGATCAAGCAGTATGCCCTGAATCGGTACTTGTCGCGCCTCCAAGTCGATACGGGACAGGGCGGAGTGGCCATTGTTCTCCGTCACCACGTCAAATCCCATCGACAACAGTCGGTCGTGGAGCGCGATACGGGTGTCCTCATCATCATCGACGATCAGAAGCTTTTTCGGCATCAGCTCTTTCCATCACTCATCAGACCTGGCTTGGCGATGAAATGCTTAAAAGTTATGAACGGCTCCCAATTCTTGCAGGCAATCGAAAAAAAGGTTACGTGGCAGGGGTTGTCTTTCAGGGTTAGAAAACCGTTCAGGTACTTGCAGTTTCCACAGAATGCGGCGAAGAACAATTCCATGCGGGGGTTTCCCGCGACGATCAGAGACTTCACACCATCGACGCTCCGACCATTCTGTTCATCTTGGAAATCCAGCAAGCTATGCAGGTCCCCCTGCATAGCTCCAGCAAGTTTGTCGAGGTTGTTGAGCGACAGATTGCGTTCGCCGCGCTCGACCCCGCCGAGATACGTCGGATGCAAGTCCGCTCGCTCGGCAAGTTGCTCCTGGGTCAACCCTGTCTTGAGGCGCAATTCGCGAATCCGTCGGCCTAGCCGACTCAATACATCCTTCATCTGATTTGAGGTGGGAAAGTATAGATTCGTCCACTGGGACCTTCCACAGCCAGAGAGTCCTCAGAAAGTGTCTGCTTCAATACTCAAGGGTAGTGTCATCAGTCTAGTCCTGCGCCTCGAGTTATGTATGAATATGGCCAAATCCATCCCCTGATTAATCGATCGATCCACCGACGAGTGCCGCTGTGGATACAGAGACAGTATCCGAATACAATCTTGGTCAGCCAGATCGCTTTTAAGCCACCTGATTCTGAACCAGGTGGCTTAAAGGACAGGGGGATCAAAAGGAAGACCCGAAACGCTGCTCCGAATGAGAGGAACAACATCAGTTCGGAAAGCTCAATCATGAGGAGGGATTCCAATGGGAAAGCTGGCCAAGGCGATTCAGCAGTATGCAGCGCGGTGCCGCACACCGCGACAATTTAGACGGTTGTTGGAGGACCTCCGAGCCGTCATTCCCTATCGCTGTCTAGCCTGTATGTGGGGGAATGCTACAACCCATGTGATCGGAAACATGGTTGATGTCGACTATCCCCGGCGTTACCTCGGATGGTATCTGGCCCATGGCATGTGCCGGAGGGATCCGGTCCATCAAGAATGGATGCGAACGCAACAACCCCAAATCCGATCCGAGGTGATGACCCGCCTCCGCCATCAGTTCGATCCCGAATATATTAAAAAAATAGAGCAATACGATCTTGAGCATGAAATCGAAGGCGGTACGCTAGACCAGCAACGGATTGGATATTTCTCCTTGGTGTTCAGATCGGAAGGCGAAGCCCATGCGTACATCGGGTCGTTTGGAGAACTTCTCCCGGATCTCTGTCGAGCCCGGATGATGTCATATCGATACCCGATCTTGACGCAACGAAAGAGGGAAATCTTGTTATGGCGGGCACAGGGTAAACCTCCCAAAGAGATCGCCCACGAACTGAGTATTTCACCTCGCACAGTCAAGATGCACTTAGAAGAAATCCGAAAGAAGCTCTATGCCGAGGATCTCGTGCAAGCCGCCTGGATTGCCGGCCACATTGGAATTATTGGGTAGCAACCTAGCCTCGGAGAGGGAAATTGGTGGTTACGGCCGAACACTAGCCTCAAACAGAATGCTCCATCGGCCGGAACAGGAACTGGACATGGAAGCTCGGCTACGGGCTCGGCGAACGGCGGGTCCATCCGTAACAATCATGATTAAACTCCTGTGCTATCTCATATCACAAGAAAGGGATTGCAAGGATGTTCATTTTGGAGGCATTCTGATCTCCCGCGGAGGTTCACGGGATAGATGACGCCCAGCGAACTTAAACTGTTCGAGTTATTGAGAACCGATGAGGGGGCTGGCACCATCCATTTCGGGCACCGGCGCATGCTGCTCTTGGACGCGGACGCGATGGGATTCCTGCGCAAGGAACTGATCGAAACTGTGGGAATCGATCGTGCGCGGCGAATTCTCGCACGCTTCGGCTATGCCTGTGGGTATCGCGATGCGTTGATTACCAAGGACTGGCAGGCCGGCGATGATGTTGCCGACTGGTGGTCATTTGGTCCCAGGCTGCACACGCTGGAGGGAATGGTGCGCGTTCGTATCCTGAACTCACGAATCGATAGGGTCGGCGGAGTATTCGATGTTGACGCGGAATGGATCAACTCCTACGAAGCGGAACAGCATCGAGCCCATCTTGGCTTGGCCGACTCGCCGGTTTGTTGGACGTTGCTCGGTTACGCCAGTGGACACTCTTCGGCGGTCTTCGGCCGAGAGGTGTGTTATTCCGAGAAGGAATGTGTCGGAAAAGGCGACGCGCGCTGTCTGGTCGTCGCACGCGTACCTCATGAATCGGGCGAGCAGGTGGAAGCCCTCAAGGCTGATGATGAAGGAGAGAATATCCAAGCTGAACTCGGACGGCTGCTTGAAGCGCTCGACCGGCGTGAAAAAGATCTGAGGCGTCAAGAAGCGACAGTGAGTACTTTGGAATCGCAACTCATGACGTTGCGCGAGGCCATCAAAGAATCAGCCGGCGCCGAAGAAATCGTCGGAACCAGTGCCGCGTTCCGAAAAGTGATGAAAGAAGTCGATCGTGTCGCCCTATCAGACGCGACCGTGCTGATTTGCGGCGAAACCGGAACGGGTAAAGACATGATCGCCCGCGCGCTCCATGCCCACAGCAGCCGAAGGGGCCAGCCATTCATCACGGTCAATTGCGCGGCGTTACCAGAGAGTCTGGTCGAAAGCGAACTGTTCGGACATGAAAAGGGTGCTTTCACCGGGGCGTTTAAGCAGAAGCTCGGCCGATTCGAGATCGCGAACGGCGGTACGATTTTTTTAGATGAAGTCGGCGAACTCCCGCTGGAGACACAGGCGAAGTTTCTACGATCCTTGCAGCAAAGTGAGTTCGAGCGGGTCGGTGGGACGCGGACCATCACAGTGGATGTTCGGGTGCTCGCTGCGACCAACCGGCGTCTTGACATGCTGGTGGCCGACGGAAGATTCCGCGAAGATCTCTTTTATCGCTTGAATGTCTTTCCGATACAGGTCCCGCCGTTGCGCGAACGACCGGACGATATCCTCCTACTCACCCACTACTTCGTCCAGCGATACAGTTCCCGTTTTAAGAAAAAGATCTCTTCGGTCGATCAGCGATCTCTGGAAAGCCTTCGGCAATACCACTGGCCGGGCAATGTGAGGGAATTGGAGCATATCGTCGAGCGCGCGGTTCTGTTGGCCGAAACAGAGGTCCTGACTGTCGAGGTTCCGTTCACTGGTAGATCACATCGATTGGAGCCGGTCGTTGAACAGTCCGAAACACGATCATTGAAGACGCTCTCAGAGATGGAACGGGCATATATTGAAGAAGTCCTTCAGCATACCAACGGTCTCATTGCCGGCAAAGGAGGCGCGGCTGAGATTCTCGACCTGCCGGCCTCCACGCTACGTCATCGCATGAAAAAATTGGGTCTCAAGTAACGCGCAACCTTCCTGTGCTCCTGTTCTTCCCTTTTCCGATGCCATGGGCGGACACCGCATCCGGCGTCGAACGCCGTATGTGGCGTTGATCTGTACGCGATCCATCCGCGACTGACAACCAACGTTATCCCATCTTCCTTCTTGATTTCAGGCGCATAGCAGACAGCAGCAGGCATCGCGACTCTCTGGCAACCGACTTGCTCTCCTTCACCAATGTCCCACAGTCATGCGGGCATGGCGCGCCCATGAATCCACTCACACGTTGGAGCTGTTTAAGACACGTTGGCATCGGATTAAGGAACTGGAGGAGATGGGAAACCGGTTGGTCACGTTCTTCAGTCGTCCCCCGGCTCGGCCGGAAGGAAGCAAGGAAGAGATGACTGTGGCCGGTGACTTGATGGATTAGAGGCGAAGGCTGCTGCCGATGCCCTCAGAGGAGGGAAACGGGTTCGAGAAACATTATTCGACGCATGGCAGCGCGACCCCGACGCGGGGCTGGCGCATGCGAAGTGTCCAAGGTCCTGCGCCGACAGTGAGGGAGACGCAACTCGATAGAAGGCGGTCAAACTAGAAGGTGAGGTGAGGTCACCATGAAGGCCGTAGCGGTCGTTCCCGGGACGCGGGAAATCCAGATCGTTGATCATCCTGTTCCAAGGCTTTCAACACCGACCGACGTCAGGCTTCGCGTGCTGGAGGTCGGTGTCTGTGGCACAGATAAAGAGATCAGCACCTTTGAGTATGGCACGCCTCCAAGCGGATCCAACTATCTGGTTCTTGGCCACGAATCGCTTGCAGAGATCGTTGAAGTCGGGCCTGAGGTTTCACATTATCGGGTTGGGGATCTCGTCGTGGTCATGGTCCGGCGCCCATGCTGGGACGACCGGTGCCTTCCATGCCGTTCCGAGCGCCAAGACTTCTGCACGACCGGTGGATTTATGGAACGTGGCATCAAGGAAGCGCATGGGTTCATGACCGAGTTCGTGGTCGAGCAGGAGCGCTATCTCATTCCGATCCCCCGGGCGCTCCGGCAGGTGGCCGTGTTGATCGAACCCCTCACGATTGCCGAAAAGGCGCTGGCGCAACTCCGGCAGGTGCAGCAGCGTCTCCCGTGGTCCTGGCCATCATCCGAAAGGAAGCCGAACACAGCGGCACCCAATGCCGTCGTGCTGGGTGCCGGGCCGGTTGGGCTCCTTGGCGCGATGGCGCTGGTTGCCGCCGGGTTCAGAACCTATGTCTATTCTCGTTCGCGCCTCCCCAATCAGAAGGCGGGCGTGGCAGAGGCCATCGGGGCGACGTACGTGTCTTCTGAGGCCGAATCGGTCGAGCAACTGGCCAAACGAGTGGGGAACATCGACGTGGTCTTCGAGGCCGTGGGGTCCTCCGATATTGCATTTGAGCTCGTGAAGGTCCTGGGGACGAACGGTGTCTTCATCTTCACCGGCGTCCCACGTCAAAAGGCACCGGCGCCGGTTGAGACGGATCGCATCATGAAAAACCTCGTGCTGAAAAACCAGTTGCTCTTAGGAACGGTGAACGCCGGACGTGACACGTTCGAGGCGGCGGTCCAAGACCTTGAACGGTTCACTCAGCGCTGGCCACAGGCGGTCCAGTCTCTCTTGACCGGGCGATATCGGATGGAGGAGTTCCGGGATGTCGTGTTGGGGCGCACGGGGGGGATCAAAGAAGTGATCACCGTGGCGGCTTAGCTCCGTGCCGCGATGTTTAGGCTGTTGTGACGGACGACCATGTCTATGCGTGATACAGAGATCAGCGGGTTCGAGGTGCATCGGTTAGCTGAAGACGCGCGTCGCGAGAAGAACTGGAAACGGTGGGGCCCGTACCTGTCGGAACGCCAGTGGGGGGTGGTTCGTGAAGACTACTCACCTTATGGATCAACCTGGGAATATTTTCCCCATGACCACGCCAGAAGCCGGGTGTACCGGTGGGGGGAAGATGGGTTATTGGGGATCAGTGATCGCCAATGTCGACTTTCCTTTGCGCTCGCGCTCTGGAACGGACGCGATCCTATTCTCAAGGAGCGGTTGTTCGGCTTGACGGGCCCCGAAGGCAACCATGGAGAGGATGTCAAGGAAGCATACTTTTATCTCGATGCCACACCGACACATTCTTATCTGAAAGCGCTCTATAAGTATCCGCAGGCCGAATTTCCGTACACCTGGCTGATTGACGAGAATCGTCGGCGCGGAAAAAACGAGCCGGAATTCGAGCTCGCGGACACCGGCGTGTTCAACGAGCGTCGTTACTTTGACGTTGTCGTCGAGTATGCGAAGGCTTCGCCCGACGATATCCTGATTCGCATCATGGTGGCCAATCGGGGACCCGACCCCGCGAGCGTGGACCTGCTTCCGACCCTCTGGTTTCGCAACACGTGGTCCTGGGGACGGACCGGGGAAGGGTACTGGCCGAAGCCCACGATTGCCCGAGCTGACGCCACGAGCTTGGTGACCCACCACGTGTCGCTTGAGCCCTATCATTTTTTTGTAGAGCCCTTAGGAGGGCACGCGCCCGAATTTCTGTTTACTCAAAACGAAACCAACGTTCAGCGCCTCTACGGCGTCCAGAACTCCAGCCCTTTCGTGAAGGATGGGTTTCACGAATTTCTGATTTCCGGCCGGCACGAGGCGATTAATCCCGACCAGATCGGGACGAAGGCGGCCGCTTCTTATCATTTACAACTCAACGCCGGAGAGCAGGTGATGGTTCGTTGCCGTCTGCTGACCGAATCTGATGCCTTGGCCCAGCCGTTTGGATCGGCGTTCGACCATCTCATCGAGACACGCGCGCGCGAGGCGAACGAGTTCTACGCTCCGCGGATTCCGCCGGGGCTCACGGAAGAAGAACGGCACGTCGCACGGCAAGCCTACGCGAGCCTACTCTGGTCCAAGCAGTTCTACCACTACGTCATCAACGACTGGCTGGACGGTGATCCGGCACAGGTCACGCCATCTCCTGAGCGCAGAGAGGGACGCAACCACGATTGGGGTCATCTCTATAATCGGGATGTCCTCTCCATGCCGGATAAATGGGAATACCCTTGGTATGCCGCGTGGGACCTGGCCTTTCACATGATTCCATTTGCGAAGATCGACCCGCATTTTGCGAAGGAACAATTGGTCCTGCTGCTCCGTGAATGGTACATGCATCCCAACGGCCAGATGCCCGCCTATGAATTTGCGTTCTCGGATGTCAACCCGCCGGTGCATGCCTGGGCTTGCTGGCGCGTCTACAAGATGACCGGTCCGAAGGGCAAACGGGACCGGCAGTTTTTGGCGAGCACGTTTCAGAAGCTCCTGCTGAACTTTACCTGGTGGGTGAACCGGAAGGACTTAGAAGGGAAACATCTCTTTTCAGGCGGATTTCTCGGCCTCGACAACATCGGGGTGTTCGACCGCTCCAAACCATTGCCGACCGGCGGCCATATCGAGCAAGCTGACGGGACTGCCTGGATGGCCTTTTTCTGCGCGACGATGTTGGGCATGGCGCTGGAGTTGGCGAAAGAAGATCCGGTCTATGAGGATATGGCCTCCAAATTCTTCGAACACTTCGTCGCCATTGTCGACGCCATGAACACGCTCGGGGGAACAGGCCTCTGGGATGAGACCGATGGCTTTTATTATGATCAGCTCCACGTAGATGGCCGGACCATTCCGTTGAAGATTCGGTCCTTGGTCGGGATTATCCCCCTGTTTGCCGCCGAGGTGCTGGATGAAGAGCGGATTGCGCAATTGCCTGGGTTCACCAAACGCATGCGGTGGTTTTTGGAGAATCGGGCTGATCTCTCGCGCCATATCACCTACTATGCCGAATGCCCGGTGACTGCCGTCAGGACGGGCGCACACCCACCTCGCTTGTTGGCCATTCCTTCACGGGACCGCCTCAAACGAGTTCTGAAATACCTGCTCGACGAAGACGAATTTCTCTCCCCCTATGGAATCCGGTCCGTGTCACGCATTCACCGTGATCATCCCTATATCTTTCGAGTCGAAGGGGAAGCACACTGTGTTGAGTATGCGCCCGGTGAATCGACAAGCGGTCTGTTCGGCGGGAACTCGAATTGGCGGGGTCCCATCTGGTTCCCGGTCAACTATCTCTTAATCGAGGCGCTGGAGCGCTATCACTACTTTTACGGCGAGACATTGCAAGTGGAATGTCCAGCAAGATCGGGACGGCTGCTCACTCTCAAGCAAGTGGCCGATGAGCTTGCCGACCGGCTTGCTCGTCTCTTCTTGCCGGGTCCTCACGGTCGACGTCCCTGTTTCGGGGAAGACCCTCGATTCGCGGGAGATCCTCACTGGCGCGATCTCGTCCTGTTCCATGAATATTTTCACGGCGAGACCGGCAAGGGTCTTGGGGCGAGTCATCAGACGGGCTGGACCGCACTCGTGACCCGCTGCCTGGAGATGCTCGCGAAGGTGCGCGAGAGAGACTGACGGGAAAACGAAATTGTTTAACAACAAGTGGTCCGCAGAAGAGGTGGTCTGTCCCGAGTCTTCTCTGCGTGGTTTCACAGAGAACGCTAAGCAAAGGACAGCCGTCATCGGCTGTAAGACTAGGTGATCCAATGCGGCTAGACGGAAAGATCGTTCTGATTACGGGCGCCACCGGAGGATTGGGACAAGCAGTGACACCTGCCTTTGTCAAGGCCGGCGCGACGATCGCTGTGGTCGGTCGCCAAGGGCCGGAAAATGGGATAGATGCTTCGCTCGCGGTGGCCGGTGATGTGACTGATGAAGGTGACGTGCGTCGTACTGTTGCAGAGGTTCTTGGTAAGACGGGGCGAATTGATTGTTTGGTGAACCTCGTCGGTGCATTTGCCCCGGGTCGGATCACGGACACCGAACTATCGGTATGGCAGAAGATGTTATCACTGAATGCGACCTCGGCGTTTCTGCTGTCAAAGGCGGTAGCCGCGCACATGGTTGAACAGGGGGCCGGTCGGATCATCCATATTGCCGCCCGTGCGGCGCTTGATCCCTTTTCCGGGGCAGGCGCGTACATTGTCGCCAAGTCCGCCATGGTGGCCTTGATCAAGGTGTTGGCGCTCGAAGTCGGGGATTCCGGCGTCACAGTCAATGGTGTGTTGCCGACGACCATCGATACGCCGGCCAACCGCACCAGCATGCCGACAGCTGATTTCAATAGGTGGGTGAAGCCGGAATCGATTGCGCAGCTTCTCGTGTTTCTGGCTTCTGAGGAAACCGGCGCGATTAATGGCGCCTTAATTCCAATCGGCTCTCCCTAACGACGCACGTTCATTCGGTACGGCCATGAATGCACCATCTTCAGATTGGATCGATGTTTCAGTGCCCTTGCGAACCGGCATGGTGCATTGGCCGGACAATCCGCCCGTGCGGATCGAACGCATGCAGGACATGGAGCGAGGGGACTCAGCGAACGTATCGATGCTCTCCCTGGGGTCCCATACGGGAACCCATATGGATGCTCCGCTGCATTTCGTCCGAACAGGGCTCGGCCTCGATGAGATGCCCCTTTCGGCGGTGATCGGTCTAGCGCGGGTAGTTGAGATTCAGGATCCTGAGTCGATTAAGGAGCAGGAACTCGTGGCCCACGACATTCATCGCGATGAACGCATTCTATTCAAGACCAGAAACTCGACGCGCTGTTGGCAGACCGACGAGTTTCTTGAAGATTTTATCTATATCTCACAGGAGGCGGCGCGTTATCTCGTCGCCTGTGGCATCCAAACGGTTGGGGTCGATTATCTGTCGGTCGGTGGATTTAAGAGGGACGGACCGGAAACCCATCACGCGCTGCTGGAATCCGGTGTCTGGATCATTGAGGGACTCAACCTCGCGGGGTTGGCGCCGGGGCCCTACGATCTGATCTGTCTTCCGCTTCGCGTGGAACGCAGCGATGGCGCGCCGGCCCGCGCGATCCTACGCCGCCGTGCGGTAGAAGAAGCGAAGGAGGGAATGCCATGAGCGATGCGACTTATGAATTCGGCATGGTCGGCCTCGGTCGAATGGGAGGAGGGCTGGCCCATCAAGCCTTGGAGAAAGGCATGCGCGTCTATGGTTTCGTGCGGAAGCACGCGTCGGAGGAGCTGCTCAAAGCCGGGCTCGTTGAGCTGCGCGACGTGGCGGATTTTCGGAAAATGCTCCGGCCGCCTCGGTTCATCTTTCTTTATATTCCTGCGGGACCTGAGGTGGATCAGTTACTCGACAACCTCATCGGACATTTGGAGGAGGGGGACATTGTCATCGATGGCGGCAATTCCTATTGGGGTGATTCGATCCGGCGTCAACGACGGCTCAAAGAACGCGGGCTGCATTTCATCGATCTGGGCACCAGCGGAGGCACGGAGGGTGCGCGCCACGGCGCCTGTCTGATGGCCGGAGGAGAACGGGAGGCGGTGGCGCGGATGGAACCGATTCTCCTTGAGCTGGCGACACCTCAAGGGTATGTCCATGCCGGGCCTCCTGGCGCCGGCCATTTCACGAAACTGGTTCACAACGGCATTGAGTTCGGCATGCTGCAAGCTATCGCGGAAGGCATGGACCTCCTGCAGCACTATCGCGACGTGCTCAACATCGACGAGGTGCTTCGATGCTGGCGTCATGGCTCGGTCATCCGATCCTGGCTGATCGATTTGATGGAAGTGGCCTATCGCGGCGACGGAGGCATGAACAAAGTCTCGCCCTACGTTGAAGACACCGGTGAAGTGAACTGGCTGGTCGGTGATGCGTTGCGGATGGAAGTGTCTATTCCGGTCATCAGCCAAGCCGTGATGCAACTCATGCTCTCCCGCGACAACCAGAAAAATTGGGCGCGTGCCATTGCCATGATGCGTCATGGCTTCGGCGGCCATCCCTACGGAGAATCCGAAGCGGTGCGCCACGAGCGCCTTGAAGGGCGAGTGGGAGACTATTTCCGCGAACCTACGACCGCAGAGGAGGCCGGGCGCTGATATCTCTGAAGGCGCTCTGCTGAGAAGGGATGATGCCATGGAAGAATGGAGACAGCAGAATCAGATTCCATCCACAATGCGTACATTCGCCATTGACCGGGTCGGAGAAACTGGGGCGGTCCGGGAACTTCCGACACCTGAAATTGGGGCAGCGGACGTTCTCGTGCTGGTGCGGGCCGCCGGCGTCAATCCGCTGGACTGGAAGATTCGTGACGGAAGGCGATCGTTCGACGATCTGCGCTCGATTTGCAGGCAGCGATCATGAGAAGGGACTCACAATTTCGCATCCACGGCTCGTTCTGTTGAGTGATGGCGATGCCATAGAGGTGATCACGACTGAGGAGTCGGTTCGCTTTCTTTTGGTGTCCGGAAAACCCTTGCACGAGCCGATTGCTCGGCATGGTCCCTTCGTGATGAACATGGAAGAGGAGATCGAACAGAGTCTGTTGGAACTCCGCGAGGGAACGTTCGTCACGACGTGAGCGGGAGGCCACGGACAAACGCTGAACGCTAAGCGCTGGACGTTTGGATTCATGCAGATTAGTTTGACTCTTACAGCTCATCGTTCATCGTTTTCTTCGGACGGTATTTTCAGCAACCCGAAAGGAACTCTTATGAGCAAGACGAGCGGGACTTCTCTTCCGGCTGCGACTGTTGGCCCCGACGACCATGTCATCGGTCCAGCCACAGCAGTCGTCACCTTGATCGCCTACTGTGATTTTGAATGCCCCTATTGCGGCCGCGCGTATCCGATCATCAAACGACTTCGCGCAAATCGAGAAGACCGATTGCGGTTCGTGTTCCGGCACTTCCCGCTCACCCACAAGCACCCGCACGCGCAACAGGCTGCTGAGGCGGCGGAGGCCGCCGGAGCGCAAGGCCAGTTTTGGGCCATGCATGATCTGTTGTTTGAGAATCAGGAGGCATTAGGGATTGCAGACCTGAGGACCTATGGGGAATTTCTGGGCCTCGATATGGGGCGTTTTGATCAGGCCCTGGCGGCCCATACCTATACCGATCGCGTGCAGCAGGATGTCAACAGCGGAAAGATGAACGGCGCACGCGGTACGCCGACATTCTTTATTAACGGAGCGCGGCATACCGACGAAGAAACTCTAGAGCGCGTGGTGCTGGAAGCGGTCGGCCGGATGCAACGTGACACGTGACCGGTGAAGGGCATTGAGATGAGCGTTGAAGCAAAATGGGAAGTTGATGAAAACACCCAGTGACGCATGGAGGACCGAAGGAGCAATCGGTGTCATGCCGACGAACAAGTACATAAACAAGGAGGGATATCATGGCAACAGAGGTGAAGATCAACGATCCAGCGAAGGCGAGGGAGCATTTCGAGGCGAAGATGGCGTTCACGACCGGTCCGGTGGAACTCGAACGGATGATGAAGAACAACGAGGTCAATCTGGTTGATGTCCGTGCCGCCGAAGACTATGCCGAAAGTCATATTCCCGGTGCCATCAATTTGCCCAAGGATCAGTGGCACACGCTGAAAGGCTTGCGCAAAGACAAGACGAATGTCTTGTACTGCTATTCCATCGTCTGTCATCTCGCCGCGACGGCGGCCGTGGAGTTCGCCGACAAAGGGTACCCTGTGATGGAACTCGATGGTGGCTGGCGGTGGTGGAAGGACGATGGGTTCGATATCGAGAAGTGATCGGATATCGAGCCTAATCTCGATCGCTACACCTTTGGGAGGCAGGAATTTGGTGGACCACGCGACAAGCGGTCCATGCCTCTCTAGCAGGTGACGCCTTGACCTAAAGACAAAGAAACGGAGAGCTGCCATGAAAATTGCCCTAATTGGAGCGACTGGTTTTGTCGGCTCGGCGATCTTGCAGGAAGCGTTGCAACGTGGACATGAGGTAACCGCCATCGTGCGTGACCCCACGAAACTGGAACCACATCCGAAACTGCGCCCCCAGAAAGGCGAGGTCTACAAAGAAGAGGACATCGCTCGGTTAGTTGAAGGCCATGATGCCGTCATCAGTGCCTTCAATCCGGGATGGAACACCCCGGACATCTACAACCAACAGATCAAGGGCACGCACGCCATCATTAATGGTGTGAAGAAGGCCGGCGTGAAGCGGGTGTTGTTCGTGGGAGGATCCGGCAGTTTAGAAGTCAAGCCGGGTGTGCAGTCTGTCGATCTGCCGCAGTTTCCAGAGGAATATAGACAGGGCTCGCTGGCCACCCGTGAAGCCTTGAACATGCTTCGTCAAGAAACGAGTCTGGAATGGTCGGTCCTCTCTCCTTCCGCCGACCTCTATTCTGGCCAACGCACCGGCCAATTCCGGCTTGGGACGGATCAGTTGCTGAGAGATGCGAACGGCGAGAGCCGAATTTCGTTAGAGGATTTTGCGATGGCCATGGTCGATGAAGTGGAAAAGCCGAAGCATATCCGCCGACGGTTTACCGTGGGATATTAAACGACAAGCGTGCCGACGTGAATCGAGAGATGCTCGGAGGAATTCGACCAATAGTTTGCCCTCATCATCGGGATCATCGACCGCAAGACATCAGCGCGAGATGAGGTGGATCAGCAATTCATTGATTCGGTATTCGAAATGCGTGGATGACGCAACAGGCTTGCTCAGGCCGATGCGGAAGGAGGAATCATGGCAGACATTCTGGGGAACAAGATAACGACACCGACGATTGATATTCGGCGTGGCGAGGAGCGCTTCCACACTCGAACGCCATGGCTGGACTCCCGGCATAGTTTCAGTTTCGGCGATCATTATGACCCAAAGAATACCCATCATGGCCTGCTGCTTGTCAGCAATGACGACATTGTCAAGCCCGGCACCGGGTTCATGACCCATCCGCATCGCGACATGGAGATCGTCACCTGGGTCCTCGCCGGAGAGCTTGAGCATAAGGATTCCGAAGGTCACAATGGCCTCATCTACCCAGGGTTGGCGCAACGGATGAGCGCGGGAACCGGGATCTGGCATTCAGAAATGAATCCGAGCAAGGAGAAGGATGTTCATTTTATTCAGATGTGGGTCGTGCCGGACACAGAGCGAATCAATCCCGGATATGAGCAGCTCGATATCAATGCCCAACTCAACCAAGGGAGGCTGGTGCCGATTGCGTCAGGTCGAGGACATGAGGCAGCTATCGCTATTCGACAAGGCGGATCCGTGCTATGGGGTGGTCGCTTGAAGCCGGCAGAGTCCATAGGTATCCCGGATGCGCCGTTTGTCCATTTATATGTCGCGAAAGGAGGCGTGGACTTGGAAGGCGCAGGCCGACTCAAGTCGGGGGATGCGGCACGATTCACCTCGGGAGGCGGGTCACGTATTACGGCCGACCAGACGACAGGCGCGGAAGTCTTGATCTGGGAAAGTTCGGGTGACGCGTAGCTCTAAGAATCAAGAATGATGAAGATCGTCACGTGGGTACAGTTACCGTGTGAACTACAGCGAGACTGAGTGCGCAAGGAGACGATGCCGGCATTCATGAACCTCTTTATCGAGACTGGTGGGACTGCGGGTATCCAGTTCTCCTATGAAAAGGCTGTCTGACCGGTGGATCGGTACGAATAATATACGATAAGCAAAGGATGTTTTGTCGAAGCTGGAGGAATCAACCATGGCGGATCAAGCCAAAGATCAACCGATTTTGGATCACATTCAGAATCTCGTCGCAGAAGAACATCGGCTTTACTCACAGGGCTCATTGAAGGAGTCAGATCAAAAACGGCTGACGAAGATCGAAGTCGAACTCGATCAATGTTGGGATCTCTTGCGCCAGCGCCGTGCGCTGCGTGACGTCGGGCAGAACCCAAACGACGCGCAGGTTCGTCCGCCGGAAGTCGTGGAGAAATACGAGCAATAACAGAAGCGCAGTCCGGGACGACTGAGTGGCGGCACATTGTTGAACATACCGTTGCGTCGTCACCGGGGAAGCACCATGGACAATATGAAACCAATGTTGCAGGTGTATAAACCCACATCGGCCCATTGGGTCGGTGACGGGTTCCCGGTCCGGAACATTTTCTCGGATGAGAATCTGGGAGAGGCGATCAGCCCGTTTTTGCTGCTGGACTATGCCGGTCCCGCAGAATTCCCACCCTCGAACCGGCAGCGCGGTGTGGGCGAGCATCCGCACCGCGGGTTTGAAACAGTGACCATCGTCTATCAGGGTGAGCTGGTGCATCGGGATTCGGCCGGCAACCACGGAACAATCGGCCCCGGCGACGTCCAATGGATGACGGCGGCTTCAGGCGTCGTGCACGAGGAGAAACACGAACCGGGTTTTGCAAAGCGCGGCGGCATGCTGGAGATGGTGCAACTGTGGGTGAACCTACCGAAGGCCGTTAAGATGGCGCCCCCCCGCTATCAGACGTTGTTGAACGAACAGATTCCGGTGGCCTATCTCGCTCAAGGCGCTGGTCAGGTCCGGGTGATCGCCGGAGAATTCCATGGCCTTAAAGGGCCGGCGAAGACGTTCACGCCGATCCATGTCTATGACCTGCACCTCACTGCCGATGATCATACAGAACTGAGTTTCCCGACCGGATACAACATCGGGCTGTTTGTACGGAAGGGATCGGTCGTGGTGAATCAATCGTATGTGGTCGGTGAAGTCGAACTGGCGTTCTGTGGTGCGGCTGGAGAGCGGATCAACATCCAGGCCAAGGAAGAGGCGACGCTTTTGGTGCTCAGCGGAGAGCCGATCAATGAGCCGGTAGTCTGGCGCGGTCCCTTCGTGACGAACACCGAAGAGGAACTGGTCCAAGCGATGGCGGATTACCAGGCTGGGAGGATGGGGCATCTCGATTGAACAAGTGGTTGTCTCGTGCGGGTGAAGCGCGTGTTCAAACAAGCGGACGTGACAAGTGGGAATAATTCTGGTGTCAGGGGGAACCTATGGGTTTATCCGACAAGATTCGCATCGTCATCATCAACGGCAGTGTGCGTCCAGGCAACTATACGAATATGGCGTCCGCCCTTGTCCTGGACGAACTGAAGAAGCACACCAAGGTCTCGACCGAGGTCATTGATCCTGCCACATTGAATCTTCCACCACCTGGGACGGACCCACAGTCCAAGGATGCGAAGCAGCTCCAACAGAAAGTGGGACAGGCCACCGGGATCATCCTCGCCACGCCTGAATATTACGGCAGCTTCAGCAGCGTGATGAAGCTCGTCATCGAAAGTCTAGGCCATCCGTCTGCCCTGGCCGGGAAGCCGGTCGCGTTACTAGGTGTCGCGGGGGGAACGATCGGTGCCGTGAAATCGTTAGAGCATCTGCGCAGCGTGGTTTCGCATGTCGGGGGCATCGTGTTGCCGTTGCCGATTTCAGTCGCGAATGTCACGACAGTCTTCGACAACGAGGGCAAATGCCTGGACGCGGATGCGGATCAGCTCATCCGGAGCGTCGGGAGAAACCTTCTCACCTACATTGAGCACAATGTCTGTCCCAGAGTGACGCTGGAGCGGCTGCTCAGCGAGGGAGAAAAACTACCACCAAAAGTCGTTGGGATTTAGGCGGCCCCATGAATCGCCTAGACATAAAAGAAAGCCCGGTCTGGCCAGAACGGATGACGCACAAGCAATCGAACAGGCCGTTGTCTCAGTCCATTACCGAATAGGATCATGTCTTGGGTTCCCCTTGATGTGAAGCAACGGTTGATGGTTGCATGGTTGTGAGCGACGAGATCAACATCAGCATCGAATGTAGTATGGTCCGGGCGAATATGTAGTAGAGCGGTAACCGAGGAGTTTCTGCAATGAAATCGATCGGGTTCATCGGACTTGGCAAGATGGGCAGTGCTATAGCCGGCAACCTGCTCAAGGCGGGATTCGACCTTCATGTGCACAACCGGACACCTGATAAGGCCGCGGCCTTAGTTGCACAAGGAGCAAAACTGGCCCATGAGCCAGGCGACACCGTCCAGCCCGGCGGAATCGTGATCACCATGCTGGCGAACGATCGGGCCCTTGAGGACGTCGTCGACGGCGACCGAGGGTTTGTGGAACGCCTCGGTCCTGAGGGCATCCATCTTTCAATGAGCACCGTCTCCCCGCGTCTGGCAAACCGTTTGGCTGAGCAGCATCGGCGCTCCGGGGTCGAGTATGTCGCTGCCCCGGTGTTCGGGCGCCCGGAGGCAGCGGCTGCGCGGAAGTTATGGATCTGTCTGTCCGGCTCCCCAATGTCGAAGCAGCGGGTGCGCCCCATCCTCGATTCCATCGGGCAAGGGACGTTTGATTTCGGCGAGGAACCGGCTGCGGCGCATGTCGTCAAGCTGGCGGGGAACTTCTTGCTGGCCTCTGCCGTTGAATCGCTTGCCGAGGCGCTTGTATTGGGAGAAAAAAACGGAATCGATCGAAGCAAATTGGCGGACATGCTGGGCAGTACCCTGTTTGCCTGCCCTGCTTACCAAACCTACGGCCGCGTGATCGCGCAGCAGCGTTTTCGACCGGCAGGCTTCACCGTGGAGTTGGGATTGAAGGATATCGATCTGGTGCTCCAGACCGCAGCCGACAGCACGACCCCGCTTCCATTGGCCGGCCTGCTCCACGATCGGTTCCTCGCCGCCGTCGCGAAGGGGCGAGGCGAACTTGATTGGTCTTCCGTATGGTTGGAGTCCGCAGAGAATGCGCGGTTATCGATCGAATACGGGCACGATGATTGACTCATCCTGCGACCGGAATCTCTTGCAGCAATACAAAATGAGACCATGAAGGAGGAACTCAGAAAAGGTCTGCTAGTGGCCGGTCCGATCTTTTATCAACTTCATTTGCTCTACAATCGCGAATCAAGCAAGAGGAGGAAAGCCATGACCAGTAAGAATACCGAAACCGACAAGCATCCTACCCCTGATCCGGCTGAAAATAATGTCTTCTTTCCCTCGGCCTACTCCCTAGAAAAGTTTACGTCGTCCAAATCCGATTGGCAGGGGCGGACTACCCAAACCCCTATCGCGAGGGGAAATGGAAGGTACTCATTGATTGCCTCTGAAGAGAGATACCTTCTCATGCAAAACGGTACGATGTTTTCCACGGGAAACCACCCCGTTGAAATGCTCCTGCCGATGTACCATATGAACAAGGCCGGCTTCGAATTCGACATCGCGACTCTGTCGGGCAACCCCGTCAAGCTGGAACTTTGGGCATTGCCGAAAGAAGACGAAGCCGTCCAGAGTGTGTATCAGAAGTACCTGGGGAAACTTAAAAGCCCCCTTAAGCTATCGGATGTGATCGAGAGCAAACTTGGAGACGACTCACATTATATCGCCGTCTTCATTCCGGGGGGCAGGGTGCCTTAACCGGAATCCCTGACAGCAAGGACGTCAAGCAGGTTCTCGAATGGGCGATGAGGAAAGACAAGCATGTTATTTCCCTATGCCATGGGCCGGCGGCGTTGCTGTCGGCGGCGCTCGGGGAGTCCAAGGACGACTTCATGTATAAGGGCTATAAGATCTGTGTCTTCCCCGATTCCATCGATAAGGAAAATCCCGATATCGGATACATGCCCGGTCCGATGCGATGGTTTGTCGCCGAAAAGCTGAAGCAGCTCGGTGTTGAGATCCTCAATAGCGACATCACCGGGAAAACCCATCAGGATAGGAAGCTCATTACCGGTGACAGCCCGTTTGCCTCTAACAATGTCGGGAAAGCAAGTGCTCAGGCTCTCCTGAAGGAGGTTGGGCTGAACTAGGGTGTGACGTACTCCGGACTATGTCTTACAGTGACCGAAGAATATCGACTAAACCCAACATCGTGTTCGTGCATGGGGCATGGGGCGTGGGGCGACGGCTCACATTGGCGGCACGTCATTCCGCCGTCACCGCTTTACGTTTTCGGAACCGCACGACTTAGTCCTTCTCTGTTATTTTCACGGAGTCATTATCACTTCCTCGGCTTACTGAGCTGTCCACGGCCCAACCGCCACCAAATGCTCTGGAAAGCGAGACCAAGGAGACACGGACGGCGGTTTCAGCTTTGACACGCTCGTCGTTGATTGAAAGTTTGGTGCGTTGAGCATCCAGCACGGATAAATAATCACTCGCTCCCCTCTGGTATAAGGCTTCGGAGGATCGATACGTTTTCTCTGCTGCTGTTTCAGCCTTCAATAGTTGATCGCGGCGCTCCTTCGACGAGGTATGGGCGACAAAGGCATTTTCCACGTCTTCCAAGGCGAGGAGGAAGGTTTTTTCGTACTTCGCCGCGACTTGATCCAGCCGCGCGTCGGCGGCAGCGATGTGCGCCCGAATGCGTCCCGCATTGAATATCGGAGCCGTGAGGCCCGCCCCCAGCGCATACACACTCTCCACCAGAGTCGGAAATCCGCCGATGGCCAGTGCGCCGACCCCTCCGCTCGTCGATAGCACCACCTTCGGGAACAAATCGGCCCGTGCTGCACCAAGGCCGGCTGCTGCTGCACTCACTTCGGTTTGCGCAAGGCGCAGATCAGGCCGTTGAAGGAGGAGGCTTGAAGGCAACATGTTTGGGATACCCGGCAGGTCGGAAGGATGACCTGTTGCAGCAACAAGCCGGTGTTCAAGTTTCGCCGGAGATTCGCCCAGCAACACGCTGAGGCGATGGATCAGCGTGACCTCAGCTGCGTTCAATCCCGGGAGGGCACTCTCGGTGCTATGTAGTAAGGCTTCCTGCCTGGACACTTCGGTTTCTTTCGTTAAACCGGTACGATAAAAAGCCTGCAGAGTTCTGAGCCTTTCCCGCTGGATGTCGATGTTTTCGCGCAGGATCACAGTTCGTTGCTGTGCGCCGCGTAGCTCCAGATAGTTCGTCGCCACCTGAGCTAGTAATACAACCTGTACTCCATGCCGTTCCTCTTCGGTTCCAGCGGCCTGAGCACCCGTTGCCTCAGCTTCAAGATGCCTGGCACCGAAAACATCCACCTCCCACCGTGCAGCAAGACCACCGGTGATTACATTCGCGGTGGGTGTGACCAGCTTTACCCCCTCGTTACCTGGTACTGCGATGATCCGATCAATCCGCTTTTCCCGGCCGCCCGAGGAAAAGAAGTCAACGCTGGGGTAGAGTGTCGATTCCGCGACAGTGACCATCGCGTTGGCTTCGCGAACGCGAGCCGTTGCGATTCTAAGGTCGTGGTTAGCGGCTAATGCTTGGCTGATCAACTCGTTCAGAAGTGGATCGCGAAATCCTCGCCACCATTCTTTGAGATCGGCCTGACGGGAATTGTCTTGAACAGCCGGGGCATGATGCCAATCCGTCGGAGTCGATACTGGTACCCGATCGCTCACACGCGTCGGTGTACACCCCCCTAACATGACGATCGTCAGGGCGACAAGTGGCAGTGAAGAGCGCGTCGTCACGGCAATCGCTCCATCAACAATTACTGAATCCCCGGGAAACACTATTTCATTTGACCCTGCCGGCGACGCATCTGCATGAGCCTGGTTCCGTTTGACCCGAAACCAGGCCGCATACAACGCGGGCAGGAAGAACACGGTCAGTATGGTCGCGATCGTGAGTCCGCCCATGATAGCGATAGCCTGCGGCCCGAAGAAATCGTTGCGCGACAACGGAATCATCGCCAGGATCGCCGCCGCTGCAGTCAACAGGATGGGCCGGAAACGCCGGACGGTCGATTCTACGATGGCGGTCCAGGTATCCCGGCCGGCCTTTTCGTCCTGCTCGATCTGATCCACGAGGATCACCGAGTTGCGCATGATCATGCCGGCCAGGGCGATAATGCCGAGCAGGGCTACGAAGCCGAAGGGAGCGCCGAACAGCAACAGCGCGAATGCGGCCCCGATCACACCCAAAGGAGCCGTGACGAACACCAGGAACGTTCGGGACAGGTTCTGTAACTGCATCATAAGCAGGATGAGTGTGACGATCACGACCAGCGGAATCCAGATCAGGATCGACTTCTGAGCGATCCAGGCGTCTTCCTTGGCCGCGCCGGTTTCGATGAAATAGCCGGCGGGGAGGCTGTCTTTGACGGGCTCGAGCTTCGGAACGATCTGCGCGGCTACATCGGGCGCCAGCATGCCGTCCGCCACGTCGGCCCGCACTGAAATCGCCGGGAAGCGATTCCGGCGCCAACGGACGCCATCCTCGAACACGGTTTCAGATTTGACCAGTTGCGCCAGCGGCATCGATTTTCCGTTGGCCGTTCGTACTGCCACATCGGGCAACTCGTCGGCGGCGCCCCGCAAGTTCTTTTGCGCCCTCCACACGATGTCGATGAGCTTGTCGTCCTCGCGGAACTGTCCGACGGGAATTCCCGTATAGTGAGCTTGCAAGGTTTGCGACAAGCTTACAGTCGAGACGCCGAGTGCACGCGCCTTGTCCTGATCGAGGACGAGACGAGACGCAGGAATGCGATCGTGCCAGTCGTCGTTCACATCCACCGCGTTGGGGTTGGCGCGCACGACCTCAGCCACCCGGTCGGCGATGGTTCGAACGATCTTGGGATCTTCACCGAACACCCTGAACACGAGCGGATAGTCCATCGGTGGCCCGACATTGAGTCGCATGGCGCGTCCCCGCACTTCCGGGAAATCCGTGGCGAAAGCCAGGCGGATGCGTTGCATGACCCGTTCGCGGGCCACGTTGTCACGAGTCATCACGACGAATTCGGCGAGGTTGGTATTGACCAGTTGTTGCACGATCAGGAGGAAAAACCTCGGGCTGCCGCTGCCGACATAAGCCGCGTAATTCACCACATCCTCATCTGTGGCAAGCAGCGTCTCCATGCGCTTGGCGACCGCTTCAGTTTGCGCGAAGGCACTGCCCTCCGGCAGCCACAGGTCGATGATGACTTCCGGCCGATTGGACAACGGGAAAAACTGTTCGGGGACTTGGGTCAAAGTTGCGACGCCGACGCCGAACAGCGCCACCGTGCCGATGATCACTGCCTTGCGATGTTCCACGCAACGATCCACCCAGCGGCGCAGACGATTATAGAACGGCGTGTCAAAAAGGTCGTGGCCGGGGGTGTGCCCGTTGGCCTTAGTCTTGAGCATCAGAAAGCCCAGATAGGGTGTGAAGACCACCGCACCGATCCACGATAGGGACAGCGAGATGGCCATCACCTGAAAAATCGCCACCGTGTATTCACCGGCTTGCGACTTAGCCAGGCCTACCGGTAGAAAGCCGGCAATGGTGATCAAGGTTCCGGTCAGCATGGGAAACGCCGTAGCGCGGTAGGCAAAAGTCGCGGCGCGCATCCGATCCCACCCCTCTTCGAGTTTGCGCGCCATCATCTCGATCGCAATCATGGCGTCGTCCACCAGAAGGCCCAACCCGAGAATCAAGGCGCCCAGCGAAATGCGATGAATTTCCATGTCCAAGAGCCACATGCACAGCAACGTTCCGGCCAGAACCAGAGGCACTGTCAGCCCGACGACGGAGCCGGTGCGAAATCCGAGACTCAGGAAGCTGACGAGCAGCACCGCCGCCAGCGCCTCGAAGAAGGTGCGCAGGAATTCGCCGATGGCCGTTTTGACCACGCGCGATTGATCGGCGACCCGTTCGACCTCGACGCCCACCGGAAGTTCCCCCTCGATCCAAGTCATGGTGGTTTCAAGCGCTTTGCCCAGTTCCAGCACATCGCCTTTCTTGTGCATGGTCACGCCGAGACCGATGGCTTCCTTGCCGTTGAAGCGCATCTTGAATTCCGGCGGATCGGTGTAGCCCCGCGTCACCTTGGCGAAATCGCTGACCCTGATGGTCCGGCCTTCGAGACGTACCGCCAGGTTCGCCACGCTATCCACCGAGTCGAATGGGCCGGTGAGTCGTATGGGGAGATTGCGCTGTGAAGAAAACACTGTTCCCGCCGGCACCATGCCATTCTGCGCCTGGAGTACTTGAGCGACTGCTGCGGCGTCCAGACCCAGTTCGGCCAGCTTCTTGTCGGAAAACTCGACGTAAATCTTTTCGTCCTGGACGCCGATGAGATCGACTTTCTCGACATCCTTGACGCGCAAGATCTGCTGTCGAGCCGAATCTGCCGCAGTTTTCAGCTCGGCGTAGCTGAAGCCTTCCCCGGAAAAGGCATAGAGGAGGCTGTAGGTGTCGCCGAACTCGTCATTGAAGAAGGGGCCGACGATGCCGGGCGGCAAGCTCATGCGGATGTCACCGACCTTCTTGCGCACTTGATACCAGAGATCGGCAATTTCTTTAGCTGGCGTATCTTCACGAGGTGTGACAAAAATGACCGATTCGCCGGATTTCGAGTAGCTGCGGATGAAGTCTAGATTGGGTAGTTCCTGGATTTTCTTTTCCAGGCGGTCGGTCACCTGTTGCTCTGTTTCCAGCGCGGTTGCCCCAGGATAGAGGGTTTTCACGACCATCACCCGGAAGGTGAACGTCGGGTCTTCCCGCTGTCCCAGCTGGGAATAGGCGAGAATTCCCCCGAGCAGCACCAGCACCATGAAAAAACCGGTGATGGAGCGATGTGTGAGTGCCCACTCGCTCAGATTGAAATCCTTCATGGCTGATCCTCCTTGCTTTCGGCGACGAAGCCGTGCATGGCCGCCGCGACCTGTTCCGGCAGGCGCACCGCCTGTCCTTCAGCTAGGCGCTGGACGCCGGCGCTGATGACCAATTGTCCGGACACGACTCCCGCGACGACAATGCGCTCTCCGTCCAGTGCCTCGCCCAGCTGAACCGGCACGGATCTGACCGTGCCGGTCTGCTCGTCCACCAGCCATACACGCGGCCGTCCAGAATCGTTCTGAGGGGTAAATACGGCGGAGAGTGGAACGGCGATGCGCGGTGGGGTAGTCAACGGAATCCACACCGTCGCCGTCTTACCGAGCCGTGCTTCATCCTGTCCCTCAAGCAGTGTCGCTTTGACGCGATAGGTGCGGCTGGCCGGGTCGGCCGCCGCCGCGATCTCGCGAATACGTGCCGTGATTTGCCTGTCGCCGCCGGCCCACAAGGTCACGCGGACTGTCTGGTAGAGTTCGATTCCAGCCACACGCTGCTCAGGGATATCGATATGGATTTCCTTCTCATCAAGCCGGGCCAGCTTGACGACCGGCTGACCGGCAGCCACCACCTGCCCGATCTCGGCTTCCAGCGCCGTCACCACGCCGTCCCGATCCGCCAGCAGATCGGTGTATTGTAATTGGTTGGTCGCTTGGCTCAGTTGCGCGTTCAGCGCCGCGACCCGTTCCCGCGCGGTGATATAAGCGGTTTCATGCCGGTCGAACTCGGCTGGACTAATGACCCGCAGGTTCAAGAGTTCACGGTAACGTGTCAGATCATCCCGGGCAAAATCCTGTTCGGCCTGGGCGGATTTGAGCTGAGCGTGAAGCGCGTCCGTTCCAAGTCGATAATCGTTGGAATCAAGCCTCGCTAAGCGCTGACCTTTGTGCACGCGATCTCCCACCTCAACGGGACGGTGAAGCATTTTGCCCGATACCCGGAAGGCTAAGGTCGTCTCGTATCGTGCCCGTACTTCCCCGGCGAAACTCATCACCCCTGCGGCGGTCTCATCGCCGATTCGGACGACCTTCACGGGCCGTACAGCCTGCTGGGGCTGTCTGTCTTGAGGGGTGCACCCAAGAAACATCGTGAGTGATAGCAGCAGGCAAGCAAGGAATTTTCCTCGCACATTCCTGATCGATGACAGCGGTCTGTCTCCGAAGATTGAAGACCGCCGGAGGTCTGCTCGTCGTTTTGCGAAAACACACACCAGGAACCCCTTCTCGAACTGTAACAATTCGAGCTGTAACAATGCGGCTTGAAATCCAGTTTGTCCGAGCGCTGCCGTGATCAACATTCTTGGCTTTGTCATGTTGTCTCCCTCTCTTGGTTTCGTGCGCGGCGAGTGCCAAATGGCATGTAGTTGTATATGCAAGTACATAATCAAAAAAACTCACCTACCCCGACGGAAGTCCGAACTTGTTTGCTGCGAGCCTTTTCAAAAGTGTCTCGCCCTCATCCCCGATCAGCTTTCGCGCGCGATCCTGCGCCTTTCGCCAAGACGGAACGATTTGACTTAGAAGATCACGACCTTTCGCAGTGACTTGCAACGGCGAGCCGCGACCGTCTTCTCCATCGATAAGCTCTTCTATCCAACCATTGGTCAGCATTATCTTGAGATTCCGGGTCAGCGTTGATGGGTCGAGGTGAAGACGCTTCCCAATGTCGATACGTCGAACGGGGCCGACCCTCGCTATAAGGACCAGGAGATTGAGTTGTGTTGCCTTCAAGCCGTAGGAGCGCAATTCATCATCGTAGATGCCTGTGAGAATACGATTGAGTATGCGTGCACGACTCAAGAGACACTCACATACGATCTGCTCAATATGATCTTTGTTTTGTTTCATTTCTGGTAATTCCAGTTTCATTGAGCATTTTATTGCATATGCAAATATATCGTGTCAAGACCCAGAGATTGATGGCGGAGCGCATGAAGCCAAAAAAGATCATGACATTGCAGGCGAGCCACGCGTCATGGCCTCGCAGGCCGGTGCGATCGTCGTGCTGATCGAGGAAGCGGCCAGGTCTTTCGCGTGAGGACCAACAGTCCGCGAATACGTGTTCATCCGGATGATCGGTCATCGCTTAAGGTGGAGAGAGAAGACACTTGTGAAGTCATGAGGGCCTTGTTTGTTACCAGGGCCTGTACGAAAGACTGATGTTGAACTGGGTTTTTCCTTATAGCCACGTTGATGGTTGATCCTCCTTCTAGAAGTCTCTGCCAAGAGGACTTCATTTAGGAGTTGCAACAGATGACGCATCGTAAACCCTTCGCACTTGAATGTCTTGGGCTAATAAAGTCGGACGCATAAGGCCTTGACATCTTATGCTCGCTGAGCAGATTCTCACTGCGTGTTTTATGTCCTGAAAACTGTCCTGCGAATCGAAGAGGCGCCGATGAGGCTCGTCATTGGCGTGCTTTTCGTCGTCGGAGCAGTCGGCCTGTTCGGCTGCAAGGACGAAACGGCCTCCTCCGCGCCTCGTCCGATCCCCGAAGTGGAGGTCGTCGAGACTTTTTCTCAGACTGTTCCCGATGAGCCGGAGCTTATCGGGCAAGCCGAAGCGTCGAGCATCGTCGAAATCCGCCCGCAAGTCACCGGAATCATCAAACAACGGTTTTTCCCCGAGGGGCGCGACGTCAAGCAAGGTGATCGTCTCTACGAGATCGATCCTGTGCCTTTCCGGGCGGCATTCGTGAGCGCCAAAGGACGAGTCGCGCAAGCCGAGGCGCGGGTCGTGCAGGCCAAGCAAGATCTGGCGCGTGTCAAGCCGTTGCTCGTCGAAGATGCCGTCAGCCAGAAAGATGTCGATGACGCTGTCGCAGAAGATCTTGCCGCGCGGGCCGCGCTGGAAGCGGCAAGAGGAGATCTGGTCAAGGCGAAGTTCGATCTGGACAACACGCTCATCGTCGCCCCGGTCGACGGCTTGATCGAGCGAACGCGGTACTATCAGGGCCGGTTGGTTACGGCGCAGACGGATCTCCTGACGGTCATCCATCAAGTCGATCCTATGTACGTGATCGTGAGTGCGCCGGAGAGTTTTCTCCTCAAACGACGACGGGACACCCTTTCGAAACGGATTCAGCACCCGGGGATCTACAAATTGACGGGCACCATCATCTTCGTAGACGGAACCACCTATGCGCATGAGGGCGTGTTGGATTTTGCGGATATCGGGTTGCAGGTCCAGACCGGTTCACGTCAAGCGCGGGTGGTGTTCCCGAATCCCGATCGGGTGTTGTTGCCCGGCCAGTTCGTGACCGTGCGTTTTCACGGAGTGTCGAAGCCTAATGCCATCCTCGTTCCCCAGCGCGCGGTCCAGCAAGGACCAAAGGGCGCAGTCGTCTATGTCGTCAGCCAGGGGAACCAAGTGGAAGTCCGAGACGTGAAGGCGACGGATTGGCAAGGAGATCGGTGGATCATCGAGGAAGGGCTCCGGGCCGGGGAGCGGGTGATGGTGGAAGGATTCCAACGAGTCGTACCCGGAGCTCAGGTCAAGCCCGTCACGGTTGCCTCAACGGCATCCACTACACCTCCATCGCCGGCCGTCGGTGATGCGGAACAAGCGAAATGAACCTCGGTTTTTTTATCGACCGTCCGATTTTTGCCTCGGTCCTTTCCATCGTCGTCGTCGTCATGGGCCTCGTGGCAATGCTGGCCCTGCCCATCGCTCAATTCCCTGAAATCACTCCCCCGGTGGTGCAGATCGAAGCCGACTATCCCGGCGCGAGCGCGGAAGTCGTTGCGGAATCGGTCGCCCGCCCCATTGAGTTACAGCTTCCCGGGATCGACCATCTTCTCTATTTCGATTCGACCAGTACGAACGACGGTCACATGACCATCAAGCTGACCTTCGAAATCGGCACGAACGTCGATATCGCGCAAGTCCAGGCGCAGAATCGCCAGAAGCTTGCAGAGCCGCAGCTTCCGCCGGAAGTCATTCGTCAAGGAGTGACCGTTAAAAAAATGTCGCCGGATCTGCTGACGGTCATGGTGCTGAATTCCGACGATCCGCAGCAAGATGCGCTCTTTCTCTCGAATTTCGCGATCCTGCGAATCCTCGACAATATCAAGCGTTTGCCCGGCGTCGGCGATGCGCTGGTCTTCGGACAACAAAACTACAGCATGCGTCTCGTCCTTGATCCTGTGCGTATGGCGCAGTTGGGTCTGACGCCGACCGACATCGCGAATGTCGTGCGCGAACAGAACCGTGACTTCCCCGCCGGAACCGTCGGACGGGAGCCTATGCCGATTTCCACGGAACTCACCCTCCCGCTCTTTGCCGACGGACGCATGTCCGACGTGCATGAATTCGAGAACATGATCGTTCGAGCTCTGCCGAACGGATCGATGGTTCGCCTCAAAGATGTTGCGCGGGTCGAGTTGGGGGCGCAGTCTTACGTGCTCGAAGGCCGCTATAACCGCAAACCCACCGCGCTGCTTCTGACCTTTCTTTTGCCCGGCGCCAACGCCCTCGACACAGTCAAGGGAATTCGCGGTGAGATGGACAGGCTGAGCAAGATCTTTCCACCCGGCGTCACGTATGACATTCCCTACGACACGACACGCTTTGTCGATGTCTCCATCAAGGAAGTGGTCAAGACCTTGGGGGAAGCCATGGTCTTGGTCGTTCTGGTCGTGTACCTCTTTCTTCAAAGCTGGCGTGCAACACTGATTCCCGTCCTGGCGGTTCCGGTCTCGCTGATCGGAACCTTTGCAGGGATGGCGGCCCTCGGGTTCTCGATCAATACACTCACTCTCTTCGGCCTGGTGCTCGCCATCGGGATCGTGGTGGATGATGCCATCGTGGTCGTTGAAAACGTGGAGCGCCACATGGCGAATGGACTGTCACAGAAAGATGCGGCTAAGAAGGCCATGGGGGAGGTGGCAGGTCCCGTGATCGCCATTGTGCTGGTGCTCTGCGCGGTCTTTGTGCCGGTGGGATTTCTAGGAGGAATCACCGGCCAATTGTACAAGCAGTTTGCGATCACGATCGCGGTCTCCGTCGCGATCTCGGGATTTGTCGCGCTGACGCTCAGCCCCGCTCTCTGCGCTCTGGTGCTGAAGCCGAGCCATGGGCCACGCAAAGGCTTCTTCGGACTGTTTAATCGGCTGTTCGAGTGGGTCCAAATTCGGTACGCGACAAGCGTGGGTTTCACGTTGAAACATATGGTCCTCTCGCTGGCGCTGTGCGGAGTCGTGATCGGCGTCGCGGTCAAATTGTTTGCCGGGATTCCCTTAGCCTTCTTGCCGGAAGAAGACCAGGGATATTTTATTACCATCGTCCAGCTGCCGGATGGGGCGTCGAAAAAACGGACGGACGCAGTCCTCGACCGGATCGAGCAGTACTACCATACCCTACCCGCGATCTATGGAACACAAGCGCTGTCGGGACAGAACTTCGTCTTCAATACCAGGGGAACCAATACGGCGACCCTCTTCGCGCCGCTCAAACATTGGGATGAACGGAAGAGCAAGCAGGACCATGTCAAATCTCTTATCGGAGGGGCGTTCAAGGAGTTTGCAAAGATCCCCGGGGCGTTGATTTTGGCGTTTAATGCTCCCTCGATCCGAGGCCTGGGCGCCACCGGCGGTTTCTCCGTGCAACTGCAAGACCCGAGCGGCGGAGATTTTAGGAAGTTCGGCGCGGTCGCTCAGGAGTTTGTCGAGAAGGCAAGACAGGACCCGGCGATCGGGGCGGTCAGTACCAGCTTTCGCGTGAGCGCGCCCCGTGTGCACGCCAAGATCAATCGGGAGAGGGCCAAGGCGCTCGGGGTACCGATTTCCGAAGTATTCGACACCCTTCAGGCTTATTTCGGCAACCTGTATATCAACGATTTCGTGAAATTCGGCCGTGTCTATCGGGTCCAGACCGAAGCGGAGCCCCAGTATCGATCGCGCCCGGCCGATATCGCCAAAATCTACGTTCGGGCAATGACTGGTCGAGAGACATCGATGATCCCGCTGGACACCGTCGTCTCGACGACCTATTCCAGCGGGCCCGATCCAGTCACTCATTTCAACGGATTCAATACCGCCCTCGTCCTCGGTTCAGCGGCGCCGGGCTACAGCTCAGGCCAAGCGCTCGATGCCTTGGAGCGGGTGGCGAAAGAGGTCTTGCCCCCTCAGGGGTTCGATATCGATTGGAGCGGGATTTCCTATCAGGAACACAAGGCGGGATCTCAGTCGGTTGTCGCGTTCGGGTTCGGCTTACTCATGGTGTTCCTGGTATTGGCCGCTCAGTACGAGAGCTGGACTGTTCCGTTTGCCGTGATCTTGGCTGTGCCGTTCGGCGTGTTCGGCGCCTTGTCGGCGGTGTGGTTGTCGGGGATGACCAACGATATTTATTTTCAGATCGGCCTCGTCACGCTCATCGGGCTTTCGGCCAAGAACGCCATTCTCATCGTGGAATTTGCGAATCAACGATACCAGCACGGCCTGTCGTTGCGGGATGCGGCGAGCGAGGCGGCGCGGCTTCGGTTCCGCCCCATCCTCATGACCTCATTGGCGTTCATTCTCGGCGTGGTGCCCTTGGTGGTCGCCAGTGGAGCAGGCGCGGCCAGCCGGCATTCGATCGGCACTGGTGTGTTCGGGGGGATGATCGCCGCGACGATTCTTTCCGTCTTATTTGTCCCCTTGTTCTTCATGCTGATCCGAATGTTGGGAAAACCGGCTGCCGGATCCGTCCAACGAGGCAAAGTCGGAGAAGACCGTACCGGACTCGAGTCGGCATCCCCGCAAGGAGGACGTTGACATGCAGATACTCGCATTGGTCTTGGTTTCAGGACTCCTGTTCGCCTGCGCGGTGGGACCCGATTATTCGCGCCCGGATATTCCTGCCGGAGATTCATTCCGCATGGCCAAGGAGGCGGCTGATTTACCGTCTCTTGCCAATATGCCGTGGTGGGAACTCTACCAGGATGAAGAACTTCAAAAGCTCATCCGCATTGCGTTAGCAGAGAACAAAGATCTCGAACGCACGGTCGCGACGATCGAAGAGTTTGAAGCTCGGTTGTTCATCGCGAAGACCGACTTTATTCCTCAGATGACGGCCACGTCGAACTTTCCTGTTGCCAGGTTGGGTGGCGTCCGTTTTCGAGGATTTCCAAATCCCTTCAACTACTATCTGCAGGGCAATCTCGCCTGGGAAATCGATGTGTGGGGACGAATTCGCCGGTCGAACGAAGCGGCCCGCGGCGATCTGTTGGCCCGTGAAGAGAACCGGCGCGCGCTTGTTTTGCAATTGGTCGGTGGGGTAGCTCAGGCTTATTTCGATCTTCGGCAGTTCGATCTGCAATTGGAAATTTCCGAGCGGACCTTGCGTGCCTGGGAGGAGTCCGTGCGAATCAGCCAGGCGCGGCACCGACAGGGTCTGATTCACGGATTGGATCTTGAACAGTTCCAAGCCGAGCGGGAAAACGCGGCGGCTCGCATCGCGGACCTGAAACGCCAAATGATTCAAAAGGAAAACGAGTTGAGCGTGCTGTTAGGGAGGAATCCCGGTCAGATCCCCAGAGGACAATCGCTGACCGACCAGGTGGTGCCGCCGGTCGTGCCGGCCGGTCTCCCTTCCGAATTGCTGCAGCGACGGCCGGATGTCGTGCAGGCTGAGCAGCAGTTGGCTGCCGCAACGGCCAGGATCGGGGCCGCCAAAGCCGATCGCTTTCCCAAGCTCTCCCTCACCGGGCTTCTCGGGACCGCCAATCCGAGCTTGTCCAAACTCTTCGCGGTCGGAGGCGATTTCGGAATCTTCGGTCCGACTCTGACCGGTCCCCTGCTGAACGCCGTGAGTCTCGGGTTTCAACAGGATGCCGCTGAGGCTCAAGCCAGGCAAGCGATCGCCCAATACAAGCAGACCATCCTCACAGCGTTCAAGGAAGTTGAAGACGCGTTGGCGGGAGTCAGCACCGCGCGTGAACAGGCGGCTGCTCAGGAGAGACAGGTCAATGCGTTAAAAGCGGCCCTTCGCCTCGCGAATCTCCGGTACAAGGGCGGCCTGGCGAATTATTTGGACGTCCTGATTGCGCAACGGAACCTGTTCGACGCGGAATTGGCGCTCGCGACGACTCGTCGCTTGTATCTGACCTCGGTGGTTCAGCTCTATAAAGCCTTGGGCGGCGGATGGTCTCTCAGCGACCATAGCCGAGAACAGCCGGCTGTCGAAGCTTTGAAAACCGGGAATAACTAATTCGGCCGGCGCCGGGTAACCGGCGCGAACACCATTCTGGCTGAATATTTCAATTGTGAGAGAAACCTCGATTTCTCGTCACTGCGATGTTGAGTGTTGAGAAGCCCGAAACAGATCGGTGCAGAGTCGACAGTCAGCCCATCGTGCGTTGGGGGAAGCAATTGGGGGGTTGAGTCGGTCAAGCCGTTCTGTCTATAACCTCTGAAAGGACAAGACACCGCGCATGTTGTATGCAGATGCGGGCTGGAAGGGCTGACACTGCTCCGTGATCGACGAAGGATGGGGTCTTTTATGGGTATTCGAACAAACTCCGGCGATTCTGTGAAGCGAAGGCGATGAGTTATCAGCCGATTGAGAATTACGGCATCATCGGCAACATGCGCACGGCTGCGCTCGTCGGTATGACGGGATCGATTGATTGGTTCTGCTTTCCGCACTTCGATTCCCCCAGTGTGTTCGCGGCCATTCTGGATCACGAGAAAGGCGGCCGCTTCGAGCTTGGCGCCGCCCGCGAGGGTGTGAAGACCAAACAGTTCTATTGGCCGGACACGAATATTCTGATCACGCGCCTCAACTCGCCGGATGGGATCGCGGAAATCGTAGATTTCATGCCGCCCGGCCTTCCGAACGAGTCCGCGTGGCGGCATTCGCTGGTGCGGCGGGTAAGAGTGACGCAGGGAAGCATGGAGTTTCGCATGCGATGCCATCCCGCGTTTGATTATGCGCGGGCGGCCCATGACACCGTTATTTCAAAACAGGGAGCGAGCTTCCATTCTCCCGGCTTGAGTCTGAGTCTCGCGACGGATATTCCGCTTACGGCGGATGACCGCGGCGCGACGGCGGTTTTTGTGCTGCACGAGGAGCAGTCGGCGGTGTTCGTGCTTGGAGGTATTCAAGCCGATGAAGACTGCGGTTCTTGTCCATCCATCGGTGAAGCCGACGAACTCTTCGAACACACGGTGAACTATTGGCGACGCTGGTTGTCCAAATGCACCTACGCCGGTCGTTGGCGAGAGATGATCTATCGGTCGGCGCTCACCCTGAAACTACTGACCTTCGAACCGACCGGCGCCATCATCGCCGCTCCGACATGCAGCTTGCCGGAAACACTCGGTGGAGGCCGAAATTGGGACTATCGTTATACGTGGATTCGGGATGCCGCCTTCACCCTATACGGTTTGCTGCGGATCGGATTTACCGACGAGGCGGTCGGCTTTATGAAATGGCTGGAGGCGCGCGCAGGAGAGGCGGAGCCGGACGGATCGTTGCAGATCGTCTACGGCATCGACGGACGCCACGATCTCACGGAAACGACACTCGATCATTTGGACGGCTATCGAGGATCTCGGCCGGTCCGCATCGGCAATGGTGCCTACAACCAACTGCAATTGGACATCTACGGCGAGCTGTTGGATTCGTTGTACCTGTACAACAAATATGTGATGCCGATCGGTTATGATGTATGGGTGCGTATCAAGAGGCGGCTGGATTGGCTCTGTGAGAATTGGCAGCAGCCGGATGAAGGCATCTGGGAAGTGCGCGGCGGACGGAGACACTTCGTGTATTCCAAGCTGATGTGCTGGGTCGCCATGGATCGCGGCCTACGATTGGCCGAGAAGCGATCGTTTCCGGCTGATCGTACGCGCTGGCTTCAGGTCAGGGACCGAATCTATGAAGAGATCATGACGAAGGGATGGAGCTCCGCACGCCAAACCTTCGTGCAGTATTATGGCAGCGACTCGCTGGATGCGTCGAACCTCATCATGTCGCTGGTGTTCTTTCTCTCTCCGAACGATCCGAGAATGCTGAAAACGTTGGATGCCATTAACCGTTCACCGAAACATGGTGGTCTTGCCTCGGACGGGTTGGTCTACCGCTACGACAGCGAAACGGGAGAAGACGGTCTGCACGGAAAAGAAGGCACCTTCACCATGTGCTCGTTTTGGCTGGTCGAGGCATTGACGAGGGCAGGACGCGTCGATCGCGCGAAACTGAACGAGGCTCGGCTGCTGTTTGAGCGCATGCTGGGTCACGCCAACCATGTCGGTCTGTATTCGGAGGAGATCGGCACAGGCGGTGAAGCACTCGGGAACTTCCCACAGGCCTTCACTCATCTGGCTCTCATCAGCGCCGCCTTCAATCTCGATCGCACACTCAACACGAAATCGAAGGTAAGTTGACGACAGGGAGCCGATTGACCGATTAACCATCAATGAGGTGCAAAATGATTCGTATGGGTCTGATGTTAGTGCTGGTCGGCCTGTGGTTATTGGGAACCGGCGTGACCGGTTGGACGGCTAATGACCAGGGTAGCCGACTCGCGATCGTAAGTCCGACACAGGGCGCAGTGATCAAAGGGGATTCCGTCCAAGTGCGATACAAATTGGCGAAGGGCACGGAAGCCACGCACATCCATTGTTATGTGGATGGAGAGTATCAGAAAGGGTTTAAAGGCGTAGTCAAGGGGCTCACGCGTGGCTCGCATGAGATCAAACTTGTGGCGGCGAGCCATGATCACGACGCGCTGGGTGTCGAAGCGGTCGTGACGATTGAGGTGGAATGATGCACACGGCACCGGTGGTTCGTGATCGAGCGACGGGTTATGGCGCGGACGTAGCGCGCGGCCTCCAGCATGGGACGGGGAACAGAGCAGGAGCATGTGATCATGATCATGGAAGCCCTATGAACGCCTCCTCGGAGACGCCGTCAAGGGCGATCCGACTCTCTTTGCGCGAGAAGATGGGGTGGAAGCGGCGTGGCGCGCCGTGGAGCCGGTCTTTGGCACCGCGACACCATTATATGAATACGAGTCGAACACCTGAGGACCCCAAGAAGCGGATCAGTTCATCGGGAAAGGCGATTGGCACAGCCCGCAGGCCGACACATGAGCGACCGGCGAGGTCCAAGGAGCAGGCATGAAGCGATGGTTCCGAACAAAGCGGATAATGTAAGGCCGACCGCATTGATCGGCTGCGCGCTTGTCATGATCGGGTAAGGGCCATGGAATTCAGACGGGCAAAGGATGAGGACATGCCGGCGATTCTCGATGTGCAGGCGGCGAACTTCATCGGCAACCTGTGTGATGCGGAACGCCAGGATGGCTTTTTGTCGGTGAAGTTTACACGTCAGCAATTCGAGGAGATGGCAAGCCATGTCGGAGTCATCATAGCCGCAGCCGAAGGCGGCTTGGCCGGTTACCTCTGTGCCTCCTCCTGTGAATTCAATCAATCATTCCCTCTACTCGCCGCCATGATGCGGCAATTCAATGCGATGGACTATCGTGGTCGGTCGCTCGCCTCCTCTCGCGTATTCATTTATGGACCGGTTTGCATCGATCGGTCTTACCGTGGCCAGGGACTCCTTCGCGGACTGTACGAAACGCTGCTACAGGAAGTCGTCGGACGGTATGACATCGGTGTGGCCTTCGTCGCCGGCGATAATCCGCATTCTCTTCGTGTCCATATGGATGGACTCGGGATGACTCATGTCGGGGAATTTACCTTCTCAGGGAAGCAGTATCGTATTCTGGCGTTTGATGTGAGATCCGGGAATGGAAATGGAGCGGCGAGTAAGCCAACCGCCGAAGAGCCATGAGCGAGCCACGCCAAGAACTATGGCTGATCCGGCACGGTGAAACGGAATGGAGCACGGCCAAACGCCATACAGGCCGGACCGACATCGCATTGACACAGGCCGGTGAGCGCCAGGCTGCCGCGTTGGGGCAGTCTCTGGTCGGTCGACGATTTGGATTGGTTCTTTGCAGCCCTTTGCGCCGAGCGAGGGAGACCTGCCGGCTGGCCGGGTATGGACCGGGGGCTGAAGTGACCGATGATCTGCTTGAATGGGATTATGGTGTCTATGAAGGAAGAACGACCCAGGAAATCCGATCGGAACAGCCCGGCTGGTCGATCTGGACGACTTCAGTTCCCAAGGGCGAGTCGATCGAGCAGGTCGGCCACCGTGCCCAACGGGTGATCCAGCGGGCGTTGACGGTCGGCGGCGACGTGGCGCTGTTCGCACATGCCCATATCTTACGCATACTCGCCGCGTGCTGGCTTGGACTGGCGCCCGACGCGGGGCGGTTGTTCGTGCTCCGCACCGCTTCGATAAGCGTGCTCGGTTTCGAGCACGACAGGCGTGTCATGACTCGGTGGAATCTCCTACACGGGGAAGGGACATGAAAGCAAACTATCTTCACCATGTCATCTTCTAGATGGAGGATCTGAAAGAGTCGTGTTGGCACCGGTTCGGTATCTAAGAGAAAGCGACGGAAGACATGGGCAAGGCACGCCTAGAAGCATTCAGTGACGGAGTGCTGGCCATCATCATCACTATCATGGTGCTGGAAATGAAAGTGCCGCACGAGACCGAGTTTGTGGCATTGCAACCGGTGATTCCGGTTTTCCTCAGCTATATCCTGAGCTTCGTATACCTAGGTATTTACTGGAACAACCATCATCACCTGATCCATGCGGCCCGATACGTCAATGGGGCAATCATGTGGGCCAATCTCCATTTGTTGTTCTGGCTTTCATTGATCCCCTTCACCACCGCCTGGATGGGCGAGAACCATGTTGCGCCCTGGCCGGTAGCGCTGTACGGAACAGTATTACTATTCGCGGGATTCGCCTATTTCATCCTCACAAGAACACTCATTGCCGGGCATGGGGGGGATTCAACTTTGGCAACATCGATCGGCAAAGACGTGAAGGGCAAAACGTCTCTTGCCGCATACGCTGTAGCGATTCCATTTTCTTTTGCACAACCATGGATTTCTTGTGTCCTCTACGTCCTCGTTGCCATCATGTGGCTCGTGCCGGATCGCCGAATTGAACACGCACTGACTAGGTAACGGTATGAACATAAATATAGGGTTGTGAACGAACACTGGTGAATCGTTCCAACCAGTTTCATCTTCAAGAGGGGGGAGAGCTGATGGCATGGAAACGCATTATCTCGGCCACGTCGTTTTCTGCGTGACGGACCTTCAGCGAGCACTCGGTTTTTATCGGAGATTTATCGGGCTTCAGGAAGTGGGTCGAATCTTTAATAGGGCCGCATACGATCCGGGAGGACAAAGCGACGGTGGCGGAAGGTCCTGTCGGTTCGTCCAGAGCCAGTTGGAGTGGATCACTCGGTCGGAGACTTGTGTGCCAAGCCCCAGTGATGCATCGCCTCTACGACGGGTTTGAGACTTAAGCCCAATGGGGTGACGGAGTACTCGACTTTGGGAGGAACCTGCGCATAGACAGTCCGAGTCACAATGCCGTCTCGTTCCATGTCTCGCAATTGCTGCGTCAGCACCTTTTGGGACACGCCGATGAGCGCCCGCTGCAGCTCCGAAAACCGTTTGACATCCTGGAAGAGGTACCACAAGATCACGATTTTCCATCGGCCGCCGATGAGTTTCGCCGTCGATTCCGCAGGACATGTCTGACTCTTAGCCATCGGCTCTCCATTGCACGGTTCGGTATCCGGATGGTGACTGCCGCACCAGAGGGTGCCTTCTTGTTTTCGTCGCGACCCGTCTTATCAGAATTGTGCATGGCGAACCAAGATCAAAATGGCAGCGCAAAGGAGCGCCGGAAAGGAGAAGCCATCATGACTATCATGCAAGATCATGGAACAACCAGGCCGACCGTTGAGGTTCGTCGTGGGGAGCGGCGATTTCATACACAGGCGGGCTGGTTGGACTCGCGACACAGTTTCAGCTTCTCGCATCACTACGATCCGAGCAACATGCATCATGGGTTGCTGCTCGTGCACAATGACGACGTCGTCAAACCCAACACCGGCTTCCGGAGCCATCCACACCGCGATATGGAAATTGTGACATGGGTGTTGGATGGAGAACTGGAACATAAGGATTCGGAAGGCAACAGCGGCATCATTTATCCGGGGCTCGCCCAGCGGATGAGTGCGGGGACGGGCATTTGGCACTCGGAAATGAATCCGCAGGGTGACAAGGATGTACATTTTATTCAGATGTGGGTACCGCCGGATCAGGAGAGTGTTACGCCCAGCTATGAGCAGCTTGACATCAATGGGCAGTTGAACAAAGGAGGGCTCGTTCCAATCGCCTCGGGCCGTGGGCATCAGGCGGCCATTTCGATCAGGCAGAAGGGAGCGCTGCTGTGGGGCGGAAGACTCCAGCCGGGAGAAGCGGTACGGGTTCCCGATGCTCCATACGTTCATCTGTTTGTGACCAAGGGCTCAGCTGAACTGGAAGGCGCGGGACGGTTGGACGCCGGTGATGAAGCGCGACTCACCGCGGCCGGTTCCAGACGATTGACGGCGGGAAAGACTCATGGGGCGGAAGTCTTGATCTGGGAGACCGACGCCGCTCTTGAGCCGTAAGCATGAGGGTGTTAAAGAGAACGGATGGACCGGAACAGGACCTGGATATCGTGTCGTTCGGATCGGCTCAGGCGAGGCGGCGCCGGCGGGTGACATTGCATAAATCGGTGCATCGGCCATGAGAAGGATGCGGTTGTCTCTGCGTCAAACGGATATGTCCGGTGCGCGTGAATTTCAACAGAAGGAATGGCGAGGGAGCGATGTAGCCCGCGTCCAACGGCAGCATGCAATCGAAAGGATCCGGCAATGAGAATACTGGCCTTTGCTGCCTCTCTGCGAGCCGCATCTTTCAATCGCAAATTGATCAAACAAGCCGTGACCATTCTCCGAGTCGCTCCGGGTGTGGAGGTCGACCTTGCCGATTTCCATGAATTTGAAATGCCGATGTATGACGGAGATCTAGAAGCCCGCGACGGGATCCCGGCCGGAGGCCGTGAGTTTATTCGACGGATTCAAGAGGCTGATGGCTTGGTCATCGCCACCCCGGAATACAATGGATGTATTCCTGGCACCTTGAAGAACGCGATCGATTGGGCGTCGCGAACCGACCCGATCCCGTTTGAAGGCAAGCCCATTTTGTTAATCGGAGCGTCGCCCGGCGGGCTCGGCGCCGTCCGTAGCCTTTGGCACTCGCGCGTGCCGCTTGAGACCATCGGAGCCCATGTATATCCGGAAATGATGGGCCTGCCTCGCGCACATCAGGCCTTTGATGACAACGGTAGCCTGCAAGATGCCAACCTGTTGTCCCGTCTTCAGCGGCTCTTGCTGTCATACATTGACTTCGTCAGAAAACTCCACGGCTATAGTTGAAGCCGATGCGGTTGTTGAGTCGCATCACTATGCTGAAGGTCACGATCGGAATAGACATGCACGATAATATTCCTATGACATGGATACGCAGCGATAGGGGAGTGGAGACACGAAAAAGGTGATGAGTGCTATTGTCGGGCAAGCATGCTGCCAGATCTTTTTGCGCTCATGATGACTGAAAGGTAACGGATATGAAAGCGCACTATTTGGGTCATGTGGTCTTCTATGTGAAAAACTTAGACCGATCGCTCGGGTTCTACCGCGATCTGTTGGGCTTCAAGGAAGTCGGGCGGATCTTTAATGGATCAGCGGCTGCGCTGACATCAGGCCGGACGCACCATGAACTGTTGCTCATTCAAGTGGGTGACGCTCCGGGACCGCCGAAAGGACCTCATCGGGGGCTGTATCATATCGGCATTAAGGTGGGAGACAGCTTGGATGAACTCCGAAGCGCCAAGCAGGAGCTTGAACAGGCCGGCGTATCGATCGACGGCATGAGTGACCACACCGTGAGTCAGAGTCTCTATCTCAAAGATCCAGACGGCAATGAAGTGGAGCTTTACGTCGATGCGGATGAGTCGGTGTGGAAAAACAACCCGGCAGCGGTCCTGTCGCCGATTAAGCCGCTGCATCTGTAATCCCAGATTTCGCCATTCTGCGACGGTACGCACACAACCTTCTGATGTCGTCGGAAGATTCCAAGTATTACTATTGACAATGAGTCTCTGACGGCGGAACAATGTGTCCCTGCCGTGAGGCCATCGCGATTTCATGCCGTCATCTTTTTCTATGACTCTTGCTTGATGAGAGGAAAATGAGAGCAAGAGAGATTGGAGTGAATGATTGTGTCGTACCGCACTTTGTTTTACTAGGCACGTGGATTGTCAGCCTAAACAAAGGAGGCGTTCGATGTTAAAAGGTAAATGGGTCTGCGCATTCTTGGGGCTTGGTCTTCTAATTTCGACGCAAAGCTTTGCCGGACATCCTCTTGAGAAATTGATCGACAAAGGAGATCACCAAGGGTTGGCGGCGCACTATGCCGAAGAGGCGAAGGATTTTAAAGCAAAAGCAGAGCAGTGGGAATTTGCAGCCGAATACTACGAGAAGTTTCCAGGCGCGTTCGAGGGGGATTCTTCGAAGGTGTCCGAGCACATCGCGCACCTTCGAGCCATTGCAGAAGACTTTAGGAAAGCCGCGCACGAGGTTCGTGATTTAGCCAACCAGCACCGCTCACAGGTGCGCAAAGGTCAGGGTCCCTGAAGGCTCTGCTGGTGAAAAGGTATGCATGGGCAATCTTCAGGGTGAAATCTTCAATATGAATTCCTGATCGCAGGCGTGGAGCGCTCGTCCGTGGACGGGTGGATCCACGCCGCCTCGGGTCTCTCACCACCGGTTCATTGGGCTTCTCTATCATTTTGTTCCGTGGCGGTGCAGCGCGCCGAGAAAGGCGCAGTGCCCGGTGAGGCCTGAATTCATCTTGGACAGGAACGAGCATTGGCCGGAACGTAGTTCCGAATCCGGATATCGCAGCGCTTCGTAACCAGGGATTACCCGAGGGCATGCGGGCTCAAGAGTCACTTATGATGCCCAATGTATTTTGTACGGAGTACTTTGTAAGGACTCATCGGGCTGTTGACTGTGACAAATGGTGGACTTTCCCGGTAGTGCCTGATCGGCCACATGAAGACACTCTTGGAACATTGCCCTGCTGAGACTGATGCCCAACACCGACTTAGTCGATAGAGCATTGGTGCAAGCCTGGGTCTGGTGGGCGTTAGTCTGGCTCACCGTGTTCCCCTTCGTCGGCATTCTCGTTTCTATTCAGTTCCATAATCCCGAATTTCTGGGCGGCATACCCTGGTTCACGTTCGGCCGGTTGCGCTCGGTACATCTCGGGGGCGTGCTGTTCAGGTCTTTCACATCGGCCTTTATTGCGCTCCTCTATTATTTCGTCCCGCGCCTGTGCGGGACGCCGCTGTACAAAGTGGAGTGGGGATGGCGGCTGCTCTGGATCTGGAATGCCTTCCTTATGCTCGGATCCTTGTCCTTGTGCATGGGGTACATGGTCGGAGTGGAATATGCCGAGTATGAATGGCCCCTGAATCTCTTGCGGTTCATCGTCGTCGCCACCGTGGCTATTCAGGTCATCGGCACGATATTACGTCGCCGCGCGTCTCGTTTCTACGTCTCCCTCTGGTACACGCTCGCCGCGGGAATTTGGACGATCTTCAATCTGCCGTTGGGCGCCGTGCTCTTGCCTTATGGCCCGGTGAGCGGCGTGAACAGCGCGGCGATCCATGGCCTGTACATGCACAATCTGGTGGGGCACGCCGGCGGGGCTGGCGACGATTTATTATTTTCTCCCGCTGAGCGCCAAGAACGTGCTCTTCAGTCACAAATTATCCCTCTTGGGCTTCTGGACGCTGGCCCTCTTCTATCCGCTCACCGGAACCCATCATTACCTGTATAGTCCCATTCCCCATTGGACCCAGACGGTCGCTGTCGTACACAGCTTGTGGATGATCATCCCGGTGGTCACCGTCATCGTCAATTTCTTCGGCACCATGCTCGGACGTTGGGGCACCGTGCTGGGAGGAGGCGGATCGGATAATTATGCGGCAAAATTTCTCATGATCGGGGTGGTCTACTATTTGATCGGCAGTGTGCAAGGCTCTATCGAGACCTTGCACCGGTTTCAACAATTGACCCATTTCAACGATTTCGTGGTGGGCCATGCCCATCTGACCGTCTTTGGGGCCATGATCATGTGGGTAGTGGGTGGATTCTACTACGTCTGGCCCCGCCTGACCGGCCGGCAACTGTGGAGCGACCGCCTCGCAAGCTGGCATTTCTGGCTGACAATCACCGGTTTTACAACGATGGTCCTCGGGCTCACGGTGCAGGGCTTTATTCAAGGAGCGATGTTGGACCACGGCGCGGACTTCGTGGACTCGGTCAGGGAAATGCAACCATGGTGGCTCGCCCGAACAATCGTCGGCACGATCATGGATGTGGCGTTCGGGTTTATGGCATACAATTTCTATAAAACCGTCCGGGAAGGGCAGCCGTTTGAAGAGGACGAGCGCGAGCCGTTGCCGAACCTTAATCAACCCAGTTCAACGGCGCCAAGCAAGAATTGGCTTGAATATCCCTCGACGGTCGGCATCGTGGCCGGCGTCATATTTTTTGTCGGCTCCTTCTTCGTTCTTGGCATCCTGCCATGGCTTCAAGCCGCAACTCGAACCACAGCGGTTACCGATGCGGTGACCGGCTTGCCGGTCCGGGTAAATGATTACTCTCCGCTCGAACAGCATGGCCGGCAAGTCTATATTCGAGACGGCTGCTGGCAATGCCATTCGCAATATATCCGGCCGGTGACCGGCGAAACGTTACGATGGGGCCCTGTGTCCCAGATCGGGGAATCCACCTATGATCGTCCTCATATGTTCAGCACACGGCGTATCGGCCCGGACCTGACGCGCGTGGGAAGAAAATACGGCGACGACTGGCACATCGCGCATCGCTGGAATCCGCAGGACGTCGTGCTGGATTCGATCATGCCGCGCTTCACCTGGCTGTTCGAAGAACCGCAGGGCGACACCGCGCCGCAGCCGACGGAAGAAGGGAGAGCGCTCGTGGCCTTCTCCAACGGCTGGGAACCTCAATCGGGGATTGGAGGATTGGTTCCCTGTCATCGACGACACCCGGAGCGGCCATGCTCCTCGGGACTCCGGAAGGTCGAGAGGAGGTGCGGTTGCTCGGCCAAGCAGTCTACTCGCGACGTTGCGCGGGCTGTCACGGGGAGAAGGGCGACGGGAAAGGACCGTCGGCCCGGTTTCTGAATCCCAAGCCGCGCGATTTCACCAAGGGACTCTTCAAATTCCGGTCCACCGTCGGGAAGGATTCGTTGCCGACCGATGCGGATTTATATGTCACGCTCACGCATGGTCTCTGGGGCACCTCGATGCCCCCCATGCATGAACTTCCAGCTTCCCAACGGTGGGCCGTCATCCAGTTCCTGAAAACGTTTTCCGATCGATGGGCCAAGGAGCCGGCCGGCCCATTGCCGTTCCGCCGGAGCCGCCCGTGACCCCTGCCTCCATTGCGAAAGGCGATACGCTGTTTCAAAGCAACTGCGCACTCTGTCATGGTGAACAGGGTGCGGCCGATGGCGCACTGAGCCAACCCGGCATGCTGTCCGACGACTGGGGCGAGCCGCTCAGGCCGGCGCACCTCTCTCTCCCGTCCGGTATGCCGGGTGGGGTGAAACTCGGCCATGGCGGCCAGCGCTTGTATCAGATCATTGTGGCGGGTATCAGTGGGACACCGATGCCGCCGTTCGAGGGGCTCAAGGAGGAAGAAGTGTGGGACCTGGTGCATTATGTTCAATCCCTGCGGGTCACGGCCCAGGAGGAGGAACTTGTCGCGGCCGGGCTACGGGAACAAGATCGGCAGACAGCGAGGGAGAGAATTTGGGCGGCGATGTCCGGTCGCGTGGCCGACGTGAAGCCGATTGCCGACGGCGATCCACGACACAATGTTGTGTCCAGCATGGCTATGCAGGAACACTGAGTCGATCAATGGCGAAAGACCCAGGAAGCTGGAACGGTTCGTGATGTGTGCGAGTAGCATGCACGACAAAGCAGTTGGGGCGGGATACCATGGTTCACAGATGAAAGGAGAGGTGTAATGAACAAACATTTCATGAGAGCCACGGTCGGCATCGCGGTCTTGGTTGGTCTGCTCGGGACGTCGGCTTGCTTCCGTCATCATACCCCGGCGGAACGAGCTGACTAGGTAACGGGAAAAATCACCAAGCGTCTGGATCTCGATGATCAACAGAAGGCCAAACTGGCAGCCGTGAAGGACGAACTGTTGGCCGCGCGTGCCGAGTCACAGAAGGAACGCAGGGCCACCATGGGCGAAGTCGTCACTCAGGTGCAAAGTGAGCGGCTAGATGAGGCTAAGGTGGCCCAACTGATTGAGCGCCACCAGGCAGGACAAACTCGCATGATGCAGCGGGTGTTGCCCAAGGTGTCCGAATGGCATGCGAGTCTCCGCCCCGACCAGAAAGCAGAAGCCGCCAAGCTCATTCAGCGGTGGACTGACCACAGCCCATTGAACAAGATGGACGCGGCTGAATAAGGATTCGGCATGTTGAGGGTCACCGTACAGGACAGGCGGCCAGCGTTTGCTGAACCAGTGGTCGTAAAAAACCTGAAACCAAATCATTAGGAGGTGTGCCATGCCAGTGACCTTAATTAACGTGTTCACAGTCCATAAGGGCAAGGAAGAGGAGTTTGTGAAGTGGTGGCAGGACATAAAAGCCGATATCACCAAGCGACAGGGATTTATCAGCGGAAAGTTTTATCGAAGCCTCAAGCCGGATAGCCGATACAACTTCATTAACGTCGCCGTCTGGGAAAATGAAGAGCTGTATTGGAAGGCGTTTGAACAGAGCGTCACGCACGAGAAGTTGAAGCAGTTGACCGCTGAAATGACCCCGGCGCTCTATAACGTCGCTGTCGAGTACTGATGCTGTTTGCCGGACGCTTGAATCATGCGATGAGTCGAATTCGACGCATCTCGGCCGGCATGGCGCAGGGTTGAGAGATTATGACACCAGACCATAGCCCAACCGACCGGACCGTGTCCGGCACCCAGCCGCCGGCGGAGACCAGCGAGTCGGACATTTATCGTCATGAGCCGTCCGGAATTATGGAGCGAAGCGGCAACATCCCACTCTGGCTCCAGCTTGTCGTGTTCGCACTACTTGTCTGGGGCCTGTATTACGCGTGGCGTTATTGGAATTCGTATTGAGCGATCAACCAACATTCTAATTACTGATAAGGAGGACATGATGAGTCATATATCTCGAACTGCGGTCGTGCTGGGTTGTGTGTTGGCAGCATCAGCGTGGTGTTTGACGGCGCAGGGGGTTTCCGCTGCCGAAGGCGATGCCGCGAAGGGAAAATCCATCTATCAATCTAAATGCGTGACCTGTCATGGGCCGGAGGGCAAAGGCGATGGGCCGGTCGGGAAGGCGCTGAAGCCCCCGGCCGGAGATTTTTCCAACGCCGAAAGCAAGAAAAAATCCGCCGACGAATTGCGCGCCATCATCGAGAACGGTAAACCGAAGACGTCCATGGCCGCCTGGGGGAAACAGCTCAAAGAGACGGAGATTCAAGACGTGTTGGCCTATGTGTTGACGCTCAGGAAATAGCAGAGTGCCATTATGCGATGGACGCGTATTGTCGTGATGAAGGAGAACAGGCCATGGCAGATGAAGTGAAGATGCTGGGTATGGCTGGCAGTCTCAGAAGACAGTCTTATAACCGGGCGGCGTTGCGGGCTGCGGTCAAACTCGTTCCCTCCGGCATCACGCTCAAAACCTTTGATCTCGACGGCATTCCCCCGTTCAATCAGGATCACGAGAGAGAGCCGCCTAATCCGGTGCGGGAGTTTAAGGCCGCTATCGTGCAAGCTGATGCGATTCTGATCGTGACACCGGAATATAACTACTCAGTCCCCGGTGTGTTGAAAAATGCGATTGACTGGGCGTCGCGGCCCTATGGCGCAAGCGCCTGGAACGGGAAGCCGGTGGGTATCATGGGCGCCTCGGTCGGAATGCTCGGCACCGCCCGCGCGCAATATCACCTGCGTCAGATGTTCGTCTTTCTCAATATGTTTCCGCTGAACCAGCCGGAAGTGATGATCGCCAATGCGGACGAAAAGTTCGATGTGGACGGAAATTTGAAAGACGAAAAAACGGCTCAAAAAATCAGAGAATTACTGGAGGCCCTTGCCGACTGGACGAGGAAACTCAAGAAGGCACATGCCTGAGCGACAAGAGAGTCGGCGGGTTTGCTGCAAGACAGCATTGGAGAGGCGTCGATGTGGCTCGCGTGAAACAGCCTAGAGACGCAGGTTGAACGAGGAGGTTCTATGAAAATAGGACGGATGGAATTCACGATGCTCGTGTCAGGACTCATCCTGATGGCAAGCCACACGGGCGCGCTGGGAGCCGACCAAAGAGAGGTCACGCAGGGAGGATTCGCCTGGCAAGATGGAGCGGAGGTCTATACGAAGGTGTGCGCGCTCTGTCACGACACGAAAGTAGGTCCCATCCTTCGCGGCCGCGATCTCGATCCTCTCTACATCAAGCTTATAGTGCGGAACGGTAGCCGGGCCATGCCTGCGTTTCGCGCGGCTGAGATCGATGACCAGTTATTGGAAAAACTCGCTGAGTACGTGTCGAAAACCGGCAGTGACAAGTAGGGAGGGCATACTCCATGGAGGTTGATCGCCGCAGTTTGATGAAGGGCGTGTTGGCAGGCGGGGCGTTTCTGGCACTGGGGGTTCCGTCATGGGCGTTCGCGGACCGGTCTCCTCAAAAGTCCAAACAGTGCGTGCTGTTGTTGGGAGGCACAAGTGCGGACGGCCTGTTCAAGAGCGGTGCACGAGCAGCCTGCGCCGATATGGCATACGAAGGTTTGCGAACCGTGCAGCTGAAGGAAGGAGTACTGACCGGCACCGACACGATCACCGGCTTGCTGAATCAGTCTCGAGGTGCAAGGTGGATCACCGTCCTGGACGATGCCGGCGCGGTGATCTTTCTGGAGCTGGCCAGGTCGGTGGGGGTGCGGATGCTCTCCATGGGCGTGCATGCTTGTTCGACCGACGGGCCCTCGTATATCCGACATGATCTGACCTCGACCTCGCAAGATCACAGCGTGGGAGGACTACTGGCCTCGCATGTCCTTCAACAATCGGAAGACTTTTGTATCACGGAACATTTTCTCCGGGAACCGCCGGCGGAAGAACGTGCTCTTACGAGTTGGGGAGCGCCGGGATTTTCCTCGCACCGGTCAGCCGGGCCGGATCCGATCCACGTGCATTGTTCAGGCTGCTCTCTCCCGGACGGGCGACGGCTACTTGGACTGGAAGCAACCGAGGGATGGATTCCTATTCCACCACAAGTGTGCACTAGGGAATCCGTCACCTGGCGGTCCGAGAATTGGGTGGTATCCGTGGGCTATGCGATCACCGCCTCCGCCCTGGGAGTCGATACCGTTCCAGAATCATGCGCGAGCCGCGCGTTCGCGCATCAGTCAAGAAATGGAAGAAGGGCGCAGCGAGCGGAACGATTCGTCTCATTCGTCATGGATATCTAAAGCCGGGAGGACAAGGAATGGCCAGTAAATATATCGCGCTGCCGAAAGGTGTTTCTGAAAAATCCTTCGATGCCGCAGTGAAGGAATTTCGCCGGGTCTTGGGCGAGGCACATGTGCTCGTGAAAGCCGAACAGCTTGCGCCCTATACCAAAACGATGATGCCGGTGCCGGACGCGGATCACACAGCCTCTGCCGCAATCATGGCGACGACCGTCGAGCAGATTCAGAAGATCGTGGGCATCTGCAACAAGTACAAGGTCCCGATTTGGACGATCTCGACGGGCAAGAATCTGGGCTACGGATCGGCGGCTCCGGCGGAACGTGGTCAGGTCGTGCTCGACCTGCATCGCATGAACCGAATTCTGGAGGTCGATGGCGACCTCTGCTATGCCCTCGTCGAACCGGGCGTCACCTATCGCCAGCTATATGACTATTTCCAGGAACACAAGCTGCCCTTGTGGCTATCCGTCCCGGCGCCTTCCGCCATTGCCGGTCCGACCGGCAATACGATGGACCGCGGCGTCGGCTACACGCCCTATGGAGAACATTTTTTGAACGCCTGCGGCATGGAAGTGGTCCTGGCTAACGGCGAAATCTTGCGCACCGCCATGGGGGGCCTGTCAAAATCCAATACCTGGCAGTGCTTCAAGTGGGGATACGGTCCCTATTTGGACGGCATTTTCACTCAGTCCAATTACGGCATCGTCACGAAGTTCGGTTTTTGGCTCCAGCCGGCGCCGCCCGTCTGCAAGCCGTTTCAGATTCAATATCAGAACGAAGCAGACGTTGAAGAGATCGTTGAGATTATGCGGCCTCTTCGCATCAGCGGCGTGATTCCCAATTCCGGTGTGATCGCGCACGCCCTCTACGAAGCCGCGTTGAAAGCCAAGCGGAGCGACTATGTGAAAGGACCCGGTTCGATTTCGGATGACGCCGTGCGCCAACTCGTCAGCGACCATAAGATGGGAATCTGGAACGTCTACGCAGCCCTGTACGGCACGAAGGAGCAGGTGGACGTCAATTGGAAGATCGTGACCGACGCCTTCGGGAAATCCGGGAAAGCCAAGTTTCTCACGGAAGAGGACGTTGGGGATGATCCTCAATTCGGCTATCGGGCCGTCCTGATGCGAGGCGGGATGGACATGCGGGAATTCAGTCTCTACAACTGGCGCGGCGGCGGCGGCTCCTTGTGGTTCGCGCCGGTCTCGCAGGCGCGCGGGAGCGAAACGCTCAAGCAGATGAAACTCGCGAAGCAGATCCTCAGTCGTCATGGACTCGATTACACCGGAGAATTCATCGTCGGCCTGCGGGACATGCACCATATCCTCGACATGGTCTATGACCGGACGGATCCGGAGATGACCAAGGCTGCCTATCAATGCTTCGATGAATTGATCACCGAGTTCTCGGCTCTGGGCTATGGAAGTTATCGCACAAACACGGCCTTCATGAACAAGGTGGCCGAGACCTACGGCCCGGTGCAGCGGTCGATCAATCGTCGATTGAAGAAAGCGTTGGATCCCAACGGCATCCTGGCCCCGGGCAAATCGGGCATTCGATAGCGGGAGCGTTGTTCCGACGGTCGATCCGAGAGATCAAAGCTGTACACGGTTTCCCTTCCCGTCGTGCAGAGACACGAAGGAGCCGGCATCGGGGAACTCTACCGGCAGGGGCGGTTCCCATTCGACAAGCTGGTGACGTTTTACACTTGGACCCGGATCAACCAGGCGACAACCGGACTAGGGATCATCAGAGTCTCGTGGCCATCCATTAGTGTGTAGCGTGGGGCGGACATTTTATGGTCTTTGTCTCCCCCCGAGGAGGCAGTTCGGCGATTGCTGGACGACAACAGGCAGGACGATCCGGTTCCTCTACGAGATCAGCCAGGGTGGCCATGCGATGAGATGAAATGAACGGACCGGCCGTTTCAACGGCTTGCGGTCCGGTGCGGCGAGGTTCAAGGAACAGTCTTTTCACCGGAGGGAATTCATCATGGCGCAGGCGACCGATTTGCACGGACAGTCAGTCGTATCGAATCCGTACGACGGGTTTGATCGGATGCCGCTGAACGGACAATGGCGTGGGGGACGTAGCGGGCGCGCATCGGAAGATCGCAATCCCTATTCGGATGACATTCTGGTCCGCATTCCCCTCGCCAATGAACAAGATCTGAATGAAGCCTACCAGGCGGCGGCCGGCGCACAACCGCAATGGGCCGCAACATTACCCGGTGAACGGGCAGCCATTCTTCGCCGCGCCGCCGACATCATGGAAGCGCGCAAAGAAGAGATCGTCAGTTGGCTCGTCAAAGAAGCGGGAAGCACGCGCCTGAAGGCGAACGTCGAATGGGATTCCGCTCGCGCCATCACGCTGGAAGCCGCTTCCGCCCCCTACCGGGTCCAAGGCCGTATTCTGCCGAGCGACATTCCCGGCAAGGAGAACCGCGTGTATCGCCAACCGGTCGGCGTCGTCGGGGTGATCAGCCCATGGAATTTCCCCATGCATCTGAGTAACCGCTCGCTCGCGCCGGCGTTGGCCGTGGGCAACGCGGTGGTCATCAAGCCGGCGTCGGACACGCCCGTGACCGGCGGACTGTTGCTGGCCAAGATATTTGAAGAGGCGGGACTTCCTCCCGGAGTCCTCAGCGTGGTGGTGGGACCTGGGAGCCTGATCGGCGACGCCTTTGTGCTGCATCCCGTCCCGCGGGTGCTCTCGTTTACCGGCTCCACGCCGGTGGGACGACATATCGCGGAACTGGCGGCCAAAAGCCCGATGCTCAAAAAAGTGGCTCTGGAACTCGGAGGGAACAGTCCTTTCATCATCCTCGACGACGCGGATCTCGACCTAGCCGTCAATGCCGCCGTCTTCGGCAAATTTCTCCATCAGGGACAGATCTGCATGATCACCAACCGCCTGATCGTGGACGGCAAGATCTACGATCAGTTCGTCGAGCGCTTCTCGGCCCGCGTGCGCACTCTCAAAGTCGGAGATCCCAACAGTGCGGACACGGCGATCGGGCCGATCATTAATAAGTCGCAGTTTGAAGGGTTGATGAAACATATCGAAAACGCCCGCTCCGCCGGGGCTCGGCAAACAGCCGGTGGGAATCCCAAAGGACTTTTGCTCCCGCCTCATGTGTTCGCCGATGTCACGCCTCAGATGCAAATCGCCCAGGACGAAATGTTCGGTCCGGTGGTCTCCGTCATTAAGGTCACGGGCGAAGAAGAAGCCATCCGCGTGGCGAACGACACGGAGTATGGTCTGTCGAGCGCCGTGTTCTCCGGGGATGTCGAGCGGGGTGTTCGGGTGGCCTTGCAAGTCAAGGCCGGCATGACGCACGTGAACGACCAGCCGGTCAACGACCTGCCGAACTGTCCGTTCGGCGGCGAGAAGAACAGCGGCCTCGGGCGGTTTGGGGGCGACTGGATCATCGAAGAATTCACGACGGACCATTGGGTGAGCGTGCAACATCAGCCGCGTCAGTATCCATTCTGAGAACATGTCTCGGTGACTAGACTGCGGAAGAATACTGAGATGACGACTGAACCCCTACACGGCATGGACATTCGCCGGGGCCATCAGCGGTTTCACACCCGGATTCCTTGGCTCGACTCCCAATCATAGCTTCAGCTTTTCGGATCACTACGATCCACACAATACTCATCACGGGCTTCTCCTGGTGAGCAACGATGACGTGGTGAAACCCAACACGGGTTTCCGCACCCATCCTCATCAAGACATGGAAATTGTCACCTGGGTACTCGATGGTGAACTGGAGCACAAAGATTCGGAAGGTAATAACGGCATCATTTATCCCGGGCTGGCCCAGCGCATGAGCGCCGGCACGGGGATCTGGCACTCGGAGATGAACCCGCAGAAGGGCAAAGATGTCCACTTCATCCAGATGTGGGTTCCGCCGGATACGAAGCGCATCAATCCGAGTTATGAACAACTGGACATCAACCGAGAGCTGGAGCGAGGAGGATTAGTGCCTATCGCATCAGGGCGTGGTCAGCACGCGGCCATCTCCCTTCAGCAAAAAGACGCCGTGCTCTGGGGCGGTAGACTCCGGCCTGGCGAGACGGTGCAAGTGCCCGATGCCCCGTACGTGCATCTCTTTGTTGCGAAAGGCGAGGCAACCTTGGAAGGCGCCCGGTCTGCTCCATAGCGGCGATGCCGTTCGCCTCATCGCAGCCGGAGGTCGGCCTTTGACGGCGGACGCGAACACAGGTGCTGAAGTTCTTATCTGGGAAACCAACCAAGACCTCGAACCATGAAGAAGCGCCGGCCTCTGCCGGCGCGGGCAAGAGCGTGAACGAAACCTCACACATCGAAAACGCGGTCCTCGGAGGCGGTGAGGCGGGTAAATACATCGCATGGGAGCTGGCCCGGCAGGGCCGGCCCGTCGTCGTGATCGAGCGCGCTCTGATCGGAGGCTCGTGTCCGAACATTGCGTGTCTGCCGAGCAAAAACGTAATCCGCAGCGCAAAGGTTGCGGACCTCGCGAGCCGTGGAGCGGCGTATGGCGTACGGATTGAAGGCGCAAGCATCGAGATGGAGGGGTGCACCGGCGAAAGCGGAAGATGGTCGACGGCATGATTGAAATCCACCGCACGAAGTTCGCGGTGCCGAATCTCGACTTCCAATTCGCCGAAGGCCTCCTCGTGGGGCCTCGAACCGTCGAGGCGAGACTCCCCGATGGCGGCCGCAAACGCTTCGTCGCCGAACGCCTGTTCCTGAACCTCGGCACCCATGCGACGATCCCGGGTGTTCCGGGTCTGGCCGATACCGATCCGCTGACGCACGTCGGCGCTCTCGAGCTCGGCCGGCTGCCGTCGCACCTGCTCGTGCTCGGTGGGCGGCTACGTGGGTATGGAGTTCGCGCAAGCATTCCGGCGGTTCGGCAGCAAGGTGACGGTGCTCGAGTACGGGGGGCAGCTTCTAGGCCGGGAGGATCCCGACGTGGCGGCGGCTGTCCGCACGATCTTCGAGGAGGATGGTATCGAGGTCGTGCTCGGCGCGGATACGCAATTCGCAGAGGGCCGCTCCGGTGATCGCGTATGTCTCCGCGTCAAGACGCAGGCAGGCGAGCGGACGATCGAAGGGTCGGACATTCTCGTGGCGGCGGGACGCACGCCCAACACGCGCGACATCGGCCTGGAGCAGGCAGGGATCGAACTTGACGCGCGTGGCTTCATCAAGGTCGACGATCGCCTGCAGACGAGCGCTCCCGGGGTGTGGGCGATGGGCGAGTGCGACGGCAGTTCGCAATTCACACACGTTGCGTTCGACGACTTCCGCGTGGTCCGTGACAACCTCGCGGGAAAGGGACGATCGACACAGGATCGGCTCGTTCCCTATTGCATCTTCATCGATCCTGAGCTCGCGCGCGTCGGACTCGACGAAACCACAGCCGAGCGGCAACAGATCGAGGTACGGGTTGCCAGGCTGCCGATGAGCAACGTGCTGCGGGCGCGTGCGCTGGGGGAGACCCGCGGCTTCATGAAGATGCTCTTGGACGCGAGCAGCGACCGTATTCTCGGCTTCACGATGCTCGGCGTCGACGCGGGCGAAGTGGTCGCAGTCGTTCAGACCGCGATGCTCGGCGGTCTGCCCTACACGATCCTTCGAGATGCGATCCTTACGCACCCGACGATGGCCGAAGGCTTGAACGTTTTGCTCGCGACAGTCCCTCTTGACTCGGGCACAAGGCCGGACACCTGATCGATCAAGGAAGGCGAACAACGAGAAAGGCATCACGAGCCGATCGTCAGCATCGGGTCGTGACCATCGCGACCGAGGAGATAAAGTGAAAGCCGAGGCCGAGGCCTTACAAGTCGCCAACGACACCGATGCGGGACTGACTGGGGCCGTCATCACGCGGTAGTGGGTCAGTTTCAATTGGTCAGATAAACTTAAGCAGAATGGGCTAGGTACTTTCCTAGTTTGATCCCATTCTTCCATCATTCGCAAGGCAGGCTCCCGGCAGGCATTTCGGAAAGTGGACTTCGACTACCCACTTGCGATCGCCCGCATCGCGCTGACGCAGGGGACGCGCCATTTCCTGTTGGTGAGCGCGGTGGGCGCGAACGCCGGCTCGCGATGGTTCTACAACCGGGTGAAGGGCGAACTGGAAGCAGCGATTCTCGCGCTCCCATTCAGAAGCCATACCATTGTTCGGCCGTCGCTGCTTCTCGGGACGCGCGCGGAGTTCCGGCTTGGCGAGAAGATCGCAGAATGGCTCGCGTTCCTGATGCCGGAGACGTACAAGCCGGTGTCTGCAACGGCGGTCGCTGAAGCGCTGGTGGCTTCGGCGCGAGAAGATCGAGCCGGGAAGCGGATCATCGAGTCGGCTGAAATCCGAGCCTTCGCCGGCCGACGCAGTCATCCCGGCCCGGTCTCATAGGGGTGAACATGTAGGTCACATAACGTTACTTTCACGATGGATGGCGGCGCTTGAAGTCGACTGATCACCGAGGAGTTGAGGGAGGCTCCCATGGGGCACATGAGATTTGACCTCGCAAGATACAGGAGAGAACAATGATGAGAGTGCCCTTCGCGCGCACTTGTTGGTCTGACAGGTTACGGTTGTGGGCGGCCATGGTGGTTTTCCTGAGCCTTCACGGCTGCATGAACTTCGGCGCGATGACGCTTGACCGTGACCGGTTCGACTTCACGCAGGCCGTGGCGAATTCCTGGAAGCAGCAAACCCTGCTCAATATCGTGAAACTGCGCTATGCAGACACGCCGATTTTCGTCGATGTCGGACAAATTGTCAGCGGCTACCAGTTGGTCAGCACTGTCCAGGCCGGCGGCACGGTCTATCAAACCTGGAGACTAGTCCGAGTAAGGCCCTCAACCCTTTCTTCAATCTTGGCGTGCAAGGACAATACACGGATCGACCCATGATCACCTATGTTCCTTTGACCGGTAGTCAATTTATCCGAACCCTCTTGACCCCCATCCACCGATCCGATTGTTCGAGTTGATCGAAGCCGGGTGGCCGGCTGATCGGTTATTCACTGTCGCCGTGCAGACCATGAATGGACTGTCCAATAGCAGAGGCGGGTCACAGGGCCGACAGGCAGCCGATCCCGAATTCGCCATGGTGGTCAAGTCCCTTCGGCGGATCCAGGCGTCAGGCGCGGTGGGATTACGCGTCGACGTCGACAAAGACAAGAAAGGTGAGGGCCTCGTGATGTTTTTTGCAACGAAGAAGGTTCCACCGGAGATCCAGGAGGAGCGAGATGCCGTGAAACGCCTGCTCGGTTTGAACCCGGAGAAAACTGAGTTTCAGGTGATCTATGGCGCGGTATCAGATCGGGATGATGTCGTGGCCATACGTACACGCTCGGGATTCCAGATCCTGATCGAGCTTGCGTCCTACGTGCAGATTCCCGAGGAGTACGAGAAGGAAAAGCGCGCGTATCCCCATGCCGTCATCCCGCCCGGGGATCAGGAAGTTCTTCCTCCGCTGATTCGTATCGCGAGCGACGTGTTCCGTCCGACCGATGCCTTCGCCACGGTGCATTATAACGGCAGATGGTATTGGATCGAGAATCGTGATCTCGCTTCAAGTGAATTGGCGAAGGGCGGACTCGTACCGATTGCATCGGGGCGTGGTCACAGCACCGCGATCACAATCAAGCAGAAAAACGCGGTGCTCTGGGGCGGGCGGCTCAAACCGGGGGTGTCGGTGCAAGTTCCCGATGCCCCCTTTGTTCATCTGTTCATTGCGAAGGGGAGTGCCGACCTCGAAGATGCCGGCGTGCTTCAAAGCGGCGATGCAGTTCGCCTCATAGCTGCCGGCGCGCAGCGCCTAACAGCCGATATCCAATCAGGCGCTGAAGTGCTTATTTGGGAAACGAATCAGGAGTTTCGATCATCAGAACGTGGGTCATGACCACAGGGCGCGAAGATGGAGATATCGTCTTCCAGGTCACCCGAAATGGTGACCGTTGTTCTCAACCCATGCCGCCTTCAATCTTGATCGGGCTTTGGGGGAAAAGGGGGAGTCTCGGATTGCCTGGGTCCGACCGACCAGAATCCGGTCGTGACCAAGCTCGTGAGCAAGGGATTTCTCTAGGTCGTCTTCTTTCGGTTGGTACTTATAGTCTATGCTTACAAATACCCGTTTAAGGTCGAGAGAATGAGTATTCGCCAGTCAAAAAGGAGAAGCCATCATGGCTGGCGAACCAATGCGCGCAGATCAAGCCGCTACGGCTGTCGTCTCGAAGCGGGCAAATGTGATGGAGAGGGCAACCTGACGGACGATGCGACTGCAAAATGGAGCAAAGCCTTGGTCGAGGCGCTGGTGGACCTGGCGATCAGACTGAAAAAGCAACGGCCTGCTAAGACCGGGCACCTCGGTCGTAACCCGAATGAGGAGGAGACCATGCCGTCGTTCATGTACTCCTATACCGCTCAAATGTATGCATTGATGCGCATCGTCGCTGGTTTCCTGTTTCTCTGGCACGGCACTCAGAAGTTGTTCGGGTTTCCTGGAACGCCGCACCCAGTTCCCCCCTTCGTCGCATACGTCGCCGGTCCGATCGAATTGATCGGCGGCATGCTCGTGATGATCGGTCTGTTCACCGGGTGGGCGGCGTTTCTCTGTAGCGGTCTGATGGCCGCCGCCTATTGGATGGCGCACGGCACACAGGCATTGTTGCCCATTCAAAACATGGGGGAGCTCGCAGTTCTGTATTGCTTCACGTTCTTGTACATCTCCTCCCAGGGGTCCGGCATCTGGAGCGTGGACGCGGTTCGGGGGCAGGTATCGCGATGAGGCGAAGATGCCAGCCGGTGGGCGTTATCGCTCGACGGACTCTGAATTTGTCGCAGACGCGCATGCTAAAAGATGCGAATGGGCAGAGCCGGATTTCGACACAAGATTATGCCGTGGCCATGCTTGATGAAGTGGACCAACCGGCTCACGTCAGGCAGCGGTTCACCGTTGGATATTAACAATCGACTGACCTTGTGCCGGTGCGGTGGAACCGGCAACAAACCTCTATTGCGACGGCTCGCATGCGGCATGACGTGGAACGGCTACGAGACTCAAGCCATAACTGTTCAAGACTCTGCCAAAAAGAGGAGTTTGAGAACGACTGGACGGCAATCTTCTCGAGGGTGAGTGCTTATGACTAAGTCATCCAACCATGCAACATCCATCTTTCACATCCGCGACGATGATCACGTCGTCGGACCGGACGGCGCATTAATTACGGTGGTGGGTTACTGCGATTTTGAATGTCCGTATTGCGGACGCGCCTACCCGATCATGAAGCGGCTCAGGGGCCGATTCCAAGATCGCTTGAGATTCGTCTTTCGGCATTTCCCGCTGATTCACAAACATCCTCGTGCACAACAGGCCGCAGAAGCCGCGGAAGCAGCCGACGCCCAAGGCGACTTTTGGTCCATGCACGATCTTCTGTTTGAACATCAGGAAGATTTGGAAGAGGAAGATCTGTTCGCCTACGCCGAAGCGCTCGGCCTCGATGCCGAGCGCTTTGAACGAGATATAACAGACCGGCGCGTTGCGATGCGCGTCGGTCGTGATGTGGAGAGCGGCCGACGGAACGGCGTCGCAGGGACTCCGACGTTCTTTATCAATGGTTCCCGTCACACGGATGAGGAGACGTTAGAAGAGGTGATGTTGCGGATGATGGAAAGAAGCGTGTCGACAAACAAGGAGGACGAATTATGACAACCCAAGTGACGATCAACGATCCGGCCAAAGCGAAGGCCTATTTCGAGGCGAAGATGGCCTTTACCACCGGACCTGTGGAACTCGAACGAATGATGAAAAACAATGAGGTGAATGTCGTCGACGTCCGGGCCGCTGAAGACTATGCGGAGGGACATATTCCTGGCGCGATCAGTCTGCCCAAGGACCAGTGGCATTCTCTGAAAGGCCTGCGCAAGGATAAGGTCAATGTTCTGTACTGTTATTCCCAGGTCTGTCATCTCGCCGCGACGGCCGCGGTCGAGTTTGCGGGGAAAGGCTATCCCGTCATGGAATTGGACGGCGGATGGCGCTGGTGGAGAGACGACGACTTCACGATCGAAAAGTGACCAAGAAGGGAGAGAAGAAAGGAAGGTGTTTATGGACGACAGACAAGCCACAGACAGCCCGGTGCTTGCGCACATCCAAAAACTCGTCGAAGAAGAGCACCGCTTGTTCGAGAAGGGGACTCACGGACCTTCCGGAGACGCGGATCTGCAGCGACTCTCCAAGGTGCAGGTCGAGTTGGACCAATGTTGGGATCTTTTGCGGCAACGTCGAGCACTTCGGGGATCTGGACTGGATCCCGACATGGCTCAGGTTCGTCCCGCGCAGGTCGTGGAGAACTACGAACAATAGGAAGAAGGCTGAGGTCGGCGAAGTCGGCCTCGTGAAAGGATTACCGAGGTGAAAGCGTTACAAATCAAACAATACGGTGGAAAGGATGTGCTGGAACTGAATCCGAATGCCACCAAGCCGATCGCAGGGAAAGGTCAGGTGCTTGTTGAAGCGCATGCGGCGAGCATCAACCCCATCGACTGGAAAGTTCGCGCCGGCTATATGAAAGAGATGGTGCCGTTCACCATGCCCGCGACGTTGGGAGGAGATGTGGCAGGCGTGGTCGCCGCGATCGGCGAGTCGGTTTCCGGCCTGAACGTCGGTGATCGGGTGTATGGGTACCCAAGTCTTTTATCCGGAGGCTCAGGTTCGTTCGCTGAGTTTGTCGTCGCGCCGGCATCGGCGGTCGCTTCCGCCCCGCAAAAGGTCAACTCAGTCGAGGCAGCCGCGTTGCCGCTTGTCGGCGCCAGCGCCGTGCAAGCTTTGGAACAACACATCAAACTTGGGCAGGGTCAAAAAATTCTCATTCATGGGGGAGCCGGTGGCATCGGGAGTATCGCCATTCAGGTTGCCAAGTCGATCGGCGCTTATGTGGCCACGACCGCCGGCGCCGACGATTCGGCCTACGTTCAATCGTTGGGCGCGGATCAGGTGATCGATTACAAGAAGGACCCGTTCGAACAGCGACTGAAAGACTTCGACGCGGTGTTTGACACGGTGGGCGGGGACACGACGAACAAATCGTTCAAGGTGCTCAAGAAGGGCGGCACGCTGGTGTCGATGATCGGCCGGCCTGACGCGACATTGGCCGAACAACAGGGAGTGACGGCCATTGGACAGTTCACCAAAGTCACGACGGATGTTTTAAGACGCTTGGCGCAGCTCGTGGATGGGGGAAAGGTGAAAATTCGTGTCGCCCAGGTCTTCCCCATAGAGAAAGCCCAAGAGGCGTTTCAATTGGTCGAAGAAGGTCGTCCGCGCGGCAAGGTGGTGTTCGAACTCAGGCGAGGATAGTTTTTGATCAACCGGTAAAGGGTTGTTCTCGGTAATGTCTTTGTCGGCGGCATATGAACTGAGGAAGAGGAGGATTCATGGCGAAGTCAGACAGCGAAAAAGGCCCCGGTTCTACGATGGGCAGCGGAGCCCCGGCGTCCAGCGATCGTAACTCGCTGACGATCGGTCCCGACGGCCCTATCCTGCTTCACGACGTACATTTTCTGGAACAGATGGCGCACTTCAATCGTGAGAAGGTTCCCGAGCGCCAACCCCACGCCAAGGGTGCGGGCGCATTCGGTGTCTTCAAGACGACTGAGGACGTCTCCGCTTACACGAAAGCAGCCTTATTCCGGAAGGGCACGGCGACCGAGATGCTCGCGCGCTTCTCCACCGTGGCCGGCGAGGCGGGCAGCCCCGACACTTGGCGCGACGTGCGCGGCTTCTCGCTCAAATTCTACACCGACGAAGGCAATTACGACTTGGTCGGCAACAACACGCCGATCTTCTTCGTGCGCGATCCGATGAAGTTCCCGCACTTTATCCGCAGCCAGAAACGGCTTCCCGACTCCGGTCTCCGAGACAATCACATGCAGTGGGATTTCTGGACCCACAACCCCGAAACCGCGCATCAGGTGACCTACCTGATGGGCGAGCGCGGGCTTCCGCGCACCTGGCGGCACATGAACGGTTATGGCTCCCACACCTACATGTGGATCAATGCCGCCGGCGACAAATTCTGGGTGAAATATCATTTCCACACCAAACAAGGCATGGCGTTCTTCAGCCATCAAGAGGCGGCCGCCATGGCAGGCACTGATGCCGACTTTCATCGCCGCGATCTGTTCGAAGCGATCGCGCGCGGCGAGCATCCGAGTTGGGTCCTCTCGGTCCAGGTCATGCCCTATGCGGCCGCCAAGACCTATCGGATCAATCCGTTCGACCTGACCAAGACCTGGCCGCACGCGGATTACCCGCTGATCAAGGTCGGCACGATGACGCTGAACCGCAACCCCGAGAATTTCTTCGCCCAAATCGAGCAAGCGGCCTTCTCGCCGGGAAACACGGTGCCGGGCATCGGTCTGTCGCCCGACAAGATGCTGCTCGGCCGTGCCTTCGCCTACGCTGATGCGCAGCGCAACCGCATCGGGGCCAACTTTCACCAGTTGCCGGTCAACCAGCCCAAGGTGCCCGTGAACACCTATCTGTTCGACGGCCAAATGGCTTATCACCACAGCGGCAACGCACCGGTCTATGCCACCAACAGCGGCGGGCGAAGCTGGGCGGACGAGACCGGTCCGGCTGGCGACGGGTGGGAAGCCGACGGCGAGCTGGTCCGCAGCGCCTACACGCTCCGTGCCGAGGATGATGACTTCACCCAGCCGGGTATCCTGGTGCGCGACGTGTTCAACGATACGCAACGGACGAAACTGGTCGATCAAGTCTCGGGCAGCCTGCTCGGCGGCGTGCGCGGCGAAGTGCTCGAACGGGCCTTCCGATACTGGAAGAACATCGACGCCGATATCGGGAAGCGGGTCGAGGCGAAGGTGCAGGCGGGTAGCGCAACGAGACCCGCCAAAGGCATGGGCAAGGGCTGAGCCTGCCTCGTCCGCGGTATGCACGCGGCCGAGCTTCATCTAAGGAGGGGTCATGATGACGCTGAACGATGCAAGAAACATTATCGCCGCCGCCGAGAAAAAGGCGACGGAAATAGGTCAGCCGATGAACATCGCGGTCGCCGATGCCGGCGGAAACCTTGTCGCGCACGTGCGGATGGATGGGGCCTGGATCGGCAGTATCGATATTTCCATGAAGAAGGCCTTTACCGCGCGCGCGTTCGATATTGCCACGAAAGACCTCGCGACTCAGTCTCAGTCGGGCGGCCAGTTCTTCGGGATTCATGCGTCCAACGACGGCCGCGTCATGATCTTTGCGGGCGGCGTTCCGCTCAAACGAGACGGGAAGATCGTCGGCGCCGTCGGCGTCAGTGGGGGTTCGGGCGAGCAGGATCATGCCGTGGCGGAAGCCGGCGCTGCGGCCTATAAATAACGGGCTGGAACGTCATGGCCTATCAGCATGGCCCATCAGATGGGTCATGCGAATACGGCACGCTCGAATGCCGGCGCGAGTGCATGAGCTAAGGAGAAAGAGGAGGAATACACCATGGCCAACAATCGTGGAGTTGCCTATATGGGGCCTGGAAAGGTTGAGGTGAAAACCATCGACTTTCCAAAGTTGATCGGGCCCGGCGGGAGGAAATGCGAGCACGGCGTAATCCTAAAAATCGTCTCGACCAACATTTGCGGAAGCGACCAGCATATGGTGAGAGGCCGGACCACAGCGCCCATAGGACTTATTTTGGGTCATGAGATTACGGGTGAGGTGATCGCAGCCGGACGCGATGTGGAGTTCATCAAAGTCGGAGACCTCGTGTCGGTTCCGTTCAACATCGCCTGCGGTCGTTGTCGGCTCTGTAAGGAGCGCTACACAGGCGTGTGTCTGAATGTGAATCCTTCGCGGCCCGGGGGCGCGTATGGGTATGTCGATATGGGCGGATGGATCGGCGGGCAAGCCGAATACGTCATGGTGCCCTATGCCGATTTCAATCTCCTCAAGTTTCCGGATAAGGCTCAAGCGATGGCAAAGATTCGCGATCTGACCTGCTTGAGCGACATCCTGCCGACCGGGTATCACGGGTGCATCACGGCCGGTGTGACGACCGGCTCCACTGTTCTGATTTCCGGTGCCGGGCCGGTGGGGCTTGCCGCGGCCGCCTCCGCCTTTCTTCTGGGCGCCGCAGTCGTCATCGTCACCGACTTCAACAAGGAGCGTCTTGTCCAGGCGCGTTCCTTCGGATGCGAAACGATTGATCTGTCGGACGGCGGGACGATCACGGAGCGTATCGAGCAGATCCTCGGAGTGCCTGAAGTCGACTGTGCCGTCGATTGCGTGGGGTTTGAAGCGAAGGGGCACGGCGGGGCGGATCAACCTGCCGTCGTGCTGAACCAGTTGATGGATGTGACGCGCGCGGCAGGCGCGATCGGCATCCCAGGTCTGTATGTCACCGAGGATCCAGGAGCCAAGGACAGCGACGCACAAACCGGCAATCTCATCCTTCGCTTCGGCCTCGGATGGGCCAAATCGCACTCATTCTTCACCGGCCAGGCGCCGGTCATGAAGTACCACCGGGGCTTGATGATGGCCATCCTCCACGACCGGATCCAGATTGCGAAAGCCGTCAACGTGCAGGTCATTACGTTGGACCAGGCTCCCCAGGGCTACAAGGACTTCGACCAAGGAGCCGCCAATAAATTTGTCATTGATCCCCACGGCAGCCTGAAGAAGGCCGCATAGGAGGCTCTCCATATGGCCACAGTTGCGGAGCTCTTGGTGTCAACATTGGCTCTTGCCGGGGTGCAGAGAGTGTACGGCGTTGCCGGCGACTCCCTCAACGGCATCACGGATTCCATCCGCAAACGTGGCGATATCCGATGGATTCCCGTGCGACACGAAGAGACTGCCGCCTTTGCTGCCGGGGCCGAGGCGCACTTGACGGGACACTTGGCCGTATGTGCCGGAAGCTGCGGGCCGGGAAATCTCCATCTGATCAACGGGCTCTACGATGCGCACCGCAGCCGTGTCCCGGTCCTGGCGATCGCGGCGCACATCCCCAGCCGCGAGATCGGCAGCGGCTATTTCCAGGAGACCCATCCGGAGCATCTCTTCCGCGAGTGTAGTCACTATTGCGAGCTGGTGTCGCATCCGGAGCAGATGCCTCGCATCCTTGAGATTGCGGTACGGACTGCGGTGTCGCGGCGTGGTGTCTCGGTGGTTGTCTTGCCGGGCGACATCGCCTTGCAGCCTGCCGCTGTGAGCGAACCTCGCCTGAAGTTTGCCGCCGCAACATCGAGTGTTCGCCCGTCCGACGGCGAGCTTGACAGATTAGCGGAAGTGTTGAACGGAGCGCGAAAGATCACGATTCTCGGCGGCGCCGGCTGCGCCGGCGCTCATGATGAATTGATGGAAGCGGCGGGCAAGCTGCAGGCGCCGATCGTGCACGCCATGCGCGGGAAGGAGTTCATCGAATACGACAATCCATTCGACGTCGGCATGACGGGACTGCTCGGTTTCGCCTCCGGCTACTATGCCATGATGGAGTGCGAGACACTGCTGATGCTGGGAACCGACTTTCCGTATCAGCAGTTCTATCCGGAAAAGGCCACGATCATCCAGATTGATGTTCGCGGTGAGCAGATCGGCCGACGGACCAGGGTGGATTTCGGCCTGATCGGGGATGTGAAGACCACGCTCACGGCCCTCTTGTCTCGGCTCAACCAGAAACAAGACGACAAGCACTTGAGCGACTCGCTTCGTCATTATCAAGCAGCCCGCCAAGGACTTGATGACTTGGCTTCGGGAGAACCAGGGCGAAAACCGGTCCACCCACAATATGTCGCCAAGGTGCTCGATGAGGTCGCCTCGGACGATGCCGTTTTTTCCTGCGACGTCGGCACGCCGACGATTTGGGCGGCGCGATACCTGAGGATGAACGGCAAGCGGCGACTCCTTGGGTCTTTCGCGCATGGCTCGATGGCCAATGCGCTGCCGCAAGCCATTGGGGCGCAGCTGAGCTATCCCAGCCGCCAGGTAATCACGTTATCGGGAGACGGCGGGTTGGCCATGCTCCTTGGGGACCTGCTGTCTCTCCGGCAACTGGGATTGCCCGTCAAACTGGTGGTTTTCAAGAACGACTCGCTCGGCTTTGTGGAGCTTGAGATGAAGGCGGCGGGGTTTCTGGATTTCGCCACGGACCTTCACAACCCGGATTTCGCCAAGATGGCCGAGGCGGCGGGGCTGCTGGGCCTGACGGCAGAGACGCCCGAGCAGGTGCGGCCCATGCTGGTCGAGGCTCTCAAACACGACGGCCCGGCTCTTGTCGAAGTGCTGGTGAACCGACAGGAACTCGCCCTCCCGCCGTCCATAGAGTTGGGCCAGATGATCGGCTTTAGTCTCTACATGATCAAGGCGGTGCTCAACGGACGAGGCGACGAAATCATCGACCTCGCAAAAAGCAGCTTGTTCCGATGAGCGCAACGCAAAGTCCCAGGGCTATCAGGTGCCGGAGGCCGAAGGATCAGCCAGAGCCGCATCTCGGTCGAAGATTACGCCATGGCCATGATCAACGAAGTGGAGAAGCATCAAACGAAAGGCACCCACCCTATGAAATATCGCAAGCTCGGCAACAGCGGCATGGTTGTATCCACCCTGGCGCTCGGCACCATGTATTTCGGCGATGAGACGGCAGAGAACGATGCGTTCGCCATTCTCGACGCCTTCCTCGATGCCGGGGGAAATCTGGTCGATACATCGGATGTCTACGTCGGCACCGTCGCCGAGCAGATCGTCGGTCGTTGGCTGGCGGCACGTCCTCGCGAGATAACCGATCGGGTCATAGTGGCGACCAAGGGCCGGTTCGGTGATGATTCCGATCCCAATGCAGTAGGCCTGTCACGCCGCCATCTCCACCGGGCGCTGGACGCCTCGCTGCGCCGCCTCGGCGTGGAGACGATCGACCTGTATCAGCTGCATGCGTCCGACATGCATACGCCGGTCGAAGAGACGCTCTCCTTCCTCGACGAGGCCGTCCGCGCGGGCGAGATCCATTATATCGGCCTGTCCAATTTCACCGGCTGGCAGCTTCAGCTGATGGTTTCGACCGCGAGATCCATGGGAATGCAGGCGCCGGTCAGCCTGCAGCAGCAATACAGCCTGCTGTCGCGCGAATGCGAATGGGAAATGAATCCGGCCGCCGTGCATAACGGCTTGAGCCTACTGCCTTGGTCGCCGCTGGCCGGAGGTTTCCTGACCGGCAAGTATCAACGTGGAGGAACCCCGGCGTCCGATAGCCGTGCCGGCTCCGGCAAAGACCTGTACCAGTGGATCTCTGCGGATTATGCCGGCTCCGATCAAAGTTGGGCGACGATCGAAACCGTCGTCCGCATCGCGAAGGAGATCGGCGCCACCCCGGCTCAGGTCGCGCTGAGCTGGATCGCCGATCGTCCGGGCGTCGCCGCGCCGATCTTCGGCGCGCGCAACCTGCGGCAGCTTGACGAGAATCTTGCTGCGGCCGAACTCACACTGGACGAGAACGCCACGAAGGTCCTCGAAGTGGTCAGTGCGCCCAGATCGAACGGCTATCCCTATGGCGCGTTCGGCGCCGGTCAGCGCAACCGCAACTTGCACAATGGTATTCCCGCGCCGGGCCTGCCCATCGCGGGCGGATCCGACCATCCGCTCGGCCGCATCTGAAAGTCCGTTGACTGATAAGAAGCGAGTAGCAAGTGTTGCCGATCAAGCTCTGAATCAAGTTTCGTGACGGGTCAGGCATGGCGGGCCGGATGTGCTCGCCTATGCAGTGAACGCGACGGGCGTGGAGATCATCGCCGAGCGGCGAGGCGGCGTTCATTCAAGACGCAATCAAAGTAATTGATATTCGGAAGGAGACAAACCATGCGAGGAACTATGCTGTACGGCCCGCGCGACATTCGCTTCGAAGATCGCGAGGCCCCGACAATCATCGAGCCGACGGATGCCGTTATCAGGATGGCGGCCACGTGCGTATGCGGGTCAGACCTGTGGCCGTATCGCGGGCTTCAACCGATCAATGGACCCACGCCGATGGGACATGAATACTGCGGCATCGTCGAGGAAGTCGGCAGCGCTGTGAAGTCGGTCAAGCCGGGCCAATTCGTTGTCGGCTCGTTCGCTACGTCCGACAACACGTGTCCCTACTGCCAAGGCGGCTACCAGTCGTCGTGCATGCACCGTGAATGGATCAGTCGGGCGCAAGCGCCGGTACTCCGCGTGTCGCTCGCGGACGGAACGCTGGTTGCCACCCCGGATGTTCCCTCAGACGACCTGGTCCCGAGCCTGCTGGCGGCCTCCGACGTCTTCGGGACGGGGTGGTTCGCCGCAGATGCAGCCAATGTCAAACCTGGCTCAACTGTCGCGGTCGTCGGTGACGGTGCGGTCGGCCTCTGCGCGGTGCTGGCGGCTAGGCAGATGGGCGCCGAGCGGATCATCGCGATGAGCCGTCACGAATCACGGCGGAAGCTCGCCCACGAGTTTGGGGCAACCGACATTGTCATCGAACGCGGTGAGGAGGGCGTGGCTCGCATCAAAGAGCTGACGGGAGGGATCGGCGCTGACTCCGTGCTGGAATGCGTCGGGACGCAAGAGTCGATGATGCAGGCCATCCGTTCCACGCGCCCAGGCGGATACGTCAGCTACGTCGGTGTCCCGCATGGAGTGGAGCTCAACGGCGAGGAACTGTTCTTTGCGCACATCCATCTTCACGGCGGCCCTGCGCCGGTGCGGCGCTTTTTACCTACGCTCATTACCCTGGTGTGGGAAGGGAAGGTCAATCCAGGAAAGGTATTCGACCTGACCCTGCCGCTGAACCAGGTGGCGGAGGGCTACCGCGCGATGGACGAGCGCCGCGCAATCAAGACGCTGCTGCGGCCGTAAGGCGCTTTGCGGCGTGCGGCTGGAACGAACCCAGAGGCGAAGAAGGTTTACGTGTCCAAATGCGATTGGAGGCCTCATGAACAAGCCAGAATTCTTTGTCACCCCCGGTTACGGCAAGCGCAACCTCAAACTGTTCCACTATTCCCAGGCGGTCAAGATCGGCAACCGGCTGGAGCTTTCGGGTCAGGGCGGCTGGAACGACGACTGGGAGTTCCCCGCATCGATTACGGATGAGATCGCTCAGGCGTTCCGCAATGGGCCGTTCTGGCCAAGGCCCCATTGCGCTGTTGATCAGTCTTTTGCGGTACTGCAATCTACTAGGCTTCGAGCAGCAAGAGAGGGAAGCCGGTCGCGCTCTCCTGCGTCGTCTTCGTGTATAGTGCGGCGTGGGGTTCGAGAATATCGAGCGTCGGACGCGGCGCGCGGCCGGCACATGTCGTACGGCACGCAATGGTCGGAGGTGATGTGCATGTCGGTAAAAGTGACGATCGGCCCTCCCGTCATTTCAATTAATCATGGGAGTACCTTCTTGGTATCCGAGTTCGACGGCTCCATCACGGATGCCACCGACCAGGGACTCTATTCGCGGGACACTCGGTACCTCAGCCGCTATCAACTTTATATCGACGGCGAGCCATGGATCTTTCTCAATTCCGGCGCGATCGCCTATTACGCGTCGCGAACCTATCTCGTGAATCCGCGGGTATTGACGGAGCATGGAACGATCGAAGCCGGAACCCTGGGACTCGTGTTGGGCCGCACGATCGGAGAGGCGCTCCATGAAGACATCGACATACGAAACTATAGCTCACACCGCGCGCATTTCAATCTCGAACTCCTGATCCGCAATGACTTCGCCGACATCTTTGAAGTCAGAGCTAAAGCGTTGACGCGTAGAGGTCATATCGAGACCGAGTGGACGAGCGAAGGTCAACAATTGATCAGCCGCTATGTTCACGGTGATTTTCGCAGGGCTCTGATGCTGTCCCTTGAGGGCTGCGACTCGCGGGCTCTGTACGGCAACGGACGCATCAACTTCGCGGTCGATCTCGCGCCCGGCGCCGCCTGGCATGTCTGCTGTAAGTACCACATCGAGGAAGACGGCGTCCTTCGGCGTGCTCCCGGCGACTGCGCGCATGTGTGCGAGAGTTCCCGCCCTGGTCAAACCTTGGCGCAGTGGAAGCAAGTGACCACTCAGATCACCACCTCAAATGAAGAATGGTATCGGCTGTACCGGCAGGCGGTCGAAGATATGGCGGCCCTGCGCCTCGCGGCCGACGAGAAGCGTCCGGACGAGTTGCTGGCCGCCGCCGGGGTCCCCTGGTTCGTCAGCGTCTTCGGTCGCGACAGCCTGATCGTGAGTCTGCAGAACATGATGGTCTATCCGGATTTTGCCCGAGGAACGCTCAAGCGCCTGGCAGAACTCCAAGCGACCGAAAGGGACGACTACAGGGATGCGGAGCCGGGAAAGATGCCTCACGAGCTCCGGGTCGGTGAGCTGGCCCATTTCAAACGCATCCCCCATACCCCCTATTACGGAACCGCCGACGCGACCATCCTCTATATCATTGCGTGGCACGAGGCCTGGAAATGGTTGGGCGACGAGGGGCTCGTTGCTCGCTATGCGGAGACAATCAAGCAGTGCTTGCGGTGGATCGATCACTATGGAGATCGCGATGGGGACGGATTCCAGGAGTACCTGACCCGTTCCGACAAGGGCTACGAAAATATGGGGTGGAAGGATGCCGGCGACGCGGTTCTTTATCCGGACGGCTCGCCGGTGAAAGGACCGAAAGCACTTTGCGAGCTGCAAGGATATGTGTTCGATGCGAAGCGCCGGGCCGCCGAGTGCGTGGAATATCTCGGCGATCCCGACCTGGCGGGGAACCTCCGGCGGGAAGCCGCGGTCCTGCAACAACGGTTCGAAGAGCGGTTTTGGTGCGAGGACCTCGGATATTACGCCTACGCCTTGGATGGCGACAAGAAGCCGGTCAAGACAATCGCCTCCAACGCCGGCCATCTGCTGTGGAGCGGCATCGTCCGTCCGGACCGCGCCGAACGAGTGGTGCGACGATTGCGTGAACCGGACATGTGGAGCGGATGGGGCATCCGGACGTTGTCGGCGCGGCATCCGGCGTACAATCCCTTTTCCTATCAAAACGGGTCAGTGTGGCCGCACGACAACGGCATCATCGCCATGGGCTTCAAACGATATGGGTTTGCACAGGAGGCGGCCTTGATTACCCGCGATATCAGCGAGGCCGGCCGCTATTTCCTGCTCAATCGTCTGCCTGAGCTGTATGCCGGCATTGAACGGGGGCCGGGGACGTTCCCGGTGCAATATCTCGGCGCCAATGTGCCGCAGGCTTGGGCGGCGGGCAGCGTGTTTCAGCTTCTCCGGGCCATTCTAGGGCTTGAGGCCGATGCGCCCAATAAAACGCTTTACCTCGATCCCGTACTTCCACGGTGGCTGCCGGACCTCACGGTTCGTCAACTCCGGATCGGCCAGGCGACGCTCGACCTTCGCTTTTGGCGGGAAGGGACAGTCACCAGGCATGAGGTGCTCGCCCAGCAGGGCGACGTGAGGGTCGAAGCGCGCGACACATCCCGAACGAACGGCTGATCGACGCCATGTTCCTGTTCCGATTCTGAACCGAGGACGTGCACGGCCGGCAAGGCCATAGTGCGAGAAAATCACCTTCCCATACCTCGTTAATCACGTCGCTCTTGTTAAGAACACTCATAAACATCTGCGTCCTTTTCTTGTGACCACGAGGAGAGCCGACGGATAAAAACGAGCCGCGCCACGCTGAATTTTCGCTTCCCCGCGACGAAACCATCAATCGGGGAACATTCTGCTTGCGCTGCGATGTGCGGTGGTACGTGGGCACAACGCTGGAAGAATGTATGGGGCTTGTCATTCACTCGATAAGGTGAAAATGTGCAGGAGGTCGGCGGCAAAATTATGACGGAAAGCAGGGTGGGGAAATTCGTGAAAGTGGATTGCTCAAGAGAACATAATAGGAAGAGGTTTTACGCGTTTGAGACCTTCGCCGATGTCTATGGGGAGGAAGTCACATGGCGCTCAAGATACAAAAACGTGATGCATCTCTGACGGGCGTATCGATTTGGCTGTGGTGTGGCGCTGCGTTGGCTCTCGTGCTGAGCACAACGTCTGCGACTGCCGCCGATGTGCAACTCTGGAATTTTGATCGTGACCAGCCGGGGAAAGTTCCACCCGGCTTCCAAATCGGAACGCTGTTTGATGGGCGGCCGGCAGGTGAGTGGCAAGTCACCGCCAGTGACAAGGCCCCCAGCTCACCCCATGTCTTGGCCCAACTCCAAAGAAAGGGGGCGGAGCATGCCTACAAAACGCTGCTGATCCAAGGCACGGAATCAGAACATGTCGCCCTCAGCGTGAAGCTGCTGCCCATTGATGGTAAGGCCGATATGGGAGGCGGCCTCATCTGGCGGGCAACTGACGATCGCAATTACTATCTCGCTCGGGCCAACCCTCTGGAACAAAACATCCGCATCTATCGGGTCGTGAAAGGGGTGCGGCACATGCTCCAGAATTTCGATCATGTCATTAATATTCACCGGTGGCACCAGCTGCGTGTGCGGATGGAGGGGTGCAACATTCACGTCTCCTTCGATGAGCGATCAGTATTTAAACTGTGCGACGAAACTTTTCGGAAAGGGCGTATTGGACTGTGGACCAAATCTGACGCGGTCACGCATTTTGACGATCTGCAGTTAGAGGTGCTCGGTAATAAGTAATGCGTTGTCTAGCGGCACAATGTTAAAGGGATTCGTATAAATAAATGGAGGGCACCATGAACCGCACAATGATTGCCATAAGCATGTTGGGAATGGTGTGCTGGTTTGCAGCACCGGCTGAAGGCGAAGCAGCGACGGGCAGCCTCGATACCAAAGCGATTGAACAGGCCATCGGTAAACCGGGGGAGACGAAGGACGATGTCTATAAAGTGTCACTGCCCCGCAAAGATTTGTCGGTCACGCTGGATGGAGTCCAACTGAAACCCGGCTTTGCGCTCGGAACCTGGATCGCATTTAAACAGGCAGGCCATGACGCGGTTTTGGACGGAGATCTGGTGTTGACCGAACACGAAGTCGGTGCCGTTTTTAACCAACTCCGAAAAGTAGGCATTCAAGTGAGTGCTCTCCATAACCATCTGATCGGTGAGACGCCCAAGCTCATGTTTCTCCATATTGAAGGTAAAGGCGATGCAGGGAAAATGGCCACGCAGATCAAGGAGGCCTTAAGTCTCACGGGTACGCCGATGGAACCGCAACTTGCCGGTGCGACCCCCATTGTGATGAGCACAGCCGGTGAGGAGGTCGATTTTGACGCCGAGGCGATTCAGAAAGAACTCGGCTACAAGGGCAAGATCAAAGACGGCGTGCTGCACGTAGCGGTGCCGAGACCGGAACCCATCAAACTGCATGGTGTACTGCTGCCCCCAAACATGGGGATGGCGACCGCGCTCAATTTTCAATCAGCGGGAGGGAACAAGGTGGCTGCGACCGGGGACTTTGTCATGGTGAGTGAAGAGGTGGATCGAGTCACCAAGGCATTGGCCGAACATGGCATCCTGGTCACGGCCTTGCACAACCATTTGGTGCATGGATGGCCGGATTTGTATTTCATGCATTTCTGGGCGGACGATCGTGCTGAGAAGGTGGCCAAAGGGTTGCGGGCCGGCCTCGACGCGATGAAGAAAGGCTAGACCATCATTCAATGGAGTCTCCGGAGATGCCTAGGCCAAGCTCAATGCCTGGAATGACCATTCCATCCAGGTTCGCAAGGTCACCGGCGGCGACATCTATGCCGTGTATCTGAACGGCGCACTGACAACGGCGTACACCAATACGGACAACTACCGTGGCACGCCGGTGTCGGCCGACGCGGATTCCGGCTGGATCGGCCTGCAATCGCACACTGGACGAGTCGGCTTCCGGAATATTCGGATCAAAGTGTAAGGGGAAACCTGTTTACTCGTAAACCCAGTAGTGTCCGGTTAAACCGCGAAGAGATTCAGTTGGTTGCTGTTGGTGCCCTG
>JACOEH010000007.1 GCA_024998685.1 Nitrospira sp.
TGGTGGCCCTCCTTGAGGGCCTACCCTAAACCGGACAGATCATGTGCTAGCGACACTGACTTGTTGATGCCTTGACTTGCCCAGCTTGGTCCGATACACTCCCCGATGCTCTTTTCCAAGGATTTTCGAGGCGATCGGAGGTCTGGTGCAAGGCTTCGATGGCCTCTTTCTTTATGGTGATGCGGCGTCATGCTCGATGCGCTGAGCGATAAGTTTGAGAAAATTTTGAAGAAGCTCCGAGGGCAGGGTGTGCTCACGGAGCAGAATATCACGGAAGCACTGAAAGATGTGCGGTTTGCGCTTCTTGAAGCAGACGTCAATTTTAAGATCGTCAAGGAGTTCATCGATCGCGTCCGTCAAAAGGCCGTGGGCCAGGAAGTCCTGCAGAGTCTGACTCCCGGACATCAGGTCGTCAAAGTCGTCTGGGATGAGCTCAAAGGGATGATGGGGCATGAGCGGGCGGGACTTGCCCTGAGCTCAAAGCCGCCGACCATCCTGATGATGGTTGGATTGCAAGGAGCCGGAAAGACCACCGCCAGCGGCAAGCTCGCGCGCCTGTTTAAGAATCAGGGCAAACGAGTGCTGTTGGTTGCCGCCGACCCGCGTCGTCCAGCAGCCGGTGAGCAACTAAGCGCTCTTGGTCGGGATCTCGGAGTGGAGGTTCACCGGGCGGATCGCGCTCAGGCTTCTCAGTCGGATGTGGTGTCTATTTGCCGTGCGGGTGTAGAGCGAGGGCGCGATCAGGGTTTTGATCTCATCATTCTGGATACCGGAGGTCGATTACATATCGACGACGAGTTAATGAACGAACTTGTCGCCGTGAAAACAGCCGTGTCTCCTCATGAGGTGTTGTTGGTAGCCGACGCGATGACCGGACAGGATGCGGTCACCATGGCCGGGCAGTTTGATCAAAAGGTCGGATTGACCGGTATTATTCTGACCAAAGTTGAAGGGGACGCACGCGGAGGGGCGGTCTTGTCGATCCGGGCCGCAACCGGCAAGCCCATCAAATTTCTTGGTGTCGGGGAAAAGCTGGATGCACTGGAGCCGTTTCATCCGGACCGGATGGCTTCCCGTATTCTTGGGATGGGCGATGTGCTGTCGCTCATTGAGAAAGCCCAAGAGAGCATCACGCGGGAGCAGGCGGAGGAAGCTCAGAAGCGGCTCACCAGTAATACCTTCACCCTGGAAGATTTTCGGACTCAGCTCGGCCAGATGAACCGCATGGGCTCGTTCGAGCAGATTCTTGGCATGCTCCCAGGGGGGCAAAAACTCAAGCAAACGATCGAAGGCGACAAGCCGGAGCGAGAGATCGGCCGTGTGATCGCCGTAATCGATTCAATGACTCCCCGGGAACGCCGCGATCATACCATCATCAATGGAAACCGGAAGAAGCGGATCGCTCGTGGCAGCGGCACGACGGTGCAGGATGTGAATCGTCTCATCAAGCAGTTCTTGTCCGCGAAGAAGTTGGCAAAAGCCATGACGACGGGTGCGGGAGGGCGTCGACAGCTCGCCCAACTCATGCGATCTCGGTAAATGACATGACAGATAGTGCGAATTAACGTAAAGGAGGAGAGTTGTGGCTGTACATTTGAGACTCGCTCGAACGGGAAGACACAAACGACCGATGTACCGGGTGGTAGCGGCTGATTCACGAAAAGCGCGCGACGGGCGATTCCTGGAAATTCTTGGAATTTTTGACCCCTTGAAAGAAACGGGCGTGCCGGAGTTGAAGCAGGAACGTGTTCTGACTTGGCTGAGACACGGTGCTCAACCCACGGTGACCGTGCGGACGTTGTTGCGTAGGGCCGGAGTCTGGACGCAGTTTGAGGCCGAAAAAGCCGCGCAGAAAAAAGCGCCTGCGCAATCCTGATGTCTCGATGGTGAATCAACCGGAAACCGTGACGGTGGGACGGATCGAGCGGCCCTTTGGCGTCAAGGGAGAAGTAAAGGTTCGGCCGCTGTCCGATGTCCCGGGCCGATTTGAAGGGTTGAGGAGTGTGAGTCTCCATGCAAAGAACGGACAGACTCTTGAGACCAGCGTCACCCATGTGAGGCGGGTGGGGGCTGAATTTATTCTTGGATTCACCGGTTTGACGACGCCGGAGGATGCGAGTCTCTGGAGAGGCGGATTCATCCAGACGATTCGTGGGGCTGTGCCCGGGCTTCCGGATGGGCAGTACTATGAGTGCGATCTGATCGGTCTTGCCGTCTTCAGCGAGAAGAACCAGCCGATCGGGGTGCTGGAGGAGGTCTGGGACGTGTCGGGAAATTCTTTGTTTGTTGTTCGACAAGGAGCCAAAGAAATCTTGATCCCCGCAGCGAAAGAACTGGTTCGTGCCGTCGACCTGACGGCTCGGAAAATGATCGTCCGGTTGATCGATGGATTAGGTGATTAGACATGTTGCGGTTCGATGTGCTGACACTGTTTCCCGGGATGTTCGCTCCGGTGTTGGCTCACAGCATGCTCAAACGAGGCCAAGAAAAAGGGCTTCTCACCGTGAAGGTGCACAATGTGCGCGACTTCACGGCGGATCGCCACAAAGTGGCCGATGATATGCCGTATGGAGGCGGGGCCGGCATGGTGATGAAGGCCGAACCGATTCTTCTTGCGGTTGCCGCGCTTCGAAATGAAGCGCGGGCAAACGGTGAGGACATTCGGATGATGTTTCCAACTCCTCACGGGCGGCCTTTTACACAAGACTATGCCCAGCAGTTGGCGGGTGAACGTCGCCGAATCGTCATTCTGTGCGGGCACTATGAGGGAGTGGATGAGCGTGTCCGTCTGACATTAGCTCCGGAGGAAGTCTCGCTCGGAGATTATGTGTTGACCGGCGGCGAATTGCCGGCGCTCATATTGATCGATGCGGCGGCCAGACTCGTTCCCGGCGTCTTGGGCGACCCAAGCTCTGTCTTGGAAGAGTCGTTTTCCGATGCATTGCTGGAGTATCCGCAGTACACGAGGCCGGCAGAAATCGGAGGAATCGGTGTGCCCGATGTCTTGCTTTCGGGCCATCATGAGGCCATTCGGTTGTGGCGTCGAAAACAAGCGTTGCGCAGCACGTATGTGCGACGCCCCGATCTTCTGAAAGATCGGATGTTCACGAAGGAAGATCGACAGTTATTGGATGAATTGATGAGCGAAGGCCTTTTGACAGGCCTCGACATCACGCCGGGAGGAGGGGTAAGTCCATGAATCAGTTGGAGCGAATTCAGCGGTCGCTGACGAAAAAATCAGTGCCGAGCTTTGAGATTGGGGATACCGTCAGGGTCCATGTCAAAGTCGTCGAAGGTGAGAAAGAACGTATTCAAGTCTATGAAGGAACCGTGATCGCACGCAAGGGGAGTTTGAATACTGAAACATTTACGGTCCGAAAACTTTCGTACGGAGTCGGGGTTGAACGGATTTTCCCTGTACATTCTCCCATCGTCTCCAAGGTTGATGTAGTTCGGCAGGGGCGCGTTCGGCGCGCAAAGCTGTACTATCTGCGCGGCAAAAAGGGGAGATTTGCGAAGGTCGAAGAGCGCGAGTTCGTCGGAGAGAGTAAGTCCTCGACACAACCGACAGCTTCTGAGGAGGCTGTGACGGCCTAGATTGCTTCCATGTCTGTGTTCCCTTACGGCAATGCGATGGCATGATCGGCGAAGGGATGTATGATAGACCCACCGAAGAGTTCGAGCGGACAGCCCGGCTGCGTGGGTATCGTCGTATTGCCGGTATCGATGAAGCCGGACGCGGTCCATTAGCAGGTCCGGTCGTTGCCGCCGCTGTCGTCTTACCGACCCGATGTCGACTCTTAGGCGTCGATGATTCCAAGCAACTTTCTGAAGGAAAGCGAGACCGATTGTATGCCGCAATTCTTGAGCAAGCCCTGGGAGTGGGAATCGGATCGGCGGACGTCGGTGAGATCGATCGGTTCAATATTCTAGAAGCGACCCGGCTAGCGATGCGGCGGGCCATCGATCAGTTGGCTCCTTCCCCTGATTATCTACTCATTGATGCCGTGGCTCTTCCTGGGATCAGGATCTCTGTGCAGCCTATCATTAAGGGAGACTCGCTTTCCCTCTCGATTGCCGCTGCCTCCATCGTCGCCAAGGTCACGAGGGACCGTCTCATGGCGATGTATCATGACATGTTTCCCGAATATGACTTCCTCTCGCATAAGGGGTATTGTACGACAGGACATCTGCAGCGATTGGCGCGCCACGGCCCGTGCTCCATTCATCGTCGAACGTTCATTCCGGTGCAAGAGGTGATCATCGCCGCAAAAAGGAGCGGGCCGGACGGATGAGCCTTACAGTGTTCGAACAGTAAACGCATGACCATTTCCGACCCGCGCCATCAGTTCGGCCAAGCCAGCGAACTGCAAGCCGAACAGTTCTTGGTGGCCAAGGGTTATCGAATTCTCGATCGCAACGTACGAACTTTTCTCGGCGAATTGGACCTGGTGGCAGAAGACCAAGGTGTTGTGGTCTTTGTCGAGGTCAAGGGCAGGACCACGGAAGCCTTCGGCGGTGCTTTGCTGGCGGTGAATCATCGCAAGCGGGTGAAGCTGACGAAACTGGCTGCGCAGTATTTAGCGCAACGGCATTGGTCCGATAAGGCGTGCCGATTCGATGTGGTGTTGGTCCAGGGGAAATCTTCCGATCAAGGACGGATCGAACATCTTCAGAACGCGTTTGACGTCGGCGAATAAGGAAGATTCCAGCCTTTCAGGGGGGGGGGGCATGGATGCCATCATCCAACTCATCCATGTGTCCAAATGGCATGATCGAAAAGCCGCGCTGTCCGATGTCACGCTTGAGATCGAGAAGGGAGAGTTTGTCCTACTCATGGGAGCGAGCGGAGCCGGGAAGTCTACCCTGTTGCGCATGTTGATCGGTGAGGAGCAGCCGGACGAAGGTCAGATTTTCGTTCATGGTAGGAATGTCACGAAGATGAGACCGACCGAGATTCCCTATCTTCGACGGAAGGTCGGCGCGGTCTTTCAAGACTTTCGTCTTTTGCCGAAGAAATCCGTCTTCGACAATGTGGCGCTTCCGTTGATCGTTCAAGGTGCCTCCGAGAAAGATATCCGTCGTAAAGTCACCGAGGCATTGCGCGCGGTCGATGTCGATCACAAAAAAGATCAGTTGCCGAACAGTCTCTCCACGGGAGAGCAACAACGTGTGTGCATCGCGCGGGCGATAGTCAATGGACCGGTGGTGCTTTTGGCCGACGAACCCACAGGCAATCTTGACCCGGAACGTACAAGAGAGATTATGGAGTTGTTCAAATTGATCAATGCCCGAGGGACGACCGTGATCGTCGCGACGCACGACCCTCATGTCTTGAACCACATGAATCGGCGGGTGATCACCTTGGTGCAAGGGGTATTATTGTCCGAGCGGCGGATTGGGCAAGGGGTCGGAGTATGAGGCGACTATTTTATCTCGTTCGCGAAGCATGGGCCAACATGCGGACCAATCGCACGACGACGATCGTCGCCGTTCTGACTACGGCGTTTACCTTGGCCTGTGTGGGCATCTTTCTGTTGCTCTATGTGAATCTACGAAATGCAGCGGGGTCGCTCCAAGAAGATGTCAAGGTCATGGTTTATTTGGAGGATCGACTTCCCGGCAAAACAATGCAGGAATTGGAGCGAAAACTCAGGGCCGATCGTACGGTTGACGGGTTGGTCTTTATTTCGAAAGAACAAGCGCTGGGAGAATTTCGAGTTCAATTCCCCAGTGAGTCTCACTTGCTCGAGGGGCTTGGCGAAAACCCGCTCCCGGCCTCGTTCGTGGTGACGCTTGCATCGAGCTTCCGGTCTCCGGACGCCATGAAAGGCTGGGTTGAACGAGTGCAAACAATGGAAGGCGTCGCCAAGGTGGACTATAATCAAGAATGGCTCAGTTTATTGGCCGAACTGATCGGATACATCGAGCTGGCTGCGATCGGGGTCGGTATCCTCCTCTCTGCGGCCGCGGTGACGATCATCGGGAATACGATCAGGCTCGCGCTGTTGGGCAGACGGGAGGAGATCGAAATTCTTCGCTCAATTGGAGCCACGCGTACGTTCATCCGTATTCCATATTTCCTCGAAGGAGCCGTGCTCGGAGCCTGTGGGAGCGCGCTGTCGTTGGGAATTCTCAAGTTTGCGTTTGAACTGTTCCGGCAGCAGATTCAATTGACAGGCCGTTTCAACGGGATCGAAGGTATGATCTCGTTCTTTCCCCTCTCGGTGTGTCTGGCGCTCATCATGGTGGGAATAGGGCTTGGCTTTGCCGGTAGCGTCATGTCGCTTCTTCGTGTCGGGGAAGGGCGGGCATGAGAATCTTCTTCGTCATCCTCCTCTGGGGTTTTGCGGTAGGAGGAGAATGGGTATCGGTGGCGGGTGCGGCGAATGATCCGATCTCCGAAAAAATTGAACGTGAGAGAAAGAGGCTTGAGACGCTCAAGGACAAGATCGAAGAAAAACGGAAACGGGCCGATGAAGCAGAGAAGAAACGAGAATCGGTTTTGCAAGGCATCCAATCTCTGGACGAAGGACTGGTCCATCATCGTCAGGACCATCATGAGATCAGCAGGAAACTGCGACAGAAAGATCGGGAGATTGAAGAAATTACAGATCGGTTGGTGGCGATGCGAACCAGCATTGATGCACGACGTGAGGCCATTCTTGCCCGGCTTCGCGTACAGTATATGGAAGGACGGTTTGGGCGCGTGAAGGCTCTCTTAACGGCGGGCTCATATAGTGATTTCCAGCGGCGAGGGCAATACCTCTCTGCCGTTTCGCACAAGGACTACGAATTGTTGGAGACATTCCGAGCCGATATGGAGCGGATGGAACAGGCTGAGCGTCAGCGCGCCGAGGCCAGAGCCGTACTGGTCGCCTTCAAGCTCAACATCGAGAAGAAACTGGCCGACATTCGAGTGCTCCAGAAGGAGAAAAAAGTTTATCTGGCGAAGATCACGCATGAAAAAGATGCCTATAATCGCACGGTCGAGGAACTGCAGCGTTCCGCCGCGCGAGTGGATAGCTTGTTGCATGATTTGGAAACGCGCCGACGTGCCATGGCCGCGCGCCCTCCGACGTCTTCACCCTTGGCTCATGGAGTGAGAGGCACACTGCCTTGGCCGGCCGATGGAAAAGTCGTGTCGTACTTCGGGCGTCAGAAACACCCCACATTCAATACCTATGTCCAGCGCAAAGGCATCGAAATCCGAACGACAGAGGGAAGCATGATCCATGCCGTCATGGCCGGAAGCGTCGTCTATGCGGACTGGTTGAAAGGATACGGACTCGTTATAATCTTAGATCACGCCAACGGATTTTTTTCCCTGTATGCGCATGCGTCCAAGATTCTGGCCAAAGTGGGGGAACAAGTAACCGAAGGTCAACCGATCGGAGAGACAGGAGACACGGGCATGATCGGAGAAAATACTTTATACTTCGAGTTGCGTGAAGGGGCCGAGCCGGTTGATCCGCTCCACTGGCTGGCGAAACGATAAAGCGCGCATTGTCGGTGTCGAGTCCGAGCGTTGGGTAACACAGGAAAGAAGGGATGTGAAGATTATGGAACAGCAGCCGCAGCGGAAGTCTTGGGTGGTCGGACCGATGATCGCACTCGCCCTGCTCTGCGGAGTGATCATCGGGAAAGGCTGGGAGCGAACCGGTCATGCCGGTGAAACTTATGAAGAGCTCAAAACCTTCTCCGAAGTCTTGAATCAGGTTCAAAAGCACTATGTCGATGAGACGAAGCCGAAGGATCTTATTCAAGGGGCCATCCGCGGCATGCTGTCGACACTCGATCCGCACTCAGCGTATATGACTCCGGAGATGTATAAGGAGATGCAGGTCGAAACCAGGGGGGAATTCGGCGGAGTCGGCATTCAAATCGGTGTGAAGGACAATCGGCTGGCCGTGATCGCGCCGATCGAAGGCACCCCTGCGCATCGAGCCGGGATCAAAGCCGGCGATTTCATCACGAAAGTCAACGACGACCCTACGAAGGATCTGACGTTGATGGATGCCGTCCAGAAGATGCGCGGGCCGAAAGGCAGCAAGGTCAATCTCACTATTCAACGGGATGGGGCAACGGACCCTTTGGTGTTTACCCTCGTCCGGGATACCATCAAAATTGAAAGCGTGAAGTCGAAGGTCATCGACAATTTGGGCTATGTTCGGCTGACTCAATTTCAGGAGGCGACCGGACGTGATCTTTCCAAAGCGATCAAACAGTTCAAGGAACAGAAAGTCCAAGGAACCATTCTCGACCTGCGAAACAATCCAGGCGGCTTGCTGACTGCGGCCGTCGATGTGTCCGAGCAATTTCTTCCCAGCGGGAAGCTGGTTGTGTATACCAAGAGCCGGGAAGGGAAAAAGGACGAATGGTTCGCGAAGTCCAAGGATCAACTGGAAGACCTTCCAGTCATCATTCTTGTCAACGAGGGATCGGCGAGTGCGTCGGAGATCGTAGCCGGGGCGTTGCAAGATTGGGGGCGGGCCGTCGTGGTTGGAACGACTTCCTTCGGAAAGGGATCGGTGCAGACGATCTTGGCCCTCGGTGATGGTTCGGGGCTTCGTCTCACGACCGCGAAGTACTATACGCCAAAAGGTCGGTCGATCCAGTCGACCGGGATTACGCCTGATATTGTCGTGAAGCTGCCGACGCCGATGCTCGCCAAGGCTGACGGGAAGCCGGCTGAAAAGGACACGGAGGGGAAGGCCGTCAAACCACCGACAGGAAAAGATGCCTCACCTCCGAGTGGAAAGTCTCCTGAGGAGGCAAGTCCGAAGAACGGCACAGGTCCACAGTCGTCACCGGCTGAAACGGGAGGGGAACTCTCGCTTGAGCAGGATGTCCAGCTGCAGAAGGCGGTGGAACTGCTGAAGAGCTGGAAAATATTCAAAGAACTCAAGAGTTCCTAAGACTCCCGATTGTGCATCCGTTGTCGGACAGCCTGCAACAAATGCTCCTCTGATCCGGAGAAACTCGGCAGGGTTCGAAGCAGGTGAGATTGAATGAGCTGATCGAGATCGGGCAGCGTCCGTATGCCGAGTCGGAAGTACACATAGGCTACGAGTGATTCGGAGAGTCCCGGAAGAGTTGCCCAACTTCTGACCTCTGCCGGAAGTGGGGTCTGAAGCTCCTCGTAAGCGCGGATGGTTCCAGTCTCAAGAAATTCTTCGATCTTTTTCGCCAGATCGGTTCCAACACCTTCGATATCTTCAAGCTCTTGGCGTTCAGCCAGGATCGCCACATCTTCATCGACGGCAAGCAGAGCATCCGCAGCCCGCCGGTAAGCCCGCACTCGATAAGGATTCGCCCGTTGAGATGACAGGAGATCAGCCATCGATCGGAAGAGCCCAGCCAGCCGTTGATTGTTCTCCTTCATGCGCAGGACCTTGGAGGTGTATTGTGCGGTGTTTTCGGCCTTTCAGGCAAGGGGCACTTTGTTGACAAGGAGAATTCCGGTCCCATAGGATGACAGACGTGCAGGATGCCATCCACATCCACGTGAACGGGCAGGCAAGGACCTGGCGCAGCGGAGCAACGGTCGCCGATCTGTTGCAAGACTTGGACATACGAACGGAGCGGGTCGCCGTGGAGCTGAATCTCGAAATCCTCGATCAGGCGGCGTTTGGGCAACGTCAGCTCAAAAACGGGGACCGGGTCGAGATTCTCGGGTTTATCGGCGGCGGCGCCGCGGCAAAGGCAAAGGCAAAGGATTGAGCCTGTTGGAGTCTGCTTGGAGGAGCCTACGGTTTGTGGCTCCGTAAATATATTCCCAAGAGGATTACGATGACGGACGATCGACTGGTGATTGCGGGGCGCGAATTCAAGTCCCGGTTATGGGTGGGAACAGGAAAATATAAAGACTTTGTCGAGACGCAAAAGGCCATTGAAGCGTCCGGTGCCGATGTCGTGACGGTCGCGGTTCGTCGAGTGAATATTACAGATCGATCGAAAGACAATCTGCTGGATTACATCGACCCGAAGAAATACACGATTCTGCCCAATACCGCCGGATGCTATACCGTGGAGGATGCGGTACGATACTCGCGCTTGGCTCGCGCGGCAGGTGTTTCCGATTTGGTCAAGTTGGAAGTGCTCGGTGACGAGAGGACGTTGTTTCCGGATACGGCCGGTTTGATCGAAGCGGCCAAGATCCTCATTAAGGAAGGATTTATCGTCCTTCCGTACACGAATGACGATCCGATTGTCGCGAAGAAGCTCGTGGATATCGGATGTCCGGCGGTCATGCCTTTAGCTGCACCCATCGGATCCGGGCTCGGCATCCGTAATCCGTACAATTTGAAAATCATCATGGAAACAGTCAAGGTGCCGATTATCGTGGATGCCGGTGTCGGAACCGCGTCGGACGCAGCTTTGGCGATGGAATACGGCGCCGATGCGGTGCTCATGAATACGGCCATTGCCGGTGCGCAGGATCCGCTTGCCATGGCGGAAGCGATGAAATATGGGGTCCATGCCGGTCGTCTGGCGTACAAGGCCGGTCGCATTCCCAGGAAACTTTACGCGACAGCCAGTAGTCCGATTGAAGGGATGCTCTAAAATGAGTTTGAGTGCTGAGTTCTGAGTCTGATGAGCGACAAAGGAACAACCAAAACGTGAATCAAACGGTTATCTCGATGGCCACAGCGCCCAGTCCTTCGCTCTCGATCTCTCTCCAATGCCTCCGATAAATTTTCGTCTGCTGCTCGTTACTGACAGAACCCAAGCTGGCGGTCGATCGCTTCCCTCTCTTATTCGACAGGCGGTCTGCGCCGGGTTGCCAGCTGTACAATTGCGGGATCGGGATCTATCCACCCGTGACTTGCTTCCGCTGGCACATGAAATCCGGTCGATTACGACATCGTACGCCGTTCCTTTGATCGTCAATGATCGCGTTGATCTGCTGATGGCGTTGAATTTGGACGGCGTGCATCTTCGATCCGACAGTCTGTCTCCCCTCCCTGTGCGGCAGCTGATCGGACCCCGTCGATTGATCGGAGTCTCCACCCATTCGGTCGAGGATGTGCAACGTGCGAATCAAGACGGTGCCGATTATGTCGTGTTTGGTCCCATCTTTGAAACTCCGTCGAAGCGTCCGTTCGGCCCCCCGCTTGGGCTGCATCTGCTGGCCGATGTCTGCCGCCGATCGTCCATACCGGTGCTGGCCATCGGAGGGATCACTTGCGAACGAGTACGCGACGTTCGCAGAGCCGGCGCTCACGGGGTTGCCGTGATCGCAGCACTGTTGTCTCGTGATGACATCGGCGAAGCCGTCCGAGAGTTCAGACATGCTCTGGAAGCGTGAGACGGCGGTGCACGGCGAGGGCGAATCTCGCGCAAGATCATTCGGTGGAGTTGACCACCCCTAGGTCGGGTGTTAGAATCCGATTGCCAATTTATTCGCGTCTACGCTTGATGTCGCGAGCTATTCGTATCGTCCCGATATGGCGGAAAGCAAGGGTCAGCCAAATCGACTCCGGTCCCTCCGAGATTCTGTCAAGAAGATTACGAAGCGGCTGTCCGAGGGGGAAATGATTCACAAGAACGACGAACACGCGCGCGAAATGGACAAGCTTCGCGTTCAGATTCAATCGATGGAGGAAGAAATCCGTCGGCTTTACCAATCACGCTACCAACTCGATCAAGTCAATAAGCAGAACGAAAAACTCGTGGCCACGCTGCAGGAAGCGAAGGTGCAGATCGAGGCGCTGCGTACCGAGGTGGAAAAACTGACGGCACCGCCGTCGGCGTATGCCATTTTTTCCAGCATGAATGCGGACGGTACCGGAAATGTCTATGTGTCAGGACGGAAAATGAAGGTCAGCCTTCATCCTTCGATCAAGCGCCATGAGTTGCGAAAGGGACAAGAAGTGGTCCTGAATGAGGCGCTCAATGTGATAGAGGTCAAAGGATTCGACAGTCAGGGAGAGGTGGTTCGACTCAAAGACGTGCTGGAAGGTGGGCGGGCATTGGTCACCCTTCATTTTGATGAGGAAAAGGTGGCCGAGCTCGGCGACCCGCTGCTCGCTGAGCGGTTAAGTGTGGGGGATCATCTGTTATATGACCCTCGTTCCGGGTATGTCATTGAGAAATTGCCGAAGTCGGAAGCAGAAGAGCTCGTGTTGGAAGAGGTTCCGGATGTCGACTATGAGCACATCGGAGGTCTTCAGAAGGAATTGGAACAGGTGCGCGATGCCGTCGAACTTCCGTTCCTGCATCCACACGTGTTCTCCGAGTACAAGCTCAGCGCACCGAAAGGGGTTCTACTTTATGGTCCGCCGGGTTGCGGGAAGACGTTGATCGCCAAAGCCGTCGCCAATTCGATCGCCAAGAAATTAGGCCATCGGACGGGCAAAGAAATTCGGAGTTACTTTCTTCATGTGAAAGGCCCCGAGTTGCTCAATAAGTATGTCGGGGAGTCGGAGCGTCAGGTCCGTGAGGTGTTTAAAAAAGCGAAAGAGCGGGCCGAGGATGGTCATCCGGTGATCGTGTTTTTCGATGAGATGGATGCGCTCTTCAGAACCCGTGGGACAGGTATCTCCTCGGATATCGAGTCGACGATTGTTCCCCAGTTTCTTTCCGAGATCGATGGGGTCGAACGATTGCGCAACGTCATCGTCATTGGGGCCAGCAACCGCCAAGATTTGATCGACCCGGCGGTGCTCCGCGCCGGCCGGTTGGACGTCAAGGTCAAAGTGGGGCGACCTGATGCCACGGCTGCTCGTGACATTTTCTCGAAGTACATCTCGACGGATCTCCCTTTTGCCGCCGAGGACTTGGAACGGCATGGAGGCGATCGACAGGCCCTGGTCGATCGATTGACGGCTCTGACGGTTGAGACTATGTATGCGGCCAGTGAAGAAAATAAGTTCATCGAAGTGACCTACGCCAACGGCGAAAAGGAAGTTCTGTACTTTCGGGACTTTGCCAGCGGTGCCCTGATCGAAGGAATCGTTTCACGCGCGAAAAAATTTGCCGTGAAGCGCGTGATCGCGTCAGAGGGAGTCGGCCTGCGATCGGACGACTTGATCCGCGCCATCCGTGAGGAGTTCAAGGAACACGAGGACCTTCCCAATACGACCAATCCTGACGATTGGGCGAAAGTCGCCGGCAAGAAGGGCGAGAAGATCATTCATATTCGAACCATCAGTGGTGGGCCCACCGAACATCGGCAGATTGAAACCATCAGTACCGGCCACTATCTGTAACGATTCTTATGTCAGATCACACATCCACGAATCGCATGCGCGTGCTCGGCACTGAAGTCGAGTTCGGCATCGCGGCAAAAGATCCATCTGCGATCGATCCTGTGTCGGGCTCATTCGCCGTGATCGGACATTACCCGAGGCTCCCGGCCCCGGGGGCTCTGTGGGATTACGAAAACGAAAATCCACTTTTAGATGCCAGGGGATTTGAAGTCGACGGCGAGCGGGAACGTCCCAATCCCGATTATAACCGGCAACTGAACAAGGTGTTGGCGAACGGGGGACGTTTATATGTCGATGGAGCTCATCCGGAATACTCGACGCCGGAGTGTTCAAATGCCAGGGAGGTCGTGGCGTTCGAACGAGTCGGAGAGCGTATTCTCGCTGCATGCCTTCATGAAATGGCCCGGGTGAGGGGAGGCGAACAGTATGTCCTGTACAAGAATAATTCCGACGGCAAGGGCAACAGCTACGGATACCACGAAAATTATTTAGTCTCGCGATCCGTGTCGTTCGACAGGATCGCGCGAGTGTTGACGCCGTTCCTTGTCACACGACCGATCTTCGCCGGGGCGGGAAAAGTCGGGGCTGAGAATCAGACCAGCCCGACGGAATATCAAATCTCGCAGCGCGCCGACTTTTTTGAATGCCTCATGGACCTCAATACGATGGTCAAACGGCCGATCATCAATACACGCGATGAACCGCATGCCGATGTGTCAAGATTTCGGAGGCTCCATGTCATCACAGGCGACGTCAACATGGCGGAACTCTCCACCTATCTGAAGGTGGGAACGTTGGACATCGTTTTGGATTTGCTTGAGTCAGGAGCCGATCTGCCTGAGTTCGAACTGGACGAGCCGGTTCGCGCGTTCAAGCAAGTGTCCCGCGATCTGGATGTGAAAGAAACCGTAAAACTGACCGGTGGAAGGCCCACCACGGCTCTTGCCGTCCAGCGGGCGTACCTGAGCGCCGCCAAGAGGTTTTTTGCCTCGCAGGATCATAGCCCTACCACTCATGATGTGTTGCTCCGCTGGGAGGATGTGTTGAATCGGCTCGATCGCGATCCGCGGTTATTGGAGAACGCCTTGGATTGGGTCGTCAAGCGTCACATGATCGAGTCCTACATGGAACGTAAAGGCTGCGGATGGGATGATCCTCGAATGAAGCTGATGGACCTCCAATATCATGATGTCCGTCCGGACAAGGGATTGTTCTATACGCTGGAGCGCAGTCGTCTCATCGAGCGGATCGTGGAGGAAACCGATATTCAACGAGCGGAGCTCAATCCGCCGACGGGTACCAGGGCCTATTTTCGTGGGCGGTGTGTCAGTAAGTTTGCGAAGGCGTTGTACGGGGCCAGTTGGACGTCGGTGCTGTTCGACGTCGGCAATACGACGATCAAGAAAGTGCCTCTGATGGACCCTCATCGAGGGACGCAGGCATTGACACAAGAGCTGCTCGATACGACCGATTCGGTCGATGCCCTGATCGAAAAACTCAGGGTTTGAGGAACGGTGATTCGATAATCACGATGAAGCTTCCCTATCTTCCCGACCACGACGGATCCAGTTTTTTTGACTTCGTCTCAACACATCATCCTGAGTTGGCCTTGCAAAGCCACGGAATGGCGGCGGTTCACGACCAGATGTGCACCGTCGGGCCGGTCGCCGTGCCCTCCGCCACGACGGTGCTGGCGCTCAAGTATCAGCAGGGTGTCGTCATTGCCGGAGACCGCCGAGCCACGGAAGGGTTTCAGATCGCGGATCGCCGAATCGAAAAAGTCTTCAAGATCGACGACTGGTCTGCCATGGCGATCGCAGGGGCGGCCGGTCCCTGCATCGAGATGGCCAAGTTATTTCAGACCGAGTTGGAACATTATGAAAAACTCGAAGGCGTGCCGCTCTCCTGTGAAGGGAAGGCCAATAAACTTGGACAGATGGTCAAGGCCAATCTTCCGATGGTGTTTCAGGGGCTGGTCGTCATGCCGTTGTATGTCGGGTATGACTTGAAACGAGGCGAGGGCCGCATCTTCAAGTACGACCTCACCGGAGGACGGTACGAAGAGTCGGATTACCATGCGATCGGTTCCGGTGGGAAAGATGCCCGTAACACGATGCGCGAGCATTTTCGAAGAGGTCTTTCTGAGCAGGACGCGCTCAAGTTGGCTTTGCTGTCGCTCTATAATGCCGCGGATGATGATGTCGGTACGGGCGGACCGGACCTGATACGAGGAATCTATCCGACCGCAAAGTTTGTGACCGCTCATGGCATCACCGATGTCTCCGATGACAAACTAAGAGCTGTGTATGACGAGATGATGACCGCACGCCGTTCAAGGGAGACGTAATCATGCCGATGCCCTATTACGTATCTCCCGAACAGATGATGCAGGATAAGGCTGAGTATGCCAAAAAGGGGATCGCCAAAGGCCGCTCGATCATCGCGATGGAGTATATCGACGGCATTCTGTTGACGGCGGATAATCCGAGCGCCTCACTGCACAAGGTTTCGGAAATCTACGACAACATCGCGTTTGCGGGAGCCGGCAAGTACAGCGAGTTTGAAAATCTTCGAAAGGCGGGTATCCGCCACGCCGATCTGAGAGGATTCATGTACAGCAGGGAAGATGTGACCGGCCGCTCGCTTGCAAACGGGTATTCGCAAAGCCTTGGAACCGTGTTCAGCCAGGAAATGAAGCCGCTTGAGGTTGAGATCCTCGTAGTGCAAGCCGGCACCGATCATCACTCGAACGAAATCTTCCGTATTTCGTTCGACGGCAGCATCATCGATGAGAAGAACTTTGCGGTGATCGGGGGAAGGTCTGAAGCGGTACAAACCGTGTTGAAAGAAAAAAGCTCCGGCCAGATTCCGCCCTTGGACGCTGCGTTGAAGCTGTGTGTTGCGGCGCTTGAGCAGACGGCCAATCAAAAGCTGCAGCCGGAAGGGTTGGAAGTCGCGGTCTTGGACCGGACTCGTGCAGGCAGAAAGTTTCGGCGGTTATTGATCACCGACGTTCGACACATCCTCGTTCCCTGACCCTGCCCTCCATAGAGGCTTCCTTTGTTGAAGATCTAAAAAGCGGCGTATAATCTGTCTTAAGGTCATCATGATGTCTGCCGGTCCTATGAAACAACGGATATTCGGCCTCGAGAACGAATACGGCCTCATTTTTTCCCCCAACGGCCGCATCTATCTCCCCATGGAAAAAGTCCTGGGGTACATTTTTGAAGGACTGATACCGAACAGCTGGCCGTCGAACGCCTTCTTGGTCAACGGGGCGCGGTTTTATCAAGACACCGGTTGCCATCCTGAATATTCGACGCCGGAGTGTGACAACATCCTTGACCTCGTGGTTCACGATAAAGCGGGCGAGCGCTTGTTGGAAGCCTGTTTGCCTGCAGCGGAGGAGCGGCTTCGAGAGGAAGGATTATCCGGAGAAATCTATATTTTCAAGAATAACACGGATTCTCTGGGGAATACCTACGGATGCCATGAAAACTTCCTCATGCGTCGCGATGTCGATTTCTGGAAAGTCACCGAACAATTGATCCCATTTTTCGTGACCCGGCAGGTGTTCAGCGGGGCCGGAAAAGTATTAAAAGTATCCGGAAAGCCGCAATATTTCATCTCTCAGCGCGCGCAACATATCCACGAGAAGACGTCATCGTCGACAACGTCTTCCCGAAGCATCATCAATACCCGCGACGAGCCACATTCGGACGCCGAACGGTATCGGCGCCTCCATATCATCGTCGGGGATTCCAACATGTCGGAGTATGCCACCTATCTCAAAGTGGGAACGGCCGCGCTCGTCTTGTCGATGATTGAAGAGGGGTACACGGTCCATGGGTTAGAACTGGAGGATCCCGTCAAGGCGATCCGAGAAGTCTCGCGGGATCCGACATTGAAGAAAAAAGTGAAACTTGATGACGGCCGACAATTGACCGCCATTGAAATCCAACTGGCCTATCTCAAGAGGGCCGGAGAGTATTTAAATCAACAGGCGCATGATCCCATCCTCGACGATGTGTGGGAGAAGTGGGAACGGATGCTTCAGCGGCTGGAAGAAGATCCGATGCAACTCATCCATCAGGTCGATTGGATCACGAAGAAGCATTTGATCCAATCCTATGTGGATAAGAAGAATTGCGGGTTGGACGATCCAAGAGTGTTTCTTCTTGATTTGCAATTCCATGACGTGAAGCGGACGAGAGGGTTATATTACCTGATGGAATCTCGGGGCCTCATCGAACGGGTCGTCGAGGAGGAGGCGGTTCAGCGGGCGATGTCCACTCCACCTCAAACGACAAGGGCCAAGGTTCGTGGGGATTTCATCCGGTTCGCTCGTGCCAAGAATCGGTCCTATACGGTCGATTGGACATATTTGAAGCTGAACGGCTATTGGGAGGAAACCATCCTCTGCATGGACCCCTTCAGCGCGGTGAATCGACGGGTCGAGGAACTGATTTCTCAAGTGTCCGGAGGGCGGTTTTATCGATGAAGCCGGCGGTGTATCTGCATCACGCACGAGGTGCCACGCCGATGGGGTGGTTATTGGGCATCGCCATTCTGTTCACCGGTTGCCTGTTCCTCGACCTCCTTCCAGGTTCTGTAACGACAGCTCAAGGTGCCGATGGCCGTTATACCGGGAAACAGGGAGAAATTATCGTCATCAAAGTCCCGGTCGATGATTCAGCTACCCGCGTGCAGGGGAAATTCCTGGGGCGCTCCATCAGCTTCTTCCCCGACACGAGACTCGAAGAACCGAAAGGATTTATCGGATTGCTCGGGATAGACTTGCAAGACGAACCGGGAACTCATGAACTGCTCGTCGAGCTGAAGACGACTGAGCAGAATCGCACGCTCCGCTACAGCGTAGTAGTCGTCAAAGAGAAATTTCACGTCGAACACCTCACCCTTCCCAAAGCCAAAGTCGATCTTGACGAAAAAAGCTTGGCGCGCTGGAAGGCTGAGCAAGAGCAGGTGAAAGCGGCACTGATCAACGATTCTTCGACAAAGTTATGGCAACCGGGTTTCGTGGAGCCGGTGAGCGGCAAACGAACCGGTATCTTCGGCAGCATGAGAATCATGAACGGCCAGGCACGGAATCCGCACAACGGTGAAGACATCGGCGCTCCGCTGGGCACCGCCGTCGCCGCGACGAATGATGGGATGGTGCGGCTCATCGTCGATCATATTTTCTCCGGGAAGGGCGTGTTTTTGGACCACGGGTTGGGTTTCTATTCGATGTATTTTCATTTGTCCGAAGTCCTGGTCAAGGACGGCGATCACGTGAAGGCCGGGCAGATCGTCGGGAAGGTGGGAGCGACCGGCCGGGCCACCGGTCCGCATCTCCATTGGGGAGTGAAACTCAACGGCGCGCGCGTCAACCCCTATGCCTTGCTGGATCTGCCGTTTAAAGGCGCAGCGCAGTCTGTAGCTCCTGAACCATTTGGTGATTCAACTTCCAGCATAGGTGCGCCGGCTCCATAGCGTCGATCGGTTTCAGTTCTTGCCATCCGTATGATTTCTGGTTGACCTCGCCCCGCCGCGAGAATACTATTTTGGAATGGGGCATCAGAACATGAGAATCTTGTTGTTTATCCTCTCCGTGCTTTCTCTCCTGCTGGCCGCGCACCGATTCTACCTCGCCGAGCATACCGGACAGCATAAGGGAGGGCTCTTCTTTCTGCTCGTCGGCATCCAGCTGCTGATTGCCGCGGCACTCATCAGTAGTCATCGAGAAGAACACGCCTCCAAGCCACCGACGTCGACAGGAAGAGGAGACAGCAACGAAGCCGAGCCAAGAGCCTGATCAAGGGGAATTTGGTGAGTTTAGTCGAACAAAGCAATCGAGTTGTTGATAGCGGCCATTCTTGTTGCCGTACCGGAACCACCGCATAGCGGCGAGCTCAACCCGATCCTGCAATGAGCAATTTAGTCATCACAGCACCAAGCAGCTAAGTGATGTTGGTCGGTATCAACTTTCTATCAGGCTTGAGGTAAGAAACTGAAATCTCTCCGGACTGTGTCAAAATGAATGTGTGGAGAAACGTCCATACACACGTTGGTCTTATTGCTAAGACCGCCACGGTTACCGCTGCTCAGCATGATCACCTATGGCTCGACGAGGGCTGAGAACATCCGAGTAAATATCGGCAAGCCGAGAAGAGCTTGGTGACATGCGGCCGCCGTGATCTACAGGGTATGTCCTAATCCTCTAAATTCGAATTACACCGTAAATGGCTTGTACGGGTCCATAGGACGCTGCCGTAATGCTTTATCATCCGACGATGTGTGAATAACCGAATTCCATGCGGTATCGCCCAGAGATAGATGGCTTGCGAGCCATTGCAGTCATTCCAGTGATACTGTTCCATGCGGGGGCTTCACTGTTCAGCGGCGGCTTTGTCGGCGTCGATATTTTCTTTGTTATCAGCGGATACTTGATTACAACGATTCTTCTTGGAGAGCTTGAGGCCGGCCAGTTTTCCATCCTCAAGTTCTATGAGCGACGTGCACGGCGTATTCTACCCGCGCTGTACGTGGTCCTGGCGTTATGTCTGCCCTTTGCCTGGTTGTGGCTCATGCCAAGCGATGCGAAGGAATTTTACAAAAGCGTCATGGCCGTTTTGGTGTTTGCATCGAATATCTTTTTCTGGCGGCAAAGTGATTACTTCGATGCCGCCACCGAGTTAAAACCGCTGCTGCATACTTGGAGTTTGGGGGTGGAAGAGCAGTTTTACGTGCTGTTTCCTGTGTTTCTCATATTTGTGTGGCAATTTGGGCGAAAGCGTATTGCCGTGCTGCTGGCGATCGTAACGCTGCTCAGCCTTGGATTAGCCGAGTATGCGATCATCTGGAAGCCAGATGCGACATTTTTTTTGCTGCCAACTAGAGGATGGGAGTTAGCGATGGGTTCCCTTATCGCCTTCTACTTGGAAGGGAAGGAACATCACCGTTTCCCCGTAGCTTTCTATCAAGTGTTAAGCCTTGTCGGGCTCGGACTGATCACATTCGGGGTCTTGACCTTCAGTAAAGAGACCCCTTTCCCAGGTCTATCAGCTTTGGTGCCGACAGTGGGCGCCGGTCTCATCATCATTTTTGCGTTGCCAGAAACGTTCGTTGGGCGATTGTTGGCGAGTAGAGTGTTAGTCGGTATCGGTCTTGTCAGCTATAGCGCCTATTTATGGCATCAACCACTGTTGGCCTTCGCTCGCCATAGAAGTTTCACTGAGCCTGATAATGGTGTTATTGCGCTTATGGTCGTGCTGACCTTCGGTCTTGCGTACGTAACGTGGCGTTATGTTGAACAGCCGTTTCGCCAAAAAAATACGATCACGAAACCAGGGGTGTGGAGGTTTTCATTGATTTCGGCGGCTGTCCTATCCGTGTGCGTCGTCGGTCTGCAGCTCACTGCAACAGAGTCTCACAGTAGGCTCAACCATGATGCTGATGTGCTCTCTCGACTGCATACGTGCTTATTTGATCCGGGGCAGACCTTTGAGACACTGATACAGAATCATTGCGACTCGGTGCAGCCATCAACTATTCGGACAGATGGAGGGCAGGCTCGACCATCGAACGTCTATGTATTGTTCGGGGACAGCCTTGCGGCGAGTTTATATCCAGGTCTTGTACGTGTATTCGGTCAGAATGCCATCATTCAGCTCACCGGAACTTCTTGTCGGGCCATACGCAGCGGACAAGACCGTCGGTGCACTGATTTCTATGAATGGTTCGTTGATGACTATCTCCCAAGCAATCATATGGCTGCAATTATTGTATCCAGTAGCTGGCTGAAGACATACGAGAAGCTTGGCGATAAAGAATTCCGAGCCAAGCTCGATGCTCTATTCGAGAAGCTGAAAGAGAAGCGCGTGGTCGTCTATTCTCAGCCGGGGTCACTCGCACTAGATATTCATCGGTATGTCTACAAGCTTGAGAAATTTGGCATCGAAGTGCCCAACAATTTGGAGGTAGACGCAGACAATCTTGACGCTGTCAATTCGGCTCTTAGCGAAGAGGCTGGAAAGTTTGGCATTGAATTTATCGATGCCTCGCAATTGTTCTGTGCAAAGGGTAAGTGCACAGTCGCGAAGGATGGAGTGTTTTATTTTTGGGATACTCTTCATTTAACGATGCCAGGTTCCGTGCTTCTGGCAGAAGTGACCGAAAGTCTCTTGTTAGGAATTGATCCAGAACACCCGAGCGGAGGACAGGATAAGCAGAAGAAAGACCGCATCCCTTCTGCTGAGGCCCTTATGGTCCGCAATCTGGATGGTACGATCCGGTACTGGAGTAATGGGGCGAAGAAGCTGTATGGATGGGAGCCTCAAGATGTGCTGGGGAGGACTTCTCACCAGCTGCTTAAGACTGTCTTTCCTGTTCCACTTGAGGTGATTGAGGAGGAACTTCTCGCGAAGGGACAATGGGAAGGGCAACTGATCCACGAGCGCCATGATGGATCAAGAGTTACAGTGACAAGTCGGTGGGCTCTTCAGAAGCACGCACCCACTAAGGTTCCGACAGTGATCGAAACCAACGGTTGGCAAAGTTAGTGAGCCACCGTCGGTAGCAGTTCTTCTTGCCTGACGCATCCTTCATTGCCCGCCGGATCTTTCGATCATCATGTTCATGACCCAGCAAATGGCGGTCAATAGACAATAGGCGGACGCTTGCCTTGAACAATCAGCAGCAGACGCTTGAATTGTAACGGCTTGTCGGGATCACGCGTGTAGTGGGTTGGATCTTCCGAGACCTCGATCTCGCTGAGCGGGATCGACAGTTTCTGCGGAAGATGGGGAATGTTGGTTTCAAGTTCCAAATCAACGAGTCGCTCGCTGCAGCCGGTCACGATTGTATTGATATCGCGTTGGTCATCAAACTGCGCCGTGATCCGTTCTTCTGGGTTGATCCATGGCGTGATGAGGGCCACCTTATCTTTGCGACTCATGGCGGAGGCGTTATCCATACTCCGATCATACTCCCTCTCGTTCCATCGGCGTCACCAGGGTATCCCCTTGCAGTCAATTCGGTGAGATGCCTAATCCTCCCATCAACGGCATCAAGCTTTCTTCTCCGGGCCCCTTCCCCTGCCTCGATGCGTCACTGATTTCTTCGAGAAGCTGACCGGCCTCGGGGTTCAACCGTTTCAACTTCTCTCCAAGTTGCCCGGACGTCAAGCCTTGTTGAATCTCGGCATCCGAGATTTTTCCGTCTTTGATGCCCTGCTGAAGGATCTGTGCCAGGGACCGTACCTTTGTCAGGACGTCAGGGGGCATGCCGTTCAGGATACGGGTCGCATCCTGCTGCCCCCCTCCAAGTTGAGCATAGACTGGAATAGCTCCCGAAAGCAAAAACCCACAGAAAGCGATCATCAGTTTGCCTATAAGTGGCATCGTGGTTTCCCTCCTTTTGGACCGGATAAGCCGAGCATCCGAGCGATAAATGCATGATGTCTGCCAGCTCTGTATAGAAAGGGAAGGAAGGGGTTGAAAAACGAGCGCTTCAAGAGGGATGGGCCATATGGTCCCGTACCGGTTGAGAAAACAACTAATTCCTTAGATAGCTTGTATGAAGTTGATGGCGGTTATCGAGTGAAGCTGATGTGAGAGAGCGTGCTCATACCTTAAGGACGAGATTTTCCGGACATGAAAGTCTATTTGATGGGCAGTCTTGGACTTCGCGGCGTCATCGATCAAGCATCGATGAGGAGCGACAGATAACTTAGAGCATTTTCTATTTAGTCAGGCAGCATATCCTGCGTGTTTGAAGTAATTGGCGCACTCGGGTGGAGAGAAGGTGTCGAGGAGTGTTCCGATTTCGTTCCAGAGGGCGTCGACGGTTCGGGGGGCAGCCTTTTTCAGGCGCGCCTTGAGTTTGGCGAACACCATTTCGATCGGATTCAAGTCGGGGGAGTACGGCGGGAGGTAGCGGATGGTGGCGTCGACCGCCTCAATGGCGTGACGCACGGCATCAGTTTTGTGACTATTCAGATTGTCGGCGATGACAATGTCGCCGGGATGCAGTGTGGGGCAGAGGATCTCACGCACATAGACGAGGAAGGCGTCTTGATCCATCGGGCCGTCGAGCACCATGGGTGCGGTGAGTGCCCCGACGCGGAGTCCGGCGATGAAGGTGGTGGGTTTCCAATGACTGCCGGGAACTGCGGCATGACACCGCTCGCCCTTGGGGGAGCGCCCACGCGCACGGGTCATGTGTGTGGTCGCCCCGGTTTCGTCGATAAAAATCAGTTTGGCAACATCAAGAGCCGGCTGATGTTCTTGCCACGTGGCGCGTGCTTGTTTGACGTCGTCCCGCTCGTGCTCGCTGGCGCGTAGCGTTTTTTTTAAACGTCAGATTCCACTTGTCGAGCTGATGCCATAAGGCTGTTGTTTTAATCAGAATCCCATGCTCGGCCAGCCGCTCGCTCGCCGTCCTGTTCGTAGCGATTCTTGACGTGATACACCCACCGGAGACTCACTTCCAGCCGCCGTGCAATCGACGTCGCGCCTTCGCCGCGCTCAAGCCCGCGCAGCACACGATCCCGTAAATCTTGCGAATAGGCCGCCGTGTCTGCCCCCCTCCTTATAGACAAGGACAGAATACCCTATGTCACGCAAGATTAAATAGAAACTACTCTAGTAGTTGGATTCGAGGCTGGTCGGTGTCTTGTTGAGGACCGTTGCCGCCGCTTGCGACAGGGCGGCATCGTGGTGGTGATCGGGAGAATAGATTCGAAACTGGATGAGTCTCGTGGGCAAAAGGTCCAAGAATTCTTCCAGCTGCTCGGTCGAAACCTGACCTGTCCCGGGATCATACACGTAAAGGAGATGTCCACGGCGGTCTTTGGGGTCCGGACGTGGATCCAACAGGGCCATGTCCACGCGAAACGGCAGCCGCCTCAAGCCGGAGGGCAACTCTTTGGCAATCTGCTGCTCAAAATGCCGATGGCTGGGGAACGCCATGCCGCGTTCCTGTCCTTTTTCTTTCAACGTCGTGCTGTAGGCCATTTTCCATTTGACGTCTCGGCTTAAGATCCGTGCCCACTCCTGTCCTAACTGGCGGCGAACTTTGTGGCGGGACTGTTTCCATCCTCGGACTTCTTCCAAGAGCGACCAATCGGTCAGGGTCCGATACCTCTCCATATTCTTGCGCGGATCGTTCGGACAGAGGAGCTGCATCGTCTGGCCGAAGATGTCTCGCAGATGGATGTCGATGGCTCTGGTGGTGCGATGGAAATAGACGTTGGAGTAGAGATACATCCGGGTGTTCAGGAACATTTGGAGGGACGGAAGGCCGGTTTTGTGAATGGTAAATCCTTTTTCCGTCACGATCGTGTAATGAATCAACCTCGTCAGATCGACCGGGCCGACCGCCACGCCGCACATATAGGAATCCCTCAGGACATAGTCCAAATTATCGCCGGTATAACTTCCTGAGATCACGGGCTGAAGCATGTTCAACCAACGAGGGAGGCGGGAATTGTCCTTGCCTTTCTCCTTGAGGATCAGATGGGCAATCTGGTCGGGATTCAATTCTTCCCCTTTCGCGAAGGGGCCGGACGGGCTTCGGCGGATTTTCCTGATGAGAGGAGCCAAATGTTCCCGGATGATGATCTGGCCCAACCGTTCATGGGTGAGGCCATGGGCATGAAGAAAATTGTCATCGAAAAAATGACAAAACGGACCGTGCCCGATGTCATGAACCAAGGCCGTTATCCGCAAGAGTTCTTCGACAAAATTTGCCGACGGTACATCTTTGACGGCTTTCTTGAGGAATGGATAGAGATGTCTGGCGAATCGTCCAGCCACGTGCATCGTTCCGAGGGAATGCACGAATCGGGTATGTTCCGCCGAGGGATAGACCCAGCGGGCACTCTGCAGCTGGTAGATGTATCGCAGCCGCTGAACCCAGGGGGAGTCGATCAGGTCTTTCTCTGTGTATTCATGGGGATCAGGCTGAGCATATGGAACGGTGAAGGTGACGTATTTGTGGATGGGATCGGCAATAAGCGCCGATCCATCATACGGAGCGTTCGGTCGGTCTGCCGATTCCATGACCAGTGGGTATCTTAGCCCACCTGGTCGGGAGGCGGCAACGGCTCGGTCGTCGGTTTGATGGCCGAAGGGCGATGTTTGTGGAAAAACAGATAGGCAGCAGGATAGGACAACAAGGCCCCGAGCGCACTGAGAACGAGTCCTCCGAGTATGAAAGGAGCTGCGTAAGGAAGGACTTGTTGGTAGATTCCGCTGAAACTCAGATCCTGCCAATCAAAATTCGGTACATCGGTCCGTCCCAGGAGCAATGCACCGGTCCAGTAGGTTGCGCCTAAGATCGGAATGATGGTCCAGGGATTGTTGATCAAGGCACCGGTGAACAGGGCCAAGAAATTGAGTCCGAACAGCCAAGTGCACAGCACGACCATCGCCGTGTGCAGGCCATAGGCTGGAGAGAATGCGATGAAGACACCCAATGCAAATGCCAGCGCGGTGCGTTGCGGTGACTCCTGCAAGTGGAGCATCTGGCGCAAGAGAGCCCTGAATGATCGGTGCCCTCGAGCGGAAGGCTGATGATTCATATCAGCCATCAGCGGAAATGTTCATAACTGGTGACCGGCATCGGCTGCGTCCGACCGTCGATCGTCATCTGAATCCCGAACCGCTGCGGACGAATCGTTCCGATACGGGTCATGCGATAGCCTCGTGTTCGGGTTCCCCGCTCAATAGTACCGCAGTCGCGCGGAGAAGCGGTGAACAGAAGCTCATAATCTTCGCCGCCGGCGAGCGCGAGTCGAATCGGCGAGGCGCCGATCGCCCGGGCATAGGCTTGGCAGGCTGGTGAGATCGGTAGCCTATCGAGTTCCACCTCCGCACCGACTCGACTTTCTTCGCACAGATGTCGAAGGTCTCCGGAAAGGCCATCGGACAGATCAATGGCAGCGGAGGCGAGTCGCCTCTCGTTGAGCCACCGGCCTTCGGCGATCCTCGCGGTTGGGTAAGAATGGCGGCGAACAAGAAATTGCCGATGGGAACGCGAGAATCCAGTCTTCCTCTGTCCCAAGGGAGATGCGGTTGTGCTGCTCATTAGGAGTTTGAGGCCTGCCAAGGAGTCTCCAAGAGTCCCCGAAACATAGATGTGATCACCTACTTTGGCACCGTGTCGAAACAGCGCCCGATGCCCGCTCGTGGTACCGAGCAGGGTGATGCTGAGAAAGAGCCCAGCCTTGGACACCGAGGTGTCTCCACCGATGAGTGCCACGGCATAAGGGCTACAAGCTTTCATCAATCCGCGGTACAACTCGTAGATGTGCGACCGCTTCACTGTCTTCGGGACGGCGAGCGAAATGAGCAGATAGCGAGGGACGGCGCCCATCGCGGCAATATCGCTGAGGTTGGCCATGGCGGCTCGGTATCCGACCGACTCAGGGGGTGTTGACCTCAGGTCAAAGTGGACTCCTTCTGCCAGCAAGTCCGTTGTGAGATGACACCAGGTCTTGGAGGAGGTTTCGATCACCGCCGCATCATCGCCGATGCCTTGAACGAGCCCTGGCGTATGACGGGCATACCGGCTTTCGAGAGATCGGATCAGAGCAAATTCCTGGATGGGAGCATCGGCCGGACGACGGGCCACGGCACTATCCTATGACCGTGTAGGTATTCGGGTTGTCATCACTGTGGCAGGGAGTTCGTGCGACCGCCGATTTTTGCCGGGTCGCAGAGGGCGGATGCGCGTCGGCGTCGGAGGGGGCGATGGTTTCCGAGAGGCCGGCGAAGTCTTGACGCTTCGGCGGAGGGCGATTTTCATGACGTCGTCCATGGTTTCGACGAACGCCAATTGAATGCCCTTGAGGAGATGTTTGGGGATTTCCTCCAGATCCTTCTTATTCCGACGCGGGAGGATCACTGTCGTGAGCTTCGCCCGTTTCGCCGCCAAAATCTTTTCCTTGAGCCCCCCGATCGGAAGCACGCGGCCGCGCAAGGTGATTTCCCCCGTCATCGCCAGATCTCGTCTTGTCGGCGTACCTGAAAATGCCGAGGCAATGGCGGTTGCCATTGTGATACCGGCCGAGGGCCCGTCCTTGGGAATAGCGCCGGCCGGCACATGGATGTGCAGGTCTTGTTTGCTGAACATCCCGGGGCTGAGATGCAAGGTTTTTTCTCGTGAGCGGACGTAGCTGAGCGCCGCCTGAGCGGATTCTTTCATCACATCGCCCAGGTGGCCGGTGAGGGTCAATTGCCCTTTCCCCTTCATCACCGTCGCCTCGATGTAGAGCACATCGCCGCCCGATTCCGTCCAGGCTAGGCCGGTCGCCACACCGATTTCGTCTTTCTCGAGTTCTGCTTCCGGCACATATTTCGACACCCCCAGATATTTATGGAGATTGGAGGGTTCGATCGGAAATCCCAGACCTTTGCCCTCGGCGACCTTCTTTGCAACCTTACGCATCACATTGGCGATCTCACGCTCAAGATTCCGCACCCCGGCCTCCCGCGTGTAGTGCGAAATGATCTGGCGAATCGTCGGCTCCGTAAGACGGACATGTTTACTTGTAATCCCGTGTTCTTCGAGCTGGCGGGGAATCAGGTATTTCTGGGCGATGCCGAGTTTTTCTTCCTCGGTATATCCGGGGATTTCGATGATCTCCATGCGATCGCGTAATGCGGGAAGGATCGGATCGATCAAATTTGCCGTGGTGATGAACATCACTTCGGTCAAGTCGAACGGGACCCCGAGATAGTGGTCGGTGAACGCACTGTTTTGTTCAGGGTCGAGGACTTCCAGCAAGGCTGCCGAGGGGTCGCCTCGAAAATCCATTCCCACCTTGTCCACCTCGTCGAGCATGAACACGGGGTTGCCGGTGCCTGCTTGCTTCATGCCCTGAATGATACGTCCCGGTAATGCGCCGACATAGGTGCGGCGGTGACCTCGGATTTCTGCCTCATCCCGCACGCCACCCAAGCTGATACGCACGAACTCGCGCCCCAATGAACGGGCGATCGACTTCCCGAGCGATGTTTTTCCGACTCCCGGTGGGCCGACGAAGCAAAGGATCGGCCCCTTCATCTTCTCTTTCAGTTTGCGGACGGCCAGGTATTCGAGAATCCGCTCCTTGACCTTTTCGAGGTCATAGTGGTCTTCATTCAATACTTTGGTGGCGGCTTTCAGATCGAGATTATCCTTCGATCGCTTGGACCACGGTAATTCGACCATCCATTCCAGATAGGTCCGCACCGTTGCGGATTCGGCGGTATCCGGGTGCATCTTCTCGAGACGCTTGAGCTGTTTTTCAGTCTCCTTCAAGACCTTGTCGGGCATCCTCGCGTCTTTGATCCGTTTGCGGAATTCCGTGATTTCTTCCGCACGCTCATCGAGTTCACCCAACTCCTTTTGAATGGCCTTCAGCTGTTCCCGCAAAAAATACTCCCGTTGGGTCTTGTCCATCTCGCCCTTGGCTTGCGCCTGGATCTTTTGCTGCATGGAAAGAACTTCGATTTCCTTCCCGAGAATGTCGCTCACTTGGCGAAGGCGTTGAATCGGATCGGAAATTTCCAAGACGGCCTGGGTGGCGTCGACTTTAAGGCCGAGATTAGAGGCCACCATGTCGGCCAGTCGGCCCGGCTCCTCCAGGTTTTCGATGACGACCATGACATCGGGGATCAAAACTTTTCCCAAGCTCACGATTCGTTCGATCTGCTCTTTCACGGTCCGCATGACGGCTTCTGTCTCAAGGTCCGTGGCCGTCGTTTTCGTATCAATCAGCTTGTCGATCCGAACGGAGTAGTAGGGGTCGGTTTGAATGTATTTGGTGATCTTCGCTTTGGCGATGCCCTGTACCAGGATTTTGATGCGTTCATCAGGCAACTTCAGCATCCGCATGATGATGCCGACGGTGCCGATCGTGTGGATGTCTTTGGGAGCGGGATTTTCGACGTCGAGCGCTTTCTGAGTCGCGAGGAAGATCATCCGATTGCCGGCAAGAGCCGCTTCGATGGCCTTGATCGACATGTCGCGTCCGACGAAAAGGGGGAGCACCATATATGGAAAGACGACGATATCCCGGACCGGCAACAGCGGGAGTTGGCCGGGAACCTCAATGTTTTGAGGAGGTTGAATGTCTTGCTCGTTTGGATCGGTCATATGTCTACCTGTTCTTTATCTCTAAGACCCGGCGGATTCGACGAACCGGGTCGTGCAACGACTCGTCATGCATTGGAGCGACGTGACTTCTCTTCTACGAGCCTCGACGTCCCATTCTATGGAACTAACGTGACCGATCGGGATTGCGCGATGCACCAGGTCGGACAATCCGTCCACTATCAAGCCGGGTGCGGAATGGTCGTTGCCGAGAATCTCGCGACTGAGTGCCCATCATGACTGAGCGGGTCATCCTCGACGATTATTCGAGGCAGCGTGCATCCTTGTCGAAAGGTAGTCGCGGAACTCTGCCCCCAATGCCGGGTTCTTCAGTGCGAACTCAACGGTGGCGATCAAAAAACCCAATTTGTCTCCGGCGTCATGGCGCTGTCCCTCTACCTCCAGAGCATACATCGGATTTTTTCTGGCAAGTGTTTTGAGTGCATCGGTCAACTGAATTTCCCCGTTCTTTCCAGGAGCGGTTCTTCTCAGGATCGGAAAGATTTCCGGAGGAAGGACATACCGGCCGATCACGGCGAGCGTGGATGGGGCGTCGGTCGGCGATGGTTTCTCCACCAAATCCTCAACCCGATGTAGACCGTGAGCGAGGCGCTTGGGGGTCACAATTCCATATCGACTGACATCCGCCTTGGGAACCTCTTGCACTCCCAGTACCGCCCCATGGCGCTTTTTATAGATGTGGATCAATTGCGCGAGCCCTGGAACATCGGCGTCGATGATCTCATCTCCGAGAATGACGGCGAAGGGTTCATCACCGATCAGGTGTTGCGCACACAACACGGCATGTCCCAAGCCGAGGGCTTCAGATTGTCGAACGTAACAGAAGTTCGCCAGATTCGAGATCTGTCGGATTTGATGGAGCACCTGACTCTTGCCGGTGCCTTTTAAATTTTCTTCCAACTCAACGGAACGATCGAAGTGATCTTCAATGGCGCGTTTACCGCGGCCGGTAATGACGATAATGTCCTCGATGCCCGACGCCACCGCTTCTTCGACGGTGTATTGAATGAGCGGTTTGTCGACCAACGGCAACATCTCTTTAGGGGATGCTTTTGTGGCGGGAAGGAATCGTGTCCCAAGGCCGGCCGCGGGAATGACCGCTTTTCTGACAGTCAGACGTGACATGGAAGGATACTATGTGATGGGGTGTGTGAAGTCAAGAAACGGACGAACTCACCGCATCGAAGGCGATCTTGTCGTTTCGTGAAATGAAGATGCGAGCGATCCTCACGAAGAGACCTGAGCGGTGCCGTCTCCGGAAGAGCGGGTGCCTGTCGCGATCGATGCGATCTATTGGAGCGCCGGGATTCAGAACCGAGCAGGATGTACGTATGTTGAATTCAAAGGCGGGACGCTCCTTTACAATGCAGAGTGACCTCAATATAATCCCGAAGTTTTACGCGATCAGGTAGTACTAAGGACGTTCGCATGGTAAAGCAGCCGGCAGCAAGCTCCGACGAGAGTGCGCTCTTGCGCTTCAACGTGTGTTTCAGAGCGGGACGGATTGACTCGTAGGTGTCGGCGTGCGGTCGCTAACGGAGAGGATCTGTGTGATGGTTCCAGCCGCATTATCCAGCTCCATACTTGGCCGCAGGAATCCTTATCGGTGACCGAGCATGCCGTCCACAGGCCTCGATTGTTCGTGGTCGCGGTCATGGTTGTCTCTGTGTTGTGGAGCGTGCTCGAAGCACTCGCTCAGACGCCGGACCTCAAGGTCGCCTCGATTGAAATTCGAGGAGCCAAACGAATCGAGGTTCCGGCGATTGCCGGTCGCCTCACACTGAAAACCGGCGATCGGTATACGCCGGACAATGTGCGCGGACAAGTGAAGATTTTATACGACACGGGTTTTTTCGAGGATGTACAGGTTGAAACCGAATTGATCGTCGAGGGGATGGCGGTGACCTTCGTCGTGCAAGAGAAGCCGTTCATCACCGAGATCGTCTTCGACGGCAACGAGCAGTTGACCGACGAGAAGCTGAAGGAAAAAACGACGATCAAGAGCCAGACATTTCTTGACCAACAACAGATGAAGGAAAGCGCCGAGACCATTCGTCTGGCCTACCAGCATGACGGATATTACAACGCGCAGGTTGTTCCAGTGATCGAGGCATTGGATGAGGACCGGAAGCGCCTGACCTTCCATATTACGGAGGGAGAGAAGGCCAAGGTCAAGACCGTGATATTCGAAGGGCTGCGTGCGGCAACGAAGAACGAGATGCTCAATGTCATGTCGACTCGAGAATGGATTCCTTGGTACGGCATCGTGACGAGGTTCAAGCTACCGTCAGTCGTGTCTGATGCGGGCGTCTTGAAACGGGAAGAACTGGCCAATGATGTGGAGCGGATCAAGGAAGTGCTGCTGAACAAAGGCTACTTCAATGTTCGGGTCGGCCAGCCGTCGGTGGAGCTCACGGAAGATAAAAAGTGGTTCATCGTCAGCTACCACATCACCGAAGGAGAGCCGTTCACGATAGGCGACATAGGGTTTCGAGGGCACACGGTGTTTGAGGAGCCCGAGCTTCGAGAAGGATTGAAGATCAAGGAAGGGGAGATCTTTCAGCGCGCCAAAATCCGAGATGAGATCTCTCGAGTGACGGACCTGTATGGAAGCAAGGGGTATTCATTTGCCGAAGTCGTGCCCAGCGTGAATCCGAACAACGAGGAACGGACGGTCGGCCTCATCTTCAACATCAAAGAAGGGGAGATGATGCGGATCCGACAGATCAATATCTACGGGAATGACAAGACGCGAGACAACGTCATCCGGCGGGAAATACGAGTGGACGAACAGGATGTGATCGACACCGCCTCCCTGAAGCGAAGCTTCCAACGGTTGAACAACTTGAATTTCTTCGAGACGGTCGAAATCCTGCCCGCGCAAGTCGCGCCCGACAAGGTCGATCTGAACGTGCGTGTGAAAGAAAAACCGACGGGGATGTTCAGCCTCGGCGGTGGGTTCAGTACGCTGGATCGGCTGGTGGCGATCGCCGATATCACCCAAGGCAATTTGGGCGGGTACGGCTATATGGGGCGCATCCGCGGCCAGCTCGGCCAGCGAAGAAGTCTCGGGTCCATCACCTTCCGCAATCCCTATTTGTACGACTCATTGACGTCGCTGCAGATAGATGGGTACCGCAGTATCACGAATTACCTCTCGTATTTTGAGCAACGAACCGGCGGAAACGTCACGCTCGGCCGTTGGTTATCGGAATATGTAACGGGGAGCATCAGTCTCTTTGGAGAAGAGATCAGATTTTCAGACCCTCAAGCGGGTCTTTGCCCGGATTTGGTGCCGATCGTGTGTCGGCAGTTGGGAACACGATCGTCGACAGGATTTCGGACGGCCCTCTTCCGGGACACCAGAGACTACTATCTCGATCCCAGATCAGGCTGGCGTATCGGCGGAGGATTTGATGTCGGAACGCCTTATCTGGGCGGGACCAACAATTTCATCAAATATTATGTGGATGTCATCAAGGTCACGCCGCTTCCGCTCGATATGAGGTGGTCGTCACGGGTGCGTTTCGGCGAGGTTCAAGCACTCGGCGGGACGCAGATTCCACTGAATGAACGGTTCTTCGTGGGCGGTATCAATACCATGCGCGGGTTTGCCTTCGGTCGGGCCGGTCCCACGGTCCCCACGACACATGCCCCATTCGGCGCGGCCAAGCAATTGATCTTCAGCAACGAGCTGATCTTTACGATCTCCTCCGAGGCGAAATTGAACGGGGTGCTCTTTTTCGACTACGGAAAGGGTTTTGACGACAATGAACCATTGTCGCTCAATCTGAGGAGCGCGGCCGGTCTGGAAGGGCGCTGGATATCTCCGTTTGGTCCGTTGCGTGTCGCCTATGGGCTCAATCTAGATAAACGGACCGGTGAACGATTCGGTGTGTTCGAGTTTACGATCGGAACCTTGTTTTAGTCGGAGTCTTGGCGTGGTACGTTGCAACGGGAATCGGTGGAAACAATCGGCGAGACGGATCGAAAGGGCGGTGATGTCGACGGCGGTCACCATCATGCTGGTTCTCAGCGGATGCGCCGGCGGCGGGGGGAAAATCGACGCAAAGATCGGGGTGATCAATTCACAGCGCTTGCTCAACGAGACGAGCGCGGGAAAGAAGGCCAAAGAGAACCTGACCGCCTTTTCGAAAAATCGGCAGGCGCTGATGGAATTGGAGGAAAAGGAGTTGCGGAGGATGGAGGAGGACTTTGTCAAGCAGTCCTCTGTCTTGAGCCCCGCCGCGAAACGAGATCGGGAAGAACAGTTTCGCCGACGCATGCAAGAGTATCAGCAAAAGGCCGCGGAATTGAATCGGGAAGTCCAAGAAAAACAAAAAGATGTTCTGGAAGGGTTTCGCGACAAGATCGAAATGATCGTCGCAAAGGTCGCCAAGCGTCTCGGGTTGCAGGTTGTCGTTGATAAGAGCAAGGGTGGTCCGACCATCTACCATGAAGAGGGTCTGGATATTTCAGAACCGGTCATCGAGGAGTTCAACCGCGAATATCCTTAGTCGCTGCGGAGGGGAGGTAGATCATGACGGGAATAGTGAGAATGATGGTAGCGGTCGTCGCATTGTCGCTTGCGCAGTGGGTCGAGCTGCTCCATGCCGGAGAAGTGATCAGGGTCGGTGTCATGGACCAGCAGATGGTGATGGAAAAAACAAAAGGCGGGAAACTGGCCATGGAAGACGTGAAGGGCTATTCCATGACCAGGCAGAAGATCATTAATGCCGATGAGCAAGAACTCAAAGATCTGGATCAGTCTTTACAAGATTCGAACGCCAAACTCACCGACCAGGCGAGACAAGAGAAAGAGGAGCAGTTGCGGGGCAAGATGGAAGCGTATCAGCGCCGCCTGCAAGAATTTAATCGTGAAGTTCAACAAAAACAGCGCGAGATGGTGGCAGAATATGCGCAAAAGATCGCGACCGCCGCGAAGGCTGTGGCTCAGAAGGAGGGATATACGGCCATCCTCGATAAAGGCAATGAGGCCCTCATCCGGATCGTGCTCTATTATCAGCCGGCGCTGGACGTGACGGACTCGGTCATCAAGGAATTTGATCGGCAGAATCCTTAAACCGTAGAACTATCAGGGAGAGAGAGGAGGCAGAGCCAATGGCATCGGTCGAGCAGGCTGAGATTCAGGCGTTACTTCCCCACCGGTATCCCTTCTTGCTGGTAGATCGGATCAAAGAGTTTGAACCGCATCAGCGGATTGTCGGGATTAAAAACGTGACGGTCAATGAGCCGTTCTTTCAAGGACATTTCCCCGGACGCCCTGTGATGCCTGGAGTGCTGATTATCGAGGCCATGGCTCAAGTGGGTGGCGTGCTGGTCTTCAAGTCGGGGGGGACGGTCGGAAAAACCGTCATGTATCTGACGGGTATCGATGAGGCAAAATTCCGGCGACCGGTCGTGCCGGGCGATCAGCTCCGTTTTGAGATCGAAGTGCTGAAGAAGCGTCCACCGTTCTGGAAAATGCAAGGGAAGGCATACGTCGACAATGAGGTCGTCTGTGAAGCCGTGGTGACGGCGATGGTGATGGAAGAGAAGGCAGGTCAATAGTCATGAGTCAATCGATTATTGCAAGGACCATTGACGATTGACGCTTTTTTATGGGGGCATGCGTGAAGATACATCCTACAGCGGTCGTTCATCCCAAGGCGAGCCTTGATGGTGATGTGGAGATCGGACCATTCTGTGTAATCGGGGAGCATGTCGCGATCGGAAAGGGAAGCCGATTGCTCTCCCATGTGACGATCGATGGGTGGACGGAGATTGGGGAACGGAATGAAGTGCACCCGTTTGCTTCAATAGGAGGACCTCCACAACACCTTGGATATAAAGGTGAGCCGACCAAGGTCATCATCGGTCATGATAATGTCATTCGCGAATATGTCACCGTCAATCGAGGAACTGTGCAAGGAGGCGGAGTGACGTCGATAGGATTAAAGAGTGTCCTGATGGCCTATGTACATATGGCGCACGATTGCCATATCGGCAATCATGTGATCATGGCCAATGCAGCAAGTCTGGCTGGACATATTACGATTGGCAATCATGCGATCATCGGTGGATTGACGGGTATTCACCAGTATGTCCGTGTTGGGGACTACGCAATGGTTGGTGCGTGTTGTGGCATTGGTCAGGATGTCCCGCCCTTTATGTTCGCCGCCGGCGGGTATCGGGCGCATCTCTACGGCCTCAATTCAGTCGGCCTGCAACGGCATGACTTCTCCGCGGATCGCATCGCCGTGCTGAAGAAAGCATTCGATCTGCTTTTTCGAGCAGGTCATAGAACGGCCGAAGCGATTCGATTGGCTAAGAAGGAGTTCAAGGGGCAGGCCGATGTGGCTAAGATCCTCATGTTTATGGAGGGCACCAAGCGCGGGATCTCACGGGCTGTCAGCCTCGATCTGGAGCGCGAGTTCGATCAACAAATGTGATGTCAGCCGCTATGCACCTTACCATGCCGATATCCGAGGGTCGAATCGGGGTGATCGCCGGGAATGGACGTTTTCCGATCATCTTTGCGGATAATGCCCGCAAGATGGGCCTCCAAGTATTCGCGGTGGCTCATGAGGGCGAAACCGAACCGGAGCTCGAACAGCATGTCGATCGGATCCATTGGGTCAAGATCGGCCAACTCAATAAACTGATCAACGCGTTCAAGTCCGACGACGTCCGAAAAGTGGTCATGCTGGGAGGCATCAAGAAAACGCACGTCTATAGCCATGCACGTCCTGATTTTCGCGTGCTGGCACTGGCCACGAAATTGGTTCTCTGGAAGGATGATGATATCCTACGTGCGCTCGCTGCAGAACTCGAAAAGGATGGAATCACCATCTGTGAGTCGACGTTCGGCCTGGAAGGGATCTTGGTTGAGGAAGGGGCGCTTACTTCCCGCCAACCCACCAAAAGGGAGTGGGTCGACATACGTTATGGCTGGGACGTGGCTGAAGAGACAGGGCGCCTCGACATCGGTCAATGTGTCGTGATTAAAGACCGGGTCGTCGTGGCGGTCGAAGCGGTCGAAGGAACCGATGAAGCGATCAAGCGTGGAGGCGAATTGGCCAAGGATGGTGCCGTGGTGGTGAAGCGATGCAAGCCGCAGCAGGATCTCCGGTTTGACCTGCCGGCTGTCGGCCCCAGGACCATCGACGTCATGCGTTCCGTCAAGGCTTCGGTACTGGCGGTCGAGGCCGGTCGGTCCGTCATGCTGGATCGAGAATTGTTGATCAACAAGGCGGAAGAGGCTGGAATCGCCGTCATCGGTCTCGTTCGCGAAGAGAAGCCGAGCACGGGGACCTAAGTCAGACCTAAGTCAACGGAGAAGTTTCGGAACCGAAGATCTGTTTATTGATTTCCGAAACTCAGCAAATCAATCGATCAAGAGATTCCCAAACTCAATCCAAGAGGTATATGGCCAAACTTCGTGCCGGTGTCATCGGGGTCGGACATCTTGGTCGGCACCATGCGCGACTGTATGCCTCGTTGCCCGACTCGACGTTGGTCGGCGTCGTCGATGACGACTGCGAACGGGCTTCTCTTATCGGCCGTCAATACGGCGCACGGGCGTTTGGCGACCTGCCGAACCTTTTGGAACAGATCGATGTCGTGAGTGTCGCCGTCCCCACATCCGTGCACTATTCCGTTGCCAAAGTCTGTCTCGAAGCCGGGAAACATGTTTTAGTGGAGAAGCCGATCGCCGTGCTGCCGATCGAGGCTCAAGAGTTGGTGGAGTTGGCCAGGGTGAATAAATGCACGCTGCAAGTAGGGCATAGCGAGCGGTTCAACCCGATCATGCAGATGATGCGACCGCACATTCGGCGGCCGGTGTTGTTCGAGGGGCAGCGGATGGGCGTCTACAGTGAGCGCGGAACAGACGTCGATGTCGTCCTTGATTTGATGATTCACGATCTGGATTTGGTGTTGTCCTGCCGTCCCGGCCCGGTGGAAGAAGTACGGGCGGCCGGCCTTTCGGTGCGTTCTTCTACGAGCGATGTCGCCAATGCGTACATCCAATTCGAGAGCGGATGTGTCGCCAGCTTGATCGCAAGTCGAGTCTCTTTGAAGGCGACGCGGTCTATGCGTTTGTTTCAACCGGATGAGTCCATATCGATAGATTTCCAGTCCCGCCAGGGAGTGATCGGACGCCGATCGGTTGAGCGAGGCTCAAAACCGATGGTGGCAATTGAAGAGTTTCAGGCCGGCGATGACGAGCCGCTGAGATTGCAGCTGGAGTCGTTCCTGCAGGCCGTTCGTGCGCAATCATGCCCGGTCGTGTCGGGGGAAGATGGGACGGCCGCTCTGGAGGTGGCGCATCGCGTGTTATCCGCCATCAAAATGTTCGGACAGCGTAATTCCTGAGGACATCTTCTGTCGGCTGACCATATTGAGTTCCTCGCGACCATGCGCATCAGGCCACTACACATCTAGGGTCTTGTCGATCGTCATGGCCCGTATCCTGATCATTTCCGGTGAAGCCTCCGGCGACCTCCACGGAGCCAATCTTGCCAAAGCGCTGAAAGCGCGCGATCCCCGGGTCTCATTGGCAGGAATCGGGGGGCGCGCGATGGAGGCGGCCGGTGTGCGATTGGTGGAGGAAATGGGGCGATTTGACGTCATCGGCATGGTCGGCCCCTTCGCGTTGGTGTCGATCATCCGGCGGTTTATCACGATGCGGCGGTTATTCCGATCAAAACAATGGGATACGGTGGTGTTCATCGACCATCCGGGTCTCAATATGCGCTTGGCGTATTTTGCCAAAGCGGCGGGCCTGCGGGTGGTGTACTATATCGCGCCGCAGATTTGGGCGTGGGCACCTTGGCGGATTCGTTGGATCAAACAGCGGGTCGATCACGTCTTGGTCATACTGCCTTTTGAGAAGTCCCTCTACGACGAAGCGGGCGTACGATGTACGTTCGTGGGTCATCCCATATTGGATGCGGTCGCAGGACGCTACGATCGAAAGGAGCTTCGCAGCAGATTCGGTTTCTCCGATGACGAGCGGGTGATCGCCTTGTTGCCGGGAAGCAGGGCCCATGAGGTACAAGTATTGCTGCCGATCCTCCTCGAAGCTGTCGAGAAATTAGCGCGCTGCGAACCCAAAACGAAGTTTATCCTGGCGCAAGCCTCTACCATACACGATAATCTGCTGCAGCCTCTCCTGAGGCAGAGCCCGGTCCCTATCGCGCTGGTGAAGGAGCAGGCCACCGAAATGATGGCATTGTCGGACCTTGTGTTGGTGGCATCGGGGACGGCTACGCTGCAAGCGGCTGTTGTCGGAACTCCGATGGTGTTGTTCTATCGAACTACGCCGCTGACATTTTGGTTTGCGAATGTCGTGATTCGATTCGTGATACGAGTCAAATGGATCGGGCTCGTCAATCTGGTGGCTGGTCGGACGGTCGTGCCGGAGTTGATCCAATCCGCTGCGACGGGGCAGCGATTATATGAAGAAGCTCTGCGGCTCCTGGAAGATCGACCGACATATAATGAGATGAAACGAGATTTAGCAAAGGTTCGGGCCGCCTTGGGTGAACCGGGCGCGTCAGCCAGAGCCGCAGAGGTGGTGTTGTCGGCATGTCGGGCTTAGAGCGATTCAAGCGGCTGATGAGCTATGTGAGACCGTACCGCACGCGGTTCGCAGGAGCGTTTGTCTGTTCAGGTCTGGTGGCCCTGCTCAGCGGGGCCTACGCCTGGCTTGCGCGCCCGGTTTTGGACGATATCTTCATCCAAAAAGATGAGCGGATGTTGCTGGTGCTGCCGCTGGCGCTTTTAGGGGTCGCCACGCTCAAGGCGGTGTTCAGCTACGGCGTGGGATATTTGATGGCCTATGTCGGCAATGGAGTCGTGGCGGATATTCGACAGCAATTGTTCCAGCAGCTTATGCGGCTGTCCGTCGGATTTCATGATGCCAATACATCGGGACGCTTGGTCTCGCGGGTCGTGAACGATGTGGGGATGATGGCGAATGCCGCATCGAGCGTCGTCAAAGACATTTTCCAGAACGGCTTCACCTTTCTGGCGATGGTCGGAGTCATCATCTATCAGAACTGGAGGTTGGCGGCGATCTCTCTGGTCGTGATCCCGCTCTCGGCGCTCACCATGGTGCGGGTGGGAAAACGATTGAAACGATTGGCGACCAGCGGACAGGAGCAAATGGGGGATATGGCCTCAACGCTCCAAGAAACGTTCGCCGGTATCCGAGTCGTGAAAGCCTTCGGACGGGAGGAGGCGGAGGCTGAACGATTCAAGGCACGAAACCAGACCTTTCTCTTGACCACGTTGAAGTCGAATCAAGTCTGGTCGCTCGGCCACTCGCACATGGAAATCATCGGCGTGATCGGGGTTGCGACCATTATTTGGTATGGAGGCTATCTGGTCATTCATGAGGAGATGACTCCCGGCGCCTTTTTCTCCTTCATGGCGGCGATGTTTATGGCCTACACCCCGATCAAAAAACTATCGGGCGCCAACAATTTGATTCAACAAGCGCTGGCCGCAGCCGAGCGGGTCTTCGACGTGTTGGACTTGGAAACCGAACAGTCCCAGAACCGCGGCACGGTCCCGCTTGCGGGAATCAATCGGGCTATTGAATTCCAGGGAGTCTCCCTGCGGTATGAGAATCAGACGGTCCCGGCTCTGACCGATGTGGATCTCACGATTAAGCCCGGCGAAGTGGTGGCGCTCGTCGGGAGCAGCGGAAGCGGAAAGACCACATTGGTCGGTTTGCTGCCGCGTTTCTATGAGCCGACAGGGGGCGGCATTTACATAGACGGCATCCCCTTGACCGCATACGAGTTACAATCGCTGCGGGCCCATATCGGAATCGTCTCGCAAGAGATCGTGTTGTTCGATGATACCGTCCGAAGCAACATCGCGTTCGGAAGGACCGGTGCCGGCCAGGCCGACGTCGAGCAAGCGGCAAAATCGGCCTATGCCCATGACTTTATTCTCCGCCTGCCTGAAGGGTACGATACGATCATCGGGGAACGCGGCCTCAAGCTCTCAGGCGGCGAGCGGCAACGCCTGGCGATCGCCCGAGCCATTCTTCGTGACCCGCCGATTCTGATCCTCGATGAAGCGACGTCGGCGCTCGACACCGAATCTGAACGGATCGTACAGTTGGCCTTGGGCAATTTGATGAAGAATCGAACGACCCTGGTGATTGCCCATCGGCTCTCGACCATTCAAAATGCCGATCGAATCATCGTTTTGGATCGAGGGGCTATTGTTGAAGTGGGCTCTCATGACGAACTGCTTCGACAGGGAGGCGCCTATCACCGCCTGCATGCCATGCAATTTCAGGATGTGACGAGCCCGCACTATTCATGAACGTTTCTGCTGCAATCACGGATTCGCTGCTGCGACAAGCCTGTCGGCGGGCGTGCTCGCCGCTCAGTCGGTCAACATACTGTTTCAAGTATGCTTCGCTCCTTCGCGGCTGCGCTTGCCCGTCTCGCGACGCGACTCCACGATTTCGCGACGAACCGTCATGGATACTGCGGGCTAGTGTCTGATGATGTGAGGTGTTGAGTGCCGAGTGCTGATGGTGGGAACAGCCTGAAGAAACGCGTCGCACAATGGATGAAATGTTCGCTCTTGCCTCCGGTCGGAGCCGCTGCCATTCGCAGCATCGCACACTCGATGCGTTATGAGACTCGCGGCCATGAAGCGGTTGATGGGTTGTATCGGGAAGGGCGGAACATCATTCTCGCGTTTTGGCATGCCCAGCAGCTGATGATCCCGATCGGCTATCGAGGAGCCGGTGCCCATGTGCTGATCAGCCGGCATGGCGATGGGGAAATCATCGCCCGGATTATCGCCCGGTTCGGCCACGAAGCGGTTCGAGGGTCGAGTACGCGGGGAGGCGCCGGCGCGCTTCGGGCCCTGATCAAGCTGGGACGGTCTGGTCGGGATGTCGTGGTGACACCGGACGGCCCCAAAGGGCCGCGCCACGTCGCAAAGCTCGGAGTGATCCATCTGGCGAAGGCGACAGGTCTTCCCATCATGCCTCTGGCCTTTGCCTGTTCAAAAAAAAACTCTTTTCGAGCTGGGATCGCTACATGGTCCCGTACCCGTTTTCCAGAGGACTCTTTCTTTACGGGAATCCGCTCTGGGTCTCGCGCGAAGCCGATGACGCCTCGCTCGAGGCGACTCGCCTGGAGCTGGAGGTTATCCTCAATCGACTGACGGATCAGGCGGAACAAGACGTTATTCGTTGATCGTCAACTGCAGTCCCGGGCGTGAATGCTTCCGGCCCTTCCATGTTTTGACGCATGACGAGTGACGGTCGGCGGTGTTTCCATGTGGAAGTTTCTCTATAACATCGGCCTACTTCTTGCTGCCCCTGTCATCGTGGGCGTTCTCCTGGCCAAGCCACGTTGCCGACAAGGGTTGGCGGAGCGATTCGGGTTGGAAAACGGTTTGTCTGGTTTGTTTGGTGGTGGAAACCCAGACCAGCCGGATCAACCAAATAAACCAGATGAACCAGATAAACTAAATAAATCCGACAAACCAGTCATCTGGATTCACGCGGTGTCGCTCGGTGAAGTGGTGGCGGCGGCGCCGCTTGTGAAGGCACTGCACGAGCGCCATCCGGAGTTTCGCTACATCGTGACGACGGTGACTGAGACCGGACGCGAAGCGGTCGAACAACGTTTAGAGGGTATCGCCGAACATCGATACGCTCCACTGGATTTTTCCTGGGCCGTGGCCGGTATGGTTCGGCGCCTGCGTCCAATGCTCTATGTGTTCGTTGAAACCGAAATATGGCCGAACCTACTGTGGACGTTACGAGAGCAGGATGTGCCTTCTGTGCTGGTGAACGGGCGGTTGTCTTCCCGATCGTTTCGCCGCCAGGATGTGCCCGTGATTCGGTCCTTCTATCGCTCCGTGCTTCAAACATTGACGCTCTGTCTGATGCAAACCTCTAGAGATGGAGACCGGCTGGTTGCGTTGGGGGCCGATCCGACGCGGGTTCATGTGACCGGCAATATCAAGTTTGATCAACCGTTGCCGAACGTTCGATCGGATGAGTCGCTTCGCCGAAACTTAGGCATTGATGAGCGCGAACAATTGATTCTTGCCGGCAGTACCCATCCCGGAGAAGAGGAACTGCTGGTTTCAGCTTATCGACAGATCGTGAAGACCCATCCCTCAACGGTATTGATATTGGCGCCTCGCCATATCGAGCGGGTGGAACGAGTCGAAGCGATGCTTCGAGAAGCAGGACTTGTCGTGCAGCGGAGGAGTCGGATTCGGGAGAAGCAATCCGGCCCGCGCGTAGTCATTTTGGATACCAGAGGAGAGTTGTCTCGCGCCTATCGAGAAGCAGTCGTCGCATTCGTCGGCGGGACGCTGGTTCCCGTGGGTGGGCACAATTTGTTGGAACCGGCTGTGTGGGGCACACCTGTCATGTTTGGACCCCACACGGATCATTGCGCTGAGGTCGCGACGCTCTTATCCGAGGCCGGAGGAGGTCGACGAGTGACGGGAGTGGAGGATCTTGTTGCCTCTCTTGAAGAATGGCTGGGTCAGCCTGAAATTCGATATCAGGTGGGGCAGGCCGCAAGACAGGCGGTGTTGAACAATCAAGGTGCGCTCACACGGAGTCTGGAGTTCATTGAAACCTGCCTCCGCGCGGCTCCTTCGTATTCCGACTCTTGTGTGGAGCCGGGGACGGGACCTCTGATGGCCAAACACTAACATGCCATTCCTGCATCCTGGACAACCGGTCCGTAAAGGGCTGTACTGGGTTGCCGGGTTATACGGCCTCATTATCCGATTTCGTCTGTGGTGCTATCGGAAAGGTTGGTTGACGATCACACGGCTGCCCTGTCGTGTGGTGAGCGTGGGCAATCTGACGGTCGGGGGGACAGGAAAGACTCCTATCGTCATACTGTTGACAGAATGGTTCTTGGCCAAAGGGCAGAGAGTGGCGATTTTGAGCCGTGGGTACAAACGGACGAGCAAGGAACCTCGTCTTCTCGTGTCAGATGGATCACGAATTTTGGCCGGTCCGTTAGAAGCGGGGGACGAGCCGTTTCTCATAGCACAGCGTTGCCCACAGGCGATTGTCGCGGTAGGAGCCGATCGGGTTGCGCTGGGGCGATGGGTGTTGGAACAACATCCAATCGACTGCATCGTGTTGGATGACGGCTTTCAACATCGGTCGCTTCATCGTGACGTCGATCTTGTGTTGCTGGATGCCACCGATGCCGCAGGACTTGACGCACTCTTTCCGGCGGGAAGACTGCGGGAACCCTTACAGGAACTGGATCGAGCGAGTGCGGTCATGATTACCCGTGCCGATTCGCGTCAGGATGTGGATGAGATCTATGGCCGATTGCGAGCGATCGGCGGTCCATATGAAGATGCCATTGAGGTTGTGTTTCGACCACAGTCCGTTCTGTCGATCGTTTCGGGTGAGCAACAATCGGTTGAATGGTGCAGAAGGAAAAAAGCATGGTTGGTCAGCGGCATCGGAAATAGTCGATCATTCCGTCGATCAGCCGAAACGATGGGGGTCGAGATTCTCGGTGAGACCGCCTTTGAAGACCATCATGGCTATCACCACGGTGATATTGAGAAGATTCGCGCCGATGTGCAAGCGACTGGTTGCGAGATCGTTCTGACGACTGAGAAGGACGGAGGGAAGCTGCTTCCCTTGCTCATGCCGAGCGACTCCTGGTGGATGCTTCGTCTTGGGACGGAAGTCGTGCGCGGAGAAGAGCGGCTGTACAGTTTGATCGACGGATCGCCACTCGGCGAGACGCGACAAGCGAGGTCTCGTGCGTAGGAATTTGCCTCGAAAAATTCTGGTGCGGGCGCCGAATTGGATCGGCGATGCCGTCATGTGCGAGCCGGCTGTCCGAGGGCTTCGGTCTCTGTTTCCCGAGGCGGAGTTGGCGATGCTCGCCAAACCTGCCGTCGCGGAGCTATTCCTCTCCTATCCGGGGCTTCATAGCGTGCTTGTGTACGATGACAAGAAGGCTCATGCGGGGATTTCAGGAAAGTGGTCACTGGCCGATATGTTGCGAAGGCACCGCTTCGATTTGGCGGTACTGTTACAGAACGCGTTTGAAGCAGCATTTCTTACGTGGCTCGCCGGTATCCCACGGCGATATGGGTATGCCACGGACGGAAGGGTCTTCTTTCTGACCGAACCGGTCGCTGTTCCCAACGGCCCTACGCCTGTGCATCAAGTCGAGTACTATTGGAACTTATTGAAACCATTGGGACTGGCCGGTGGAGCTCCTCTCCCTACGCTGCTCATTTCGGCAGATGAGAAACGAACGGTCGACGTACGGCTTGCTTCAGCCGGTATCAATTCGTCGGATCTCATTATCGGTATCAACCCCGGATCGACCTATGGTAGCGCCAAACGTTGGTCGTCCGACCGATTCGCCGAAGTCGCGAGGCGTCTTGTGCGGCGATTGGAACAGGCCGAGAGCGCGCATGTCGCAGTGGTCATCCTGGGAGCGAAGGGAGAGGAATCGCTGGGAAAGGACATTGCGGCTCAGATCGGTGGACGATCGGTTGTCCTATCCGGCGCGACAACCATTCGGGAACTCATGGCGGTGGTGAAGCGTTGTCGCGTGCTGATGACGAACGATACAGGACCGATGCATATTGCGGCGGCTTTCGGTGTGCCGGTCGTGGCGGTGTTCGGTCCCACGGACTGGCGCACCACCTCTCCCTACGGGCAAGAACGGTCGATTGTGCGGGAAGCCGTAGATTGCGCACCTTGCCTCCTCAGGGAGTGTCCCATCGATCACCGTTGCATGACTCGCATCCCCGTTGACCGGGTCTATGAAGCGGCCGTGCAACAGTTGGGAGGTTCGTTTGGTTGGTCTGGTTTGTCTGGTGAGAAAAGACAGGTCGAAGGTTCATTTGGTTCGTCTGGTCTATCTGGTGCGCCGCATGCGAACGCATCGGAGATGAACCAAAGAAACGAGACCAACCAAATCAACCAGACAAACCAGATGAACCAAACAAACCAGACGAACATTCTTTCCGGCCACACCATTTTTCTCGATCGAGACGGAACGCTCAATCCCGACCCCGGCTATATTAAGTCGCCTGATCAGTTTGAGCTGTTTCCTGGGGTGTCCAAAGCGCTCGCCAGGCTGAAGCGGGTCGGTGCTCGATTAGTCGTCGTAACCAATCAATCTGGAATTGCGCGAGGATTATTATCGCGCGATGATCTCGACGCCGTACATCTGAAACTCAAGCATCTCCTTGGTGGCGCAGGTGTGTCACTCGACGGGATCTATTTCTGCCCTCACCATCCTGACGACGGTTGCGACTGTCGAAAGCCGAACCGTGGGATGATTGACCAAGCGGTACGAGAATTGGGAGTGAATCTCGATCGATCCTATCTGATCGGCGACCATATCCGCGATATCGAGTTGGCGAAGAGGATTGGGGCGCGAAGTGTTTTGGTGACGACAGGAGTCATTTCTCCGCAGGAGGCAGAAAGACTGAAAGCCTCGGAGCCGGCTCCGGATTGGATCGCATCCTCGCTGGCGGAGGCCGCCGACTGGCTGTTGGCCGATGCAAGCAAGTTGCCCGTACAGATCCGTGATCGCCGGGTGGCGCATCCGTAGCACGTGATGGAGAGATGGAGAAGCTGTGTTCGACCTGGTCTTGTGTTGGTTGGAGAGCCGGCGTAAGTTGTGTGGGTAGAATACGAGAAGCAAGGAAGTCGGCTGTGTTGCTCAGAGAGAGGAAGATGGCGGAGAACCGGCTCGTGAACGCGTGTTCCATTCCTTGTAACCTCTGTGGCGGTGTCGAGGTGTCGATTCTTTCGAACAGAAGCCGAAGCGGGAAGCCTTTACGGACCGTCATTTGTCAAGCCTGTGGGCTCGTATGGTCGGACCCACGCCCTCACGAAGCCAGGCAGTTTTACGAGGAGGAGTATCGCCTCTCTTATAAACGCGCCTACAGCCCGAAATCGAAGCATGTCTTGCGCGCGGGCCATGTGGCCTTATCGCGATTCGAAAAGATCGAGCAGTTGTTGTCGAGTCGGAAAGCCGTCCTGGATGTCGGCACAGGCGGCGGTGAGTTCGCCTATCTGCTTCAATCGTTAGGACATGGTGTGGAGGGGATTGAGCCGAATAGAGGATATGCCGACTATTCCATACGCGAATATGGGCTCACGGTTCAGGTCGGGTTCGTGCAGGATGCGGCGTTTGTACCGGACTCATTCGACGTGGTGACGATCTGGCATGTACTCGAACACACGGAAGATCCGGGTTTCATTTTAGCCCTGCTCCGGTCCTGGCTTAAACCGGACGGCATGCTTGTCGTGGAAGTCCCGAATGTGGAGGCGACGTGTCAGGCTCCTCGCAGCACGTTCCACGAAGCCCATCTCTATAACTTCAATGTTGTGTCTTTGCGAAGATTGGCCAGGAAGCACGGGTTATACGAGACCAAACATCTGATCTCACGCGACGGTGGAAACATCACGCTATTCCTTTCTCGTATTGAGCCGCTGGTCCAAGATCCGTACGACGCCTCGATTCCCGGAAATTGTGCATGGATCTCGCGGATCGTGCGCCGGCACAGCAACGTGCGACGCCACTTGACGCCGATGCCGTATCTGCGGGCTTGGCAGCGCCTCTGTCGATCACTGCAAGAAAGACGTGAAACGGCGGGTACGCGGAGCGGTAAGGCACTGCTCGACACGCTCTATTCTCCTCAGCTTCACGCCCATTCTGTGGGACGTGAATGAACAGATTCGGACGGTGCAAGGATCATCACACGCGTTCTCGCTCCGTCTTTCGGTGGTGACGCGGCAGGGTTCGCTGGAAGGTTGTCCGGTGTCATCTGTCAACCCTCTCGATAGTCGTTCCGCATCGATGTTGAACAGCGCCCGCATCCTTTTGATCAAACCCAGTTCTCTTGGGGATATTGTTCATGCGTTTCCAGTCGTGTCGGCGATCAAAACACAATGGCCGGGATCGCATATTACATGGGTGGTGAAGCGCCAGTGGGCTGACCTTGTTGAACGGGCGGAAGGAGTCGATCGGGTCTGGCCGGTTGACATAACGGTGAGAAGCTGGGCGAGGACATGCCACGCGCTGAGAGCACAGGGGTTCGACCTCGCCATGGATTTGCAAGGGCTGTTTCGCAGTGGCATCTTGGCACGATTCAGCGGTGCACCGACGCGTATCGGGTTCGCGAATGGGAGAGAAGGGAGCCCGTGGTTCTATACTCAACGCGTCTCGGTTCTCAGTCCCGATATCCACGCCGTCGATCGATATCTTTCGGTTGCCGTGGCGTTGGGGGCCTCCATACCAGGTAAACCGCGATTTGGGTTCAGGTTGTTGGAGAAGGACATGGCGACTGTTCGGGATCTCTGTCGACGCGGAGGCTTCTCGATGGACAGACCATGGGTCGCTATGAACATTGGGGCACGGTGGCCGACAAAGCGCTGGCCGCTGGAGTCATTCGCCGCCGTTGTGGATCAGTTGTATGAGGCACGTCTTGATCCGGTCGTCATGATAGGAGGGTCGGAAGAGCGAGTCTATACGAATAGGATGAGAGCTCTGACGGCCCGTCCGTTCATCGACCTGAGCGGTGCTATCCCATTGGGGTGCTTACCGGCGTTACTTTCTAAAGCGACCGCCATGATCACAAACGATTCCGGGCCAATGCATATCGCGGCTGCGCTTGGGGTTCCGGTGGTTGCGATGTTCGGACCTACAAGTGCAACTCGAACTGGACCATATGGAGACGGTCATCAGGTCTTGATCGGTCAGGTTCCCTGCAGCCCTTGTTACAGTCGTGTCTGTCGACATGATCCTGAATTGGAATGTCTGCATCTCATCAAGCCGACCCAAGTGGTCGATGTGATACGGCCGCTGTTGGCGGCTCAGATCCCATGTCGATGAACGTCCTGATTGTTCGTCCGGACGGCATCGGCGATGTCCTGCTCTCTCTTCCCGTAGCGGCTCAACTTAAGCGACTTGTCCACGGGGTCACAGTCGGGTTTCTCACCAGCCCTACCGTCGCGCCCCTTCTCGAGCACCATCCCGACGTGGATTATGTGCGAACGATTCGCTTCACAGACCCCTTCAATGAACTCCGTCTCGCCTTTTCACAGGGAGTTGAAGCCGCGATTTTTTTGAAGCCGTTTCGTCGCCTTATGTGGGCCGCATGGGTGGCACGCGTACCGATTCGAATTGCAACGGGATACCGTTGGTATAGCCTGTTGGCCAATCGCCATACCTATGAACATCGCAGCGAATTTTCGAAACATGAATCAGAGTACAACGTTGAAATGTTGAAAGGCTTGGGGTTGAGCCCCCAGCCGATCAGTCCGCCGGTGCTCACCGTAACCGAGACCGAACGGGCCGCCGGGGCATCCCATTGGTCAGGCTTGCCGAACCTTCGCGTCGTGATCCATCCCGGCGGTGTTTCTGCGCGCCGATGGAGCTTCGAGCATTATCGTGGCCTGGCTATGACACTGGTGGAGCGGGGGTACGGCGTTGTGCTGACAGGCAGCGAGCAGGAACGAATTGAGTTTGGCTGTCAACCGCGCACGACAGTCCCTCCATCGGGGATAAGAGACCTTATGGGTAAGCTGTCGCTCCGAGAACTCATGGCGTTGATCGCCAATGCTCATGTCGTTGTCTGTGGAGCGACAGGACCTGCTCACTTGGCGGCAGCTCTTGGAATTCCCACCGTCACCTTGTTTGATCCCCGACGAAACAATTTGCCGGTGAGATGGAAACCGCTTGGGCTGGGAGCATTGCTGCGGCCGGATGTTCCCACTTGTGAAAAATGTATCGGAGAAACCTGTCCTTATTGGGATTGTCTTGATCGGCTCACTGTCGCGAAGGTGACCGCCGCAATCAATAGGGTCTTGGAGAATCCTTCTCCGCTCACCGTTCTTCACCTATAAGCCAGAGTTCAAGAATGACTCTCCTGGTTGCTCTTGACTCCAAATCGCTTCTGTGTTCATATTCTGAACGTTCGGCATGGAACTCTAACTATATGAATCTCCAAGGACAACGAGATCTTCTCCTGCTGACAGAGGTGGAGCGAGACGGTGCAGTTACTCAGCGGTCTCTCGCTTCAAAGTTAGGAGTTGCTCTGGGTTTGACCAATCTCTATCTTAAGAGGTTGGCGCGGAAGGGCTATATCAAGATAACCACCATTCCCTCACACCGGGTTCGGTATTTACTGACTCCGCAAGGGTTTACCGAGAAATCCAGGCTGACCTATCTCTATATGGAGTATTCGTTATCTCACTACCGTGAGATGCGTGCGCGGTTACGAGAAGCGCTGTCCCACGCCGTCAAAAAGGGAACGAAACGAGTCGTCATCTATGGCACCGGTGAACTGGCGGAGATGGCCTATCTATCGCTCCGAGAAATGCATATGACCTTGGTTGGGTTCGTAGATGATAATCAGCAAGAGGCGTTCTTATCCTATCCGGTCTGGCCACCGGAAGCATTGAGTGAGTGGGAGTTTGATGCGGTATTGCTGGCGGATATTGGACAGACGGTACGGCACCGCGAAATGTTGGGGCGGTATCACGTTCCAGATGTGAAAATTCTAGCGTTGGGCCCATCGGTCTAAGCGTTTGAAAGATCGTCGATTTTTCCGTTCACTGTAAGTGAGAGAGCGAAGCTGTGTCCGAATTGGGTTTATCGGGTTGCTGGTTTGTTTAGTTTATCTGGTTCATGACTCGGAACCAGACAACCAAGAACCAAACAAACCAAATAAACCTGACGAACGAGATTATGAAACTCACACGTTTTGAAGATTTGGATTGCTGGAAAGAAAGTAGACAGCTTACGCGTCAGATCTACGAGGCGGTTCATCAGAATCTGAACTGGCAAAGGGATGTGCGACTCTGCAGCCAAATCCAAAGCGCTGCTGGATCTGTGATGGCTAATATAGCCGAAGGATGTGTCCGTCGGTCGAACAAAGAGTTCGTGCAGTTTCTCTTCATCGCGATGTCCTCTGCCGCAGAAGTCCAAAGTCATTTATACATTGCGGTAGATCAAGGATATGTGTCGAAGGAAATTTTCGAGTCGATTTACAAGCAAGCTGACAAGACGGCGAGAATCATTTCTGGTCTGATTAAATACCTTCGTTCCAAACAAACCAGATCAACGACATGAACCAGACAAACGCACTCCACTGGTACGCGCTTCGTACGAAATCACGCCATGAAAAACTGGTACGAGATCAGTTGAATAGGCAAGGAATCGAGCCGTTGCTTCCGACGGTCAAACGGCTGAGCCAATGGAAAGACAGGAAAAAGGAAATCGAGGTCCCGCTGTTCTCGGGATATTGTTTCGTGCGGTTTTCTCAGCTCGAAAAGACGCCTGTACAAAAGATCGTGGGCGTCGTTGAAATCGTCGGCAGCGGAAGTCGACCCGAACCGATCCCGGAGCAAGAAATCGATGCGCTACGCCGTCTCATGACGAGCGTCCTTCCGTATGACCCCCATCCATACCTGCATGAAGGCATGAAGGTAGAGGTCGTCCGCGGGCCCTTGCAGGGTGCGCACGGCATTCTGTTGCGAAAAGAAAAGCGGCATCGCTTAGTTGTCGGAGTACGACTTATTCAGCAGGCGGCGGCGGTTGAAATCGACGTGAATGACGTAGTGCCGGTGTGAGGAGCTCGTCGTTCAACCAGGCCGTTTCTATCCCATCCAAGTCGGCAGTCAGCGCCGATGTCTGTTGCAATATGCTGGTTCGCTTGCCCGAATGATGAAGAACTCTAAGATTTGCTCCATGTATGGGAATAGGGTCGTGGATGGGATGCGGGTACGGGTGGGAGTCGGAGTGGTCGTCCGAGGAACAGAAGAAACCATACTCTTGGAGAAACGTCGTGATTGCGGATGGTGGGGATTGCCGGGCGGAAAGGTAGAGCCGGGAGAGTCGCTCGTTGACGCGGCAGTGCGAGAGGTGTTGGAGGAGACGGGCCTCACCGTAGAGGTGACGCATCTGATCGGAGTGTATTCAGACCCTGACGGCCGTATCGTGACTTATCCGGATAACGGTGATGTGGTTCAACTGATCGACGTCGTTGTTGGAGCGCGGGTGCTGTCCGGACGAATCATATGTAGCCACGAGAGTGAAGAGGTACGGTTTTTCTCCCCCTCTCAACTACCGGCGCACATTGTCCCCCCTGCGCGGCAACCCCTTGCCGATGCATTCGAAGGCCGATGCGGAGTCCTACGATAGGATGGACGCGTCATGACACCATTCCGAGATCTTCTCGTGCTTGGTCTTGGACGGGGGCTCCAAGTCCTTGCGGGACTTGTCACGATCAAGACTGCGACGACAATGTTGTCGCCCGGTGAAGTCGGAAGCATGAATCAGCTGATGAGTCTTGCCATCCTGGGGACGTCGGCCTTGTTGATGCCCATGACCGCCTATATCGGTCGGGGATGCTTGGAATGGATGGATGCCGGAATATTAAGTCGAAGGCTGGACTCCTATCTGCTCATTATCCTGGCTGTTGCTCTGCTATGTGGTTCGGCCATGTGGGGCGTTCAGATTCAGCTGGCGCTAGTTTCAGGTATGACTCCAGTTTGGGTCACGGGATTAGTCGTACTCTATACGGTCGGTTTTGCGCTACATACGATGGGGACCTCAGGACTGAATCTTATAGGCCATCGATTTCTCTATATCTTGTTCGTGAACCTCGCGGCGTGGGGAGGGCTCCTCTTAGCAATATGGTGGTCGACACAGAAAGCAAGTCCGGAGATGTGGTTGCTTGGAATCTTTTGCGGATTTTTTCTTTCGTCCCTTTCCTATGTGATCTTAAACCGCTGTGCCGGAGAGTCTGTTCATGTGGGCTCATCTCATCCGCCACGTGTGCTGCCATTCGATTGGTGGACATTATTCATGTTTGTGGGGCCGCAGGCGATCGCGTTCCTGTTTTTCTGGATCCAGACACAAAGTTATCGGTTTGTTCTGAGCTGGGTTGCCGACATTACCACCGTCGGCTTGTTTGCTGCCGGGTATATGATCTGTTCAGTACCAATGCAGACCTTTGAAAATCTATTCAATGAGTTTTACAGTCCGACGTTGTTTCGAGCACTCAAAGGGCAAGACAGAGAAGGAATTGCGCGTGCATGGAATGATTATGCGGCAGCCTATATTCCTGCCGTCATTCTGTTCGGCGCGTTCTTAATCGGGAACGCAGCATTTATGGTGAAACTTCTCTTAGGAGAACAGTTCCAAGCGATAGCGTCGATTCTCCTATGGCCTGCGTTGACGGAGACCTTTCGGGCCATCTCTTCGACGCTCCACCATCTCGGTTTGGCGAAGGTCGATATGACGGTCAATGTCCTGCCTGTCGTGCTTGGCGCGCTCGTCGCACCCACGCTTGTATACTTTCTGGCTTCTTACGAGCCTGTGTTAGGGACGGCATTGGCGCTTTTCGCGGCTGCGGTGGTTGCATTTGCTGCTGTTATTCCCATCAGTCGTCGCGCTTTGCCGGTCGTGTGGCCCCTCAGGCGAATCATGTATGCTGCGGCATTAGCCGTTCCATTGTGCCTACTCGGACGTGCAATGGGTGCTGGATTCGGCCAATTATCTGAAAGCAAGGCCGTGCTCGCGCTGGTGATCTCCGGACTCGCCATGGTGTTTCTGCAGTATGTCATGGCGAAGGAATGGATTCGTCAGGTTCGCCCCGTAGTAGATAAAGTCTCCGAGAAAACCGGGGCTTGTCCTCAATATGGGACGAGTTCTCAAGGGTAATGCTCTTGGATTTTCGAGATGTTTCGCAACCGGTGATTTCCGTCGTGACACCATCACTCAATCATGGGCGTTTTCTGAGGCAAACGATCGAAAGTGTAGCGGCGCAGACCTTCCGAAGCTTCGAGCACATTGTCGTCGATGGGGGGTCGACGGATGACACGGTGAAGATCCTGAAAGAATTTCCCCATCTCCGGTGGGTATCTGAACGGGACGAACATGTTGTCGAGGCTTATGAAAAAGCCTTCGCGATGGTGAGAGGTCGATACATCATCCAGTGCTGCGTCTCGGACGGTTTTCTCGATCCGAACTGGTTCAAAAAATGTGTTGAAGTCCTTGAAAAGGATGATGAGGTGTCCTTGGTGTGGGGATTTGCTCAAACTATGTCTGAGGAGGGGGATTTACTGAACGTTTCGTTTCAGGAGTTCTTTAACGATCCTCCGCCACAGAAGCAAGACTTTCTGGCCTTTTGGCTGGTAAGCGGATTCCCTTTACCCGAGGGGAACTATTGCGTGAGAAGCGAGGTGATTCGAGCGTGGTTTCCCGATACCCGGTCGAGTGGTTGGTTGCGAACCTGTCCGCATCTCGGGTTCATGTACAAGTTTTTTACGGAAGGGTATAGCCCATACTTTATTCCGGTGGTCGCAAACTTCGGCCGCACGCATCACGATCAGCGCAGTCAGCGTTTGAGCGATGTGGAGAAGCCCGGACAAGTCGCTTATCTCAAGGCTGTGAAAGAGTACGGCAAGAGCCTCCTGAAACGGAATATGGTTCATCGGTTCCGTAACGGCGCGTCGCAGGTGATCGGGAAGGTCCAGCCGCAGGACCTCGCTTCGCTGAGAAGGAATATGTGGCGACATCGACTGCTCCGCTCTCGTCTGCTCCGGCGCGATCCGTATACGCTGGCGTTGAAGCTCAAAGCACGAATATTCTGCTGACTGAACCGTGGGACCTGGTGGGCTTTTTCATGATTGCAGTTGCGTCATCATGTCCGGCATGATGCAGAGACCGGCTTCGCGAGAGATATTCCACTCCTAGTCGAGGAGAGATACTGGTCGTGATGGCTACGCCGCGCATGCCTTCCCGGAGGCTTGATGTGCTTTTCGTCAATGCGGATTCGTCGCTGCAGGCCTATCAGGGCTTGGCGAAGACCTATTCGGCGATCGAGCCTCCCACATGGGCCTTGTTGCTCGCGCAGTCATGTCGAGCGAAGGACTTCGGCACGGCGATTCTGGATTGTGATGCGGAGAAATTGCCGCTGTCCGAGGCGGTCAACCGTATTCAGAGCGCGAATCCCCGGCTGGTCGTGTTCGTCGTGTACGGACAAAATCCCAATTCCGGAACGACCGGAATGATCGGGGCCGGCGCGCTCGCAAAAGAACTCAAGCAACATCATCCGAATCTTCCCATTTGTTTCGTGGGATCCCATACCAGCGCATTGCCCATGGAGGTCCTGCAGCTTCCGTTTGTGGACTTTGTATTGCTGAATGAGGGCGTGTATGCATTGCACAATCTGTTGCGGACGGATCTTCGTTCCGATTTGGGAGCTGTGAAGGGGATTGGATATAAGGCAGGCAATTCCGGAGAAACGCGACGAGCAGTCTTGAACGAGCCGCAAGGAGTCGTGCCGCAAGATCGGATGGACATCGATATGCCGGGCTACGCGTGGGATCTCCTGCCATACCGGTCACGCCCGCTGGATATGTACCGAGCGCATTTTTGGCATGCCGAGTTCGATCATGGGAAGCGCACACCGTTCGCGGCGATCTATACGTCTCTGGGGTGCACATTTGCCTGTGATTTCTGCATGATCAACATCGTGAATCGGGTGGATAACGGAAGCGGGATCGATGCCGCTCAGTCACGGGGAATGCGGTTCTGGAGCGCGAAGTTGATCGCGGGCGAGCTTGAAAAGCTTGCGAAAATGGGGGTGGAGACCGTCCGCATCAGCGACGAAATGTTTTTCTTGAATCGTAAATACTACGAGCCTCTCTTGGGAGACATCATCGAACGTGACCTGCGACTGCGGATGTGGGCCTACGCCAGAGTCGATACGGTACGCCATGAGTATATTGACTTGTTCCGGCGAGCCGGCATCAATTGGCTGGCGCTCGGGATTGAAGCCGGCAACCAAACGGTACGTCAAGAGGTCTCAAAGGGGTCGTTTCAGGAGGTCAACATTCGGGCCGTTTGCGACAAGGTGCGGGCCGCCGGGATGAACATCATCAGCAACTACATTTTTGGGTTTCCTGACGATACGCTGGAGACGATGGAGGAAACATTGGATTTAGCGCTTGAACTGAATACCGAAATGGCCAATATGTATCCCTGTCAAGCCTTGCCGGGAAGTCCGATGTATCACATGGCCAAACAGCAAGGATGGAAGCTGCCGGATAGCTATAGCGGATACGCCTTCCTGTCGTACGATAGCCAGCCTCTTCCCACGAAGCATGTGACGGCGGCGGAGGTGCTGAGATTTCGGGATGAGGCCTGGCAAAAATACTTTTCAAATCCGATGTACCTGAACTTGGTTGAAGCGAAGTTCGGGGAGAAAGAGCGGGTGAACGTCGAAGCCATGGCCACAGTGCGGTTACGGCGGAAACTGCTCGGCGATTGACTCGATTCCCATGCCTATGAGCGCAGAGGAAACGCGGGATCTTCCGGCATGATCATTACACGAACACCGTTCCGCATTTCATTTTTCGGCGGCGGCACCGACTATCCTGCCTGGTATCAGGAGCATGGCGGGGTCGTGCTGGCGACGTCGATCGATAAATACTGTCATATCAGCTGCCGGTATCTCCCGCCCTTCTTCGAGCACCGGCACCGCATCGTCTATTCGATCATCGAAAATGTGCGCCGCGTCGAGGAGATCAAGCACCCTGCCGTCCGCGCCGTTCTTGCCTGGGCCGGCTGCGATGATCAGGGACTCGAGATTCATCACGACGGCGACTTGCCTGCGCGATCGGGTCTGGGGTCCAGTTCGTCCTTCACCGTCGGATTGATCCATGCCATCGCCGCGTTGCGGGGGAAGTATATTTCCAAAGACGAATTGGCCGCGCAAGCCATCAATATGGAGCAGCAGATCATCAAGGAAAATGTCGGTTCGCAAGATCAGATCTCGGCCGCATTCGGTGGGTTCAACCGAATCGACTTCAAGCGGAACGATACGTTCCAAGTGTCGCCCATCATCCTGACCAAAGATCGGTTGCATGAGTTTCAGTCGCATTTGATGCTGTGTTTCACGGGATTTTCCAGAATCGCATCCGAGGTCGCCAAGTCCAAGATCGCGAACTTTAAGAGCCGGGAAACCGAATTGAAACGCATGAAAGAGATGGTCGACGAAGCTATTCACATCCTACAGAATCCGAAGACGCCGATCGAAGAAGTGGGCCGATTGCTTCACCAAAGCTGGCTCTGTAAGCGCAGCCTTTCGGGGCAGGTTTCGACGCCGGAGATCGACCATCTGTACGAGGAAGCCATGAGGGTCGGCGCTCTGGGAGGAAAGATTCTAGGGGCCGGCGGGGGGGGATTTATGCTGTTGTTCGTCAAGCCCGGACTGCAATCGAAAGTGCATGAACGGCTGAAACATCTGATCCATGTGCCGTTCAGGTTTGAAACCACAGGCAGTCGAGTCGTGTTATATCAGCCGCATGGACTCTCCTAACCCGCACTATTCATGAAGGCTTCTACTGCAACCGCCGACACGCCGCTGCGACAAGCCTGGCCACTAGTTTTACGCGGCCAGGCGGACGGGCTCGCCACTCGGGCCCTCAACATACTGTTTCAAGTATGCTTCGGGCCCTCGCGTCTCCACGCGCCCGTCTCGCGTGGCGTCTCAGCGGTTTCGTCACGAACCCTCATGAACAGTGCGGGCTAAGCATGATGCTGAAGTATGATGCCTCCATATATGTTGCAGGCCATGCCGGTCTTATCGGCTCGGCGGTCGTTCGTCGATTGGAGCGTGACGGATATCGACCGCCGATCACCAGACGGCGCAGCGAATTAGAGCTGGAGGATGCCGGACAGGTGTCCGAGTTCTTCGAGAAGGTCCGTCCGGAGTATGTGATTCTCGCTGCCGGAAGAGTCGGCGGAATAATGGAAAATCAGACATTCCCTGCCGACTTTATGGATGAAAACATGGCCATTCAGCTCAATGTGCTGAAGGCGGCGCGTCGAGCCGGCGTGCGGAGACTGATTCTATTCGGCTCTTCCTGCATGTATCCCAGGGAATGTTCTCGGCCGATGGCCGAGGATACGCTCTTGTCGGGCACACCTGAACCGACGAGCTTGCCGTATGCGATTTCCAAGCTCGCAGGGACGTATCTGTGTCTGGCCTATAACAAACAAGACCACGAGATCCGCTTCATTCCAGTGATTCCGAATAGTGCCTATGGGCCGTACGATAATTTTGACCCCAAATCAGCCCATGTCTTGTCCGCGCTGATGGCACGTTTCCATCAGGCCAAGGTGAACGGCGACGAATCGGTCGCCTTGTGGGGAAGCGGCTCGCCGAGACGGGAGTTCATCCATGCAGATGATATTGCTGCCGCCTGTGTGCATCTGTTAAGGCAAGACAATCTTACGGTCGAGCTTCCCCTCAACATTGGAGTGGGTCAGGATGTCTCGATTAAAGAACTGGCTGAATTGATCGCCGAAGTGGTGGGGTACAAGGGGCGGGTGGAATGGGATCGGACAAAACCTGATGGCGCGCCACGAAAACTTCTGGATAGTGCGAGGATTCAGTCGCTCGGTTGGAAACCACAGATCGGGCTTCCCGAGGGCTTGTCGGAAACCTATCGGTGGTATGTGGGCCATGTCGAGACGCAGGCCGCATCCATGCAGGAAGTGCGTAGGTAATCGATGAGGTCTTGGCTTTCGGTGCTCTGTAGAGTGATGGTTCAATGTGCGGGAACAATGGCCTGCGCACCCGTGCGCAATATGCGAAGGATGGGGAAATGACGAAAGAAGAGTTGATTGCTTTTGAGGAAGAAATTGCGGTGTTGTTCAACGCGGGAAAGATTCGCGCGCCCATTCATCTGTATTTTGGAAATGAAGAGGCGATGATACGAGTATTTCGTAACATTCGCGCTCAAGACTGGGTGTTCTGCTCGTGGCGGTCCCATTATCAATGCTTGCTGAAGGGCGTACCGAAAGATCAGGTCCGAGATGAGATCTTGGCCGGACGATCGATCTCCCTCTGTTTCCCCGAGCAGCGTGTGTTCTCCTCGGCCATCGTCGGTGGTGTCTTGCCGATCGCCGTCGGCGCAGCGATGTCGATCCGGCAGCGTGGAGAGGATGCGAAAGTCTACTGTTTCATGGGCGACATGACGGCGGAGACGGGGATTGCGCATGAGGCGATCAAATACAGCCGGAACCATCGTTTGCCGATCCATTTCATTGTTGAGGACAACGCGAAATCGGTCTGTACTGATACCAGAGAGGCCTGGAATCAGCCTCGTCTGAGTTTTGAAGACGCAGCGGATGAATACATCAGTTACTACCGCTACGAAACGAAGTACCCGCATGCAGGCGCCGGCGTCCGGGTTCAATTCTAAGGTGAGGCATGAAATATTTTGATGAACTCAAACGGTCCATGAACTTCCTGGCACAAGACCCGCGGACGATCTTTCTCGGACAAGCGGTGTCCGTTGCCGGTACGGCGATGAGCAACACGCTCAAAGAGGTGCCGCCGGATCGCTTGATCGAGCTTCCGGTCGCGGAGGAAATGCAGATGGGGATGACGAACGGCTTTGCCTTGACCGGGCTCATTCCCGTGAGTATTTTCCCGCGATGGAATTTCCTGCTCTTAGGGATCAATCAATTGGTCAACCACTTGGATAAAATTCACGTCATGTCCAACGGAGGGTACAAGACCAAGGCGATTATCCGGACGGGAATCGGTTCTCAGCGCCCGCTCCATCCGCAGCATCAGCATGTGGGCGACTTTACGGAAGCGATCCGCATGATGTGCGGCACGATTGAAGTCATTCGGTTGGAAGAACCGAAAGACGTGTTTCCCGCCTATGAGTGGGCGCTGCTGCGTGACGATGGACGCAGTACCATCATCGTCGAGTATGGAGACTATTACAACGAGAAATGACGGCCTCTGACGGCGGAAAAACTTGGTTGATGCCGGAGTTTGGCCGGTTTCCATTCGATGCTGATACCAGAATCACTTCAGGATGCTCAAAAAGGCTGTCCAGCAAGGCCGCAGCGAGGTCCGCGACGCGAAGAGTAATGAGCGTCACGTCTGCGGACGGGCGCGAGTCGGTGAGCGCCCAGTGTCTTCAAGGGCGAGGCGTAATCCTTTTTCACCCGCCCACCCCGAGCAGCCGAAGCTGCTCTGTCCCGACTTGGTACGTTGAGCCTCTGAACGATGTGAGAACGAAGCTGGCGGACTTTTTCAGCATCCTGTGAATAGGTGCCTATGAAATTTCCGCTAATGCGCAACAACATTCTTCGTGAAGATCTGGATGCGGTGATCGAGCATCTCAAACAGGAAGATCCGATCCTGACGCATGGTCAGAATGTGCGGGCCTTTGAGGCCGAATGGTCTGCTTGGTTGGGAGTGAAGCATAGTGTCTTCGTCAATTCAGGAGCCTCGGCGAATCTCTTGACGATGGCCGTCCTGAAAATCCGCTATCCTGAGGGCGGTGAGGTGATCGTTCCTCCGTTGGCCTGGGTGTCCGATATCGCGTCGGTGCTGCAGAACGGATTCAAACCGGTGTTCGTAGACATCGATCCTCGAACCCTGGGGATGGATCCGGCGAAAATTTGTGCCGCCATGACGGAACGGACCCGCGCGGTGTTCCTGACGCACGTGCAAGGCTTCGATGGACTGGAGGATAGACTGTTGACCGAATTGCAGCAGCGACGTGTTCCACTGATCGAGGACGTGTGTGAGTCTCATGGGGCCACGCACCATGGCCGGAAATTGGGAAGTTTTGGGTGGATATCGAATTTCTCGTTCTACTATGCGCACCATATGAGCACGATCGAGGGAGGGATGATTTGCACGAATGATCAGGAGGTGTACCAACAAGCGCGCATGTTGCGGTCTCACGGCATGGTTCGAGAGGCCAACGACCCAACCGTGCTGGAGGCTTACCGATCAACGTACCCGGAATTAAACCCTGATTTTATTTTTGCGTTCCCGGCCTATAACACCAGAAATACGGAGATCGGCGGCATCCTGGGCCGGAGCCAACTGAAGCGTTTGGATCGCAATGTGAAGCGACGAACGGAAAATTTGCTGCGATTTCTGACGCAGATCGATTCTGCCAGGTACCGCATTGACTTCAAGGTCGAGGGATCGAGTAATTACGCGTTCAATCTCGTACTGAAGCATCCGGACAATGTATTGGTCGAGCGGCTCATGAACGTGATGCGCGAGGCAGGAATCGAGTTTCGACGAGGAAGCGCGGGCGGCGGCAATCAGATTCGCCAGCCGTATTTGCAAGGCATTGTTCCGAAAGATCACCACTTGCACTTTCCGGAAACCGAGCATGTCCACTTCTACGGTTTCTACATCGGCAACTATCCGGATCTGCGCGATGAAGAGATCGATGAATTGTGCAAAGTTCTAAACTCCGCGTGAGAGTGCCATGCCTTCGGCCGTAATCCTTGCCGGCGGACTCGGGACCAGGTTACGCAGCGCCGTGCCCGATCTTCCGAAGCCCATGGCTCCGATCAGCGGCCGCCCCTTTCTTGAATGCCTGCTCAATTATTGGATCAGCCAAGGGGTCAGCCGATTTGTGTTGTCCGTCGGTTACCGGCACGAGGCCATCACGGAGCATTTTGGACCTCGATATAAAGGAGTGGAGATTGAGTATGTCGTCGAGGAACGCCCATTGGGGACCGGCGGCGGGTTTCTGGCTGCCGCGGAGAAAGTCGGCCGCCGCGAGCCGTTTTTGCTTCTGAATGGAGATACCTACTTCGAGGTGGACTGGAACATATTACATGCCTATGCCTTGGAACACGACGCGGATTGGTGCTTGTCCTTATTCAGGACGAGTGAGAAGGGGCGGTACATGGGCATCGAGGTGTCGTCTGAGGGACGGATCACGTCGCTGAAGTCCGGCATTGAGCAGGGCTCTCGCCTTGCCAACGGGGGAGTCTATTGGGTGCATCCACGTATGTTATCCAAAGCTCCGCGTGTGGATGAAAAGCTGTCTTTGGAAGACGACCTGTTTCCTCGCGCCTTCGCCGCCGGTCGGCGATTGTTCGGCATCGAATTCAAGGGGACGTTTATCGATATCGGAGTGCCCGAGGACTATCATCGGGCTTCGGCTCTATTGGCAGGTTAGGCCGACAGGAGCACTGTTCATTAATCAGCAAAAGAGGGTATGTCGATGAGTTACAACATTCTCGTTACCGGTGGCGCCGGCTATCTTGGCTCTACCATGGTCCCGGATCTTCTTCAGTTGGGGCACAAGATTATGGTGCTGGATAGCTTCATGTACAAGCAAGCCAGCCTCAACCATATATGCCATCACCCCAACTTTTCGGTGCTGAAAGGCGATATCCGCATTGAAAGCGTCATGGCGCCATTGATCAAGAAGGCCGACATTGTGATTCCGTTGGCCGCGCTGGTGGGGGCGCCGATGTGCAGCCAAGACCCGGTGGGCGCGACGACCGTCAACCATGACGCCATCATTCTCATGTTGAAGCTGATGTCGAAGCAGCAGATGGTCTTGATGCCGACCACGAACAGCGCGTATGGGACCGGTGATAAGAATAACTTCTGCACGGAGGAGTCGCCGCTCAACCCGATTTCTATGTATGCGAAGGAGAAAGTGGCCATCGAGAAGGAGCTCATGCAGCGGGAAAACGCGATCAGTTTTCGCCTGGCCACGGTGTTCGGGATGTCGCCGCGCATGCGGATCGATTTGCTGGTCAATGATTTTACCTACCGAGCCGTATACGATCGTTTCGTGGTCTTATTTGAAAGTTCTTTCAAGCGGAATTACGTCCATGTGCGCGACGTCTCGCGCGTGTTCCAGCATGCCATTGAACATTTCGACACGATGAAAGGTCAGATCTACAACGTCGGTCTGTCCGAGGCCAACGTGTCGAAGAGAGAATTGTGCGAGCATATCCAAAAACAGGTTCCCGACTTCGTGTTCCTCGATGCTCCGGTTGGAAAAGACCCTGATCAGCGTAACTATATTGTCTCCAATGCCAAAATAGAAGCCACCGGATTCAAGCCGATGTACTCGCTCGATGCAGGCATCGGCGACTTGATCAAGGGTTACACGATGATCAAGAACACGCGCTATGGGAATGTATAATCCAGCCGTTCTCCGAAACCCTCATTTGCAAGTAGGAATGAATGACTGAGCAATCGTAGCATGCACTCTAAGAATATCCCCGATGTTGTTCGGCATCCTGTGTCGGTCACGAGGACTCGCCGGGAAACGAGAAACGGACATCGTGGGGCCATCGTGTGGTTGACCGGATTGTCAGGATCCGGCAAATCAACGCTGGCGTATTCGGTCGAGGAAGTACTTCACGGGTGCGGCTTCCAGACCGTGGTGCTGGATGGGGACCATCTCCGCCATGGTTTGTGTCGCGACCTTGGCTTTTCGCCGCAAGATCGCCGGGAAAACATTCGCCGGGTCGGCGAAGTAGCAAAATTATTTATGGAAGCCGGCACCATTGTGCTCACGGCTTTCATTTCCCCCTATCGTGCAGATCGTGAAAACGTACGCGGATTAGTAGGTTCCGGAGATTTCATTGAAGTATATTGCAATGCGCCGATCGAAGTTTGCGAAGCCCGTGACCCCAAGGGGCTTTATCGAAAGGCCCGTCTAGGCCAAATTGCCGAGTTTACGGGAATCTCATCTCCCTATGAAGTTCCGTATGACCCGGAGATTATCGTGGACAGCGGAGCTGCGGAGATAGGTATTTGCGTGCAACGGATTATTGAAGAAATAGCGAAGCGCGGTATTTGCCGATTTCCACAGGCCTCAAGGCCGGCTCCACGATGAATGCGCGAGTCGGCAGCACGTTCTTGGGAAAAAGGATTCGAGCCGTGCATGACATGGGCGGCCATGTGGGTCCCTGCGACAGCCTTGGCCGAATGTGCGCCGCCCAGACCCTCGCGATGAGGTCAGGGTTACACCCATGTCGGGGATCTCGATGACGCCGATCGTCCAACTGCTGCGTAATCTCTATCATCATCAGACCCTTGTTTTTGCACTGGCGGTTCGAGAGTTGCAGAGCAGGTACGTGGGGACTTTAGGCGGCATTCTGTGGACGTTCGCGCATCCGCTCGCGGTGATTACCGTCTTCTATTTCGTATTTGCAGTCGGGTTCAGATCCCAGGGGCCGGGCCGTACTCCGTTCCTGCTCTGGTTCGTGTGCGGATTGGTGCCGTGGTTCTTTTTCAATGAAACGCTGTCGGCCGCGACCGAGTCGATTACCCGTCATACCCATTTGATCAAGAAGACGGTCTTTCCGTCCGAAATCCTTCCCGTGGTCAATATTACGGCCGGGCTGGTTCCTCATTCGATTTTTCTTCTTATAGTAACGGGGTTGCTGGTCTGGTACCATGTGCCGTTTGCTGCGGGCCGATTGCTGGTCGTCTACTTCCTCTTCTGCACCTGTGTATTACTCGTCGGTCTCAGTTGGTTACTCTCTGCGATCCAAGTGTTCTATCGCGATGTTTCACATGCACTGTCCATCGTGCTCAATTTGTGGTTTTGGACCACTCCCATCGTCTGGTCACCAGACATGATACCCCAAGGGTATCGAGGGTTGTTGTTCTTCAACCCGATGTATTACATCATCGAAGGGTATCGAGGTCTGCTGATCTACAACGAAATCATATGGCCGAGCGCACAGCACACGGTTTACTTCGGAGGCGCCGTCACGGTGATGTTTGCGGCAGGCGCCTATGTGTTCAGCCGGCTTAAGTCGGAATTTCCCGACGTCATATAGTTTGTCTAATGCATACCCGTACTGCCATCGCTGTCCGCAACGTATCTAAGAAATTCAAGTTGTTTAACTCTCCTAAGGATAGGCTCCTGGAAGCTCTGCATCCCTTGCGAAAGCAATATCACCGTGAATTCTGGGCATTACGCGACGTGTCTTTTGAGCTGAATCAAGGCGAAACAATCGGTATCCTTGGGAAGAACGGGTCTGGTAAGTCCACGCTTCTTCAGATCATTTGCGCTGTCATGCTGCCAACTAGCGGACATGTTCAGGTCAATGGACGGATTGCAGCGATGCTTGAATTGGGAGCTGGATTTAACCCAGAGTTTACAGGTCGTGATAATGCCATTCTCAATGGCGCGACTATGGGCATTCCTCGGAAGGAAATGCTGAAAAAGCTTCCATACATCGAGGCTTTTGCCGATATTGGAGAATTCTTCGACCGGCCCGTAAAAATTTATTCATCTGGAATGTATGCCCGTCTTGCGTTCGCCTGTTCCATTAATGTGGACCCCGATATTCTAATAGTTGACGAAGCATTGTCGGTCGGAGACGCCAAGTTTCAGAATAAATGCTTCATGCACTTCAAAAGATTCCAAGCCGAAGGTAAGACGATCATATTAGTGAGTCACAGTACCGACGCTATTTTGCGCCAATGCACGAGAGCTTTGTTGATCAATGGCGGTAGAGTAATGGCTGAGGGTGAACCGCAGTCCGTGATCGATCGATATTACCAGCTCCTATTTCCATCCAGCCGAGGAAATGAATGTGCCGATTTCAGACCGGAGTCCTTGGATGACCGGAGAGATTTTGCATGCTTGCAGGGCAATGGTTTGCCGACACTCTTGCCTGGCGGAGTCAGTCATATGGTCGGAACTTGCGAAGATAGAAACAGCTATAACAAGGACGAATTTCGATTTGGGGATAGGGAAGCTGAAATTGTCGATTACGTACTTCTCTGCGAGGGGCGCTTCTTTCCAATTGAGATACCTTCAGGCGCAAAGGTCAGCCTGTATGTCTGTCTGAAGATCAATAGCTTTGACGGGCAACTCAGTGCTGGTTTTGCCATTAAAACAGTAGATGCCGTTAAGCTATTCGGGGCAAACACTATATCCAGCGGGATCAGGATTCCGATGAAACAGCGGGAAATGATCTGGATACGGTTTGACTTCTTCATGAATGTCGGTCCCGGTGATGTATTCATTGATCTAGGTTGCGGGGACTGGACCGAGCCCCCAGCGCGCCCCTTGGATCGGAGGCATAGCATTATTCACCTGGTCGTCACTGGTAACGGAAGATTTGACGGATTATCTAATTGCTTCGTAGATATATCGGTGATGGGCCAATCGCCCGTCGCGGGATTTGAGACTGCCCGCTCTATAGCCGCTGAGTAGGCTTTCCCCAATGATCAGTGTCGATAAGAACGATGCAATGCCACGCTTTGGGATGGAGGAGTACGTCTGTAAGATTGCATCGGATCTGGCACAGATCGAGGCAGCCCATCTGCCGGATTTCTTCGTCCTATCTCCGCCGCGTACGGGTACCACATGGCTTTCTACTGTTCTGATGTCACATCCTGATATCTGTATCCCACCTGAGAAGGAATTACGCTACTTTGATGTTGCTTGGAAACAGAGCACCATCGACTATTACATAGGTCGATATTCCCGTTCTGAAGGACGGCTGAAAGGCGATGCATCGCCTAGCTACGTGCTGCTGCCCGAAAATATCATTCGATTGCTCCATCGTGCCAAGCCGAACATGAAATTCATTGTTATTGTGCGTGATCTTGAACATCGCGCATGGTCGAATTTCTGTCATAGTTGTTCACTTGGAGAGTTCGATCTTCACTCCTTCGGCATCCTCCAAGGCGAGATCCCAGAGGAAAAAATACTGAACTTCTTGGCAGGCGACTACAGTACTTCGGTGGCCGACTATAGGGAATACCTGGGGCGATGGCTCAGACATTTTCCTGCAGAGCAATTTTGCATTATAGGTATGGACGAACTGACCAATAAGAATACCGGTGCAATGCTTTCCAGAGTATTGGGATTTTTAAATGTTTCAAAAGTGCTGCCGAAATCAGAAGATATAAACGTTAAAATTAACCCGGCAATGGTATTCCCCCGTAGCGAGACGGTTGATTGTCTGTTAAGCATCTTGTATAGGCCGAAGCACGAGCAACAGACGGCTTTCTTCAAGCATGCCTTCGGCGTTGAGATGCGACATCTTCTCCCGCACGCGCATGAGGTTTCGGCGCCGCTTCCTTTGCTAAATCGCGCAGATGGGTTCAAAGTTTTTGTATGGAATGGTCGTTTCTATGCCTGCTATGCGGAGGATTTTTCACTGGTGAGCGAGTCGTTACAATATTCATCTCACGTGGGCGCTCATTATGTTGTCGCTGATCATTATTCGGACCTGCTTAGGCAAATTAATGTCCAAAAGAAGGGACTATATGACAATCGCTCTGAGCAAGAAAAAGAAGATGCACGGCTGCTTAATATACTGAATGATCTGGCCTCGGGCTACAACACTTCCAATCGGTTCAGGGTGAATCTGAAGAGCAATAGGATTGTTGGCGAGTTTAAAGAGTTTAACCTTATTGACTCTAGGGGTCTGGTAATCGGGCTACGGAAAACGATTGGGCCAGTCGATCTGATGGCAGCGGATCCACAGTCGCTTATCGAGCGGTTAGGGTTTGATAACGCTGTGGTTGGTCGCTCGACCGATGAAGTCACTCGGTTCATCGATTTGATTCAACATAATAAGGACCGGCTTGCGGACTTGGAAGGACGGGTCGCACGTTCATGGACAGCGGCGGAAAATCGAATGCTAGGTTTGATTCGCGTGCTTGAAGAAAAACAAAGTAAACTAGATGCCCAGTTGCGGCATTTGCAAGCTTTAACAAAGCAACAGGAACGATTACTGCGTCCATGGTGGAGGCGAATATTTGACAGTGATTTGAAATCTCACACAGAAGAATGAGTAGATATGGCATCAATTTGGTTATCTGGTGCTGATAAAGTCATGGATAATCGTTTTGGTAAATAGTGAGGGGAAAGAGATGGATTTGAGGAGATTTAATCTCTCATATGATCAAATCGTGACGGCCAGGCAATGTCTAAACTATCAGCCCTTCATTATCAGTGATGAGGTCATTACCGGAGTGGCCTATTCATGGCTGCATCATCAAGATGGTGGGCGGCGAACGTATGGTCTTCACGAGTTCGTGTTCGACCGAGCGATAGAAGCAGAAGATGTTTGGAATCAGGCGTATGACGCGAATAGGCGCCTGGCTACTATGTATGATTGCTTTCTGGATCATGTGGCGGAGAGATTTCGCGGGTGCAGTCTTGCTGATATGGCATGCAATAACGGGTATTTTGTTGTAGGCGCTGCTCTGCGCGGCTTGAGCAAATGTACCGGGTTTGATCATGGCGATTACAGTTCCTCCATGTCATTCTTATCCTCGCTCACAGGTGTAGATGTGGAGTTTAGGCAGAGATCGTACGATTCATGGACTCACATTGTTAAAGACTTTGAGCCTCATGATATTGTCGTGGCTTCACAAATCATGCAGCATATCAGTGACCCGCTGTATTTTCTTTCGTTTATTGCAAGTCGGGCTAAAAAGGCCTTATTGCTCTTTACGGGAATGGGCGACACTGATGAGTTCTTGATATATTACCAACAACCGAATCGGTTTTACAAGGATGCGAGCTTTCCAGTCTGCTTCGATAACGATGTTGGGCTCTCAAGAGGATTGTTATTCAAGAGCCTGGATATGCTTGGGTTCGACGAGATTGTGGAAATTCCTTGGCAGGAATCTTGGCTGAGCAAATCATGGTATGGATCTCAGAAAGTGTTGCTATGCATGCGAAAGAAGCGCCCATATTTTCATCACCATAGGGGAGTAGATAAGAGGACAATGCTACGTTGGTTATAACAATGCCAAGTGTTTCTGTGACAGCAGGTGTTCGAATCGAACAGGCGGACCAATTCATTTCAACGGATGTAACGGCTGATATTAGCCGATGCTCACTTTTTGAGCTCCTGCCGTCTTGGTCACGTGCTTATACACCGCTTCAGTCTGGATTTCCGCGATTGAAAGTGCATGAGTATGAGTAGGTGCGAGACCTGGTATGAATGAGGGACGGGGGCTTTCAGTTGCAGTCCCTTGGAGCCTGAGTCACTACATCTCCCTTAACGGGTTCCATCCGATCTATCGTGCCTTATTTGATCATGCTCCTGCAGGTCTCGACTTATATGCTTGGGATAATGTCAGGCTATATCGCCGCTTCTCCTCGGATGTCAAAATGCGTGAGGCCGTATTCTCCAAAGCACTTGCCGCGAAGGATCTTTCTAGTCGACTGGCCAGTAAATCTGTTGCCGGAACGTATCAAGAATACTTTTGGCCACCGAATCAAGTCCTCACCACGGAACTACCGGGAGACTTGGAATTCCACCACACCGCGCCTTTTCCTTCGCTTCAACGGCCCTTTGTTCTTCACTGTGAAATGTTCGCGCCCGTCTGGTTTCCGTTTTCTCAACAAGGAAGCGGTGGGCTCGACCGCGCCGGTGAGATTCGAGAACACTATCGGAGTATCTTTGCAAACCCGCTGTGCCTGGGGATTTTTTCTCATGTTCCGGAGACACTTCATGCCTTCACTCAGTTTTTTGATGACCCAAACATTGTTCAGAAGCTTTTTTCTTCTCGAATCGGCTTGAGTGCAAAAGCCGTATTTGATCGAAGCTTTCCGAAAAAGTCCTCGCTGCAGTGTCCAAAGTTCTTGTTCGTGAATTCGGCCAACCAAAATCCGTTCAATTTCTTTCGCCGTGGTGGCCATATCGTCTTACGTTTTTGGAAGGAATACTTGGAAGAGGGCCGAGACGGTCTTCTCATGTTACGCTGTGCGAAGCCTAACGACGAGGACTTGAGCGAATATGGCGTAGACGTCTCTCTGGTGCGAGATCAAACAGGTCGCAGCATCATTTGGGGGCAGGATTATCTCGCCAATCATGAAATGAACGCGTTGATGGCAAGCACGCATTTTTTCTTGTTGCCTAGCGCATCTCTGCACTCGGCTTCCATCATGCAAGCCATGGCGCTGGGCGCGATTCCCGTGGTTACCGATACGGTGGGAACGTCAGTGTATGTCACCGATAACGAAAATGGGATAGTCTTGCAAGGTATGCGCGATGCTATCTGGCACAAGGATACATCGACCGGTACCCTGATAGACCGGTATGGCAAAACACCAGACCTTGACGATTCGCTGACCTATCAATTGACTAGCCGTGTCGGCGCTTTGTTGGATAGACCGGACGCCTATCATGACATGCAAAATCACATGATAGCCTATGCTCAGGACCAGTTTTCTGGTCAGGCATTTAGCGATCATCTCTGGAGCACCATCTCAGCTTTGTATTACCGATACCGAGAGTCTTCTGAACAACGTATCAGCATTCCTCGACAAGGGGGACACGGATTGCTTGATTGCACGGTACGGGGCGATGAATGGGCTCGTGTATTCGAAAGTCCGACACAGCCAATGTTACGGATCAATACTGGCCACAGTGTCGTATGGGAGTTGGGTGGTGCATTAATTCATGCTTATGGAAATCCTCCGTTCAAGCTGAACGACTGGTCAGCCCTAGCTAAGTATTACAGCACCGGCGCTCCCCGAAGTACGTTTGCACATACCTTGGCAGAATTGGGAGGAAAGTATGTTGGCTTTAGCAAGAGTCCCAGTGGACATTCCATTTATGGATTGGCCGTATGGATCTCCGGCGCTCTTAAGCCGTATCCGATGTTGTATGGCCAAGCTGCTCGCGTATGGAAGCAGATTCGCCGGTATCACTCATATTTTGTGTCACGGCTACTGAAGCCTATGACGAGCGATGTCAATATAGAACTCGTTCGGCATGGAGTATCCGGATACAACATCATCCGCCACGGCGATCGATATTATGCAATCCCTCAAAGCGAAGGGGCATTTATCCCGGCTAAGGCTGAGTCCGGCGGCTATTCGTCCTGTTTTTCTAGCTATTCGCTTGAACAAGTAGAACACGCAGTCCAGGAGGCCGTTGACTCCGCACCGGAGCCGGCCGTTTCGTATCGACAATCATTTGACAGAATCTCAAAGTTGTGAAAAGGCAAGCGAAGAGATCAGCTCCTATCCACCTCTGGATCTATAACCACCCTTTCACTGGAATCAGTGACCAAGTGATTTTTTTCGTCACGGCTTTGCAACAGAAAGGATATACGGTTTCTGTGGGGAGACAGCCCCGTCACTCATCTCTGAATGTGGTCATTGAGGGCTTCTCGTTGCGGAACAATAGGGATGTGTTGATGGAGTTTTGTCAATCAACACGAAAGCGAGTCGCGATGATTATGACTGAGCATTGGGATTTCCAGTACGGCCAGATCTATTTTCATGGCGCTCCGCTTGGTAGCGAAAACGACTACATGCATCCCGACACTATTTTTGCGCGGATCAAGCATCTGCTGGAGTGCTTGCCTTATCTACGTTGCTTCTTTGTATTGGGTGACTTGCCGGAATTGCGGAATATGTCCAACATGTTGCCCGGCCTGGATGTGCGCTCAATCCCGTTTCCTAATCTAGGCAGCGTCCCGTGCCAAGATATAGACGGCTCTGGTGACACCGTTCATGATCTTGTGTTTACCGGTGCTGTAACGGAACATCGTGTCAAGCTCCTTTCTTTATTAGAGGCAGAAGGACTATCGATTGTATGTCCGCAGAGATTTGTATCGAGAAATCGCCGCAATGCCATCAACCGATTGGGGAAAGTGATCGTGAACATTCCTCAGCGGGAAGGTTGGCAATGGCTGTCATTAATGCGAATCATCGCCGGGCTCCAAACCGGCCGAGCCACGATCTCGCTGGGAACCCATGATGCCTCTCATATCGCTTCCTGCTGTACCCAGTTGGATATTCGTGACCATGAGTGGGTGAGTAAGGTGAAGCAGTGCGTCGATGATTGGAAGTCGCTCTACATGAGAGACCTTATATGCTATGCCGCCATGATGCAGAAGTTTGAGCGGGAAAAACCGTTTCCTCATGACGTCTTCGAATACTGGAGTACCACCGATCGAGTTTGCTGTTAAGTTAAGAAAGTGCTTGCCTCTCTCCTGTCCGGGAATGAAGCTTTGAATCAAAACTTAAATGTCATTGAGATGCCGGGTGTCATTCGCAACGTATCCCGTGATGCCGTTGAAAATGAAATCCTCGCGCTAGGCCGCAACAACAGGTCCTGTAGCGCTGTCGAAGTATGAGGTTGTTTCAGAAATGTGTTTCCACTCCCGGCATCTTACAGAACGTTCATCCTGCTTCTTGGCGGGATCATCGCTTCGGTTTACCGCAAGCCAGGTGGGAACGGCTGAAGGGGAGGAATTTTTGGATAATCGGCGCAGGCACGGGATATGGACGGTGCATCGCGCTGGCCCTTGCCACTTCTGGAGCTCGAGTCTTTATTTCCGGAAGACGAATTGAGAAATTGCGCGAGACAATGGAGGGAGGGCGGCTCTTGGCATCGATATCAGTCGTTGTATCTCCGTCCCGGTGGATATTAGATCCGAAGGGGATCTTGCCCGTGCGGTTGGAAGCATCCAGCATGTGACCACCAGTCTGTATGGGCTGGTGAACAGTGCCGCCCTCCCTCAACCTGCGGGAACAGCGTTTCCGCTCACTGGCCAAAGTACGGTTGCCTGGGCGGATCTTCTGACGACAAACGTGACAGGTCAATGGTTGACCTGCAGGGCGGCCATGCCGCTCTTAAGTCATGGCGATGGATTTCGGATTCTCTTCCTTTCCTCCTTTGCGGGTTGGGCATCGACATCGGGATTCGGTCCGTACAACATCAGTAAATCGGCCCTGAATACGCTTGGTGCCTCTTTCGCCGCCGAATGTGCCACGAGATATTCAGGTAAGGACATTCAGATCAACGTGTTGGTGCCCGGCGAAGCCCGCACTGAGATGAATCAAGGTTCGACTGAAAGTCCGTATTCGGTGGTCAGTATGGTATTGGTTCTGCTGTCACATCCGCCGGCTGGCCCCAACGGATATTTTTTCAATCGCGATGGGCGTCACCTCGCATTTGCCTATACTCAGGAATATCCTCAGCCGCTCTTGGCCGTACGCTAATGCGGTACTCCATACATGTCGCGTTTCAGAACTCATATGTTCCCTGTGAGAGATTTGGAAAGGGGGCTGCTTCTATTCGCGACCATCGCTCTCTCCCCGTCGACGTGAAACATCTGTTTCGCAACAGCGCGCTGGTCCGGTGGGGGGCAGCGTTTCTTGGTCCCCACTTTTTTACCAGCCTTGGAGCATTGCCTCGCTATTTCGTGGAATGGAAAACCTATAATAAGAAGGCCGCTACGCGACAGATCTCTTTCCGAGATTCGTACCCATGTCTTGCTGATCGTGTCGTGGCTACGCCGTTCGATCCGCACTATTTCTTTCAGGCTGCGTGGCTCGCGCGGCGATTACATGAGAAGAGGCCTGCTCTCCATATCGATGTCGGATCCAGCGCGATGATGATCAACGTGTTGAGTGCCGACGTGAAAACCGTCTTTGTCGATTATCGTCCTCTTCACGTGCGTCTCTCTAATCTGAGTTCCCTTGCCGGCGATATCCTGTGGCTGCCTTTTCAAGACGGCAGCATCACGTCATTGTCGTGCCTTCATGTCCTTGAACATATAGGACTCGGTCGATATGGGGACCCCATCAATCCGAAGGGGAGTCTTCTGGCTGCTACGGAGCTTCAGCGCATATTGAAACCGGACGGGAGGTTCTTTCTATCGGTGCCGGTCGGACGCGAGCGGGTCTGTTTCAATGCGCATCGCGTGTTTTCGCCCGGCACTGTAAGGGATTACTTCCAGGAACTCCGGCTCAAGACCTTTTCTCTCGTGGATGATGCCGGACGGTTCAATGAGGATGTTCCCCCGGAAACTGCGGCCAATCTCGAGTATGGATGCGGTCTTTTCGAATTTGTGAAGGCACGTGAGTAACCGGCTGCGGACCTGGCTGGCTCAGAGTGAATTGTTCGCGTATAACGTCGTGCGGCGCGATCGTTGGATTGCGCAACAGGCGTCGCTGGTGCCGACTGGGACGAGAGTGCTGGATGTCGGTGCCGGCTCCTGCCCGTATCGGGCGCTGTTCGCACACTGCGACTACCGTACTCAGGATCTCGCACCGTTGCGGGGTGAGCAGCTTCGACATGGCGGCTATGGCGTTCTCGACTTCGTGTCGGACGTGACGGCCATCCCGGTTCCGGACGGCAGCTTCGGAGTAGTGCTCTGTACGGAAGTGCTGGAGCATCATCCGGAGCCCATCCTGGTAATCTACGAATTGGCGAGGATTCTTCAGGCGGGAGGCACGCTCATACTCACCGCGCCGCTTGGATCAGGGATTCATCAAGAGCCCTATCACTATTATGGCGGCTATACACCCTGGTGGTACGAACGCTTTCTGAAGGCGGCCGGGTTTGAAGAAGTCAACATTGAACCCAATGAAGGGTCGTTTCGATTTTTTGGGCAGGAATCCATACGGTTCATACAAACGACGAGTCCATGGAGTTCAAGCCTCCCAGGAGCGATTCGGCTGCTGTGGCTTCCGATGTGGACCGTGCTCTTTCCGATCCTTGGTCTGGTCGTCCCTGTGTTCTGCAAATGGCTGGACCAGTTCGACCGCGAAAGGCGTTTTACAGTCGGCTACCATGTGACGGCACGGCGTGCTCGATTGACATGATGTCATGAAAATCTTGTGCGTCTTAGGAGAGCATGCCTACGGCGACCCTGCCCGCGGAGAAGGCCCCGAGTATGCAAATTTTCTCCCTGCCTTGCGCCGTTTGGGACATCAGGTCAGTTTCTTCGAGTCGTTGTCCCGCGAACCCTACGATGATTTTTCTCGCCTGAATCACGCGTTGTTGAAGCGCGTGGAGGAAACGAGCCCGGATGTCGTCTTCTGCGTATTGATGCACTATGAAGTGTGGGTCGAGACCATCCAGGTAATTAAGAAAAGCGGGGTATGGGTCGTCAATTGGTCGACCGATGATTCCTGGAAATATCCGATGTTTTCCAAGCTGATCGGTGCGGAATTCGATCTCTTTGTGACGACCTACCCGCAGATGATCGACTGTTACCATCGCGACGGCATCAACTCCGTCTGCCTCTCTCAGTGGGCGGCCAATGCTGAGACCTTGATGTCCCCCCTGCCTGCTTCGGTCTGCCGCTATCCCGTGAGCTTTGTCGGCGCAGCGTATGGGAACCGCCGAGCCATGATCGCCAGGCTTCGTCACGAAGGCATTGAGGTCGCTTGCTTCGGGCATGGGTGGCCGGAAGGTCCGGTCGAGACCAAACGTATGGGGGAAATCTTTCGCGAATCGCAGATCAGCCTCAATTTCAGCGATGGTGCGCACGGTCGTTCTGATCCGGCAAGTCGACAGATCAAAGCGCGTATCTTCGAAGTACCGGGATGCGGAGGCTGTCTCCTGACTGAGGAGGCTCCGAACCTCGATCGGTATTTCCGCCTCGGGGAAGAGGTTTTGACGTTCGAGGGTGCAGACGAGATGGCCGAACGGGTAAAGATGTTGCTCTCTCGTCCTGAGCAAAGGGATGAGATTGCGCGACGTGGCTTTGAACGGGTGCGCCGCGACCATACTTACGAGCGACGTTTCGAGGAGCTGTTGCGAGAGCTGACCCACCGTATGCCACGTCGGTGCGCGTTGCCTGTGGACTGGGTCATGTTCCAATCCGCCGCGCAGGGCCACCACACAGGACCGGCCCTTCGGACCATCCGGTCTCTGCTGGTGCTGGTTGCCTCTTTAATTTGGGGAAAAAACCGCGGTCACCGTGCCGCGCGTCGTGTCGCCTTCGAGCTTTTCTGGCGCCTGCGGGGGGCCTGGACCTACAGTGCCGCCGGTTGGCCGGGTCGGATGTTCTACAGGGAAAGTTGATTGAACGCGCCTCTGGTCACTGTTGCGATGTCGGCGTACAACGCGTCCGGGACGATCAATCTTGCATTGCGGTCGATTCTTTCCCAAACGTATCAAAACTGGGAACTCATCGTCGTCGATGACGGCTCGACTGATCGCACCGCAGAAAACGTATCCTGTATTCAAGATTCCAGAGTTCGGTTCATTCAAGAACCATCAGGGAATAGGGGCTTAGCTGCACGGTTGAATCAATGTGTGCGTCTCGCGAGGGGACAGTATATCGCCAGAATGGATGCCGACGATGTGGCGTATCCTCAGCGTCTTGAACGTCAGATTCAGTTCCTTGAAGAGCATCGCGACATTGATCTGCTGGGAACCGGCGCCGTGATTTTCAAGGGAGAAGGCGAGATCATCGGCTGCTACCCGACGGCAAGCTCGCACGAGGCGATTTGCCGTCGACCCTGGTGGGGCTTTCCGTTGGCCCATCCGACCTGGATGGGCAAGCGGACCTGGTTCTTATCGCACCCCTATTCCGACGACGATACCCGGTGTGAGGATCAAGCGCTCCTTCTCCAAAGTTTTTCTCGCAGTCGTTTTGCCGCGTTGGAGGAAGTCCTTCTGGGTTACCGTGTGGATGCAATCGAAGCTGGAAAACTGGGCCGCGGTCGGCTGAACTATTGTCGTCGGCTCCTTGCCAGGGTGCATGACCTCTCCTCATTACGGTGGGCGATGATGGGAATTGGCGTGCATAGTGCTGCTCTTGCAAGAGACGTGGTTCTCCAGTTGAGTCGCGCGGTCGGGAGCGAGTCTCGCAGGTCGTGGGGCTCCGCGGGACGGGCAGAGAGAGATCAGTGGCAATCTGTGTGGACTGGATTGGTCCGTGACGATACGGTCCCCACGCATGGGTGACCATTCAATTCATTCGGTGCAGTGATGTGCGGCATTGCCGGAATGATGTCTTATCGGGGGTCTGACCTCAGTCGTATTGTCTTGGGAATGGCCGAGATGATTCGTTATCGGGGCCCCGACAATTCAGGAGTGTGGTGCGATGTCGACTACGGCCTTGCCCTGGGCCATGCCCGCCTGTCGATCCTGGATCTGTCTCCCGCCGGCCGTCAACCCATGGAATCGGCTTCGGGTCGATATGTCATCGTCTTCAACGGTGAAATCTACAATCATCTGGAACTCCGAGAGCAGCTTACGGACCAATCGTGGCGCGGGCATTCGGATACGGAGACGCTGTTGGCGGCCTTTGAAACCTGGGGTATAGAAAAAGCGCTTCAGGCCACCGTTGGGATGTTTGCGTTGGCTCTATGGGATCGCGTCGAGCGGCGCCTCGTCCTGGCTCGTGACCGGATCGGAGAGAAGCCGCTTTACTATGGGTGGTCCAGCGGGACGTTCCTCTTTGCCTCGGAGCTGAAGGCATTGGAAGTCTACCCAGGCTGGCGCGGTGACATCGATCGGGAGGCCCTCGCTTTGTTCATGCGCTATGCCTATGTGCCGTTACCGTACTCGATCTACACCGGGATTCGAAAGCTGTTACCTGGAACCTATGCGACGATTTCTCCCTCCTACACAGCCGGTTACTGGCCGGAACCTATACCCTATTGGTCTGCGGCGACGGTTGCGAGACAGGCCCATCGAGGCGACTGGACCGACAGCACGGCGGCGGATGAGCTGGACCGATTATTGAGCGGCGCCGTCAAGGGACAAATGATCGCTGATGTGCCTCTCGGGGCGCTTCTATCGGGCGGGATCGATTCGTCGACCGTGGTGGCGCTTATGCAGGCACACTCATCTCGTCCGGTCAAGACCTTCTCGATAGGTTTCCATGAAGGAGAGTACAATGAAGCGCCTGGAGCGAAAGCCGTCGCCGAACATTTGGGGACCGACCATACTGAATTGTATGTGAGTTCGGACGACGCGTTGGCGGTGATTCCACATCTGCCGTCGATGTATGACGAACCATTCGGCGATTCATCCGCCGTTCCCTCATGTCTTGTCGCGAGATTGGCCAAACAACAGGTCACGGTCGCGCTGTCCGGGGATGGGGGTGATGAGTTATTCGGCGGCTACAATCGGTATTCCTGGGGAAGCTTGATCTGGCGTCGAATCGCGCGAGTGCCCGCTTCCATGAGAACGATCGCGGCATCTGCCCTGACCGCATTGTCGCCCGAGCAGTGGGATAGGATCGGCAAAATGCTGAGGATTGGGCTCCCTGCGTCCCTCCGAATGACGACCCTCGGGGAAAAGGTTCATAAACTTGCATCGGTCCTGGATTCGGATAGTCAGACGGAATTGTATCGGCGACTCGTGTCGCTACAACGAGAGACTTCTTCCTTGGTCATCGGTGCTCAGGACAAACCGATCTGGGCCGACGCTCAAGCGCAACAGCTGGGAGAACGGGATTTCAGCGAAGAGATGATGCTCCACGATTTGGTCGGGTATTTGACCGACGATATCTTGGCCAAGGTCGATCGGGCCGCGATGGCGATCAGCCTGGAAACCAGGATGCCTCTGCTGGACCATCGCGTCGTGGAGTTTTCCTGGAGGCTTCCCCTTTCGATGAAGATCAAGGCGGAACGCGAAGGGAAATGGCTGCTTCGACAAGTTCTGTATCGTTATGTCCCGAAACATCTGGTCGAACGACCCAAGATGGGCTTCGGCATTCCGTTGGACTCTTGGCTCCGAGGCAGCTTGAGGGACTGGGCCGAGGCGTTGTTGGAGGAGTCCAGGCTCAAGCACGAAGGATATTTGGACCCGGGTCCGATCCGAACAAAATGGCGGGAGCATCTCTCGGGTCGGCGTAATCGGCAGTATTGGCTCTGGAACGTATTGATGTTTCAAGCCTGGTTGAGTATTCATGCGCGATCGCCCTCGTCTGCTGTATCTTATCACTGAAGATTGGTATTTCTGGTCCCACCGTGTCGATCTGGCGCGTGCCGCACGGGAAGCCGGCTATGATGTGATCGTGGCGACTCGTGTGACCGATCACGGTGAGCGAATCCGAGGAGAAGGATTCCAGCTCGAGCGGCTGGAGATGGTTCGTCGGAGCCGCAATCCGTTCCGCGAGGTGATCGCCGTCGCCGAACTCGTACGATTGTATCGGCGCGTCAGACCGGATGTCGTTCACCATGTGGCCATGAAGCCGATACTGTACGGCACTCTGGCTGCATGGTGTACCCGGATCCCGGCGGTCATCAATGCATTCGCCGGTCTTGGGTATGCCTTCATGGACGGGCGGAACCGGCTGTTGCGCTGGTGTGTGAAGACGGCGTTGAGCACTGTCCTCAGTTTGGGTCATTCGGTCGTTCTGGTCCAAAATCAGGATGATCAGGACCGGCTTGTCGGAGAGAGGGTTGTTCCTGCCTCTCGGACGAGAATTATTGCGGGGTCCGGCATCGATGTCTCGGTGTATTCCTTACAGCCGCAGCCGTCAGGTGTCCCGATTGTTGTTCTGCCTGCACGGATGCTCTGGGACAAAGGCGTCGGGGAATTTGTAGAGGCCGCCCGGCGGTTGAAGCGGAAAGGCATCCATGCCCGGTTCATTCTCGTCGGTCGACAGGATGAACATAACCCTGCTGCTATTCCGGAGATTCGCCTGAAGGAATGGGTGCAGGAAGGGGTGATCGAATGGTGGGGACATCGAGAAGATATGCCGGCCGTCTATGCAGCGGCCATGCTCATCGTGCTGCCGTCGTATCGCGAGGGGCTTCCCAAGGTATTGTTGGAAGCGGCGGCCTGCGGAAAAGCCATGGTGGCCACGGATGTTCCTGGCTGTCGAGAGATTGTGCGTGATCGGTTTAACGGGTTGCTGGTTTTCCCAAGAGATTCCGTGTCGTTGGCGGCGGCCATTGAAGAACTGCTGTCCGACCGGGAGGCGCGGGAGGTCATGGGACAGCGAAGCCGGGCCCGTGTCATGGCGGAATGGTCCGGTCCCCGGATTCACGAACAAGTACTCGGCCTTTACCAGGACATGGTGAAGGTCTCGGCCATCGATCGTTCCCATGGGTATGCATGACCAGAGTCCTGGTCACAGGTGCTGCGGGGTTCCTGGGATCGTCGCTTGTCGACAAGCTCTGCCGATCGGACCACCATGTGCGGGTGGTTCTGCATGATTCGACGTACCCCATCTCGCGCTCACAGAATGTCGAGACCGTGGCCGCCGACATCCGAGATGCGAAGAAAACGTGGGAAACAACAAGTGGCTGTGACGCCATCGTGCATCTGGCGGCGAAGGTCCATGCAATCGATGATTCCGGAGCAGAGAAGGACTACGAATCAGTCAACGTCGAAGGCACGAGACATATCCTCGATGCAGCCGTGAGATCCGGAGTGAATCGCATTGTGTTTGCCAGTTCGGTCAAAGTCTTCGGCGAAGAGACAAGCGGGTGTGTCGATGAAACACAGGTTCCCGATCCCCGGACCGCCTACGGTCGGTCAAAATGGCGAGCGGAGCAACTTGTTTCGGAGTACGCAGAGCGACATGGCCTCACTGCCGTTTCGCTCCGTCTTCCGATGGTCTATGGGCCGACAAAGAAAGGCAATCTCTATCGAATGATCGAAGCGATCGATCATGGGAGATTTCCGATCTTGCCGCATCTCTCGGCGGTCCGAAGTCTCTTACACGTCCAAAACTTCGTACAAGCGGTGTTGCTGTGTCTTCATGCGCCATGTTTTAAGCGGTCGGCATACATTGTCGCCGATACCGAACCGTATCGCGTGACCGACCTCTACGGCTGGTTACGAGCCGGATTAGGGATGGCACCTCCGCGATGGCGAGTACCGCTCTGGATACTCAAGAGCGGTGCGCGATGCGGCGATGTGCTTCAAGCTCTCAGCGGGAGACCGGCTCCCTTCACGACCGAGCAACTGGCAAAACTTATCGGTTGCGCCTGGTACAGTTCCGCCGCTCTCACACGTGAATTGGATTATCGGCCTACGTATTCATTCGAAAAAGCAGTCCCGGAGCTGATTGCGTTTTATCGAGATGCAGCGAGTACGGGCTATTGAGTCATCTCATCAACCGGGCTCCTATGTGCCGGGTTGGAGGAAGTGGGATGACGCCTCCCGTCGGTTCAGGACTCGCAGGTTGATACGTCTTGATTTCAATGTAAAAATACGTCATAGAGCTTGCCGAACGAACAGCACACTCTCCTGAGTTCAGGACAGGACTATTCGAGTGGCAGCCTAATAAGGTAGCAGTCGGTATGTCGATCATGATGGTCGTCTTTCCAGGCATCTTTGCTTTTGTATCGGCCTGGTGGCTCACAAACCGGTTATGTTCGCCGAAATCGTTTCTCTCCATACTGGCTCATCCAAATGAGCGAACATTGCATGCCATGCCGACTCCCCAGACCGGAGGGTTGGCCGTCATCGGCAGTGTGGTGATCAGTCTCATTCTGGCTGCCAGTGTGTTGGCGATTGTCCAACCCTCGAAGCCGGTGTTGCCGAAAGGTGTGGCGTCCGGGAGTGTTTGGATCGTGGTTTCGATGCTTCTCATCTTTGTCGTCTCCTTCATCGATGACTGTGTCGGTCTCCCAGCCGCCCTCCGATTGGGTATCCAAGCAGTCTCCGCCTGTATCATTATCGGCGGTGTCGGCTTGACCTTGTCTTCCATCCCGATACCGGGTGGACCGAACATCCTGCTTGGACTTGCCGCAATTCCGGTGAGCGTTCTCGCCCTCCTCTGGATGGCCAATCTCTATAACTTTATGGACGGTATGGACGGCTTTGCGGGCGGAATGACGTTTTTCGGGTTCGGATTTCTCGCCTATTTCGGATGGCAGGCCCATTTCCCGGTCATGCTTATCATTGCCACGTTCGTTGCGATGGGGGCTTTGGGATTTCTCACCCATAATTTCCCGCCCGCGCGTATCTTCATGGGCGATGCGGGGAGCATTACGATCGGATTCTTGGCGGGGACATTGATGATTCTCGGCGTTCGAGACGGAATATTCGAGTTGTGGGTCCCCATCATGATCTTCTCCCCGTTCATCGTGGATGCGACGGTGACCTTGATCCGGCGGATGCTCCGCCGCAAAAAAATTTGGGAAGCTCACCGGGAGCATTATTATCAGCGGTTGGTTTTGAGCGGATGGAGCCATCGTCGGACCGTGCTTGCAGAGTATGGGGTCATGGTGCTATGCGGAGGACTGGCCGTTCTGTATCATCACTCGACGGACAAAATCAGACTCATTATTCTGGGCGTATGGGTGGCTCTATTCCTTGTATTGGAGAGGCTCGTGAAGAGGTTGGAGCGGAGGCGAAAACACTCCCGCCCTGTCCAAAAATCTCACGTGGCAAGTGGGAAAGCCCCCGTGCAGGTTATGCCGGAAGAAGACTCCTCAAGAGTGACCGTCAATACATAGCCTGACCGTGCTCGATTTCGCGTCGCGCCAACCGAGGAAAAAGGGTGAAGCCCTGCGTCTCGCCGTTCAACTACGCAATGGGGGACGACTGTTCCGCCGAGGTAACCTCGAAATGGAGGATCTGTTCAAGGGAAGCATCGATAGATTTTGCGAGATCGCTCTCCGATTGAGCGGAGCCAAGCAAGTACTCGACGTGGGGTCCGGACAAGGCCTGTTGCTTTCATTTTTGACCGAGCTTGGCCATGAATGCCATGCGCTCGATGTCATGGATCGACGGTCTGTCTACCCGGCCACGTATGAGAAGGGTATTCGGTTTCAGGTTTGCAATGTAGAAGCCGATGCGATTCCCTATCCTGACGAATCATTCGATGCCGTGGTGTGTTGCCAGGTGCTTGAGCATTTTTCACATTCGCATCTTCCGGCGGTCCGGGAAATGAGGCGAGTGTTGCGGCCGGGAGGCGTACTGGAGATCGACGTGCCCAACGTCGCGAGTTTTAGAAACAGGAGCCGTCTGTTGCGAGGGAAGCATATTACCTACGACTATGCTGATCACTATCTCCATGTGACCCCTATCCTGTACAAGGGCATGTCGTATTACCCCCTTCGACACAATCGCGAGTTCACCAAAGGTGAACTGGAATTGCTGCTGCACTCTTCGGGGTTCAAAAAGTACGAGGTGTCCTTTCTGAAATCACGCCGCTACCGCGAGGGAATTCAAAGGGTGCGGTCCGTGGGCACGGTAATCAAAGACTTGATTCCTTCGTTTCGGAAGTCGCTGATCGCCTTCGCCTACAAGTGATGGGTTGGACGAAAGACAGGCTGCAGGCGGAGGCAAGGCGGGCGGCAGGCTGGACCACGACTGCGCTCGGATTCACCGTTCCGCTCTGGGTCGTCGCGGACGGCATTCTACTCGGCCTGCTCGTGCTCTGTTGGACAGTCAGTGGCGGGTGGCGTGAAAGACTTCGTCGGATCAGCGCGAATCCAGTGGCAGTTGCGGCTATCGTATTGTTCGCTTGGCTCTTGTTAGGTACGGTCTGGGGAGGGGGAACTGTGGAAGAGAGAGCGTTCTGGGTGAAGAAATACGCGAATCTGTTGCTCATCCCCTTGCTGATTTCGATGGTGATCGATGCCCGAGAAAAAAATCGCGCGCTCCTAGCCTTGGCGGCATCGCTGGCCGTGACGTTGGCACTGTCTTTTGCCTTGAGCGTGGGAGTCCTTCCAACCGGCGGACTCATCAATTGTGATCCTTTCAATCCGTGTTTATTGAAAAAGCAGATTCCATGTGATCCATCCATTCCCTGTGTCCCCGCCAATTACCCTCCCGTCTGTGATCCATCTAATCCGTGTATATTGAAAAAACACACTACTCACAACTCGCTCATGGCATTTGGCGTGCTGGTGTTCGGGATTTTGGCCTGGAAGTCCTCACGCCGATGGGCACGTTGGGGATGGGCGGGAGCTGCATGCCTGGCCGTGGGCAATGTCTTATTGATGGTTCAAGGTCGAACCGGCTACGTGGTGCTGGCCGGGCTTGCCATGGTGGCCTTCCATATGTATTTCGGGTGGCGAGGCATGGTGGCAGCGGTCATTGCCCTCAGTGTCACATTTTCGGCGGCCTATCAAATCTCCACTTCTTTCCATGATCGGGTCAATCTTGTCGCCACTGGTGTTGCACAATGGAGCTCCCACGCGGCAGCCGAAGATCCGATAGGCCAACGATTGGAATTTTACTATCATACGGTTCAGGTCATTCAGGAACATCCGCTGATGGGAGCCGGGACGGGAGGATTTGCTCAAGCATACGCGGTGTATGCAAAACAAGCCGGCGTGCCTGTTCCTTCGCATCCGCACAATCAATACCTCTTGATCATGGCACAGGTCGGAATAATCGGGCTTAGCCTATTGCTTTGGCTCTTTGTGCAACAATGGCGATGGGCATCTCTCACCGGCGATGCGACATATGGGTTGCTTGCGAAGGGATTGGTAGTCACCATCGCGATCAGCTGTCTTTTCCAACCAGCGCTCAACGACCATACTGAAAAACTGTTTTATTGCTGGTTCTCCGGCCTGATGTATTCGGGGATTGATTCGCAAGCCGGTTCGAGGACATGAGTCTTTCGGCTTATATCATCGCCTTCAACGAGGCGAAAAAGATCGCCGATACCGTCAACAGCGTCTTGTGGGCCGATGAAATCATTGTGGCCGATTCCGCCAGTACCGACGAGACGGCTCGGATCGCACAGGACTTGGGAGCCCGCGTCGTCCAGATTCCGTTCCAGGGGTTCGGACATCTGCGAAATCAAGCTATTAAGGCCTGTACACACGAATGGATTTTCAGCCTCGACACAGACGAGCAATGTACACCGGAAGTGCGTGATGAGATCCTTATGATCCTTTCCGGCGCTCCCGCGCACGACGCGTATCTTGTGCCGAGGCGAAATTACTTCATGGGGCGCTGGGTCGAACATTCCGGTTGGTATCCGAATTTCCGCCAACCTCAGCTGTTTCGCAAGGGATCCATGAAATACGTGGAATCTCCCGTCCACGAAGGGTACGAATTGTTGACCGCCAAACCGGTCGGCCGGTTGGAACATGCGATCTGGCAGATTCCGTTCAGAGACTTCGAAGAGGTCGTCAAGAAGGCCAACCGGTATTCATCGCTCGGGGTGTTGAAACTCGCCGATCAACGAGTTTCGATGGGGACCGCGTTGTTTCACGGCATCTGGTCGTTTCTCAAACATTATGTCGCGAAGCGAGGGTTTTTGGACGGGTGGGCCGGGTTTGTCATCGCCTTCGGAAATTTCGAGGGAACGTTTTATCGGTATGCCAAGCGGTTCGAACAGCAAGAGATGTGGTCGCTCCCCAAACAGGCGCCGCTTCGACGTCGCGTCGACTCACCGTCGAAATGAACACAACGGTGATCGTGACGACATACAATCGCTCTGATGCACTGGCGGTCGTCTTGGACGGTTACTGCGGCCAAAGTGATCACGATTTCAGACTCGTGGTTGCAGATGACGGATCGAAGGAGGAGACGGCTGAAATCGTGCGGCAATTCGCCAGGCGTACGCCGTTTCCGCTGACGCATGTCTGGCAAGAAGACCGGGGGTTTCGAGCCGCCGCGATCCGCAACCGCGCCGTTGCGTCGACGGACGCCGACTATGTGATTTTCACGGACGGTGACTGTGTTCCCTCGCGCCATTTCGTGCGTGTCCATAAGCAATTGGCCGAACCAGGGTACTTCCTCGGATCGAATCGTGTATTGCTTTCGTCCGGGTTGACGAGCCGTGTCCTGCACCGGCGGCTGCCGGTTCATGCCTGGAGCGGAATCGATTGGATGCAGTCCTGGTTTCGGCGTGAAATCAATCGGGTATTTCCGCTGATCACACTGCCCGATGCTCCGTTTCGAAAATGGACTCCGAATCGGTGGAAAGGCATCAAGACCTGTAATCTCTCCGCGTGGCGGACCGACTTGATCCGTGTGAACGGACTTGACGAGTCCTACGAGGGATGGGGACTGGAGGATTCAGACTTCGTCATTCGGCTTCTCCATGCGGGAGTCAAGCATAAGAATGCCCGGTTCGGCGCAACGGTGTTCCATTTGTGGCATCAGGAGCAGGATCGCCGGCATTTCTGTGAAAATCAGAAACGACTGAACGATTTGTTGAAATCGACTACCGTCAGGGCCGCTGTCGGACTTGATCGATATGGCGTTTCGTGAGATGGATAAGGGCGGCTCTCTCGCGGCGCTGACGCAATGTCGGCGGATCGTGTGATCACCGATCGTCAGGTTAGACATCGGAATGAGAACGCTCCAACCATGCACGCAGACAAGAATGGCGACCTAAGCCCCGTGTCGGCAACAATCTCACGCGATCGCTTGTTTGACCGGTGTCCTCTCGGCTGTAACGACGATTTGCAGACGAGCGCGATTATTCTAACCGAAGGCCCGCTGCTTCGATGTGCGATGTGCAGCCACCTCCTCAGCAGTTGTACCCGTGGGCAATATGAGCTCGCGTTGAAGAAGTGGGACACATCGAGCGGGACAACACCGGAGGCTCGGTCTGCTGCTCGCTTTCAGGAGGTGACTGAGCGGCGGTTGCGTTACGCGCTCCGCCTGCTGGGTCGGTTGTCTCCTCCACCGCTCCGTTTGCTCGATGTGGGCTGCTCCAGCGGAGCGTTGCTTGCCGTTGCGGCCAAGTTGGGATTCTCTCCAAGCGGCGTGGAAATAGCGAGCAAAGCCGCTGAGACGGCTCAGCGTGCGGGCTTTGAGGTATTTTGCGGCCTGCTCCATGAAGCCCGCTTTGCTGATGAGGCGTTTAATGTCATCACAGCGTTCGAGCTCATCGAACACGTGACCGCTCCGGTTTTTCTATTGAGCGAATGCCATCGGATCTTGAAGCCGGAAGGTGTCCTCATTATTAACACCCCGAATGCCGCAAGTTGGACGGCCGGTGTCATGAGGGAAAGCTGGGATGGATTTCATCTATCCTCAATGGGTGGTCACGTGAGTTTCTTTTCGCCGCGGTCGTTTGCAAAACTGGCTGGGCGATGTGGATTCCGAGTGGAACGTCTTGAGACCAGGCGTGTCAGGTTTGCGGAGTCTCATCACGTGTCGCCCGTCGTATACCGCGCGTTGAAAGTGCTGGGAGAAGTGCTCAGCATTCCGGCAAGTCTCCTGGACAAGGGCCACGACATGCTCGCCTTTTTGAGAAAGATGTAAGCTGCACAAGGTTCATGAAGGCCGGGATTGGGGCGAAGGCGAAGATGGCGACAGACTGAGAGGCCGGATGAAGCGGGAGGTTCACAACGCGCTGGTTGTCTGCACTCGACGCATCGGGGATGTCTTGTTGGCAACACCGGTCGTGCGCTCGCTCAAGGCGGCGTTGCCCCATCTGATGGTCGATATGCTCGTGTTTGAAGGGACCCAGGATATTGTTTCGGCTAATCGCGATATCCGACGAATCTGGATGATTCCCGAACGTCCTCCCATCGGGGCACATCTGAGATTACTTCGCTCGATTTGGCGCCGCTATGATGTCGCCCTTTCGGTCTTGGCCGGCGATCGGCCTACCTTTCACGCGTGGATGGCCGGTCGGTATCGCGTGGGAACGTTGTTGCCGGACGGCAAATCATGGTGGAAGCGGAACCTGCTTCATGAATGGATCCCGTTCGATAACGTATCTACCCATACGGTCGTGATGAATTTGCGGCTGCTTGCCCCGTTGGGGATCAAGCCTCTGGGAACCCCCGTTGTCGGTTGGAGAGACGAGGATGAAGCATCCGTTCATCATGTGGTTCCGGAAGTCGTGAGTCATCGACGATACGCAGTCTTACACGTCTCGCCGAAGTTTGCCTACAAGACTTGGTCGGTAGACGGTTGGGTCGCGCTTGGACGGTGGCTGGTCGATCAGGGGCTTGTGGTCGTGGTGGCGGGAGGAGCGTCGGATCAACGAGCCTACAGCGAGCAAGTGATCGCCAGACTCCCGGATGCGAAGAATCTCGTCGGGCATCTGACATTGCCGGCGCTCGGGTATCTGCTCAGCCGCGCAGCCGTCTATATCGGAACGGATACCGCTGTGAGTCACATGGCGGCGGCCGTCGGTGCGCCGACCGTCGTTCTGTTCGGGCCGTCAAATCCGGTGAAGTGGGGACCCTGGCCGAAGGATTTGCCGATCACAGCTCAGAGTCCGTGGAAAACCCGTGGATCGCAACGGCTGGGGAATGTTTACCTGCTTCAAGGAGAAGGAGACTGTGTGCCGTGCTTGGGCGAAGGCTGTGATCGCCATATCGATAGTTTAAGCCGGTGTCTGCAAGAGTTGTCCGTGAATCGTGTCATCCAGGTCGTCGACATGATGTTGGCGGAGCATGAGCAACGCGTTAGGGCTCCAGGGTGCGCATGAAACAAACCGTAGCCAAACTATTTCACTCCATCGCCGGACGGTATGGCGGCACGGTGCTCGATTATCGCTCAACTCTCGTGATCGGTGCGCAACTGACTCTGATTCTGGCGGCCAATGTGACCGCCTTTGCGCTGCGCTTTGAGGGCGATATTCCTTCCGAATATCGGCAGATCATGTGGGATCACGTGCCCGCCGTGCTGCTGATATTCGGCGCCGGCTTATGGGTATTTGGGATTCAGCATGGGCTGTGGAGATATGTCGGTCCTTACGATCTGGGCAAGATTCTGTTGGCCTCTCTCACCAGCGCAGCGGCATTTTACGGAGTGATCCATCATATCGGCGGTATTACGCAGTATCCTCGATCCGTGATCATTTTGACGGGTCTCTTGAACGGATTATATTTGGCGGGCATCCGATTGGCCGTGCGGGGGTTCCGTGAGTGGCTCCAGGTCGTCGGCCCGAGTGCCCGACGCGTGTTGATCGTCGGTGCCGGACATGCGGGGGAACTGCTGGTGAGAGACATGTTGTCCGATGCCAATTATAACTGCCGTCCGGTGGGATTCGTGGACGACGATCCTATCAAGCGTAAGAAAAAGATCCATGGAATCCCGGTTGTCGGGACGATTGCCGATACCAAGAAGGCGGCCGATAGGCTGGACGCCCAAGAAATCATCGTCGCCATTCCATCGGCTTCGATGGCGGTGAAACAGAAAATTCTGGCGGCTTCCGAAGGCTGCACGGTTCCGATCAAAACTTTGCCCGATATCAAGCAACTCCTAGTCGATCCTGTCTCTCTGCAGCAAGTACGGTCGATGAGATTGGAGGATTTGCTGCAGCGTGAACCGATCCAAACGGATCGTCAAGAACTGCACCCCCTCATCGTTGGAAAGGCGGCATTGGTGACCGGAGCGGGAGGGTCGATCGGATCGGAGTTGTGCCGACAGATCGCTCGATACAAACCGGCATGTCTGGTTTTGTTCGAACGGTATGAAAATGCCCTCCATTCGCTCCTGCTCGAGTTGAGAGCGGAGCATCCGGAGACGGTGATCCTCCCTGTCATCGGAGATGTCACGGTGCCGGACCGTGTATCGGAGATATTCCACCAGACCCGCCCCGATATCGTGTTTCACGCCGCCGCGCACAAACACGTTCCGTTGATGGAACTGAACCCGAAGGAAGCGATCCGTAACAATATCCTAGGGACTCGCGTGGTCGCCGAAGTCTCCTTAAAAACAGGCGTTGACCGATTCGTGCTGATCTCTACGGATAAGGCCGTCAATCCATCGAGCGTCATGGGTGTCACCAAGAGAATTGCGGAGCATTTGGTGCAGGAGTTCAACCACACCGGTCTCACGAAGTTTACGGTCGTGCGGTTCGGCAACGTGTTGGGCAGTAATGGGAGCGTGGTGCCTCTCTTCTCCGAACAGATCCGCAAAGGTGGGCCGGTGACCGTGACTCATCCCGAGGTCAAGCGGTTCTTTATGACGATTCCGGAGGCTGTGCAGCTGGTTCTCCAAGCGAGTGTGATGGGGAGGGGTGGCGAAGTGTTTGTCCTCGATATGGGAGAACAGATCAAAGTCGCCGATCTGGCCAGAAACATGATCGTATTGGCCGGCCTTGTTCCAGGGAAGGACGTGGACATCGTCTTTACGGGGCTTCGGCCGGGAGAAAAGTTGTACGAGGAGCTGTTCGAGGACGACGAACAGGTCGAGCCGACTACCCATCCCAAGATCCATCGAGCTGTGGGCACCCCTGTCCCGGTGGACGAACTAGACGAATGGTTGGAATCATTGCCGACGGCGCTTCCCCAAACCGACGAAGAAGAACTGCTCCGAGATCTCAAGCGGCTTGTGCCAGGTTTTCAGCCGGATCTCTCTCAGGGCGTTTCGTAGTTTTTTACATATCAGTGCCGGTTTTCCCCCTTCGTGTTATCGTCAACCCTACAGTTCCAACCGACGGCAACCGATAAGAACAGCAGGGAACCATTCCCAATAGGAAGGTGTAGCAGTGAAAGGGGTTGTACTGGCGGGCGGGCTTGGGACCAGGTTATTGCCTCTCACCAAGGTCACAAACAAACACCTGCTTCCGGTTTATAACCGGCCGATGATTTATTATCCGATTCAGACACTCGTCAATGCGGGTGTGACGGAAATCATGTTGGTGACGGGAGGGAACAACGCGGGAGATTTTTTAAAATTGCTTGGGAACGGGAAAGAGTTTGGGCTCAAGCATCTCAACTATACCTATCAGGAAGGTGAAGGAGGTATCGCCGACGCGCTTCGGTTGGCTGAGCATTTCGCCGACGGCGAACCGATCTGCGTCGTGTTGGGCGATAACCTCATTCAAGGGAGCATCGCCAAGGCGGCGGATCACTTTCGCCGTCAGCCGAAAGGGGCAAAAATCCTCCTCAAAGACGTCAAGGATCCGCAACGGTTCGGCGTGCCGGTTTTGGAAGGCGAACGTATCGTAAAGATCGAAGAGAAACCGATCCATCCTCGATCACCGTATGCCGTGACGGGCATGTATTTTTATGACCCACACGTATTCGGATTCATCCGATCACTCAAACCGTCGGCGAGGGGAGAGCTGGAAATTACGGACGTCAACAACGCCTATATCAAGGCCGGAATGCTGACGTGGGATCTGCTGCAGGGATGGTGGACGGATGCCGGCACCATCGAGTCTCTCTACCTGGCGAATCAGTTGGTCGGTCAAACCGGCGCCAATAACCATTTTTAGCGGCATAGATGCATATCCTTGTCACAGGCGGCGCCGGGTTCATCGGTTCTCACCTTGTCCGACGTCTGCTGGCTTCCGCGCAACACCAGGTCGTCAACCTTGATGCCCTCTGCTATTCGGGGAATCCGGCCAACCTGGACACGGTCAGTCGACAGCCTGGGTATGTGTTCATTCACGGCGACATTTGCGATAGCTCGTTGGTGTCATCCGTGCTTCGCAAATATCGAATTGAAGGCATCATTAATTGCGCGGCGGAGACGCATGTCGATCGTTCAATTCTTGAGCCGGGAAGCTTCGCCCGCACTGATGTGGTGGGCACGGGCGTGTTGCTGGAAGAAGGGCGGCATGCCGACGTGAAACGCTTTCTTCAAGTGAGCACGGACGAGGTGTACGGCACGGTCGAATCCGGCCTGTCGACGGAAGACGACCGGGTGGCGCCTCGCAGTCCCTACTCGGCCAGTAAGGCAGGAGGAGATCTCCTCTCATTGAGCTACTGGACGACCTATCAATTCCCTGTGGTGGTGACGAGGGGCAGTAATACGTATGGCACCCATCAGTATCCTGAGAAATTCATTCCTCTCTTCGTGACGAATGCCATTGATGATCAGCTGTTGCCGTTATACGGTGACGGCAGACACCGTCGCGATTGGCTTGCCGTCGAAGATCATTGTGCCGGGATCGAGCAGGCTTTTTTTCATGGAGAGCCTGGGAACGTGTACAACATCGGCGGAGGAAACGAGCGTGAAAACATTGTGGTCGCCGAGAAGATCCTCTCGTACTTAGGTAAGCCGAAGAGCTTGCTGCGCTCCGTGATAGACCGGCCCGGGCATGACCGCCGGTATGCGGTCGATAGTGGGAAGCTCCGTCGGCTCGGATGGCGCCCTGTCGTGCCGTTTGAAGAAGGGCTGCAGGCGACTATTCAATGGTATCGGGAACATGAGTCCTGGTGGCGTCCCATCAAGTCCGGAGAGTTCCGACAATACTACGAACAACTGTACGGGACACGCCTGAGGCAAGCAGGTTAAGGGATAGGATAGTTCGAAGTTCAATGTTCGCGGTTTATCCTGGCTTTGCCAGCCTCGAACTTCGAACCCCGAATTAGCGACCGAATCCCATGCGCATCCTTATCACTGGAGTCGGTGGGCAACTAGGCAGCGCGCTTTGCGAAGTGTTTGGGTATGAAGCTGTGATACCCAAGGATTTACCGGACTTTGACCTCACGAATCCGAATGTTGAAGAAGAGATCATTGAATCCGCTCCCGACCTGATTATCCATGCGGGGGCCTACACCGATGTCGATGGAGCGGAACGAGAACCGGGCCTCGCGTTGGCGGTGAACGCCGAGGGAACGGAGCAGATCGCACGTGCCGCCGCTCGGCTCGGGGCCCGCCTCATGTATATTTCTACCGACTATGTGTTCGACGGAAAGCAGCGGGTGCCGTATAGGGAAGATGATAGCCCACGCCCGATCAACCGCTATGGGTTTTCAAAATGGAAGGGAGAGCAGGCCGTTCTGGCGTCCGGCGCCAAGGCACTCATCATCCGGACCGCATGGCTCTATGGATCGGTCGGTAAGAATTTTGTGAAGTCGATCATGCGGGCTGCACAGAGTGAGCCGATCCTGAAGGTCGTGAATGATCAATCCGGTTGCCCTACGTATGCCGAGGACTTGGCCGCTTCCATTGCTTCGCTGACCAGAAAGGATGTGGAAGGGGTGATCCATACCACCAATCGCGGGCAGTGCACATGGTATGAGTTTGCGCAGGCCGTCGTTCGTGAAATGGGCTTCAGTTGTTCCGTCGTGCCGATCATGACGGAGCAGGCAGGACGTCTTGCCAAGCGACCGCCCTATTCGGTGTTGAGCCCGGACCGCTTGGTGTCGTTGGGCCTCGAGTTACCTGAATGGAACCAGGCGCTTGCCCGGTTTGCTAAGGTTGTCCCCTTGTCTCTTAGTTATCCGCATAAGTGAGCGCTTCTCTCGGTAAAACCCTTTGCAATTATTTTCAGGCTCGTTAAGATAGCAGTCGATTCTTATCGGGACGTCTCGCTTTTCTTGTCATAAGCGCGTGAAATCGAAAACTCAGCAAAAACCTGCGAGAAGCCTCTTGCGGGAAATCCGGTTGTTCGCCACGGATGTGGACGGAGTTCTCACTGATGGCGGCATGTATTATGCCGAGTCGGGTGATGAGTGGAAGAAGTTCAACACCCGAGACGGCATGGGAATCAAATTGCTGCAGAAGGCCGGCCTTATTACGGCAATTGTGACGCAGGAACGAACCAGATTGGTAGCCCGCCGGGCGGAAAAACTCGCCATCCCTGAACTTCACCAAGGAGTGATGGACAAGTTGTCGGTGATCCGAGACATGGCCATACGGCATGGCATCTCGCTCGGGCAAGTCGCGTATATCGGCGATGATATCAATGATATCGAAGCCTTGAAAGCGGTCGGACTGTCGGCGGCTCCTGCGGATAGCCTTCCGCAAGTGGTAGGGATCGTCGATTATGTATGCCGACAGAAGGGTGGAGACGGGGCGGTGAGAGAGCTCGCAGAGATGATACTCCTCTCCCGCAACGAGTCGAAAATTACGAAGCCGAAACGATAGGTGGTCAATATGGCGCGGACATATCCACTGTATCCGGTGATTATGGCGGGAGGGAGCGGGACTAGATTTTGGCCGCTGAGCCGCCATCTGTTCCCAAAGCAGCTCTTGCGGATCAGCGGTGAGTATACACTCATTCAGCAGACCATGCGACGTGTCATAGGTTGTGCGCCGGCCGCCAACGTATTGATCTCGACAAACGCGGCGCAAGCCGATCTCATTCGTTCGCAATTGGTGGACTGGAAAGAGGACCTCGCGAACGGATTCCTTCTTGAACCGGAAGGGCGCAACACGGCGCCCGCTATTGCATTGGCGGCGCTCGAGGTGCTGACACGTGATCCTGACGGACTCATGTTGGTGGTGCCCGCCGACCATGTGGTGACGGGACAGCGCGACTTTCAGGTTGCGGTCCGATTAGCTTCACAATTGGCTGCGGAGGGGTACTTGGTCACGTTCGGGATCAAGCCGATCAGACCGGAAACCGGTTACGGCTACATCAAACCGAAAGGGAATGCGCTGCTTGGTAAGCAGGGCAAGTTGCGGGGGTATCTCGTTCAACAATTCGTGGAGAAGCCCAGGGCCGCCAAGGCGGCCCAGTATGTGAAAACAGGCGGCTATTTTTGGAACAGCGGCATGTTTGTCTGGCGTGCTGCGACGATCTTGGAGGAAATCGGCCTTCACCAACCGGTGATTATGACTGCAATGGAACGGATCCGGAAGCTGAGAATGGATGGCGCTCCAAAGCAGTCGATCGACGATGTCTATCGCCAAATCGTGTCGGTTTCTATTGATACCGGTGTGATGGAACGGTCGTCGAAGGCAGCCGTGGTGCCGGTGACGTTTCAGTGGTCCGATGTCGGAAGTTGGGGCAGCTTGGACGAAGTGGCTGAGAAGGATTCGGCCGGCAATGTGGTCACCGGACGGGTGATCGATCTTGAAAGCACGCACTCGATTGTCTATGCGGATCGGCGCGTCGTCGCGACGATCGGGCTACAAGATATGGTCGTGGTGGACACTCCGGATGCCACGCTGGTCTGCCCGAAATCTCGAGCGCAGGATGTGAAAAAGATCGTCGACATTCTGAAACAGCAGCAGGCGCCGGAACATTTGGAACATCTGACGGTACAACGGCCTTGGGGGTCGTACACCGTGTTGGAAGAGGGACCGGGATTCAAAGTGAAACGTGTCACGGTGAATCCCGGAGGTCGCCTTTCACTCCAGATGCATCATCAGCGTAGCGAACATTGGGTGGTGATCAGCGGTACCGCGCGCGTCACGAGAGATCAAGACGTCTTCGATTTGCACGTCGGCGAAAGTACGGCTATCCCGGTGAATACCAAACATCGATTGGAAAATCCTGGGCAGGAAACGGTGCATATCATCGAAGTACAGAATGGACCCTATCTTGGTGAGGATGATATTGTGCGGTTCAAGGACGACTATGGAAGGGACGTGACTCGTGAAGCGTTAAACGCGAAACGGGAGACGTGACCGCACGAGAGAGGGCGTTCAGTTATGAATGGATTCATTCGATACTTATCAAAAGCCAACGTCATCCGGTAGACGACGGTCAACGTTTCACGATTCACGAATAACGAGGGCCCATGGCACTATTCCGCGAATATGATCTCCGGGGAATCGTCGGGAAGGAACTGACCGAGGATCTGGCAGAACGGTTAGGCCGAGCCTATTCCACGCATGTGAGTGGGCATGGAGTGAAAGCGATCAGCGTGGGGCGGGATGGCCGATTGAGTTCTCCGGCTCTCCACAAAGCGCTTCTGAAAGGATTGCTTGCCGGCGGGCTGGATGTCATCGACATCGGAATTTGTCCCTCCCCTTTGGTGTATTTTTCATTGTTCTCCCTGCCCGTCGGCGGCGGCATCATGATTACCGGGAGTCACAACGCGGCAGAATATAACGGATTCAAAATCTGTGTCGGCAAGACGGCCATCCATGGTGAAGAAATTCAAGAACTTCGAAGAGTGATGGAAAAAGGTGCATTCGTATCGGGAAGAGGGCGTCTCTCGGAGCATCCGATTATTCCCGACTATCTGGCGTACATTCAGCAACACTTCTCTCATATTCAAGCGAACCGGCTGCATGTCGTGATCGATAGCGGGAACGGCGCGGCCTCCCTTGTCGCCAAACCAGCGCTTGAGTTGTTGGGATGTAAGGTAACGGGGCTCCATTGTGATCTGGACGGACGCTTTCCCAATCACCATCCGGACCCGACGGTCCTTGAAAACCTGTCCGACCTCATGCAGGCGGTGAAGGAACATGGGGCCGATGTGGGAATCGGATATGACGGGGATGCGGACCGAATCGGCGCTGTTGATGAGCAGGGCCATGTGTTGTGGGGGGACCGTCTGCTGGTTCTCTACTCGCGTGACATCCTGGCGGTGAAACCCGGCAGCACCATCATCTCGGAAGTGAAAGCGTCGCAGAGTCTCTACGACGACATTGCCAAGCGCGGCGGGCGCGCCATCATGTGGAAGACCGGTCATTCACTGATGAAGGCGAAAATGAAGGAAGAGGCGGCGGTATTGGCCGGTGAAATGTCCGGGCACATGTTTTTTGCGGATCGATATTTTGGGTATGACGATGCCGTCTATGCGTCGTGCCGGCTGGTAGAAATTCTGACGAAGGCCGGACAGCCGCTTTCGGCGTTAGTATCGGATCTGCCTCAGTCGGTCGTTACACCTGAGATACGAGTGGATCTTCCTGATACCGTCAAGTTCGATGTCGTTGAGCGGATTCGCAAAAAATTCACTGAGTACTTGAAGGACAAACAGGGCCTCGGGCCGAGGAAGCTGGCGCTCCAAAACCTGATCACGATCGACGGCGTCCGGGCGATATTCGATGAAGGGTGGGGGCTTATCAGGGCTTCCAACACACAACCGGCCTTAGTACTGAGATTTGAAGCGACATCTTCCGCACAACTCAAGATCATTCAAGCGCTCATCGAGGATGAACTCGCAGTGGCGAAACGGGCGCTCGGGTGCTGACACGCGCCCCTGTCTGGTTTCTTCTGGCTCCCAGTGTTGCTCAGACCTGCCGGTATGCTGTCCTTGTCGTTGTGGTTGCTCTGTCACCATGCTCTTCCGGTTCCATCGAAGCTGAACCTCTCGGCGAAGCGAAGCGTCCGTTTCAGATTGGAGAACGGTTGACGTACGAGGTCTCCTGGCTCAACCTTCCGGCAGTCATCGCGGTGATGGAGGTGGCCCGAGTGAATGGGCCAAAGAACCAGGCTGCCGCGAAGCTGGTGGGGACCGCACAATCAACACCGATTATCACCAAGTTTTTTCCTGTCGATAATCGTGTGGAATCGGAACTGGATTTGGATACCCTGACTCCGGAACATATGACGTTCCGTCGGCGCGAAGGCAAAAAGAAAGAAGATATCGAGTACGTTTTCCATCAAAAAGAGGGCCTGGTCACGGCCGTCAGAGGTGGAACGACGGAGTCGCTTCCCATCCCGGCCGGGACACAGGATATCATTTCATGCTTGTACTATACGCGTACGCGGTTGCCCCCGAATCCGGGTGCCTCGCTGAAGATGAATGTGTATCATGATAAGAAAAATCGTCCGGTCGAGGTTCGTGTCGAAGCTATCGAGACCATTGAGGGGGCATGGGGAAAGGCGGAGACTGTCCGCGTGCTTGTGATTATGCCGTTCCATGGGTTGTTTATGAATCAGGGCAACATCCGTGTGTGGGTCACGAATGATGAACGAAAGACCCCTGTTCGGATGAAAGCGAAGGTCGTGCTCGGATCGATCGTCGCAGATCTGGTCGACGGCGTGGCGGGAATCGGTTCCGCCGAGCAAAAGTCTTGAACATTGATTATTGTTCGCACGGATCAAACCCGTTATACTGGGCGTCAGTATGCGAGAATTTCCCCTTACTTTAAGCCGTTTTATCATTCAGAGTCAGGCCTCGCATCAAGATGCGACGGGAGAATTCTCCAGTTTGTTGACTCAGATTGGCCTGGTCGGCAAGCTCATTTCGCAAGATCTTCGGCGAGCCGGGCTGATCAACATTCTTGGAACCACCGGCGATACGAATGTGCAGGGAGAAACGGTCAAGAAACTGGATGCCATCGCGAACGACGACTTCGTCAAGGTCTTTCAACACAGCGGGTATGTCTGCGCCTTGGCCTCGGAAGAAATGGAAAAACCGATTTCGATTCCAGGCAATTGGCCGCACGGCAAATACATGTTGCTGTTCGACCCGCTCGACGGCTCCTCTAACACGGACAACAATATGCCGCTCGGGGCCATTTTTTCTGTTCTCAAGTATGACCGGGCCGACCGTTTACCCGGTGAAGAGGAATTGTTGCGCCGAGGGACTGAACAAGTCGCGGCCGGGTATGTATTGTACGGATCGAGTACCATGCTGGTGTACACCGTTGGACAAGGTGTGTATGGGTTTACACTCGAACCCGACATCGGAGAATATCTCCTGTCGCATGAGAGGATCAGGATTCCGGAAAAGGGAAAAGTCTACGCTGTCAACGAAGGGAACTATCACAAGTGGTCCGGGGGAACGAAGAAGTATTTGGATTCACTCAAAGTCGGCGACAAGGCGACAGGGCGTCCGTACAGCAGCAGATATTCGGGTTGTCTCGTGGCCGACGTGCATCGACTGTTGCTCGGCGGCGGCATCTATCTCTATCCGGGGGAAGTCGATAAACCGGAAGGGAAACTGCGGCTGCTCTACGAGGCGAATCCGTTGGCATTTGTCGTTGAACAGGCCGGCGGAAAAGCTTCCACGGGAACATCGAGGGTGTTGGAAGTGGAGCCCAAGAAATTGCACCAGCGTGTGCCGCTGATCATCGGAAGCCGACAAGATGTCGAGCAAGCTGAAGCATATATTCAGGGGAAAGCCTAGGTGCACCTGTATGTGTTACTGTGATGTTGTGAGGGGGAAATTATGGGAGACCGGGTTCAAGAAATTCTGAGTTGGTATGGCAGCGACAATGCCGGGACTAAAACCAACATCGCTCGTCTGCTACGGTCCGGCCAATTGGCCGGGACCGGCAAGTTGGTCATTTTGCCGGTGGACCAAGGATTCGAGCATGGTCCGGCACGGAGTTTTGCGGCGAACCCACCCGGGTACAATCCTCACTACCACTTTCAACTGGCGATCGAGGCGGGGTGTAATGCCTATGCCGCACCGTTGGGATTTCTGGAAGCCGGGGCAAGTGAGTTTGCAGGTCAGATTCCCCTCATTCTCAAGCTCAACAATCACGACGTGCTGCATGACGACAAAGATCCCATGCCGTCTGTCACGGGCAGCGTGAAGGATGCGCATCGTTTGGGTTGTTCGGCCGTCGGGTTCACGATTTATCCGGGGTCCGCTCATTGCAACGGCATGTACGAGGAGCTGCGGGCCATTGCCGAGGAAGCCAAAGCCGGCGGTCTTGCCGTTGTCGTCTGGTCCTATCCCCGTGGGGCTGGCTTGAGTAAGGAAGGGGAGACGGCGATAGATGTCGTCGCCTATGCGGCGCAAATTGCGGCTCAATTGGGTGCGCACATCATCAAGGTAAAATTGCCGAGCGCGCATTTGGAACAGGCGGCCGCCAAGAAGGTGTACGAATCGACACAAATCCCGATCAAGGCTCTGGCGGATCGAGTGAAGCACGTCGTCCAGAGTTCGTTCGGTGGTCGTCGGATCGTCATCTTTTCGGGCGGTGCCAAGAGCGAGGATAAGAACGTATTCGAAGAAGCTCGGGCCATTCGGGACGGTGGCGGCTTTGGTTCCATCATCGGCCGGAACTCATTTCAACGCCCGAAGGCTGACGCGATCAAATTTCTTCAGACCATTATGGGGATTTACGCCGGGGAGATCCAGTAGCGATCGGGTGCGACCTGGAAGATTGGATGACATTATGAATCAGCCGGATCTTGGACAGAAGCCGACTCGGGGAACCAGAAATTGGATCGTTGCCGCAACTTTGTTGACGGCCGGCATGATCATCGGTTTTGTCGTGGCCTCGGATCTCGGTTGGCTGCCGAACGGGCATGCTGTACCCGACTCGGTTTCTGTCGCTCCGCCACCTCCGGTCGCCAGACCCGTCTCGACCGCTCCACAGCCTGCGTTGGCCGGGAGTAATCAAACATTCGTGGAAATTGCAAAGTTAGTCAAGCCGGCAGTGGTGAATATCTATGCGATTAAAAGCGGACGTTCTGAAGGATCAGGTGCCACGCCGTTCGATGACCCGTTGTTTAGAAAGTTTTTCGGCGACGAGTTTTTCCGAAGGTTTGAACACCCGAAAGAACGAAAAGAACGGGGGCTCGGATCCGGCGTCATCGTGGAATCCAATGGGTTGATCATCACCAACAATCATGTCGTCGGCAAGGCGGATGAAATTCGCGTCACTCTGTCGGACAAGCGTGAATTCAAGGCGAAGCTGATCGGCACCGATCCGAAGACCGATGTGGCCGTTGTAAAGATCGACGCAACCGGACTTCCGACCGTAGCCTGGGCGGATTCAGACCAATTGGAAGTTGGAGAGTTCGTCCTGGCCGTCGGCAATCCATTCGGACTCACACAGACCGTCACCTTGGGGATCGTTAGTGCTCTTGGACGAGCCGCAGGTATCGCCGAATACGAAGATTTCATCCAGACGGATGCGGCCATCAACCCGGGCAATTCCGGTGGACCCTTGGTCAACGTGAGGGGTGAGTTGGTAGGGATCAATACGGCCATATTCAGTCAGAGCGGCGGAAACATGGGAATCGGTTTTGCCGTGCCCAGTAATATGGCTCAGACCATTATGAGCCAACTCGTACAAACGGGAAAAGTTGTTCGTGGGTGGCTTGGAGTGTCGATTCAGGAGTTGACGCCGGAATTGGCATCTCAATTCGGCATCACGGAGACAAAGGGCGTGCTCGTCAGTGATGTCATGGACGACAGCCCGGCGAAAAAGGCGGGATTCGAACGTGCCGATGTCATCGTCGAGTATGACGGCAAACCCATGGATTCACCGACTCACTTGCGCAATGCGGTGGCTCAAACGCCGGTTGGGAAAAAAGTTACACTCAAATTCATTCGCGATAAAAAACCGAAAACGGTCGACCTCACCATCGTCGAGCAGCCCAAGTCGATGTCGCAAAACGGCGAAGATGATGGAGGGGAATCGGCCACGCCGAGCGGTGTGCTCTCCAGCGTCGATGTCCGAGACTTGACCCAGGAATTGGCGAGTCGGTACGGGCTGAAGTCGAGTGAGCGGGGTGTGGTGATCGTTCGGGTCAAGCCTGGGAGTACGGCTGAAGAATTGGGGGTCCGGGAGGGTGATATCGTCCTCGAAGTCAATCGCCAACCCGTCTCGTCGGTGAAGATTTTTGAGCGGATCGCCGGAAAGCTGCCTAAGGATCAAGCGGTCTTGCTTTTGTTGAAACGGCAGGGGCGGACGATCTACCTGACGCTTCGTCCTTAAGGATTGCCGAAACAGATGGAGGTGCCAAGGTTTCGCAAGCAACTTGCGTTCACGCGCTTCCCGCAATGAGTAAGGATAGCCTAGACTTCAGCCGTGAGTAACCACACAGTGGCTCTTGTCCCTGCCGCCGGACGGGGCCTTCGCATGGGCGGCTCGGTGCCCAAACAATTTCTCTCACTCGGCGGTCAGCCCCTCATCCTCCATTCACTTCGCGTGCTTCAAGCTTCTTCCATCATCGAGGGAATCATTCTGGCGGTTCCACAGAGCGAGATGGACTATTGCCTCAAAGAAATCGTGGCAAAGCATCACTTTACCAAGGTGACCAAAGTGGTACCGGGAGGACAGGAACGGCAGGATTCCGTCCGGCATGCGCTTGAGGCGGTCCATGACGATGTCGATGTGGTGTTGGTGCATGACGCGGTTCGTCCGTTTCTCACGGAACATATGGTGGAAGGAGTTGTGAAGACGGCGCGAGCCAAGGGAGCGGCAATTATCGCACTCCCTATGAAGGATACCGTTAAACAAGTGGGAGCGGACCATGTCGTTGAGCGCACGGTCGATCGACAGTCATTGTGGTTGGCGCAGACCCCGCAAGCTTTCCGTCGCGATTGGCTGTCGGCGGCCCATCGGAAGGCTCATGCTGAAGGAGTACGCGCAACCGATGATGCCTATCTCATCGAGTGGGCCGGGCATCCGGTGTGCGTAGTCGAAGGAAGCGGCGAAAACATTAAGGTGACGAGGCCGGAAGACTTGGTGGTCGGCGAGGCGATCTTGACCTCGCGGCGCTCTCGGGACATGAAAGGATCAGTATGAAGAAGGGATTTCGCATCGGCTATGGCTACGATGTCCATCCGCTCGGACCTGATCGAAAATTGATTCTTGGTGGAGTGGAAATTTCGCACCCGAAAGGGTTGCTCGGCCATTCTGATTCAGACGTCCTTGTTCACGCGGTTTGCGATGCCTTGTTGGGAGCAATGGGGGAGGGGGATCTCGGCCGGCATTATCCAAGTTCCGACACTAAGTATAAGGGGATCTCAAGTTTGAACCTGTTGGAAGACGTCATGGCGAAGTTGAACGCGAGGGGATATCGGGTGGGAAACATCGATACTGTGATAGTGGCCCAAGCTCCTCGGCTCGGTCCGCATCTTCCAGCGATGCAGAAGAAAATAGCGGAGACCGTCGGCATCGATCCGGATCTGATCAATGTGAAGGTGAAAAGCGGAGAAGGATTGGATGCGGTCGGACACGAAGAGGGGATGATCGCTCACGCGGTGTGTTTGATCGAACCGGTTTGACGTCGTAAGATACTACATGATATTCGCGAAGATAGACAAGACCTCCAGGTCGCAGTTGGCTCGCGGACCGGCTTTTCATCGAGTCATCAAACCCAGGGAACGGCGTTTACCGGATGGATCAGGCTGATCTGCCAGACCCGATCAGTGATCGATTGATCGCCCTTGATCAAGAATTGATCGAACTTCGAAAAGACTCGAAAATGCCGATGAGCAGTCCCGTCCATAGCCGCCATTTACACAGGGGTTGCTTCTAGACAATCAACCCGGCGCGGCATCATGCCGCGCCGGAAAGGTTTGCATATTTGTTAGTTCGATAGGCAGTCGCTCATAAACTTCTTCCGATCATCACCCTTCAGTTGTTTTTCACCCGCCTCTTTGTTGCACGTCTTCATCTTATTCTGTTGACTCTCCTTGCCGCCGTCGCTCTTCTCCGGCTTGGCGGACAGACATTCCTTCATAAATGCCTTCCGTTCCTCGCCTTTCCCCTCGCCAAACTTCTTCGCATTCGCCTGTTCGTTACAAGCCTTCATCTTATTTTGCTGGGCAGGCGCTGCCATGGCAAATGGGGTCACGCCAAGACCGAGCATAAACAATCCGAAAGTGAGAGCACGCAAGGATGTCACCATGCTGGATCTCCTTCTGTAGTGAGGGATGAGCTGCAAGTCTGGACCGCATCATAGCAAAGCGATACGCAATTGTCTGTAATATGAATGTGACGAGCATCAATCGTAGTCGACCCGCATTAAAAAAAGTCCTTGGGGGGGGGCGGTTTTACCGGCAGCCGAGCGGTCCCGCGCTTTGAGGATGGTGTGGAGGCTCTCCGGTGTGCGCTTGTTCAAGCCCACCTCCACGAGCGTCCCGACGATCGAGCGGATCATCTGTTTCAGGAACCGGTCGGCATAGGTGCCGATCCGCAGCCGATCGCCTTCGCGGAAGACCGTGAATCGCTGCAGATGACACATAGGGTCGTCGTTGTCGGTGGGCTGGGTCTGGAAGGAAGAGAAATCGTGCGGGCCGATGAGGGCAAGTCCTGCTTGATTCATCGCTGCGTCGTCGAGAGGCTGGTGAATATGCCAGCAGTAGTCACGCGCAACCGCCGGACGCTCCGGGCGATTCAGGATACGGTATTCATACAGTTTGCCTTTCGCCGAGTATCTCGCGTGGAATGTATCCGGCATGCGGGCGGCTGATCGCACCACGATGCTTGTCGGAAGATGAGCGTTCAGTGCTCTGGTCCATTCCCGAGGCGTCATGTCACGGTCGATATGGAAGCTCGCGACCTGCCCCAGCGCGTGAACTCCCGCATCGGTGCGCCCGGCACCGATGACCGGTACATTGATTTGAGTGACGCCTAGGATAGCCGTTTCGACGGCTTCTTGTATCGTCGGTCGGCCGGGCTGACGTTGCCAGCCTGAGTAAGCCGTGCCGTCATATTCGAGAATCAGTTTGATGATGGGCATGAAACGCGTGGGCGTCGATGAAAGAAACGATCATCGGATGACCGGTCGACTATTAGCAAGGAAAGAAACGATGCCTTGGTAGAGGGATCGAGCGATATCCCCGACGAACGCCGGTTTCCTGAGGAGGTCTTCTTCATCGGGATTGGAAATATAGGCGATTTCTGCCAGGATGCTGGGCATACTCGTAAACCTCAATACATAAAAGGGTGCTGTCTTGACGCCGTGGTCGTTCATGACGTATTGCGCGTTCATCTTGGAAACCATAGCTTCTTTCGCGTTCCAAGCGAGATCAAGGGACGCCTCGATTTTCTTCGTCGTTAAGAGATCCGCCACGAGGTATTCCCATCCGACTCCGGTATTGCTGATGGGGGTGCCGTTCTCCCGTGCTGCGACCTCGAGAGCCCGCTGATCCTTAGCCTCTCCGAAGTGATAGATTTCAATCCCTTTGACAGCACGCGATGGATGAGAGTTAACGTGGATGGAGACAAAGAGATCGGCTTCATTGCTGTTCGCGAATTTGGCTCGATCTTCCAGCTCAATGAACACATCACGGTCCCGGGTCATTAATACCCGTACGCCGGACTGTTTCCTCAGGAACTCGCGAAGCTGGAGCCCCACCTTGAGGGTAATATCCTTCTCCTCGGTCTTTCGGATCCCCCGTGCACCCGGGTCTTTTCCCCCATGGCCGGGATCAATCACAATGGTCGTGTATTCCTTGGCGCGGGGTATCACGGGTTGCGAGATAGGAGAAATTGACCGCTGAGGGATTTCTTGCGGGTCAGGTGCGTCAGGACGGACTTGTACATCGTATGGAGTCACGTCAATGACCAAGCGAGGCGGATGGGAAAGCGTGAAGTGCTTATAGGTCCGGAACGATGCCGTCGGAAGAGACACGGCAACAGCATGGGAAGGCAGTTGAGTGACTATGAAGGGCGATGGGATGGTCCCATTCCTGGCCTTGGTTTGGGCCGGCCTGCTGAGCCAGGCGTTGGGAAGAGCGATCACCACGCGACTTGGGTTGGTGGCTCGCTGCTCAATGACAGTGGCGTGACGATCGAGATCCAACACCAGTCTGGTTCTCTCAGGACTCGTCATCACACGGAAATTGCGAACGGTAACGGGGGCTATAGAAGCAGTCGTTCCTCTGACGCCGCTGTGTTTCGATGCCATTACCGGCAGAGGACGGTGATCCTCGGGGGCCCAAGCCCAAACCGCTTGGATCAAGACTCCGTAGGTGGACAGGAGAAAGATGGCACTGGACGAGAGGAGGGCGAGGGGTTTGATTGAAAGCAGCCGAGGGCTTCGTACGTGCATGGGCCCTTTTCAGTAATAGACAATGGGAAACTATTCTCAGATGTCCGCCGCCTTGTCAAGAATTACACCGGTTGATTATTCGGATTGACTGTCGGCTCATGACCACGATAGCGTGAGGTATGCCGACGCATCTGATCGTCGATGGGTATAATGTGCTGGCTGGTGCCGGAAACCTTTCCGGCCCCCTTGAATCGGCTCGCGAAATGTTGGTGCGGGATCTGGCGGCCTATCGGCATCGAAAGAATCACCTCATCACCGTCGTATTCGACGGCTGGCAGCGGGGGCAGCCGTCGGAACAGCGTCAGCATCGTGCCGGAGTCCAGATAATCTATTCAAAACGGGGTGAGCGAGCGGATCAGGTCATCCAACGGCTGGCACGGGAGTATGGGGCGGACTGTGCGGTCGTCAGCTCCGATCATGAGATCGTGAATTCGGCTAGAGTCCATGGGGCCTTTATCATGGGTGCTCGTGAGTTTGCGGGTAAGCTCCATCTGTCGTCCGATGCGGCCGGCACCATACCATATAAAGAGCTGGATTCTGGAGACGATGCTCGCTCAAAGAGCGGATCGGAGAAGAAAGGAAATCCTCGCAAGCTTCCAAAGGCGCGGAGGCAGCGAGACCGCCGGCTTAGGCGATTTTGAAAAGCCGTTTGGCATTTATGGTGGTTGTTCGTTGGACCTCGTCCAGGGAAAGTTCGGGATGGAGCGCCGCAAGCTGCTTGGCCACCTGCGATACATAGACTGGTTCATTACGCTTTCCCCGGTAAGGAACAGGAGCGAGATACGGGCAGTCGGTTTCGATCAGGACGCGATCGAGGGGAGTATGTTTAGCGATCTCTCTTAACGGCGCCGCATTCTGAAATGTCAGGATTCCCGAAAACGATAGGTAGAATCCAAGATCCAGGGCTTCTTTAGCCAGCCAGCTATCTCCGGAAAAACAGTGAAATACCCCACCAATCTCTGACGCTCTCTCTTCCCTCAGAATGGTAACCGTATCCTCCTGTGCCTCCCTCGTGTGAATGATCACGGGCAGTGTCAGTTCTCGCGCAACCTGAATCTGTTCACGGAATCGATCGCGCTGTTCTTTCGGGGAAGAGTGATTGTAATGATAGTCCAGTCCGATTTCCCCATAAGCCACAACCTTCATGTTTCTTGCCAGATGACGGAAGGTATCGTACCAGGTGTCTTGGACATGTTTCACTTCGTGCGGATGAATGCCGATGGAGGCATAGATAAATGGGTATCGTTCTGAGAGTGCAACTGCCGATTGACTGGTTGCCAGATCGCAACCGATGGTGAGAAAAGCCTCGACTCCGGCGTCCCGCGCGCGGGTGATGACAGCGTCTCTGTCTTCGTTATAACGGACATCATCCAAATGGGTATGCGTGTCGATCAACATCGTTGAAGATCGTAGCATGAGTGCTGAGTCAAGAGGAAGGTCGATCGGGTGGTGAATGATGGCGCCGATCAAATCAAGGGAGCGTCGGACGACAAAAATCTTCTTTTTATGCCGTTTAGAAGCTCTCAATGCCTTTGGCCCTGCCAAATCCACAAAAAAGCCCATGGCCGCCTTTCCAAATTGTATTTCAAAGACGAGAGCAGCGCGGCACTGGTTCTTATCTGGAGTGCTTGCATGCCGGCCCATTCAATGGGACATCAAAACCAACCACCGATCAGAAATGGAGAATCTTGGTTTCTAAAATTTGGAATGGTTAGAAAGGTAGGATTAAAAGACCGGCTTGGGGGTGACTGCAGCCGCGAGCTCGAGCAGTAAATGCTCGGTCTCGTTCCAGCCCAGGCAGGCATCGGTAATTGAGACGCCATGAAGGAGAGCGACGCCTTCTTTCCAGGCTTGTCTGCCGGGGTTCAGATTGCTTTCGAGCATGAGGCCCATGATGGTTTGGCGGCCTTCACGGAATTGCCGCAGAACCTCATGGGCGACCAAGCCCTGGCGCGTGTGATCTTTCTTAGAATTGTCGTGCGAACAATCGATCATGATCGGACGGGCGATGCCTTCTCCGGCGACGGCGGCTTCAGCCTTCGCGACATGTTCCTCCTCATAGTTCGTCCTCCCTCCTCCACCACGGAGAACGATATGGCGGTCGGGATTGCCCATGGTTCTGATGATCGCAGTTTGGCCGTCGGCGTTGATGCCGACAAAATGGTGTAATGTGCGGGCGGAAATCATGGCATTGACGGCGACCTGCAAGCTACCCTCAGTGCCGTTCTTGAAGCCGACCGGCATGGAAACACCGCTCGCCATTTCTCGATGGGTTTGGCTCTCCGTGGTACGAGCCCCGATCGCCGCCCAGCTGATGAGATCGGCGATGTACTGTGGACTGATCGGATCCAGCAGTTCTGTTCCGCAAGGAAGGCCCAGTTGATTGATTTTGAGGAGAATCGCCCGCGATAATTCCATTCCCGTCGCGATATCGCAGGTCCCGTCGAGATGCGGGTCATTAATCAGGCCTTTCCATCCGACGGTGGTTCGGGGTTTTTCAAAGTAAGTCCGCATCACGATCAGGAGACGGTCACGTAAGGTATCGGCGACGGGTTTCAACTTGGAGGCATATTCAAAGGCGGCATCGGGGTCATGGATCGAGCACGGCCCTACGATGACCAGGAGCCTGTCGCGATCCTTTCCATGGAGAATTCGGCGAATCGCTTCTCGGGTTTCGACGACGAGTGCCGCCGCCTGATCGGTAATAGGCAGCTTTGTCTTAATGGCGCGCGGGGACGGCAACGCCTTGATTTCTATGACGTGTTGATTGTCGATCGGTCTATTCATGAGGGGTACGTCCTTCTAGGATCTCGTTCTTGTTGAGATCTTGAGGGGGCAAAAATATAACGAATCACGCCGGAAAAGTCCATACCGGTCGACTCGATCGGGAAATCGAGTTTGCGAATTTGGACGGTGTCTGTGTCGGCAATTCTTGCAATTCTGACCATAGGTGCCTATTCTACCGCCATGCTTTCGATGACGTTCAGATCTCTCTCATCGTTACTCCGTGCAGGGGTCGCATTGGGAATGATCTGCATCATTCTGGGACTGGCTCCGTTCGCCGTGGCTCAGGATGTCCACCATGAACTGGCCGCGGCTGATTCGGATGGCCACGAACATTCGGACACCGACATCTGCCAGTGGGTCCAGCACCATATCGCCGGTTCGGTTGATCTTGATCTTCCACGATTAGCCGTTTGCGATGTCGCCCGGCACCAGGAACTTCCTTCTGAATCCGTCCTGCTTTCGGCCGCTCCCTCGCTAGTCGGCCCTTCCCGCGCTCCTCCTCAAGTATAGCCGAGCATCACACCAAGCGGTCAGGATGGTTGATAAGCCGTGAGGTCCATGCATGCCTTTCCCATCCTTCTCGTTTATTAATCGCTGATTTGTGAGTGAGGAGGGGCATCATGTACCCAGTTGTGAGACGTGTGTTGGGCACGTGGTTAATGATTATCACACTAACCGCTGTATCGGAGACGTTATCGGTTGTTCATGCAGAGGATAGCGAACGAGCCTTGACGATCAAGGGAGTCGTCCAAAACCAGGACCTTCGGCGCGCGCCGCAGGCGGTCATCGAAGTGAAGAATCAAGATGGCGAAATCGTATCATCCGGTGTCTCGAACGATGCCGGTGAATTCAAGATTGCGGTTTCCGAGGGCGGCACGTACTCCGTGAGCGCCGTCCAGGAGACCTATCGGAGCGAATATGCGGTGGTGACTATTGGAAAGGAGAGGCCTGCACCCGTGACTCTGACATTGGCTCTGACGAAGGAGATTGCGCTGGAAATCGTCTCTCCACTGCCTCCGATTCAGTACAAAGCGTCCAGCGAGACCTATCAATTAAACCGGAAGGACATAGAAACCCTTCCGCGCGGCAACAATAACACGATAGCGGATGTCTTGCTGACCATTCCTAGCGTTACGTATGGCGCGCTGGGGCAAGTGCACATCCGCCAGGATCATGCGAATCAACAATTTCGTATAGACGGCGTGCCGATCCCGGATGGGGTCAGCTCCACCTTCACCGATGTGATTTCGCCCCGAATGTGGGAACGTGCGGATATCATCCTCGGCGGAATGGAGGCGCAGTACGGCAATAAGTCCGCGATTGTGGTGGATATCACCAGCAAGAGCGGTACCCATCCCTCCTTCGGCTCTGCACAAATCTTCGGCGGTTCGAACCGGACCGTCAATCCGTCGTTCGAGTACGGCGGCACGATCGGCGAGAAGTTTCGCTATTATGCGCTCAACAGCTATACGGCGACGAATCGCGGGATCGAGCCGCCGACGCTCGGCCATTCGGTCTTTCACGATCAGAGTGAACGCAATCAGACGTATCTGCGCGGGGATTACCAACATGATAATCACAACAGCCTGAGTTGGGTGTTCATCAACGCGGTGGCCAAATACCAGATCCCCACCGTTCCCGGTTTGGGCCTCGACGAGGACGTGCTGCCGCTTCTTCAAGCGCAGAACCCGACATTCTCACCGGTCGCCTCTCAAGCCGTGGACCAGAACCAGAAAGAGAATTCACAATACACTCATCTAGTGTGGCGTCATGACATCAACCCGAGCAATTTTTTTCAACTGGCCGGGTTTTTGAGAAATAGCTATGCGAACTTCAGTACAGATCCGCTGAACGCATTGGCATATACGCTAGACCAGCAGACGGCGAATCAGAAACGGAAGGCATATTCGCTGGGGACGCGACTCGATTATTCTTGGATTCCCAGCCCAAGCCACCTGGTCAAAACAGGATTTCAGTTGGAATACACCAATGCGCAGAATCAGTTCCAATTATTCGACTTCGCCGTTGATCCGGTGTCGGGTCTGCCTACAGGACCAGTCATCAGTCAAACTGCCGCGAATACCAACATCCAAAAACGGGTAGGGATTTGGATTCAAGACCAATGGACCCTGACTGATTCCTTGATCTTGAATGTGGGTGTGCGCGGCGATGTGATTCAAAGTTTCTACAATGAAGGACAGTTGAGCCCACGCGTCGGGGTGACATACAAGTTGAACCGGTCCAACGTCTTCCATGCCTACTATGGACGGCTGTTCACGCCTCCGAATGTCGAGCAGATTGCGTTTACCAAGGTGAATCTCGAAGGGACCACTGCACAACCGGACGATCCGACGGGATTCAGGCCTAGGGCGGAGCGCTCGCACTATTTTGAAGTGGGCAGTTATCATGCACTCAGCAGCTGGGCCACCCTCGAACTGACGGCCTATTACAAACGAAATCACTTTCAGTCAGATGCCGGTCAGTTTGGGACCACCCCGATGCTCAACTTCTTCGCCTTTCAGTGGGGCTATCAAATGGGCATCGATGGTGCGCTCAAAATGCAACTCACCGAGGACCTCAGCATGCGCGGCAATGTGGCGTGGGGTCGATGCAAGGCCAATGGCCTGCAATCGGGGCAGTACCTGCTGGATGCGAAGGAGATTGCAGACATCAATACAGCGGGCGGCGTCTTTTGCGATCATTCGCAGTCGATCACGAGTTCGGCGGTCGTGGCCTATCGATTTCCGTTCAAGACGATGTTGTCGGGACAAATGCTCTATGGGTCCGGCTTGCGGACCGCGGCAAACGATCAGGCCTTCACGAACTCCTCACACTTTCAGTCCTGGACCATCTACAATGTTTCAATCAGTCACACGTTCACGCTGCCGTGGGATCAGCAAAAAATGCTGGTGGGATTCGACGTGGTCAATTTGCTCGACCAGCAGTACTTCTACAACACCGGCGGAGGCGGTATCGGCCTCGGTATCGCCCATGCAGGGATGCCTCGATCCTTTTTCTTCCGTGCGCAGTGGTTCTTCTGATACAAGCATCGCATGAGGGCGGTATTGAGCAGCATGATGAGAGCAAGCGGGGGGGGGGTCCTCCATTGTGCGCTTTGTGTCTGCCTCTGGCCGGCCGTGGTCCACGCCGCGACCGACGATGAGGCGACGCACGAAAGCGACCATCAGGAAGACATCTTGGAACTGCCCGAAGTGCATGTGCACGGGTTGCCGCTCAATAAGGATCAGCAACAGGGGCCCGTCCCACGTTCCACGCCCTGGCCCGGGATTCCTCCCACGTTGGATGGCAAAGTCATCGACGATTGGATGAAGGTCAGAATGTTGGTGAGCAAGGAAGCGAAGGTGACCGTGGTGGTGCTGGAACCGGCGCAGCACCGTGAACTCACTCAGTCGGGCATCGCTGCGCTGAAGAAATGGACCTTCGATCCCCAAATGAACGGGGACGATCCGGTCGACGGCGAGCTGACGGTCCGGATTCATTTCCGAACCAGATAAAAAGGTCACTGGTCACCGTTCAAAAGTCGTTGGACAGGAATCAGTAAAATCCTGATAATGATTCCTTCTATAACAATGACCAGTGACGACTGACCGATTATGACTTGGGACGAATCTCTCTTTCTGGCGATCAACGGCTTGGCAGGTCGATCGGTGACTGCCGATCACTTCTTCCTCCAAATCGGAAATCGCAGCATGCTCTATGTGCCTGGAGCCTGCGCCATCGTCTATTGGATTTGGAATAATCGGCGGGAGGCCTTGTTGGGAGGTCCGGTTCTGGGAGCAGCGGTCGGACTGGCCGATTTTTTCGGGGGACAGCTCAAATGGGTTTTTGAGCGGGTCCGACCCTGCCGGGCGCTTACCGACGCAGTTAAAATCGAGCCGAACGGTTGCGGAGGCTTGTTCAGTTTTCCGTCGAATCACGCCGCCAACACCGCGGCCATCGCATCGTTCTTACAAATCCTCTATCCCCAATCAGGTTGGATCACCTGGCCGATCGTAGCCCTGATCGGGTTTGCCCGGGTGTATGTCGGCGCACATTATGTGACCGATGTGCTCGGTGGGTGGATCCTCGGAGGTGTACTGGGTGGAGGAGCGGCGTGGGTGCTACTTCGTTGGTCTCGGTTCCGAAAAGTGGAATCGGTTGCGAGGCTGCTCGAGGAAGCGGACGTGCGTTCCTAATGCTCAAGAAATCCCCGGCTGATTTTCCACCATGGCTAAGAGCTCAGCCCGCAGGCGCTCCACATCGTACCCTCGTCCGATAAACACCAACGCCGGCTCCGGTTCGTCCAACAGCGTGAGAGGCATGATCGTGGCCTGTCCCGGCAACGCATATTGGAATTCTTGCAACTCCGGTTCCTGCGCAAATCGGAAATAGCCTTTCGCCCGCTCAAGTTCTTTGGGGAACGTCTTGGTCCAAGCCAGAAATCGCCGGCGATCCAGCGGACCAGGCAACGGGATGGTGGTGGCGATGGGATGGTACGCCGCACGTTGAGGGGGACCACGGCGCGACTTGCTGAACTGCACATTCGTCGGTGCTGTTTGTTTCGTCGATGGATGTTGATCCAAAAGATCGGCGACGGCAAGCCGCGCGTGCGACGTTTCCCACAGGCGGGCATAGGGATTTTGTTCCAGAATACCGGCGCGGAACCGCTCCCAATGGCCCGGGACATAGAGGTCCCGCTTGTTCAAGATCAGTTCATCGGCACAGCGGATCGCTTGTGTTGTCACATAGGCGCTGGAATGGCTTTCCTCCGTCGAGACCGGATGCAGAAGCGCCATGACTCGTTCAAGTGAAGCCAATCGCGCCGTGTAGATATCGGTCACCGCATCGATCACTTCAGCCGGATCGGCCAGCCCTGAGCATTCCAGAATCAGCACATCCGATCCATGATCACGCACCAGCCGCGCGATGCCCCAGGAGAGATCTTCCTTTGTGTCGCAACAGACACAACCACCGGCTAAGTTCATGACTTGTTCGGCCAGTGTGCCGGCTCGAGGGCCATCGATGCTGATCGACCCGGCCTCGTTCATCAATACACCGGTTCGTCGACCCTGGGCTTTCCAATGCTCCAACAGCCGCATCAGCAGCGTCGTCTTTCCAGCGCCGAGAGAGCCGCAGAGGATATAGAAGGGAACAGAAGTTAAGGTCATACTCGTTGATGATGTAACACAAGCCCTTGTGCCGGGATAGGTCTTGAACATGCTCCTTCAAATTTTGTTTCGGTGGGCTTCGCGATCTTTTTATCGAGAAGGGAATAGGTATCATCGGCGGATAAAATAGTGCACGTGCCGCTGGCGGGATTCAAGGCTTGGAATGCCATTGAGATTTCTATCCAAAGCGACAATACGCCTCCACGCTCACCATTGGATATGCAAGGATGCCTTCGCCAGTACCTTTTATACATGGTCCGGATGAGAGGATCTTACGGAGAGTTTCAAATCGATGTCAATTTTGACTATGTCGAGTTGGATGAGAAGCAACAGGAGATCTGAAAGCGCATTACACAGCGTGGGACGGTATCGGACTGCCGCTGTGTTCCGATAAGCTCTTGTCAGTCAGTGGGTCTGCTGGAGCGTTCCTTGATGCCTGCCTGCAGGCTTCACCACCAAATATTGGAGTATGGGAATCCTGGTGAGAGCAAGCGTGAATGCGACGGAAAAGATATAGATAATGACGGCGACGAGCGCACCGCGCAACGGAATTCCATTTCCTAATATCAAATTTACCGGCCCCCGAACCGTATAGAGCACAAAGATATGGGAGAGGTACACCCCCAACGTGAATTGGGCAAGAAAGGGGAAGGGTGTTGAGTGGCCCAGTTCCGGCTTTGCGATCGCCAGTGCAAAGATTCCCATACTAAAAAGAATTGCGCCGAGGAAATGGTGTTGGTAAATCGCCTCGCGTGAACTGTGAAAAATAGCATCCATGACCGTTCCTTCTATTAATACAAAGGCGTACCCTCCTACAATCAGACTGCAAGCCACGGCCAGCGAGAGCGGTTCACGTCCCGCAAGCCACCATCCTATGGCGGTGAGCAGGGTCGCGCTCATCCACAATCCGGGGTGAATAGTGGAATTTACAAAATATCCACCGGCAGTTTCCCCGGCGAGACCCACCACATAAAGACTGATAATAAGTGGAACGAGATACCGCTCCAGTCGGTAGACGGCCATCAGAGTCAACATGGCAAGGCTGAACATAAGGGCCGGCAGAAACCAGAGATGCCAGACTGGACGATTGCCCTCTAAGAACAGACTGATATTTTGGGTTGCGAGGAGGTGCATATTCTTGAGCGCCTCAACGTAAAACGGCTGCCACAAGCCCTGCTGGAACACTTCGACTGGCCAATTAGGTGGAGTGACGATATAGATACATGTCCACGCGAGGAGCATCCATGTCAGAGGATACACATACCGACCAAATTGAGCGACCGGGTTTCCAGTCGCCAGTACTGACCGTCGAAAGTAAAACCCAGCCGTGATAAGGAAGTACGGCACCCCCAGCCACCAGACCAGTTGACCCGTGAGCTCAAGCGGGAGGTTCTTGCCCGCAAGTTGCGAGAGACTGGCGACAAGCCCGGTATGCCAAAGAATCACTGAGAAAATAGCCAATACCCGAAGAGCTTCGATGCTTGCAACGCGTCTCGTCATGAGATGCATGTCCAGATCACGCCCACATTCGGTTGCACTTGCAACGCACAGCGCATCCTTACTGATGGCCACCGACAGAGGATCGGAACGACATCAATAAGACCGCACTGAGCGTCTCGTGCGCGACCGCACTCCATGAATTTCTAACCACTCATTGCCCGACCGACTCAATGTGAGATATCTATGATTTGCAAGCGAATATTAGGAAACTTGGGATTCATTGTGTATGCGGTGGATGGTTCCAGAGCGAGTTACCACAACCCTTCGTCGCATACACTCAAAACTGGTGCCACCTTTCATTTCATTGAACAGAGGGCACCCGACTAGGCTGTTTTGAATTGATCTGAGGAGTAACCACCGAGTTGCATTGCGAACGATCATCATTGCGGATGTTGACTCGGAGTCGACTCTCGTGGATGCAGACGATCTCCGCGCGTGATCTACTTCACTCCAGAAGACATATCTTGCTGGATCGGGATATAGGCTGAAGCTATGGTTGATGAGGTACAACGAGAAACCTGAAGGGCGTTACGAGGGAACGAGTTGTCACTTTTCTATCACCAACGCGACATTCCTAGATCGAAGGAACCCGCTTAAAATGTCGGCGACCGCCATATGACCCCGTTCATTCCAATGATCATCATCGCGAAAATGAAGAAGTTCTTTAGTGGCATACGGAGGTAGGGATTCTTCCAGATTAACGATCTCAAAACCATACTGCTCGGTCAGCCGTGAGATAAGGATATTGAAATAGGATTGTTCTGACAAGGTCGGGAAATCTTCAAACTTTGCTCCGTATAATCGTGGACCACTTGGAGCGATAATGACCACAACTCGAAAGCCTGCCCGATGCGCTAGAGATTCCATGCGTTCAAAGGTCTTCTCAAGGGCAAGCCGATTAAGATGCGACTCAACATATTGTTCAGAGCGCTGGGCACCTTTGATCTGATACGATGCGAACAGCTTCGCTCCAAATTGGGGAGACACGTACAGCGGATAGGCTGATGGTACTCCATCGATAACATAATGGTCTTTTGTTCGATTATCTCCACCAAGGTCTGAAAAGGTTGCGCGTCCATCCTTGAACCTTGCAAAAACCGATTCCTGCCGCACCATGGCGGGGAGGGCCCAGAGGGTTTCAATGATCGTGTCTTTGAATAGCTTCCCAGCGGTCGATACGGGATTTTGAACCGAATGCAGGTCATCATATGAATCTATTAAGTCGTTGCCCTCGAAAATCATCCACAGCAGTAACCCGCCCCTGAAATCGAGTTTTTGTGAGTCGATGACATGTTCGAGCAGCAAGAACTCCTGTTTTGGGGAGGAGTCCTGCATTCCCATATTATAGATGGGTTCACCTATTGAACGTTCTAGGAGTTCCACCCATGTCCGGTCTTGATCAATCCCCCAGCCAAAAGTAAACGAGTCTCCAATCGCTATAATTTTGTGTCCCTCGAGTGTGGTCGTCTCGCGAAATCCATCGTCGTTAATCGATATGGTCAGGTGCTTTTTGGAAAAAACCGAAGAAGATAATAACGTAGAAGTCAGCAGCACCGGCTTATACATATCTCCATAATGGGACCCGGTGATCCTGCGCCCTGGTTTATGCAGGCGAAAATTCTTCTCTGTCGGAAAGTACAATTCCGGGTAAAATTCTCCGATCCAAACATTCGGATCTGAATGTCGGTCACCAGCCGTCAAGCTGGGCTGGGACGAGTTCAGATAAACACTATACCCGACGTCAAGTAATACGAGTCCGACCACAACGGCCGAAAATCCAAGGGCAGTGTCTCGGATGGCTGCGATAGCGAACACCCTTCGTTTTTGGATCCAGGTGAAACACATGCCTGAGAAGACAAATCCTGACAGAGCGGCGAACACAATATGTGTTGTTGAAATCTTAACGCCGGCGATCGTTTCATCAAGAAATCCCACACAGAGGATATAAGCCCACAAAAGGCCGAAGCTGATTGTAGCCCAAAGGATAGGTTTTACCGCAGAAGACTCACTCCCACGGTTATGTTCATTGTTGGAAAGCGACATGGCCGTTACCTCCTACTGTGAGGCTCCCTCTGAGCCGCCTTCTTCACCCTTTAGCATCTCAATCATTGCGGAACAAATTGCGAAGCAACCAGGACCTCCCGCAAGAACCATTTGCAGACGCCATCATCGCTGGTGGGTTAAACGTAGGGATGGGTATTCTTTGAAGCCCGCTACAATCCATTTCCTTTCAAGTCAAGACTGTTTGACATCATAGTTCATAGATTCTCTTTAATTTAGGAGTGAAGAATCTTGCCCGATTGTCTTTTGCGGGGGGACTAGGTAAAACCATAGCGGTAGAGGCACGAATACACGACTGGTAAAAAGATATGTCAATTAGGGCAATGCAGCCTGAACCAAATCCAAGCAAATGCACTATTTCTTCTACACTGCTTCTATTTGTGATCAGCTGACGGTGTTGCCGGCATGCCGAGTGCCCCCGACATCGAAGGAGACCTGAAGGTGATATCTATTGAAGCAGACAAACGAAGGCCAGGTACGAGCTGTCAGATTGTCTCATGCTTATGATTGACCGGTTGTCTCCTACCGATCATGAGACAATCATCCTTGTAGAATTAGAGGGCTTCACTGGTAGAATTTAGAGGGCCTCACTCATCAAGAAGCAGCCACCAAACTTACAACTTATGGTAAAAGAGAGAAGGATGTAAACGGTATCTGATTGACGCTGAGAAGATCTGAGAGAATACATGATCGTGTGGTGGCTGTTCGGTGGGATGGTGACTGTGTCGACCGGAGTTGTTTTGTACAAGGGATGGAAGTTTCGTCGCAGACCATCGGTATCGTCTCATTGTGTGATAACAAAAATGATGGATGGGGAGCTCCTCCAGTTTCCAGCCAGACCAACGCGGGCCATCCGTACAAAAAGTGCAGGTCCCTAGATTTCCATGACAACCCTTCTTTAGAGTGGTATTCCCATTACCTTCTCATGTGTATATAGGTTTTCTACACTCTTTACAGAAGAGTAATTACAACAAGAACGTTCTGATTTTCAAAGCAGGATGTGACTAACAGAATGAGGCTGGGTTACTGTGGAAATGAATCCTTCCCTTCAACTTATTACTATTGATAAACGGAGCCCCTCACGAGACTCAGCTACATCATGCAAGGTTTCCGCTTCCGGGGGCCTGCCAATGACGAGGCGTCACAAGTATCGGATGATCGCGTTGGCGCTTGTGCACGTCTACATCGCATTCCATATGATTGCTTGGCACATCTTCGGGGTACAGATCTGGGGCAAGACCGCCATGATGGGCGTCCCCTCGCTTGCGAATGGGACCATCAATGCGGCCTCGATCATGGTGTTACTGATTCTAGGATCGATTTTGATTTTTGGACGTGGATTTTGCGGGTGGGTCTGCCATATGCGTGGTGCGATCGAGTTTGCGGATTGGGTCCTTCTCAAACTGAAAATTCGTCGCTATCTGCACATAAGGGACAAGAATGTGCTCATCAATACCCCGCATCGCTGGCTGCTCAGAATTGGGGCTTTGTTCGTGCTTTTATTGCCTGTCATTATTTTGGTCCACAATACTGGGTTTCAGACGAAAGTAAGTCCGATGACGCCGCCACCGCTCGCCGATCTACCGGGCTATGAAGGCAAGGCATTTGCGAAAGCCGCCTGGTTCAACCTTGATATCAGCCCAACTTGGCATGATTTCTTTATTGCATTTGGTTTCGCCGTGTTCATTCAATTCACCATGAGCATAGTCCTGAACCTTCGCTATGGACAGGGAGCGTTTTGCCGGATCCTCTGTCCTTATGTCACCATTATGGTGCCTCTCATGAATCGGTCTCCCTTTCAATCGAAGATTACCCGTGTGGCTCAGTGTATAGGATGCCGAGACTGCAGCAATGCTTGCCCGCAGGGAATCGATGTGAGTCGGGAAATCTGGCATTTTGATGGAAAAGTCACGAATCTCGAATGCATCAAGTGCTATGCCTGCATCGATGCGTGCGATGACAATGTGTTGAGGGATACTTCACTACCGGCCGTTCCGCAAACGGATCGGCTGAAGCCATACGAAAAGCGTCCCTGGCAGCCGGAAGTGGTGCGAAAAGATGGATTGCTCAGCAATAGCCGACACATGCAGGTGTTCGAACCGCTTGGTCCGGTAGCCGACTTCCTATCTCTTCTTGTCGCCTTGGTGATCGGAAGTATCACCTCGCGCTTTGGGGGATTTTGGTTTTATCCAGGCGCAATCCTGTCTTTTATTGTATTTCGAGAGTGTTGCATATATCTGACGAAATGGTCCTCGGAGATCAGAGCAAGGTCAGCAGTCGTGCCCGATAAGGGGTGAGATCTGTTTCAGACTAAAATTAAGAAAGGAAAGAATATATGGCTACAGATTCCCGAGCAAAAGCGTATATGGGAACAGTTGGGGAATTTATCCATTTCGTTGGCGAAAGGAAATCTTACTGGCTGGCTCCCGTTATCTTCGCCCTATTGCTTGTGGCTGCACTGGGTTTCTTCCTTGAAGGAAGCGTGCTCGCGCCGGCGATTTACTCAATTTTCTAGCCCAATGGGAATCTAACTCCCCCGATCGCGTGAGGTTGACCTTCAACCTCACGCGATCGGGGCTTTTGTGGAAAACAGTATCCCGTACATCGGACGATTATTTTATAGTGTTGGAGCAGCCGATGTTAGAAGTTCAGGACGTTCAGCGTAACCTGGCGAGAATCAGAATGCGGGGCCGATTATTTTGGGCGGTCTTGGTCGGCGGCTTCTTGCTTGCCGCCATTCTCATTCCCTTTAACTTTGCCGCGGCGAAGGTGGTAGGGTTTCTGTGGGTCATCTTGAGCATCGCTACGTGGATGTCTCCTATGATGAATCATTGCCCGAGCTGTCATAAACCATTTTTTGAAGGATGGGTTCCCTCCGGTTTGACCGTGATCAACTGTGCAAACTGTGGCATAAGACTTGGCGAATGAAATGGAGGGGCAAACGTAGTGATGGTACTCGCTGCGAATGCTCATCCTGAGATGAATCGGATTGTCGAAGTATCGTAGATCGATCTGCGCCGAGGCTGTGCTGATGTTTTCACTTAATGGATGATGCTTTTCCGAGCAAGTACTTCCAAAGCTTTTCTCATTTTATTCGTTTCCGCATTCTCTCCAAAGGCCAGTTCCGCTCAATTGAAATATGACCAATAATAAGCCCATTTAACGCAGCACTGCTCGTTAAATGGTTTGAGAGAGTGATCGATGTCTGAGGCTTCGTCAAAAAATGCGCTATTTCGCTTGCTCGGCGTGCTTACATTCATTGTGATTACGTTGATCTGTGGAGAAATATTCGTGCGCCTTTTTTTTTCTTATTACACGCCTGACACGGTGAAGAAGCATTCCTTGCCCTATGTTCCGGCTGCCTATGCAAGCTCGATGTTTGCGCCTGTGAACGACCGGATCGAAATCACTCTTGTAAAAGCCGTGGGTGCCAAAACCTATTTCATCAATGAGCATGGATCACGAGGGGCATCATTTAAACTTCCGAAGCCTCCCGATGTACGGCGAATTGTTGTTCTTGGTGGGTCAACGGTTTTTGATCTTAACGCAGATGAAGGATTCGATTGGCCCCACTTAGTGGAAAAGTTTCTGAAGGAAAAGGGCCATCATCAGGTGGAGGTAATTAATGCCGGCATTCCTGGACACACCAGCAGTGATTCGCTCGGACGATTGTATGCGGAGATATGGCAGTGGGAGCCTGACTATCTCATGATTTATGAGGCCTGGAATGATATCAAGTATTTCAATTCTCTCTCCTATAATACTCCGTTGATTCGATTGGTTAAACCCAGTAACTCCGATGCTGATCCATTCAAAACCTATCAGGGAACGATGGATTACCTACTCTCTTACTCGCAGCTATATGTGAGAATCAGAACCAGGTACTTTGCCTGGAAACATCAGGTCGGTTCGGAAGGAAAATTGAAAGAGGAGAGGAAAGATAATGTGGGTAGTTTAGGTTTGTCACAATTCAGACTGAATATGGAGATGTTTGTTGATGTCAGTAGGAATATTCATGCCATTCCCATTCTGATCACTCAGGCTACACTTGTAAGCTCCATGAACACGGAGGAAGATCGAAAGAGGATCGTCTATGGATATGTGGGGTTGAGTCATGAAGGTATTTTGCAGGCATATGAAAAATGCCGCCAGGTCGTTTTGGGAGTTGCGCGGGAAAAGAAAGCAGATGTTCTTGATCTTCTGCCTCAGCTTCAAGGGAAAAGCGAATTATTCCATGATCATGACCATACGACTCCTCGCGGAAGTGAGGAAATCGCGAGGAGGGTTGCAAATTTCCTAGACCCTCTCTTAAGGCAGTCCCGTGAACGATGATGTGTTCGAGACCGAGTAGTACACCAATTATGTGACAAGGAGGTGGATAGAGCCAATTTAAAATCTAAGGAAGGTCTGATTTATTCTCCTCGCGAGATGTGCTACGGATCGCGCAGCACTGAACGGGAGGTCCCCATGCCGCAACAGACGTTAGCCGAGGGGTCGTTCGAACAATATCGCAAGCCGACCCGCCGGGAGCGATTTCTCGACGAGATGACCCGCGTGGTACCGTGGGCGGACCTGGTCGCGGCGATCGAGCCGGTCTATCCCAAGGCCGAGGGTGCAGGGCGTCCGCCGGTCGGCGTCGAACGCCTGCTGCGGCTGCATTGTCTGCAACAGTGGTTCACTCTCTCGGACCCGGCGGTGGAAGAGGCCCTGTACGACTCACGCGCCATGCGGCAGTTCGTGAGCATGGACCTGGGCCGCGAGCCTGTGCCCGATGAGACCACGATCTGCAAGTTTCGGCACCTCCTGGAAGCCCACCAGTTGGGTGCGCAGCTCGTTGCCCGGATTGGGGAGCATCTGGCGACGCACGGCCTGCAGGTGAACCAGGGGACCATTGTGGATGCGACCATCATCAGCGCCCCCCGTTCAACCAAGAATCGCACGAAGGAGCGGGACCCCGAGATGCATCAGACCAAGAAGGGCACGCAGTGGTATTTCAGCATGAAGGCGCATATCGGCGTGGACAGCCAGACCACACTGATTCATTCGGTCGCCGCCACCGCGGCGAATGTGCATGATAGTCAGGTCTTGCCGGAGTTGCTCCATGGCCAGGAGACCCGGGTGTGGGGCGATGCCGCGTATAGCGGGCAACGCGAGGTGATCCAGCAGCATGCGCCCAAAGCCAAAAGTTTTATCCAGGCGAAAGCATACCGCTATCGGTCGCTGAGTGAGGAGGAGCGGGCCCGGAACCGCACGAAGTCGAAGATCCGAGCGAAGGTCGAACATGCGTTCTTGGTGATCAAGCGCATCTTCGGGTGGGCCAACGTCCGCTATCGCGGACTGGCGAAGAACACCCACTGGCTCCAGATCAGTTGCGGGTTGGCGAATCTGTACGTGGCGCGGCGGCGCCTCTTGGCGGGAGTCTAGCGGATGTGTGTGCGAACACGGATCCGGGCAGCCCGACAGCGGGCGACACCCGAGAACGAGGCTCCCGAACCAGCGAATTTCCAGCTGAGTGCCTGTGTTGATCCATTCAGAAACAGCGTGCTTCGCAGAAACGCGAATTAATCAGACCTTCCCTAATCAGCGGGTAATGCGCCAGGGGTCCTTTCTACACATCCGACCTCGTCCTTATTCCGTATTAGGGCGTGTCATCAATTAAGCCACGTGATTGAAGCGGCGAGATAGATGGCGCCG